>NZ_JAGRPF010000202.1 GCF_020439865.1 Prosthecobacter sp.
ACCACCCGTGTTCTTCGGCCATTACTGGATGCCAGCCAGCCGTGAGAAAGCACCGTTGCGTCACAACCTCGCCTGCCTTGATTTCAGCGCGGCACGAGAAGGCACCATGGTGTCTTACCGGTGGGATGGAGAGCGCCGGCTCGCCCCTGGCAAGTTCGTCGTGGGAAACCTTAACTGATTCATGAGGCGTAGAACTTCATGTCAGCCGGACGGGTCAACTCTCTTCGCGAACTGGGCGACGGGTTTTAGGCTGCGGCGGTGATCGCAATGGCTGACAAACAACGTGCCACTGCTCACGAAGTAGATGGCGTCCTGCTTGAATCGGACCCCCATCTTGCACGCCTCCTCGAATTCTAGAGCAGCAGCATATCCAGGCTCCGCATGCTGGGTCGCAGGCGAGTATCCGGTAATTGTTCCGATGAGTTTTCCACCTTGTTCCAGCTCCGCACGGAGAGCATCGCTGGCGGCATGGTTGTCCTCACCCGTCCACACTTCCCCCGTGGTGGCATAGGCGGTAATGATCGCGAACGAGTCGGGTAACTCCGACAACGGCAGACCGAGCTTGAATCGTGTATCGAAATAGACTGGGGTCATTGGGGTGGCAGCAGGTTTCAAGTTTGACTCACGGCTCCACGGTCTCAACCAAAGCCTCCAGGCGTTCCTCGATCTCGCCTGCCAAGGCATCAAGCAGGTCGTGCTGCTCCTCCTGCGTGAGCGTGGCAAGAATGTGATCAAGCAGGGTTGTGGTGGAGCGGATGAATTCGCGGGCATTTCGTGTCATGGCTGATGATTTGTTACCCATACCTTTCCGGGTCGGACATTCGCTGGGGGATGTGCAATTTTTCACGCAACTCTCCGGATAGCCCCATTATCCAGCAGCAGGAAAAACCAAAACGTTGTGCGGCGAGACAGCCACATTCTGACCAGACCCTGTAGTATGGACCGTAAACTTGAGACGGATGATCTCGCAACCACCGGGCAAGCATAGCTAAAAAAAGTTCTTCACGCCATCCCGGCATCGAGGTCAGGGAATGAGGATTCAGGAGTAACGATCCCGCCTGCGGATACAGGCGGGATCGCGTGGTTACAGATCACAAGCGGTGATCCAAGTGGCCGGGGCGTTGCCTTCGGCGTCGGCGAGCACAGTTGCCGTGGCGGCATGACCGTCGCGATCGCAACCCGTGAGGACGAGGATGGGCAGAGCCTGCCCTTCAATGGCATCACCTTCACACCCATCGCCTCAAGCAGCGCCGTGCCCATCTGGCGGGTCTTGTCGTCCACGGGCTAGGTGGGAGCAGGCCGGTGAAGCGTCCTTCAAATGAATCGGCGGGCATGTCCTAAGTGTGGCCTAGGTTCCAGAGTTAGGTGATGTTGCCTTGCGGAGATTGGCCGATCAGCACCAACACATTTGAATTAGCTTTGAATTCCAACGACAGTCGGTTCACTTGCAAGTTCCCTGTCACTGAGACCCCTGCCGACCATTCCAACTTGAACCAAGTTTTGGCCACTCCATTTCAATTCCCCGTTCTTCGAATCAGCGGGCTCTGCTGACCGCCGCGCAGCGCGGGCTTCGGCTCCGGTAGAGGTCCGACGCCTGAGTCCTCGACCTGCGGCAAGTGGCTCTCCCCCCCCCTCAAAGGGGGCCTCTCGACCACATTTGCGCCACCGAACGGATCGATAATCATGAACACACAGTCCACGATGCCGAAGCGTATGCGGTCGCCTGATTTTAGCACCCAATGTTCAACTTGGACGCCGTTGACGAAAGTGCCGCAACTCGAACCAATATCGAAAATCTCAAATTTCCCCCCCCCGTCGCCTGCAAGACGCGCGTGACGACCGGAGATGTGCTCTTCGGCGATGACGAAATCATTGCCAGGCTGGCGGCCGATGGTCACCTGTCCGCCCACAGGCACGACCCAACTCTGCTCGTCAGAATTCAAGACACTGAGCAAACCGTGCAATGGAGATTTCGCGACCGACGCCAATTTACGCGCCACATCAGCCTTCGCCTGCACCAAGGTGCCCTCGAAATCGTCATCTGAATCAAGCTGTCCGCCTGCGACGTAGCGAAAGACCGCTGTGACAGTAGCAAACTCTATCTTGTCACCATTCTGAAGAGCGCAACGTTCAATTCGTTCACCATTGACGAAGGTGCCGCCGCTGGAATTAAGGTCCACGATCTCAAACACGCCATCCCGGCGAGCGGCGAACTTAGCGTGCTGACCTGAGACATGCAGGTCGCGGATGATGAGGTCGTTGCCCTTGTTCCTGCCCACAGTGAAAGGATCTTTTACAGTCACGATGGCATCATTGCCTCCTTCGACGGACAGTGTCAGCGTGGCGAGGCTTTTAGGATTGAAAACAACCGCAGCCGACGCTGGCGGCGGATAAACGGCGGAGGGATCCTGCTCCAGAGGGCGGGTCCGGGGCACTTCCACCACCTTTGCCTGTTGCGCTTCGAGCCTGCGCTGCTGCTCCAACAGTTCGGCCTTCATCCGCGCCATCTCCGACTCCATCCTCACGCGCTCCAATTCGATCTTGAGCCGCTCCTGCTCCAATTGCGAATCGACGACGGCAGCCGGTGCGGAAGTTGCGGCTGCTTTTTGGGGCGGAGTGATTTCAATGAACGAAGAAGCAGGTCTTGCGACGGGTGCAGACGCGGGCCCGGGCTCCGGTTCTCCCCACTCCATGTCATCCCAAGAAGCGGCGATGTTTTCTTTCTGTGACATGTCCGTTTGTTTACTGCGGGAGAATCAACAGTTCAAGCCACAGACTACGCTTGCGCGAGAGCCTGACGGAGGTGGCGCATCTCGGCTTTCAAGTCCTCCTCGTTGGCGACGGTTTCGAGGATCTGCGCCTCCAGAGCCGATCGGAAACGGTCTCGCAAGCGGCTGAGGGCGGTCTTGAGAGCGTTGGTGTTTATTCCGAGCCTCCCCTCCCAAACCGCATAGGTTGCTGCATCCGGTGTACTGACCAAGCCTGACTGCAAAGAGTCAAACAGTGCCTTCTTCCCCTGTTGATCATAGTCCGCCGCCACGTCAGCCTTGGCATGCCGCACGATCTCCAGAGCCCACTGGCGGTCGAAGTAGGCCTCGGCATCCACCGCAACTGGATCCGCAGGCTCATGCCGCGATTCCGCCCATGCCACGTCCAAGGGAATAAAGGAGGCGTTGCCACCGCGTTTCTCCGCCCTTGCCTTTCCCTCGTGGTTTGACAGGAAGTATTTGAAGTCGTGAACCAAAAAGGCGCGGAAGCGCCCGCGATTTTGATGAGCACGCTGAATATAGTCACGCTCCAGCAGCTTCGCAAAATACCCCTGCGTGACATCCTCAGCATCATGCGGTGTGCAGCCGCGATGCCGGGCGAAGGCGTAGATGGGCCGCCAGTATTTTCGGCAGAGATCATTGAGCGCCAGATTCGCCGCGCTGTGATCCTGTCCGGCCACCATCACCTGACTCCAACGTGTGGTTGGGAAAGGGCTTGCGTTAATTGTGGATCGAGGAGGCATCAGGATGCTTGGCAGAGAAGCCACCATGCCAGCCTCGTTGCAGAAATCGACCCTGGATTGACACAGACTTTACCGGATTCAGGCTCGCCCACCGGTCTCGGTTCTGCTTTCCTACCGGTTCATAGGAAAAAAGAATTTCATCTTTTTCACCGACGCCCTGTAACCTCCCGCTCTGCTTTCATTAGTTCCGGGTAGAACGCCATGAACCCTGACTCACCGATTCCAGAAAACGACGCGAACCTCAGTGCGCTGGGCCGCGAGTTACTCCACACGGGAGGCAGCAAGCCCTCCGGCCCCTGGGTGCCGCCGACGGCGGAGGAACTGCAGAAGTTCCTCCCGGGCTATGACATTCTTAAAATGCTCGGGCGTGGCGGCATGGGCGCGGTGTACATGGGCACCCAAACGGCGCTGGACCGGCCCGTGGCGATTAAGATTCTCTCCGCCGCGTTGGAGGAGAGCGACAGGGGCTTTACTGAGCGCTTCAAAAACGAGGCCAAGGCCATGGCCAAGCTCAACCACCCCGGCATCGTTTCTGTTTACGACTTTGGTGAAGCGCCTGGAGGCCTGCTCTACATCGTCATGGAGTACGTCGATGGCACCGACGTGGCCAGGATGATCGCGGCGAAGGGGCGCCTGCACACCGATCACGCGATGGCGATCACCGCGCATGTTTGTGACGCTCTGGCCTACGCGCACGAGCGCGGCATCATCCACCGCGACATCAAGCCGGCGAACATCATGGTAGGCTACGATGGCATCGTGAAGGTGGCGGACTTTGGTCTGGCCAAAGTGCATGGGAAGAGCGGCGAAACCCTCGGCCTCACGCAGAGTGGCATGGCGATGGGCACGCTGCACTACATGGCCCCGGAGGCTTTGATGCTCGGTACGGCGGTGGATCATCGTGCCGACATCTATGCGGTCGGTGTCATGCTCTACCAGATGCTCACGGGCAAGGTGCCTCACGGCATGTTTACGATGCCTTCCTTGCAGGTGCCGGGGCTTGATCCACGCTATGACAGCATCATCGCGAAGGCGATGATGGAAGACCGCGACGCACGCTACCAGGAGATCGGCGAAATGCGCACCAGCTTGGATGGCATTCTTACCCAACCCGTGATCAAGGTGGAGCCCGCAGCCGCCGATGCACCTGCGCAAGGCGCCATGCTGCCGACGAATGCCCGCCCGCAACGTCCCGGCACACGGCAACCAGCTCCACCAAGATCGACCGGTGCGCACGCGATCCCACACGAGACGCCTCGTAGCAGTCTCGCCTGGCTTTGGATGACGGCGCTGGTGCTGGCGGTGCTCGGTGGTGTGGCATGGGTCAATTTTGGCATACCTAATCAGCCAGTGACAGAAACGGCTTTGCCGACAGGCCCCAACACGACCCAGAGTTCAGTAGTCTCCGAGAAGACTGCTACAACGACCGTTCCATCTGCCACTGTTCCACCTGCCACTGTTCCACCTGCCACTGTTCCATCTGCCACTGTTCCACCTGCGACGGTTGCGCCTGCGATGGTTCCAGCTGTTCCAACGCAACCGTCTGCTGAAGAGCCTGCCGCCACTGACTTCGTCTCACTCTTCAATGGCAAAGACCTGAGCGGCTGGAGAATCATTGGAAACCCGCGCGGTTTTGCAGTCGATCAAGGCAGCATCATGACGGGGGGCGTCAGGGCGGACCTTGTCTATACGGGATCCGGTGGTGTACCGGAGGCTTTTAGTGATTTTGAGTTACGCATGAAGGTGAAGACGGGGAACAGGGGGAACTCCGGCCTGTGGTTTCACCTCCCGGTTGGGATCCAGAGCACCAGGGAAGCCGATCTATCCCTCCAAGTTCAAATCGACAACGGTTTCGATCAACAACGAACGGGCAGCATCGTGCATCTCCTGCCGTTGGACCACTCCCCCGTCGCTGACGGCGTGTGGTTCGAGTTGAGGGTGCTGGTTCAAAACAAAACGGTGACGTCCTTTGTGGATGGCAAACAGGTGAATAAGTGGACTCAGCCGGACAACTGGAATCCACCTGCCAAGGCAGCTCTCGCCCGGATGGGAGCCGGGACTATCGGCCTCGAGTCGTGGAAAGGAAATGTCTGGTTCCGGGACATCCAGCTTCGGTTGCTGAAGGATTCAAAATCCGGCACCGCCCCCGATACAAAGCTCATCCTCGGCCGGTGGACTCGCACGAACATGGACCGGCCGGGAGACGCCTATCTGATGGACCTTTCCGCCGATGGCTCGGCCTTATGGACAGGCGACAACACCACCGTTCGTGGCACATGGCAGTTTAAGAGCGGTGTTCTGGAAGTGGATTGGAACAGCCGCTTCAAATTCCTCCTGACACCACCGTCATCAACCACAGCTTCCGCCATCCTCAAAGGCACGGCCAACTGGCCGGACGGAAAGAGCACCGAGATCGTGTATGAGCGGCAACAGTCCGCGCCAGCCGCAGCTGCCCCCACTTGGACCGACACCAAAGGTCGTTCCCTACAGGCGTTCTTCGTCCGCCTCGAAGGCTCCAGTGTGACCCTAGCCGTCGCAGGGAAACTCACGCCTATTGCGATGGATACGCTGTCTCCGGCGAGCCAGAACCTCGCCCGAACGATGCAGAACCAGGCCGCAGCGCTGGCTGGCAACAAGCCACGGAATGATCTCGCCATCCTCCAACAGCAGTTGAGCAATGCCGGCGCATCCGACTTTTTCGCGACCAGCAAGTTTCTGTACGCGGTCTTCCCAAAAAAGGGGCCACAAGGCCCCGACCCGAAAGCCGCGCCCCAACTCGCAAAGCAGCTCGGCGGCAGGCTGCCCATTTTCCATTCTCGCGATGACTTCCTGAAGATCAGCTCATTCGCCAAATCCATGGCACGGAAACACCAGACCGACTATTTGACATTGGGGATGAGCCGAGCGCAGGATGGAGCTGTGCAATGGGATGACGGTGTGAAGGTCACTGACTACATCGCCTGGGACAAAGACCCAACCCGCGGCTTCTTTAGAATTCAGCTCGACCGGGTCGGAGACACGAAATTTGGCTATCAAGCGTTTGATCCTGAGGGAGTGGGCCACGCACGCCCTGTGCTGCTGGTTCAGTATGAACTGGAGGATCAGCAATCGGGCAGTCCGCCCAAGCCGGCTCAATCTGTCGACACCGGCTGGGCGCCCCTTTTCACCAACAACTCTCTCTCCGGCTGGAAAGGTGATGTTGCCGGCTACCGCCTCGTCAACGGTATTCTTACCAGCACCGTCAACGGCGGCGATCTCATCTCGCCAAAAGAATACGGCAACTTCCATCTCAAGTTCGACCTACGTCTTTCGTCAGGATCCAACAACGGCATCGGAGTGTGGTGTGCGGACAACAAGGGCCCTTACAAGCACCTCGCCCATACGGGGTTTGAGATTCAACTGCTTGATGATCTCTCCCCCACCTACACGACCGGCAAGCCCTGGCAGTCTCATGGAGCGTTGACGTACTTCATCTCGCCAAAGGCGAAGCCGATGGGTGCGCCTATGACATGGAACACCCATGAAATCCGCATGGAGGGCACTCGGCTCACAGTTATCATCAACAACATCACCGTCATCGACCAGGAACTTCCCACCGGAGATCCCGTACCGGAAGGTTCACGTAGGCACCGGCTCGATCTCTCCAAAAAACGTGGTCACATTGTGTTCTGTGGCATGAAAGGGCCAGTCGACTTCAGGAATGCACAGATCAAAGAACTGCCGTGATCCGGCCATTTCCATTCTCCGCAACAATGCGATGTATGAACTGGGTCGCGCAACGGGCTCGATTGTCCCCTTTTATTCGGCGACAAACCGCATTTTCACCTCGCCAAGCTCGATCTCGTCTCCCGGATTCAACGATGCCTGATGGTAGTAGGTGCCGTTCACGCGCAGCCCGTTGGCGGATTCGAGGTCCGCGATCGTCCATTCGCCATTAGTCATTGTGATCAGGCAGTGAGTCTCGGACACGCTGTCGTCCTTGAGCACGATGTCGTTGTGTTTCCCGCTGCCGATTTTCACACCTTTGGCCATCACGGTATGACGGGTCTTTTTGCCATCGACCAACTCCAGATAAGCGGGCGGGACGGAGGTGTTTTCGACCACGGACGCACTTGGTTGAGGTGTCGGCTTCTTTGGTGCCGCCACAGGTTCCTCACGAACGGGTGAGGCTCGCTTGTTCGTATCAACGACGGTGCCAGTCTTATTGCGGCGGGAGGCGAGAGCGATCACTGCCAGCAAGACCACGCCCACCACTCCCCATCCCCAAAGGGGCATCATCGGAGACATATCCTCCGATTGCGGCTCGGTAGATTGCAATGCGAGTGCCGGAGGTGGATCGACATGCAGAACCCGCTCCACCACGTCGCTCGGAATCGCCACACTCGCCTTCCTGCCGGACTCACTCGTCAGTTCCAGTTTCACGGGCGCAGCTTCGATCAATGACGACACGTCCAGCACCGCCGTGCCTCCGCTGTGCATCGCGCCGATCAACGTCGGCCAGGTGTCGTCTGGCAGTCGCCTCGAGGTGACGTCCGCCGGCAGATGCACGCCATCCGTTTGAACGGACAGCTCCTTGAGATCGGCGAAGTAGTTGGCCTCCGTTGCTTTCTCCGCGAATCCAAGCGTGTGGACGGCGACACCAAGCCTCTTGGCTTCGGCGATCAGCTCATTACGCCGTTCCGTGACTCGCAGCGGTCCTCCGGGTGTCTCGTCCTTGCCGTCCGTGAGCAGAACCACGCAGCGACGCGTCTCATCGCGCCTCGCCAGATGATCGCCCAGCGCATGTTTGACGTTTTGAAAAATCAGCGTCGTCAACGAAGCGTCTCCGTCCGCCTTCATTCCGGCGAGGGCCGCCTCCTGTTGTGAAGAGGTTGATCCAAATGGCGCAACGACCACCAGATCCCTGGCCAGGCTGGCGATCATCACCGCGTCACCCTTTGGCAGGAGCTTGAGGAAGGTGCGCGTTTCGTCGGCGCACGCCGCAATTGTCCGCTGCCGGGCCGGATTGCTGTTGTCCACCACGACCAGCCACGCGCAATTTGCCGGCTGAAGTGAATCAAAGGCCTTCCATGTGACCGGCAGCACTGTTTCGCCCGAAACCGTCTGGAGCTTGGCTGCAGCGACGCTCACCGTTGCAGCGTCTGCGAGCCTCAGGCTTACGCGAATCTTCTTCTTCCCGTCGACACCCTCGATCTTCAAGTCCGAGGCTGAAACCCGCACCTCCTGCCCCCAGGAATCAGAGGTCAGGGCGGCGGCTGTGGAAAGCAGGGCAAGAAGGGGAAAAACCCGGCGGATGCGATAAGCGGCTGGCCTCATGACGGATGCGGTTGGACTCGGCCGCGCACCTAACCCCGGTTTGAAACCCTGTCAGCCACCAAGTGGCAGTGACCTCGCAAGGCTGACCAACCGGCATGGACCGTCTGAACTGAGGCAGACACGGTGATTTGATGTTTTTTTTCACTTTCCCTGTAACCGCCCGCCCTGCTTTCATTAGTCTTTGTTAGAACCTCATGAGCACCGACCCTTCTACCCCGGAAAACGACGCCAATCTCAGTGCGCTGGGGCGCGAACTGCTCGGCACGAATGAAGGCAGCAAACCCTCCGGCCCCTGGGTGCCGCCGACAGCGGAGGAACTTGGCAGGCTGCTGCCTGACTACGAGATCGTGAAGATGCTGGGCCGGGGCGGCATGGGCGCGGTTTACAAAGGGACGCAGAAGTCACTCGACCGCCCTGTTGCCATCAAGATTCTCTCCGCCACGCTCGACGAGAGCGATCAAGGCTTCGCCGAACGCTTCAAAAACGAGGCACGCGCCCTCGGCAAGCTCAAGCATCCGGGCATCGTCGGCGTCTATGACTTCGGCACCGCGACGGACGGCCTGCTCTACATCGTCATGGAATACGTCGATGGCACCGACGTGGCCAAGATGATCGCGCAAAAGGGGCGCCTGCACACCGATCACGCCATGGCGATCACCGCTCATGTCTGCGATGCCCTCGCCTACGCACATGAGCGCGGCATCATCCATCGCGACATCAAACCGGCCAACATCATGGTCGGCTACGATGGCGTCGTGCAGGTCGCGGATTTCGGTCTGGCGAAGGTCAGCACCGACGGTCAGACCCTCGGCCTCACGCAGAGCGGCATGGCCATGGGCACCCTGCACTACATGGCGCCGGAATCCCTCATGCTCGGCAGCGCGGTGGATCATCGCGCCGACATCTACGCGGTTGGCGTGATGCTTTACCAAATGCTCACTGGCAAACTTCCGCAGGGCATGTTTGAGCTGCCGAGCCTGCTCGTGCCCGGCCTTGATCCGCGCTACGACGACATCATCGCCAAGGCGCTGCGGGAGGACCGCGACGCGCGCTATCCAAGCATCGGCGAAATGCGGCGCGACCTCGACGGCATCCTCACCCAGCCGGTGATCAAGGTGGAGGAGAAAGCCGAAGCAACTCCCGCCGCGCTACCGACCCACGCGCGACCGCAGCGCTCCGGTGGGCAGCCTCAGCGTCCATCGCAGCCAGGCGCAAAGGCGCAGGCTTCCAAGCCGCGATCATCGAACGCATGGCTCGTCTGGGCCGTGGTGGGGATCGTGGTCATCGGCATCGGCGCGGCAATGTTTCTTAGCGGTCCACAAGATCGGAGTTTGAAGCAGGCGGCGGCAGAGTCCGCACCAGACGACCCCTCGTCTCTACCGCCTCCGGCGGAGCCAGACACGCCACAAGCAAGAGTCGCCTCGATTCCAACCCCTGAGCCCACAAAGGAGGCTCCGTTCACGAACACCTTGGGAATGAAGTTTGTCCCCGTGCCCGGCACGGACGTGCTGTTCTGCATCCACGAGACGCGCTACAACGACTACGCCGCCTATGCGGCGGACTCGGCAGGCGTTGATGAGACTTGGAAGAACCAAATTGCCGAAAAACACAAGATCACGAACAGGCCGACCGATCACCCCGTTGTGAACGTGAATTGGGAAGACGCTCAGAGATTCTGCAAATGGTTGAGTCAGAAGGAAAACAAATCCTATCGGCTGCCCACCGACCGGGAGTGGAGCATTGCGGTGGGTTTAGGGGATGTGGAGAGTCGTGACGGCGGTTCAACGCCGGCCGATTTGGACGGAAAGGAGACCACGATGTTTCCGTGGGGTTCACAGTTTCCGCCGAGAACGACAGATCGAGTCGGCAATTACGGAGATGCAAGTCGGAATGGAAAGATTACAGATATCAGCGGTTATGTTGACGGTTTTCCCACCACCGCTCCCGTCATGCAGTTTTCACCCAATTCCCTTGGGTTGTACGATATGGGCGGAAACGTGTTCGAATGGTGTGAGGACTGGTCTGATGCCACACATCGATTCCGAGTGCTTAGAGGTGGGTCGTGGGGGGTGGATAAGCGTGTCCACTTGCAATCATCCCTTAGATATCAAAAAGTTCCTGGCCAACGAAATCCAGGTTATGGCTTCCGCATCGTCGTGGCAGCGGACACCGCCAGCTCACCAAGTGCCAAGGCAACACGCATCGACGGTCTCGTGGCCAATGGAGAGTGGCAGGATGTGCTTGGGTTGTTGAGAAATGTTACCCCCACCACGCGCGGTAATTGGGAGATGGGTGATCGAGGGATTTCCTGCACTGAGGTTTCCTTCGGCGCTTTCTTCTGCATTCCTTCGGAACCTTTGGATGAATACACGGCAAGGATTCGCTTTCTGGCTCAGAGCAGTCATGGCATCGGTTTCTATCTCCCGGTGAAGACTGGAGGGATGCAGTTCTTCCTCTATGACTGGGCGGGGAAGATATGTCTGATGGGTAAAGAGGGATCACGATTGGAGTCGATCAGTTCGCAGCCGAAAGCCTTTAAGGCGGGGGATGGTGTCGAACATGAACTAATGATCACGGTCAATAGTACGGGGATTGAGGCGAAGATCGATGGCAAAAAGGTTTATGACTGGGCTCCGGAAGACTGGGGAATGATTTCGCAGCCAAATGGGGTAAGCAGCTTCCATCCAGTCAGTCTGGGACTGAATGCCCACAGGGGGGTCGTCGAGTTTCATTCCTTCGAGATCCGCATTCCTCCAGGTGCAGACTCAAACTCCTCGTCTGCCCAAGACACGGTCAGCACCCGCGACATCCCTGAACTTTCGGCGCTCGTCGCCACGCAGCAAAAGCGACGCCATGGAAAGCTCTCGGATCTGACGGGCAAGTATCAAAACGCACTCGCGCGGGCCGAAGCAGAGGCGATCAAGTCAGGGGAACTCGCCCATGTCGAAGCGGTCCGCCAGGCTGTCGAACGTGCCAAATCCTTTGCTGCTCAGATCGAAACACTGCCGACTACGCTGACAGTCACCCCACTTCCAGCACTTCCCATGCTCGATGACAACGTGCCGGACTCGCTCAAGCGATTGCGGACGATCTTTGATCAAGAGGTGGCCAAGATCGAATCTGATTTTCAGGCGGAGCTCAATCCGGCGCTGGATGCTCTTCAAGCGTCTCTGATCGAGTCAGGCAGAAAGAACCACGCGGAGTTGGTGAAACAGTTTCAGGCGGACCCTTCTCATTTGCCAGAGGACCAGCCGATCGCTCCCGCCGGTCCCAGTCCATCACCATTGCGGCTTGCTCCCACACACGAGGAGTATCTCTCGAAAGCACCGGCGCCCGCAGGCCGTCCGGTGTCGGAAAAATACAACTATGTTGAGAGCAATGAGACCATGGGAGTGTTGCACTGGACGTTTCAAGACTCGCGGCTGCCAACCGAAAGGGACCGCGTCATTTCGGCAACTCTTCGTCTTCACACAGCCAATATCCGCCTCGCTGCGACACGCGACATCGTGTCCGTTCGCCATGACGGATCCGAGGTTGGAACGTTTAAGGGCGCACCAATCAACTGGTGGATCGACATCCCACTTAATGTTCAGGCACTTCCGTTCGAACAGGGTGTCATCGAGTTGACACTTCACTGTGGAAATGATGCCGTTGTCGTCAACAACCTGAAGTCTGGATTGCCTCCAGAGTTGGTGTTGGAAGTGGGCGAGAGGAGCGATACATCTGACAAGGAAGCTCCTACGGTGGGTGCGAATGCATCAAGCAAAAGCTGGATCGACCTGATTGCGGCGGTGGATCCGGTGAAGGATGTCTCCCGGTGGGAATGGATTCCTGCCGCCACCAACATCTGGAAAAAGAATGGCAGCGAACTCTTGTTTCCACAGAATCAGCGGCCAGGAGAGATTCAGTTTCCCGGAACCGAGGGAGTCACTGACTTTCAATTGAAGATGAGTTTTACGCGAGAGATGGGAAGCAAAGGCTTCGATTTCAAGATTCCAACCGGTCATGGAGCCACCTCGATTGTGTTCGCGGCTGAGACATCGAACGCGAAGATCATGTTGGTGAGACCGATGAAAGCGAGAGGGGGAATTGAATTGGGAAATTTTGCGATCCAAAACGGCCGGCGATACGACCTCTCGATCACCTTTTTAAGCAATGGGGCTTCCGCCGGAATCACTGTTGCTATCGATGGCGAAGAGGTGGCCGTTTGGAAGGGGAACTATCGGACCGACCTGGATGTGATTCCCGAGTGGAAGTCGAACCGGCTCGGTCTGTGGATCTATGGAGACAGGAGCTCCCAGTATCGTTTTCATGAGGTACTGTTCCGTCCGATTCTGCCATAGGATGCACCCGCCGTAGAACGATGGCGTCATGGCATTCATCCTTGGCACGCGACCTGATTCCCGCTAAGAAAGTTCAACGTCTCGAATACGATGCCGGAAGAATCGCACCCGCAATCATCATCGAGGCCCTCCGGCGGGGGAGGGCCGGGTAGTTCGTCATCCGGTCGGCCTGCGGTATGGGAGCCGCCAACTCCGGAGGAACTGCAGAAGATCCTGCCAAAGTATGAGGTCACGGCGCTGCTGGGACGTGGCGGCATGGGTGCGGTTTACAAGGGCATTCAGCGGTCGCTTGACCGCCCCGTGGCCATCAAGATTCTCTCCGCAGAACTCGACGAGCGGGAGCAGGGCTTCGCTGAGCGCTTCAAGAACGAGGCGAAGGCCATGGCGAAGCTCAACCATCCCGGCATCGTGGGTGTGCATGACTTTGGCGAGACGCCTGAGGGCATGTTGTTCATTGGCATGGAGTTCATCTCGGGGACGGATGTCTCCCGTATGCTCGCAAAGAAGGGCAGGCTTCCGCCTGATCACGCGCTGGCCATCACCGCGCACGTCTGCGATGCGCTGGGGTACGCGCACGGCAAGGGCATCATTCACCGCGACATCAAGCCGGCGAACATCATGGTCAGCTACGACGGCGTAGTGAAGGTGGCGGATTTTGGGCTGGCGAAGATGAGCCAGGCCGCCGATTCGGGCCTCACGCGAAGCGGGGTGGCCATGGGCACGATGCACTACATGGCACCGGAGACCCTGACGCTGGGCACGGCGGTGGATCACCGGGCGGACATCTATGCCGTAGGAGTGATGCTTTACCAAATGCTCACCGGCAAGCTGCCGCGTGGCATGTTTGAACCACCATCGAAGCAGATTCCCGGCCTCGATCCGCGCTATGATGACATCGTCGCCAAGGCGATCCGTGATGACCGCGATATTCGCTACCAAAGCGCAGAAGAACTCCGTGCCGATCTGGATCGGATCCTCACAAAGCCTGTGGAGCATGTGGTGGAAGGCGCGGACGAGGCGCCCGCAGCCCTGCCGACCGCTGAGCGGCCAACGCAGACGGGAAGTCGCACCCGAGGGGGGCCTCAGGAAGAGCCTTCCTCTCCACCACGAAAAAAGTCTGGCTTGGTCTTGCTGTGGTCTGCCGTGCTCGGTGTGCTGACCTTGGTGGGAGCTGCCTGGATGCTCCTGAATCGCCCGGCCGAAACGAACGTCGCCGCCGCAAACACGGTTAAATCGACTGCGGTCAAACCATCTCCACCCCAACCCGCTGCTCCTGTTTCTGTCGGCTGGCCCTCGGGCCCCAACTTCCGCAGCGCTGGTCGCTTCCGCGCATGGTCATCGGTCCCGAATGATCCCGTCATTGATCTCGGCATCCTCCGCGGCGTCGCAGCCGTGAACCAAGTTCATATGAGAGGGGACGCCTGGCTGGTGCTGCTGCCTAGCGGTGAGGTGCGCAGCAGCGATCAGGAAATTGACGGCATGCTGAACATCCGGCGCATCTGTCCGGGATGGGGAAACCATTGCGCCCTGATCACCAACAAGGGGGAGTTGTTCATCTACCCCAGACGAACCGATGAAGGCAGCCAGCCGCCCAAAAACCTCGGGCCCGTGAAGGACGCCTACGTGGCCCCCCATCATCACGTCGCGTTGCTGGAGAGCGGCGGCCTAGTCGTATGGGGGCGGGCTCACGATGGCGTTAAAGAAGAGAAGAACCCAGAGTGGCAGGTGAAGCCATCGCTCCCTCCCGGTCGCAAGGCTCTGGAGTTTTCGAGCTCCGACAATTCGATGGCCGTGAGGCTGGACGACGGCAGCCTGCGAGTGTGGAATGCCGGCTCGGGTGTCGTTTCGCCGCCAGCCGAGTTATCGGCTGAGAAGGTGGGGGATTTCGCGATCGACCGGTTGAATCTTTTTGTCCTGCCCACGAACGGAGGCCCCGCCTTGCAGTGGGGATTGTCGGGGACGGGGAAACCAGTCCCTCTTCCGAATAAAACCGTCGGCGAGAGCCTGATCCAAACCAATCATGGCATGCTCGTGATCGACAAAGAAGGACGTCCCTGGGCCAATTCGACGCTGTCCTCCAAAGTCGCCGGTGTTTCTGAAGCCCTCGCTGCTGTGCCGCGGGTCAAAAATGAGTCCATTGCCATGTATCGTTCGTCCAATGATCCACTCACGGTGAGGATGCTGTGGCTGGACGAGAGCGCCCCGGCTCCGCCTGTGGCGTCTGCCGTTCTCGAATGGCCGAAGGACGGTGCCCACTACCGTAGCGAGGGGCGCTTCAAAGCCTGGTCATCATCGAGAAACGACGCCTCGCTCGACCTTACCAAACTGCGCGGGGTGGATGATGTGGTGCAGGTGTATCAGGGCTCAGGCAACTGGGTGGTCCTTCGGGGCAACGGAGACACCATCAGCTCCGATGGCTCCGGCGACCGCAAAAACATCCGACGCATCTGCCCCGGCAACGGCCGGGATTACGCCCTGATCAGCAGGGACGGCAGCATTGAAATCTGTGGCCCCGATTTGGAAAACACTCCGGATATCATCGCACCGCCTGGATTGAAGGCGACGGACGGGTTTCTCTCACCAACTAGTTTCGCCCTGCTCGAAGACGGCGGTCTGGCATTTTGGGGCAGATCTTTCGACGGAAAAAACGAGACTGGAAACGGCGAGTGGAAATCCAAACCAGTGCTGCCTCCGAATCGCAAGGCCGTTGCCATATCGCATTCGGAGTTCCGGGTCGCCGTGCAGGTGGAAAACCAGTCGCTGCTGATGTGGACTGGCGGCGGCCCATTGACCTTGCCGTTGAGCCTAAAGTCTCAAAGATTCCGCCACTTCGCCATCGCCGGCCATAACCTCTTTGGCATCCTGACCGATGGTGGACTACCGGTCATGTGGGAACCGCAAGACCAAGGACTCAAGCCTGTGCCGGGCATCCTGGCCGCTTCGAGCGTGCATGAGGCAGGCAAGGGAGCGGTGTGCTTTTTTACGGCGTCAGGTCAGCCTCACATCAGAGTCGGAGGTGCCGGTGACGCGAGCGTTTATGATCCTTTGATACGTCGTGTGAGTGGCGCCACCCCCGAGTTGTGCTCGTTCAGGACCGACTACAACGGCAAGCTCTCACGGACCTATGGCCGCCTGCTTTGGTTTGACGGTCCGCCGAAAACATTGTCAGCCAAGGCCACCGCAAGTGCCCCGCCAAAGTTGGTTACAGTGGTGCCGCCGCCCCAGCCTTCAAAAGCGACGCTCCTCGATCAGTTGCCCGAGGTCCGTTCGCGGGTGCTCAATTATCAAAAGGCACGACATGCGCAGCTCGCCGATCTCACCACCAAGTACCGCAATGCCCTGATCGCCGCACGAGCCGAGGCCGCACAATCAGGTGCCAAGCGTGATGTGTCCGAACTCGACGCCGCCATTGCTCGCACCACGGCCCTGCAGGAAGTCATCGAAAACAATCTAACGTCCCAGCAGATCAAACCATTGCCAGGCCTCGCCCCGCTTGGAAGCCAAGTCCCTCAGCGCCTCCAGGACCTACGGGCGATCTTTGACCGGGAATTGACGAAGAATGAGACCGAACTCGCGGGCGGTCTGGATCAATCCTTGCTCAACGTGCAAACGAATCTGGTCAAGGCCGTGGACATCTCTGCGGCGAAACAAGTGGAGACCTTTCGCAAGGAGTTGCTCACCGCATTTCCTCAGCCCGTATCAAAGCTCACCTCACCGTCGGCGACATTGAAAATCGTTGCATCCCCCCCTCCCGCGGCCCCGGTATCCACCGTTTACAAACCCGTCCAAGGTCGCATCAAGGGCTGGTGGAAGTCCGCGCCTCCAGGTGCCGGACCGCTCGGCGTCTTGGAAAAGTGGACTTCCTCCGCCGACCCCAACCGTGTCTTACAAGGGAAGATCTCCGACCTCACAGACTTTGTCGCGGTCGTCGCGATGGAGCCAAACTTTGGCGGTCTCCGTGCCAACGGGGAGTTTGTGATCGTGAAGAATTCATCCACTACTGCTGACGCCTTCTTGGCACTGACCACGACTCCGCCCGTGGGTGGCCTTTTTGCCAGGTTCGGCAGGACCGGAGATGAGCTGACCATCATTGATGATCGCGGGCACCTGTCGATTGACCGCGTCATTACCACCACGGCGCCGCCTGTACCCCTCATCAACGTCGTCGATGCCGTGGTAGACTCGACATCGGGAGGGCTTGGACTTGCCCTGCTAAGCGACGGTACCATCAAGTGGTGGGGACGCCAGTATGGGACCGACGCGATGAATCGGCGCTGGTCTGCCCCGCCCGTCAGTGCCCGTGAGGGCATCGTAGCCATCTCCCAGAGTCGCTATATGGCGGCGGCCGTAAGCAAAGATGGCAGTGTGATCGTGTGGAACGAGGATGGCAGGCAGACCTTCAGCGGCAAATCCAAGAACGTCGTCGATGTTGCCGTTTGCGAAGGAAGCGCGTATGCCTTGAACGGAGACGGCGAGGTGATTTTGGCGTTCAGCAGGACTTCCGGCGTCCGAACATGGGACGTGCTCCTCAATAACGTCGAGTGGATTAAGCCTGCAGGAATGGGACTGCTGGCCGGGCTCAAGAATGGACGCATCGTTACCGATCCCAGCACGGCGAAAGCCGAGCCATCACTCGAAGCAGTTCTACAAGCCGCAGGTTCCCTGCCACCTGAAGCCATCGACCTTCAGATCAAATACACAGGCTTGAGTGTTTACGGTTCACCCTGCCTTTTCTGGATCGAACCCGTCACGCCGGCAGCCAAAGCCTCCCCCTGATCTGACCGTCAAACTAACGTGCCATCTCGTAAAATGCGGGTCCTGTCCTGCCTGTTGATTTTTTCACTTTCCCTGTAACCGCCCACCCTGCTTTCATTAGTCCTTGGTAGAAACGTCATGAGCACTGGTCCTTCGACTCCAGAAAACGACGCCAATCTCAGTGCGCTGGGCCGTGAACTGCTTGGTGCGGGTGGCAGCAAGCCCTCCGGTCCGTGGGTGCCGCCTACGGCGGAGGAACTGCACAAGCTGCTGCCGGAATACGAGATCGTGAAGATGCTCGGGCGTGGCGGCATGGGCGCGGTGTACATGGGCAGGCAGATCGCGCTGGATCGCCCCGTCGCCATCAAGATTCTTTCCAACACGCTCGAAGACAGCGACATGGGGTTCAAAGAGCGCTTCAAAAACGAAGCCAAGGCGATGGCCAAACTGAGCTTCATGGGAATTGTCAAAGTTCACGACTTTGGCGAAACAAGCGGCGGCCTGCTCTACATCGTCATGGAGTATGTCGAAGGCACTGATGTCGCGCGGATGATCTCGAAGAACGGACGGCTCCCACAGGAGCACGCGATGGCGATTACCGCCCATGTCTGCGATGCGCTGGCCTATGCCCACGGGCAGGGCATCATCCACCGCGACATCAAACCGGCGAACATTATGGTGGACTGCGATGGCGTCGTGAAGGTGGCTGACTTTGGACTCGCGAAGATCAATCAAGGAATCGAATCGGGCCTCACCCAGAGTGGCATGGCGATGGGCACGCTGCACTACATGGCCCCCGAGGCGCTCATGCTCGGCACCGCTGTGGATCACCGTGCGGACATCTACGCATTGGGCGTCATGCTCTACCAGATGCTCACCGGGAAGCTGCCACAAGGCATGTTCGAACTGCCCAGCATGCTGATTCCCGGTGTGGATCCCCGTTACGATCGTGTCATCGCCAAGGCGTTGAGGGAGGATCGCGAAACACGCTATCAAAGCGCCGTCGAGATGCGTGCCGATCTCGACGGCATCTTGACGCAACCCATGGTCAAGATTCGGGAAGACGCACCAGACGTGACTGTTGCGCCGCCCAAGCCCACTCACTCCGAACTGGTTGCCCAGGCGGATGTTGATGAACTTCTGCTTGGGAAAGGTGTGTCGTTCGATCAACGCCACCCGCATCGAACCTCCAGACGGCAGGTCTGGGCGGCAACGGCGCTGCTGTTGATGCTGTCGACGGCATATCTGATCTGGCCACGTAATGATGAAGCTCCGTCCGAGAAAGTCCCGCTGACCGAATCGCCGCCGCCCACTCTCACGCCCGCACCGCCTCCTCCCAGCCCTCCGGAACCGGTAACAGTCGCGACAAAGCCCGTTCCTCCGGCGACGCCAATGCCATCCAACCCCACCACAACGCCTGCCCCTCCGGCTAAGATGCCTGTGCCAGAACCTGCCAAACCACGCGTCGATGGATTGATCGCCGATGGAAAGTGGCAGGATGTCCTAAAGATACTCTCTGGTCCCAAGGCAGTGACCTATGGAGCCTGGCAATTCGCCGAAGGCCATCTGGACTCCCCGACCGCCACCCGCAATGCGGCAACCATCGGCGTGCCCACTGAAACACTCGCCGACTATGATGCTTACATCAGTGTCCGCTCCGCCAATCATCAAGCGTTGGGGTTTTTGCTGCCCACTCCAGGGGGGGCCATGAACCTGTTGATCCACAGGGGCAGTGGTGTCGTGGTGCTGGCCAACGGATTCACGTTCGGATCGAACCGGAGCACACGACCATTCGACCGTAATCCTGCGGATGGCAGGGTTCACGAGTTCTTCATTCGCGTCACCGCGAAAAGGGTGACGGTGACTTTCGACGGCGACCGCATCTATGACTACGCACCGCGCTCATGGGACAACGTCCGGCCGAATGTGGATAAAAAATTTCCGCTGGGAAAAACCCCAACCCTGGGCCTGCGTGTGAATGGCGGCAGCGCTACCTTTTTTGCCTTTCAGGTACGTGCTCCCGGCAATGACGCGGACCACAAATCGCCGGTTCCACCCCTCACCGAACTGCCGGGTTTCCAGTCCCGAGTCGCGAAATACCAGGCCGCCCGGCAACAGCAGCTAGCCGATTTGTGCAGCCGGTATCAAAAGGCGCTCACAGCGGCGCATGCTGCGGCGGTCGGAACGGGAAATTTGGGCCACGTCGAGGCCATAATGAAAGCGGTGGAAAACGCAACCCGCCATGCGGCAGAGATCGATAAACTGCCGTCCTCCCGAATCGTTGCAGCCCTCGATGCATTGCCTCCGCTGGGAGACGACACTCCGGATTCGCTCAAACGCCTGCGTGAAATCTTTGATGAGGAAACACAGAAATTCGAGTCCGGTCTGGCCGCCGAACTCGATCAATCCTTCGATTTCCTAAACGCAGAGCTGGTCCAAAAAGGAGACATTGTATCTGCCCAGGCTCTCCAGACCTATCGGCATAAGACGCACATTCGTTCCGCGAGGCTGCATCAAACAACGCAGCAGCGTCCCTTTGTAAACAGCCTTGGAATGAGGTTCGTGCCGCTGCCCGGAACGGAGCTGCTCATGTGCATCCATGAAACTCGCAAGGGTGACTTTCGCGCCTTCGCGAACACCATCCCGTACAAGGGCAACAACTGGGAGTCTGTCACCTGGCAGAACCTGCCCGTTTCGGAAACCGATGATCATCCCGTGATTGTCCGGTATGACGGAGCGGTCAGTTTTACTGAATGGCTCTCCTATCAGGAAAAGCTCACGTATCGCCTGCCCACGGACAATGAATGGAGCATTGCCGCTGGTCTGGGTGGCAGTGAAACCTCCGACGCGTCGTCTGGCAGTCCCAATCGCGAACTCCCCTCCTATGTCTGGGGCGACAAATTTCCGCCACCGAGAGGGACTGGCAATTTTGCCGACGATACGTTCCACTATCGGGTTCCCAATCAGCGTTACTATCTTCGTTCCTACAACGACGGCTTCCCCACGACGGCACCGGTCATGAGATATGCTCCCAATGTTTTAGGTCTTTTTGATCTGGCGGGGAACGTCTGGGAGCTGTGCAGCGGTTGGTATAACCATGCGGAAAGTCAGCGCTCGTTGCGTGGAGGAAGCTTCGCCACTTCTGCGTCGTATCAGCTCGCGCCAGGCTACCGAAGCCCCATCCGGGATCCGAACGATCCCCGTGAATCCTACAGCAGTCCCAACGAGAGCGGCTTCCGCTGCGTGCTCGAACTACCCGAGTTGACAATCATTCCCGCCCCGGTGGCGTCGTCTGCAACAACGTCGATCGCTGCATCGCCCGGCAGTGGTTCGGACGCATCGAGCACCTCGACTTCCTTGTCGGAACTAAACGCATCCGACATCATCAACCGGCGCCTGGAGTTTCACCGAGAGGCCGCGAAAAATGCCGGCTTGATCTGCAAGCTTCGATTGAACGAAGACGGCTCTATTCAAGGCTCGGGGAATCGAAACGAGACGCGTTGGAAGTTGCGGGATGGTCTGCTTCTATTCCTCAATCCAGAGGGAAACACGACAACCGTCTTTGACGAATTTCAAATGACCGAAGGCAAATGGCAGTTCAAAGGGCCGGCACTGGGCCGTTCAGGTATCACCCACATCCTGAAAGGGCCATGATGAATGGTGCAGCAAGCCCCCATGCCAGCTCTCCCTCTGGTAGAGCCTCATGAACACCGACCCTTCTACCCCGGAAAACGAAGTCAATCTCAGTGCGCTGGGCCGTGAACTGCTCGGCACGAATGAAGGCGGCAAGCCCTCCGGCCCGTGGGTGCCTCCCACGGCGGAGGAACTGCACAAGCTGCTGCCGGAATACGAGATCGTGAAGATGCTCGGGCGTGGCGGCATGGGCGCGGTTTACATGGGACGGCAGAAGTCGCTCGACCGTCCCGTGGCCATCAAGATCCTCTCCACGGACCTCGAAAATGCCGATCCCAGCTTCGCGGAGCGCTTCAAGAATGAGGCGCGTGCGATGGGCAAGCTGAACCATCCAGGCATTGTAAAGGTGCATGACTTCGGCGAGACGGCGGGCGGACTGCTCTACATCGTCATGGAGTATGTGGAGGGGACAGATGTGGCGCGCATGATCGCCAAGGAAGGGCGCCTGCACACTGAGCACGCGATGGCCATCACTGCGCATGTGTGTGATGCTTTGGCCTACGCGCACGAACGTGGCATCATCCATCGCGACATCAAACCGGCAAACATCATGGTCGGCTACGATGGCGTGGTGAAGGTGGCGGACTTCGGCCTGGCGAAGATGACGCACTCCAACGCCAGCGGTCTCACCCAAAGCGGCGTGGCGATGGGCACGCTGCACTAC
Source organism: Prosthecobacter sp. (assembly GCF_020439865.1). Taxonomy (GTDB): domain Bacteria; phylum Verrucomicrobiota; class Verrucomicrobiia; order Verrucomicrobiales; family Verrucomicrobiaceae; genus Prosthecobacter. The sequence goes on from NZ_JAGRPF010000202.1 coordinate 22,283, forward strand.
ATGGCACCCGAGGCGCTCATGCTCGGTAGCGCGGTGGATCATCGTGCGGACATCTATGCGGTGGGCGTCATGCTCTACCAGATGCTCACCGGAAAGCTGCCCAAGGGGATGTTTGAACTCCCGAGCCTGCTCGTGCCCGGCCTCGATCCGCGCTACGATGGAATCATCGCCAAGGCGCTGCGAGAGGAGCGAGAGGAGCGCTATCAAAGCAGCCGTGAAATGCGCGATGACTTGGACAACATCCTCACACAAGCCGTGGCAGAGGTGGAGGCTCCGAAGGAGAATGTTCCCCCCGCCCAGACTCCTGCGGCGTTACCCACGCACGCCAGGCCGCATCAACCCGGAGGACGCAAACGTCATCAATCACCGCCGCCCGCAGCAGCACCGTCGCAGCCTTCCATGCAGTCCTCTGGGGCTTGGCCCATCTGGATCGTTTTGAGTGTGCTGGCTGTTGGCGGCGGTCTCGTCTGGTTCCAGTCAAGCAGGGCATCCTCTGCCACAACGGCGCATCAAGACGAGACAGCAGTTAATAAACCGCCCTCTAGTTCAAGCGATGGAACAGGATCATCAGCCGACACCTCCCATGCAAAGCCGCAGGCATCCCAACCTGACGTTCACACATTGCACGGGATCACCAAGGACAAGCCCTTCGTGAACTCCCTCGGCATGAAATTTGTGCCGGTGCCTGGGACGAAGGTGCTTTTCTGCATCCATGAAACACGCAGGAAGGACTATGCTGTCTTCGCTGCCGAATCATCTAATGCGGGTGAAAATTGGAAGTCTCAGACCTATGACGGTCACACTTTCACGGATCGACCGGGCGATCATCCTGTGGTGAATGTAAGATGGCCGGAGGCACAAGGCTTTTGCAACTGGCTCAGTGTCAGGGAAGGAGCGCGCTACAGACTTCCCAAAGACGCGGAGTGGAGCGTAGCCTATGGTGGCGAACCGCATACGCGCTGGCCATCGAAGAAGGTTTCGCCCACAGGGGGCGGGAGCGGCACCCTTTATCCTTGGGGGGCTGATTGGCCGCCTCCGAGCGGCTCGGGCAACTTCAGCGACCAGAGCCGGAGGCGGCAGGCACCGAAGACCCGGGCGATTTACTTTGACGACTATGACGACGGTTATCCAACCACCGCTCCAGTGATGAGCTATGCACCGAATCGACATGGTCTGTTCGACATGTGCGGAAACGTATGGGAGTGGGTGGAAGAACGTTTCGACCCAGATCGAGAATCCAGGATTTTCCGCGGCGCATCATGGAACAATGCGGACACCAACAGTTTCACGCTGAATTGGAGGACGCGTTTCAATGCGGTGGATCGGGCCGGCCCCGCAGTCGGTTTCCGTGTCGCTCTCGAACTGCCGCAGCAATGAGCCGAGGTCATCCTTTAGGTTTGCTGCAGCAACTCTTTACAATCCAAAGATGAAGGATGCCGCGCATCTTTCCTGACATGACTGATGAATCCGCACTGGCATGCAGCCTGAAATCCGCTAAACAAACTGATCATCTCGACGCGTGCCCATGAGTGACGAATCACACCCGCCCTCATCCCAAGGATCCGGCAGTGGCAGGCCTGCTGCGTGGGAGCCTCCATCTCCAGAAGAACTGCAGAAACTGCTCCCGAAGTATGAGATTGCGTCATTGCTGGGACGAGGTGGCATGGGGGCCGTTTACAAAGGTGTTCAACGATCGCTGGAGCGGGCTGTTGCCATCAAGATCCTCTCCGCCGAGTTGGACGAGCGGGAGCAGGGCTTCGCGGAACGCTTCAAGAACGAGGCGCGCTCCATGGCGAAGCTGAATCATCCCGGCATCGTTGGCGTGCATGACTTTGGACAGACGGCTGGCGGCTTGCTCTACATCGCCATGGAATTCGTGGCCGGGACGGATGTCGCGCGCATGATCGCCAAACAGGGACGGTTGCCACCGGATCATGCAATGGCGATTACCGCGCACGTCTGCGACGCCCTGGCCTATGCGCATGGCAAAGGCATCATCCATCGCGACATCAAACCGGCGAACATCATGGTCAGCTACGATGGCGTGGTGAAGGTGGCGGACTTTGGGCTGGCGAAGATGACACATTCGCAAAACACCGGTCTCACGCAGAGCGGCATGGCGATGGGGACGCTGCATTACATGGCGCCTGAAGCATTGATGCTGGGCACGGCGGTGGATCACCGCGCAGATATCTACGCCGTGGGTGTGATGCTTTACCAGATGCTCACAGGCAAACTGCCGCAGGGAATGTTTGATCCGCCCTCCAAACAGATCCCGGGGATCGACACGCGCTATGACGCCATCATCGCCAAGGCAATCCGTGACGACCGCGAATTGCGCTACCAGAGCGCCGGTGAAATGAGGGCTGATCTGGATGTGATCCTGACGCGGCCCGTGGTGCATGTAGATGAGGGGCTCGACGAGGCCCCCCCCGCGCTGCCCACTGGGGAACGGCCCCAGCGCAGCACCACGGTCAACGATTTGGCCGGACGCGCGGGGCAGGTCGAAGAGTCGCCCCCGATGCACGACGTGCCCGAGCAGCCGGCAACGTCGCAGCAACAGCCAAAGCCTGGGAAAGTGCCGTGGCTCGGATTGGCCGCCGCCGTGGGCATCCTTGGCACAGTGCTGGCGTTCTTTTTCGCAGGGAGGGGCACGAAGCAGTCGCAGACTTTGGTTCCACCACCCGCCCCCGCGCCAGTGATTGCCGCAGCGCGGTCGCCCGCGACGAGATGGCCGCAGGATGAGCATTTTCGCCGGGAGGGACGATTCCGCATCTGGTCCTCGCTGCCAAACGACCCCGTCGTTGATTTGACGAAGCTGCGTGGCGTGGAGGGAGCGGCACAGGTGCTGCTCCACGCCACCGGCTGGGTGGTGCGGCTGGAGGACGGTTCGGTGCTGACCTCTGGTGGAGAACGCTTTGCGGGCATCCGCCGAGTCTGCCACGGCTGGGGTTCAGAGTTCGGCCTGATCGACAACTCTGGAAAGCTGCGGGTTATGGCCGGTCGCAAGGTGCCAGAGGATGGCCCTGCCATAAAGGACGCATTCGTGTCCACGCCAGTGACCGCAGTATTGAGGGAAGACGGCAGCCTGGGTGTCTGGGGCAGTGGATTTGACGGTAAAAAATCAGGCACCAACACCGAATGGAAAGAAAAGCCATCCGTGCCCGCCGGACGCAAGGCGCAGGCGCTTTCGGCTTCCGACCTTTCGCTCGCGCTGCTGCTGGATGACGGGAGCCTGCGGGTGTGGGAGAGGGACCTCGGGCAGGTCACCCTGCCGCAGGCCTTCAACAAGACGCAGTTCTCCTTCGCGCATGTCAATCGCAGCCGCATCTTTGCCGTGGATGCCAAGGGTGTGCCTTATTCATGGGGTTTCAAAGACGAAGGCAAGGGCCCCAACAAGCCAGCATTCATGAAGGACGCCGCCTCCCTGTTGGCTGCTATCGGAGGCGTGGCCGCCATTGATAAAAAGGGGCAGGTGAGTGTTGATCGCCCATTCTTCGACAAGGCACGGGGCGTAGAGTGGATGCTCAGGCACGTCGGCCAGGCAAAGCCGGGGCTGGTGACGATGTATCTCTCGGTCAGCATGCCAACCGTCGCCCGGCTGTTCTGGTATGACGACCGGCCGCTCGACGCTCCGATGGAAAAGCTGCTGACCGATGACCCGCTGCCGAACACGGTGGTCAGCACTGCGCTTGCCACCAAAGAAAGACCCTTCGCCAACACTCTTGGAATGAAGTTTGTTCCTGTGCCGATCATCGGTGGACCCACGCATGGAAAACTGGTGCTCTGCAGCGTGTGGGAGACGCGTTGCCGGGACTACGCGGCCTTCATCAGAGAGCATCCGGGCAGGATATGGGCTGATCCAGTTGGAATGAACAACGTGGGGGATCATTGCCCGGCTTTGATGGTAAGTTGGAACGACGCTCGTGATTTCTGCGTCTGGCTGACTAAAAAAGAGCGCGAGCTTGGCGTCATTGGGCCAAAAGACCAGTATCGTCTCCCCAGCGACCATGAATGGAGCTGCGCGGCCGGCATAGGAGAGCTGGAAGATGCCAGCTTGGGGCCAAAACAAAAGGATGGCCATATCAAGATCTACGAATGGGGCACACAGTGGCCCCCGCCCAACGATGCTGCAAATTTGCGGGGAGAAGAAACCGCCCCATGGCGGAACCAAAAATCCATCCCAGGATTTCGTGACAGGTTTTCGGGGCTGTCACCAGCGGACAGCTTCCCCGCCAACCGGCTGGGAATTCGTGACTTGGGCGGGAATGTCGCGGAATGGTGTGTAGACAGGGATGGAGCAAATGCTGTGATGCGTGGGTCTTCGTGGGAATGGGAAGAGGCCAAACACACCCTTTCCGAGAGGAATTGGGCGCCCGTTGACAAAAACACGATCTACATGGGCTTCCGCTGCGTGCTCGAAGTTCCGGATGGCAAGGCTGCACCGGTGCCCGCACCTCTGGTCTCCAAGCCAACGCCGTCCATCGCCCCCACGCCATTAGCGCCTGCCAAAGCGGAGGTCTCCGTTCTGTCGCTACCGGAGGTGCGCAGCCGTGTGGCAAACTACCAGAAGACCCGGCACGACCAGCTCGCTGATCTGGCAGGCAAGTATCGCAACGCACTGACTGCCGCGAGAGATGAGGCAAAGAAATCCGGTGTGCAGGCCGATGTGACCGAACTCGATGCCGCCATCGCCCGCGCCAATGCACTGGCCGATGAGATCGAGAAGAACCTCGCAGCCACCTCTGTCAAGCCGCTCACTGTGCTGCCGCCGCTGGGATCTCATGTCCCGCAGCGTCTCAAGGATCTCCGCGCCATCTTTGACCGAGAGTTGGTGAAGATCGAGAGTACACTCGTCTCCGCCCTCGATCAGTCGCTCCTGGTGGCGCAAACGGATTTGGTCAAGGCTTCGGAACTTGACTCCGCCAAAGCTTTGGAGACGACGCGAAAAGAAATTGTGGCGGCATTTCCGAAGCCAGTCCCGACGACCTTGGTGGAAACGAAGCCTCCGGCATCAGGCACCCCAACGGCCACCTCCGCAGTGCCTGCCGTTGCTCCCACCTCTGTGCCTCAAAGCAGTCCGTCCAAAGCGGTGACAGGTCGCCTCAGAACTTGGTGGCAGACGCCGCCCAAGGGTGATGGCCCACTTGGATCATTGACGGAGTGGAAGCACGCGGACGTGCCAAAGCAGGCATATCCCGGCAAGGTGGGGGATTTGACCGATTTTGTCGCGGTTCACGCGGCAGACAGAGGCATCGTCGGAATCCGATCCAACGGCGAGGCAGTGCAGGTCATTTCGGTTTACAGCAAGGATGGAGAACCACCTGATTACCGAGCCACAACCTACGCTGCGGCATCAGGTGCCCGGTTCGTCCGATTCGACCGGTCGGGTGACGAGGAGATCTTGATTGATGACAAGGGTGGGTGCCGCATTCTGAACAGAACGGCTGCGACTCAAGCGCCGGGAATCCTCACGGGTGTCGTCGACGCGACCAGTGATCGTGGGGTGAGTCATGCGCTTCTGGCCAACCATTCCCTTCTGTGGTGGGGACGCGAATACGGCACCGACCCGCTCAACACCCGCTGGCCTGCGCCACCTGTAAGCGCGAGGAAGGATATCATCGCGATCTCCCAGAGCGCGGACCTTGCAGCCGTCTTGAAGCAGGACGGCGAGCCCGTGGCCTGGAACAAGAGCGGCGGACTGAGCATCAGTTCCAAAGCCAAGGGATGCACGGATGTTGCCGCTTGTGGAAGAACCGTTTACGCCCTCACTGGCTCGGGAGACGTGATCGTGGCCTACTCGTCCCAAAGTTCGCGAAAAGGGCGTGTGGTGCTCCAGAATGTTGCATGGATCAAACCGGGTGGTGCGGCGTTGTTGGCCGGACTTCGGAGTGGACTGATCGTGACGGATCCAGAGACAGAGAAGGCGGAACCATCTTTGAAAGCGATACTTCAGGTTGTCGGCAGCCCACCCCCAGAGGCCATCGATTTGCACGCCAACACCGTGGAGATGATCAAACAGCAGATTTCGGCGACTGGCAGAATTGATTTGCAGCTCGCTTGGATTGAGCCTGTCGCCCCTGTCGTGTCTCCTCCGACCTCCACAGCCCCGGCATCAGGTGCCTCGGCACAGGTGCCCGTCTCCACCTCCCAAACCACAGCCGTAACGCCCAACCCGTCCTCGACTCCTACAACAGTCGGCCCAGCCGAAGCCACAAAGGACTCACCCTTCATCAACTCCCTCGGAATGAAGTTCGTGCCAGTGCCGGAAACGAAGGTGCTGATGTGCATTCATGAGACGCGAAGACAGGACTACGAGGTGTATGCCGCCGCGAATCCTGGCGTGAATGCGGAATGGAAGGCGCCCGCTTATAAACACAAGCCGCTTAGCACGGCGGGTGATCATCCTGTTGTCATGGTGGATCGCGCCGACGTGTTGGCTTTCTGTGAATGGCTGACTGCCCGCGAGGGCGTGCGCTACCGTCTGCCGACCGATCGTGAGTGGAGCTGGGCTGCAGGCTTGGGTGGCAAGGAGTCCTCCAATGGCACCCCCTACAGCCTGAGCATGGAAAACAGAGGCCTGCGCTACTGGGGGGAGGAATGGCCTCCCACAAAGAGTAACCTGGGCAACTACTCCGACAAATCCTACAAGGAGATGTTTGCCAATGCCAACGCCGTCGGCGGCGGTTACGCGGACGGTCATGCCCTGACCTCCCCGGTGATGAGTTTTCCCCCGAACCGGCTCGGAATCTACGATCTCGACGGCAATGTCATGGAACGCTGCCAGGACTTTTTTAACGATCCGGCGGGTGAAAAAGATCTGGCGCGCGGCAGCTACTGGGCGGCTTGGAATCCAGGGCAGTTGCTCATTTCCCACCGCGAGACCCGCGGACTCGTGAAGCGCACCACCCACTGCGGCTTTCGTGTCGTCATCGAACTGCCGTGACGCCTCGAACAAACCTCACGCGAAGTTTTTTCCACTTTCCCTGTAACCGCCCCGCCTGCTTTCATTAGTCTCTGGTAGAACCTCATGAGCACGGACCCTTCTACCCCGGAAAACGACCCGAATCTCAGTGCGCTGGGCCGCGAGCTGCTCGGCACGAATGAAGGCAGCAAGCCCTCCGGCCCGTGGGTGCCTCCCACCGCCGAAGAACTGCACAAGCTGCTGCCGGAATACGAGATCGTGAAGATGCTCGGCCGTGGCGGCATGGGCGCGGTGTACATGGGCAAGCAGATTTCATTGGATCGCCCGGTGGCGATCAAGATCCTCTCCAACGCCCTTGAGGAGGCGGATGCCAGCTTCGCGGAACGCTTCAAGAATGAGGCCAAGGCGATGGGCAAACTCAGCCATCCCGGTATCGTCGCCGTTCATGACTTCGGCGAGACGGAAGGCGGGCTGCTCTACATCGTCATGGAGTACGTCGAGGGCACCGACGTCGCGAAGATGATCGCCAAGAGCGGCCGCCTGCACACCGAGCACGCCATGGCGATCACGGCGCATGTGTGCGATGCGCTGGGCTACGCGCACGAGCGAGGCATCATCCACCGCGACATCAAACCGGCGAACATCATGGTCGGCTACGACGGCGTGGTGAAAGTGGCGGACTTCGGCCTGGCGAAGATGACGCACAGCCAGAACACCGGCCTGACGCAGAGCGGCATGGCGATGGGCACGCTGCACTACATGGCCCCGGAGGCCTTGATGCTCGGCAGCGCGGTGGATCATCGCGCGGACATCTACGCGGTGGGCGTGATGCTCTACCAGATGCTCACCGGGAAGATCCCGCAGGGCATGTTCAAGCTCCCGTCGTTGCAAATCCCAGGTCTCGACCCGCGCTACGACGGCATCATCGCCAAGGCGATCATGGAGGACCGCGAGGCGCGTTATCAAACCGTCCGCGAACTGCGTGGAGACCTCGACGCCATCCTCACCCAGCCGGTGATCAAGGTGGAGGAAAGCGCTGAAGCAGCCCCCGCCGTGCTGCCGACCCAAGCCCGGCCACAGCGGCCTGGTGCACGACAATCGCAGCGCCCACCGCAGTCTTCCGCTCCTCCACCACCGAAAGCCAGATCCTCCGGCGCATGGCTGGTCCCAGCGGTGCTGGCCGTCCTGGCGCTCGGTGGCGGGTGGTGGTGGCTCGACAGAGAAGGGCCCTCCAGCAACAACCTGCCACCGGTTCCCGAACCTGTGGGCGTGGCTGAGGCCGAGCCTACGGCAAATTCGCCCGCCAAGACGACTTCCGCAATGCCGGTTGCATCAGCGCCGGCTCCCGCAGTCATGGAAACAACGAAAGAAACAGCCACGGATAGCACCCCTGCCTTTTTTGATGGCAAAACGCTTTCCGGCTGGACCACGCATGGCACAGCAGTTTGGCGGGTGGAGCAGGGGGGCATCACCTCAGACAGCGGCAGCGGCATGGGCACGATCTCACGGTCACTGAGTTCACCCTGGTTTGATCTCACCGGGGATGTCTATGCCTCCGCCGACGGCAATGGCGGCATCCATTTCCAGATCACCGACCTCGTGACCTTCAAAGACGGCCTTGAAGTGCAAATCTGCGGTTCCAAAGCACGAGGCCGCGCAGTAGGTGCAGGCGGCCTCTTCGCCCCCAAGCTCGGAAAGGCCGGCCAACGGAACGGAAAACAGGCATTGTTGCCAGACGCGCAGTTCACCCCCTTCCGCCTCGTTGTAGAGGAGGGCAGCATCCGCTTCTGGCTTGCGGGTGAGCAGGTCTTCGAGGCCAAACACACCCTCCGCCCCGAAATCCGCACCTTGGCCTTCAGCCGCCTCGGCCCCGAAGGCAAGGTCGCCTACCGCAATCTGCGGCTGACGTTGCCGGGAGAAAAAGCCACCAAGCCACCCACCACAGACAACACAGGCAAGTCGTCGCGTATCGACGGTCTCGTCGCCAATGGCGAGTGGCAGGATGTGTTGAAGATCATTGGCGGGAAGTCTGCCATCAACGTTGGCACCTGGAGCTATGACAACCATGTTTTGAAGTGCACAAAATCATCTTGGAATGCATCCATTTCGGTTCCTAGCGAGGCGCTGGCCAGCTATTCGGCACGATTGCGTTTTGCATCCTCGGACTTCAGGAACTTGACCGTCATTCTTCCGATTCCGAAAGGGCGGATGACCTTTGCTGTCGATGTTTTCAGAAACAGGGTGGGCTGGCTCACGCAGCCCGGGCCTTCAGCCGAAAGCTGGCCGTTGAAGCAGAAAGTGGCGGATGGCAAGGAACATGAATTGCTCGTGGAGGTGAGTCCCGGACGATTGCTCGCCAAGATCGACGGAACGCTGGCCTACGATCAGGCCAACCCCGATTGGGATGCCATCAAACCGCTGGTGGGCTATCCGCCGGGGTCAACGGTGGCGCTGGGTGTCGGTGCACACCAGGCTGTTGTGGAGTTCAGGTCCTTCGAGATTCTCATCCCGCTCGCTGCTGTTGGGAAGAACACTCCTGCGCCTGACCCCCAGCTTTCTCCTAACCTTCAACTGCGCCCCGAAGTCGCCACCCGCGTCGCCAACTACCAAAAAGCACGCCACGCTCAGCTCACTGATCTCACTGCAAAATACCGCGCCGCCTTAAGCTCGGAGAAGGACGCAGCCATCAAGAGTGGTGTGCTCGCCGATGCAACTGCCGCGAATGGCGCTCTCGCCGCTGCGGACGCTTTCTCCAAAGTCGTCGAGGCCAGCCTCACCTCGTCCGATGTGGCGCCGCTGCCAGCGCTAGCCGCCGTGGCTGATCCCGCACCGCAACGCCTCAAGGAACTGCG
>NZ_JAGRPF010000203.1 GCF_020439865.1 Prosthecobacter sp.
AGCGGGTAAATGACATTGCGCTGTTTGCCGTTCGCGTCGTTCACCACCACGACACGCACATTCTTGAGCTTCTCCGGCGCGAGCACGTCCTTGTAAGGCGTCTCCTCGATCGACTTGCCCGCATACTTCGTCAGCATCGGCTTCGGATCGAAGCTCTCCATATGGCTCACGCCGCCGCGCATGAAGAGCCAGATCACGCGCTTCGCCCGCTGCGGCAACATCGGCAAACCGCTCGGCGGCTGCCAGCCTTCCTCGGCCTTCAGCATCGACGCGACCGCGATGCTCCCGAGTCCGCCGAGGATGTCGCGGCGGAGGAAAGGCGATGGCTGATGAGAAAAGTTCATCGCAGGGTGACGAAGTCGTTGTGATTGAGAAGTGCCTGCAAAAACAGGCTGCGGTTTTGTTTCAACGCTGCAAAGCCCTCCAAACTCGCCTGGCGCTCGCTTTCGGTGGGCGGACGGCCGAGCACGGTGAAGAAGGACTGTGTCACGAACGCATCGCCGTCGAGGCCACCAAGTTTCGCCGCCAGCGCGTCGGCGCATTCGCGACTGATCTTGCTGTTGGTGAGCGCGAGCGCCTGCTGCGGGACGACGCTTTCATTGCGGCGGTAGCATTCGAGGACGTTGCTGTTGTCGAACGTGGCGAGGAAGCGGTGCTCCTCGTTCGCATTCTGCACGAAGTAGAGCGAGCGGCGCGGACTGGTCTCGGCTTTGACCGGATCGATGCTCGGACCGCCCTGCGTCAGGTCGAGCTTCCCCGCGAGATGCAGCAGGCTGTCGCGCACGAGCTGGCTTTCCATGCGGCGAGGATTCATGCGCCAGTAGCTCGCGTTGTCCGGATCAGCGGCGAGCGTGGCCGGATCGGCCTCCGCATTCGACGAGCTGCGGCGATACACCTCGGAGAGCACCATGGCTCGATGCAGATGCTTCAGGCTCCAGCCGTTGTTCATGAAATCGACCGTCAATGAATCGAGGATGTCCTGATGCGGCGGCGCGGGCGAACGACGACCGAAGTCATCGACGTTGGCGACGATGGGCGCTCCAAAATGCCGCATCCACACCTGATTCACGAGCACACGTGCCGTGAGCGGATTGCGTTTGTCCGCCACCCATCTGGCAAAGGCGAGCCTGCGTCCGGTGCTGCTGTCGGGATAGGTTTGCACGGCGGCATTGGTGCTTTCCTCCGGCCCTTCCTGCGCCTTCAAACTCGCGGGCAGCGAAGTGTAAGTGTCACCGGGCGCTTCGACTTTCTTCTTCGCCTTTTCCAAGGCCTCACGCGCTGCTTTGATCTTCTTCGCGGCGTCTTTCGCCTTCGGATCTGCCTCGGCTTTGGCGAGATCGACTTCGGCCTGAGCGAGTTTGAATTTCGCATCGGCAGCGGCGGCGGTCTTGGCGAGCGCCTTGTCCTGTTTCGATTTTTCAGCGGCGAAGACAGCTCGAATCATCGCGGGTTTCGCAGCAGCAGCGGCGAGCTTCTTCTCAGCAAGTGTGACCGCGGCTTTCGCGTCGGCGAGCGGAATCGACTTGTCGGCTAACGGCTCGCGCATCACGACATCCACGGCGAGTTCGGCGAGCTTGAAGCTGTGAAACTCGACATCGGCGTCGAAGGCGCTCAGTGCCAAGGCGCCTTCATGACGGCCCTGCGGCAGTCGATACGCGAGAACCGGTTCGCCATTGATGCTGGCGTTGATCAGCTGGCCGCGCACGCGCAGATCCAGCGTGTAACGAACGTCCTGCGAGATCGCACGCGACACCGCGCCTGCCGGCGGATAGCTGGACTTGCCATCGCTTCCGATCGCGACCTGGATCTTCGATCCACCGTTCACGGCGCTCATGTAAACCATCACGTCGTCGCTGTCCGTGCTGTCGAAAACGATGCCGACGGACTTCCATTTCTGCCCGCCGCGAATGGTGAAGCTCAGGCTGGCTTCGAAGTCGGCAGGCGGCGCGGACTTGAGACGCATCACACGACGTTCCGCTCCGGTTTCATGCTGGCGCACGCCGCTGGCAGAGTATTTCCAGTCGCCCTTGATAATCTCCCACTGCGCAGGCTTCGCCGAGGTGAAATCATCGCTGACAATTACCCGGGCCGCTGACGTCTGATCCTTTGCAGGCTGGGGTGATTGGGCAAGTGCCTGCCGTGCCTGGTCGAGCGCTTTGCGCGCCACGGCGATGTCGCGTTCGGCGGCGTGGAGCTGGTCTTCAAGGACGAACGACAACAGCACCGGACGCGCGGCGGACGGCGGCAGTTTGACGGGCTTCGGCTGAAAGGCGGCGAACTCCAGCACCTGCGGGATGCCCGAGGTCATGGCCTTCGATTTGTCCTCGTTCTTCTCATCGCCACGCACATGTCGATACGTCGGCGCATCGAGATGCAGGTCGAAGACGCGCGGCAGGCCGTTCTTTTCGAAGTCGGTTTCGCCCTGCCACGGATCCAGGCGCACGTGCAACGGCTCGAAGATGGCGCGCATGCGGTAGTAGTCGGCCTGCTCGATGGGATCGTATTTGTGGTCGTGGCATTTCACGCACTGCATCGTCACGCCGAGGAAGGCCCGGCAGGTGTGCTCGATCGTGGCATCCAGCCAGGTGGTACGATTGAAGAGATAGTAACTGCGGGCCAGGAACCCGGTGGCGCGCAGGTTGTCGCGATCCTCGGGTGCGAGTTCATCCGCGGCGAGCATCTGCACGATCATCTGATCGTAGCCCTTGTCGGCATTCAGGGACTCCACGATCCAGTCGCGCCAGTGCCAAATGTGTTTCTGCGAATAGCGAAGCTGCGCGCCGAGCCCATACCAGTCGCAGTAGCGCCAGATGTCCATGAAGTGCCGCGCCCAACGCTCGCCGTATTGCGGCGTGCCGAGCAGATGATCCACCACGCGCTGACGCGCTGGCATCGACGTGTCCTTCAAAAAGGTCGCGATCTCCTCCGGCGTGGGCGGCAGGCCGATGAGATCGAGATAGACACGACGCAGCCAGATCTCTGGCGCGGCCTCGGGCTGCGGTTTGAGATGCTTCGCCGCGAGTCGCGCCGAAAGAAGCGCATCCATCGACTTGCCGGAGGATTTCGGCGGCTGATAGGCCCAATGCGCGCGCGGATCGGCCTCGGGCTGCTCATTCGCTGGCGCAGGCGCACCAGCTGCGATCCAGTCTTTGAGTTTCGCGACTTGTTCGGTGGTGAGCATCGAGCCCTCACCTTCCGGCGGCATGCGATCGTCCTTGTCGGTGGTGGTGACGCGTTCGAGCAGCAGCGCATGCTCGCCGGCGAGGATGTCGCCGCCATCGCCGCCCTTGCGCATGGCCGCCGTCGTATCGAGTCGCAGATCGGCCTTCTGCTTCAGAGCGCCGTGGCAGGTGTAGCAGCGCTCTTTGAGCAGCGGTTTGATGTCCTTCTCGTAATCCACCGCCAGCGCAGGCAAGGACGTGAACGCCAGCCACGCCACGAGCATGCCGCCACGAACATCGCGGGCGGGGCAAGAAAGTGGGACGATGGCAGGCTTCATCACAGGCTCGGAAATTACGTCGCTGGTGAACCGAGTCTTTTTGCTGTCCAAAAAGCGTTTCCCCAAGCCTTGAGGGCCTGCCATCCTCATTCAACCATGCGCGCACTCCTCCTTCTTCCGTTCGTCCTTTCTTCAGTCTTCGCCGGCGACGCCTCCATCATCGAAAAGACACCCGGACTCGTCGCCTTCTGGACTTTTGGCGAAGATGCCGGGCAAAAACGCGTCTCGCAGGGCACGAAGGAAGCGCATCCGCTCACCGAGGTGAACGGCCCCATCAAGCGCGTGGCAGGCGGTCCCTTCTCCGGCTACGCAGCCGACTTGAACGGCAGCCAGTATTTTGAGATCAAGCACAGCGAGACGGGCGATCTCAACATCGCCGGCAAAGACGCACAGGTGACGATGTTTGCCGTCGTGCGCATCGTGAACCTCAAGAAGAGCCGCACGATCGCAGGCATGTGGAGCGAGGGCAAAGGCGCGAACGACGACACCGGCACGCGCCAATACGCGATGCTCATGAACATGCCGACCTACGGTGGCCCGCGAAATCTGGTGCCACACATCAGCGCCGAGGGCGGTGTGACGATGCGCGCCGACGGCACGAAGTTCCCGTGGTGCGCCGACTACGCCGCGACGAAACTCGAAGTGCCGGAGGAGCAGTGGTGCACGCTCGCCTTCACCTACGATTCCCAATACATCCGCGCCTACATCAACGGCGTGCTCGACGAACGGAAGCTCGACGCCGTCAAAGACAAGCGCAACGACCCGTACTTCACCAAGGAAGGTCCCGACGGCAAAGACCGCGGCATGAACCCCTACTACCACGGCCGCGGCATCTTCAAATACGATCCGGCAATTCACGCGAAGACGAAGATCGCGCCATCCGACTTCACGGTGGGCGCACGCATGGCCGTCGGATCCATGACCGGAGAAGCGACCATCGGCCGATTCGGTGGGCTCGCGGTGTTCAATCGTGAGCTGAGCGATGAAGAGATCAAAAAGCTGCACGACGCGGCGGATGTGGCTTCGATTCGATGAGGCGATGCGTTTCCGCGCTTGGATAATGGTTGCGAGCTGGCTATGAATCAGCGCATGACCTGCCGACCACTCCTTGCCACGCTCGCCATTTTCTGCTTCGGCTTCGTTCGCGCGCAAACTGCCGTCCAGCTCGCTCCGCCGGCCATCCAGCGCGACGACAAGGGCGTGGTGACGCTCAAAAGTGAATCACCGGACACCACCATTCTTTACACACTCGACGGTGCGGACCCGATTGCGAAATCGAACCCGTATCTGGCGCCCATCGAACTCGCCTGCGGCGGTGATTTGAAGGCACGAACGTTTTCCGCCGACCGCAAGACGATGAGCGAGGTCGCGCAGACCACGTTCGAACCGCTTGCTGGGCACAAAGCGCTTCCCAGCACGGTGGTGCCGGTCACGCAGGATCGAAGCTGGCCGCAGTATGACTGGCAGAAGCGCTACGAGTTCACCAGCGCCGCCGTGAAGAAATCCAAGCCGCAGATCTTGTTCATTGGCGACTCCATCACGCACTTCTTCGGCGGGGAACAGTTCGACAAGTATGTGCTGCGAGGACAGCAGACCTGGGGTGAGTTCTATGCCCCGCGAAACGCCGGCAATCTCGGCTTTGGCTGGGACAAGACCGAAAACGTCCTCTGGCGGCTCCAGCACGGTTCGATCGACGGCATCTCGCCCAAACTCATCGTCATGATGATCGGCACCAACAACACCGGCACCTGCTCCGCGCCCGACATCGCCGCAGGGATCGAGGCCATCGTGCTCGAACTCGAAAAGCGTCTGCCGCAGTCAAAGATTCTGCTGCTTGGCATCTTCCCGCGTGGCGAGAAGCCGAACCCGCAGCGCGAAAAGATCGCCGAGATCAACCAGATCATTGCCAAGCTCGACGGCACGCACCACGTGACCTTCCTCGACATCGGCGCGAAATTCCTCACCCCTGACGGCCTCATCACGAAGGACATCATGCCCGACTTCCTCCACCCGAACGAAAAAGGCTACCGGATCTGGGCCGAGGCCATCGAGCCGACGGTGAAGAAGCTGATGGGGGAGTAGAATCGCCTGCGAATGCGGTGTGCGGTTCATTTTGCCGAAATGAAGGTGGCGAGATCGCGGTTCTCGCTAACGTTCACATCAGCGCATGCAGATGACGGTCTCCTTTTCCAAAGAAACCCACGCGGGCGAAACGCGTGCTGCAATAATTCCCGAACTGGTAGGCAAGCTCACAGCGCTGGGCGCGAAGATTGAGGTGGAGTCCGGACTGGGTGCAGGCTGTGGTCACAGCGACGCGGATTATGAAAAAGCGGGAGCAACGGTGCGAGCGGATCGCACGGCGATGCTCCAATCCGCCGACATCGTGGTGCAGGTGCGCAAGCCCTCACCCGATGACGTGGCCTTGATGCGCGAAGGCGCGGTGTGCATCGCGTTGCTCGATCCCTTTCAATCGCCTGATCTCATCCAAGCGCTGGCACAACGCGGCGTGAGCGCGATCAGTCTGGAGATGGTGCCGCGCAGCACGCGGGCGCAGAAGATGGATGTGCTGTCGTCGCAGGCGAGTCTGGCCGGTTACGCGGCGGTGATCGCAGCGGCGGAGCAGTCGGGGAAGATTTTTCCGATGATGATGACGCCCGCGGGCACGATCAAGCCGGTGAAGGTTTTCATCATCGGCGCGGGCGTGGCCGGTTTGCAGGCGATCGCGACGGCGAAACGCCTCGGTGCCAAGGTGGAGGCCTTCGACACACGGCCGGTGCTCGAGGAACAGGTGAAGTCACTCGGCGCCAAGTTTG
>NZ_JAGRPF010000204.1 GCF_020439865.1 Prosthecobacter sp.
ATTGGCGCCATCGCGGCGAAATGCGTACGCAAGGCGCCGGTGGATGTACTCGTCGTGCGCGAGGATGCTCAGGGGCCGTTCAAGAGGATCGTCACCTGCGTTGATTTTTCCGAGAACTCCGCGAAGGCCGTTCAGTGTGCCCTGCATCTGGCGCAGGAAGACAGCGCTTCGCTCGACTGCCTGTACGTTTATCAGAGTGCGCTTGCCATGTCGCTGGACTACGGCGGGTTTGCCCCCTCGCTTCCGACCAACATTGATCCTGAGACGGTGGAGAATTTGCGCAAAGATCTGGACGCCTTTCTCGAACCGCTCACGCGTGAATCAGGCAACGTCACCGTGACCGGACTCATCAAGGAGCGCGTGAACATTCGCGAAGCCATTCTTGATCATGTGACTGAGGTTAAGGCCGACATGGTCGTCCTCGGCACGCGGGGGAAGACGGGTCTGCGCGAATTGCTGATCGGCACGACCGCGGAGAAAATCGTGCAGAACGCTCCCTGCTCGATTCTGGCGGTGAAACCGGACGGCTTCATCACCGCCGCAGACTGAGAACTTGCGATGCCCGCGAAGAAATCCGCCGAACCCAGTCTCACCGAGCTCAAGCATGCGTTGCAGGTCAGTGAGCAGCGTGCTGCGGCCATCGTCGAGACGGCCGTCAACGCCATCATCACGATCGACGAAAACTGCGTCATCGAGACTGCGAATTCGGCCACGGAACGCCTTTTCGGCTACCAGCGCAGTGAAATCATCGGTCAAAACATCCACATCCTCATGCCTCAGCCTTATCGGGATCGGCACGACGGATATGTGGCGAAGTATCTTAAAACTGGGCAAAAGCGCATCATCGGTATCGGTCGCGAGGCGGTGGCGCAGAGGAAGGACGGCTCCGTCTTTCCGATCGATCTTTCCGTGGGGGAAGCCGTTCTGCCGAGCGGTCGCCGGATTTTTACCGGCATCATTCGCGACCTCACGGAGCGCAAGGAACTGGAGAAACGGATCCTTCACATCAGTGAAGAGGAGCAGGCACGCATCGGTCAGGACATTCATGATGACCTCTGCCAGCAGCTCGCCGCGATTGGCTGCTTGGTGAAGGTCGCACAAAAGAATCTCGCCGCCATCGGCTGCCCCGAATCTGAAAGCCTGCAAGAAGTCGTCCGGCTGATTTCCAAGGCCAACACCTGTGCACGCGAGACATCACGCGGACTCATGCCCGTGGTGCTGGATGTCGGCGGCCTGATGGCGGCTCTCGAGGAACTGGCGACCAGCACCGCGCGAGCCTACGAGGTCGCCTGCGACTTCCGCTATGACAACCCGGTGAACATTGCCGACAATGACATGGCTGTGCAGCTTTTCCGCATTGCGCAGGAGGCGGTCTCCAACGCCGTCAAGCATGGCCAGGCGCGCCGCGTTGAGATTCGTCTCATCCGTCAGAGTGGCCGGGTTGTGCTGACCATACGCGATGATGGTGTTGGCATTCCTGACAAACCAGCGAAAGGCACAGGAATGGGACTCTTGACCATGAGCCATCGCGCTCAAATGATGGGAGGCACCCTTAGCGTCACTCCGCGTCCCAATGGGGGCACCCAGGTCCTATGCAGCGTTCCCGCACCAGCAAAGAATCCGTAAAGAATGTCGTCCTTGTCGATGACCACCCCATCATGCGCCACGGATTGGCGCAACTCATTCGAGGCGAGCCCGGTCTCGAGGTGAGTGGCGAGGCGGGCAGCGCGCGCGAGGGACTCGATGTTGTCGGGAAACTGAAGCCTGATCTCGTCATCATTGATCTCACGCTGCCCGACAAGAACGGCTTGGAGCTTGTGAAGGACATTCGTGCGGCGCATCCCGCCACGCAGTGTCTTGTACTGTCCATGCACGACGAGACGCTCTACGGTGAGCGTTCCCTTCGTGCCGGCGCGCGCGGTTATGTGATGAAGGAGGAAGCGGCCGATCACCTCATCGCCGCGATTCAAAAAATCCTCGGTGGCGGACTCTATGTCAGTGAAACGCTGAACGCGCGCATGCTGGAGCAGGTTTCCGGCGCATCACGTTCGAAGCCCACTGGCATGGATGCATTGACGGATCGCGAGTTGGAGATTCTTACTCTTGTCGGTAAAGGCGTTGCCACAAAGAAC
>NZ_JAGRPF010000205.1 GCF_020439865.1 Prosthecobacter sp.
GCGGCCCAGCACGTTGAACTCGAGCTCGCTGACGAAGGCTTTCAGCGTCTCGTCATCGTGGGGTTGGATGACCAGATCCGCGACCTGGGTGTCGTAGGGCGCATCAACGAAGATGGTGGCGAGCTTCTTCGAGAGCAGGGCGTCGTCCCTGCTGGTCTCGAGCTTCTCCTTTTGCTTGCCTTTGAGCTTGTCGGTGTTCGCGAGGAGGTTTTCGACGCTGCCGAATTGCTGAATGAGTGCGGTGGCGGTCTTTTCGCCGAAGCCCTTCACGCCGGGGATGTTGTCCACGGCGTCGCCCATGAGCGCAAGGATGTCGATGACCTGCTCGGGGCGCTCGATGCCCCAGCGTTCGCAGACTTCCTTCACACCGAGAATTTCCACATCGGCACCGGCGCGGCCCGGCTTGTAGATTTTCACATGCTCGGAAACGAGCTGACCGAAGTCCTTGTCCGGCGTGACCATGAAGGTTTCGATGCCTTCCTTCTCCGCACGTTTGGCCATGATACCGATGATGTCGTCGGCCTCGTAACCGTCGCGCACGAGGATGGGCACGTTCATGGCCTCCATGAGCCGTTTGATCTGCGGAATGGCCATGGAGATGTCCTCCGGCATCTCTTCACGCTGCGCCTTGTAAGCGGGGAACATCTCATGCCGCGGGGTGGGGGCGGAGGTGTCCAGCGCGACGGCGAGATGGGTGGGCTGCTGGTTTTTGAGGATGTCGAGCAGCGTATTCGCAAAGCCGTAGAGCGCGGATGTGTTCAATCCGTCGCTGGTGCGGATCGGTGCTTTGATGAAGGCAAAGTGCGCGCGGTAAAGCAGCGCCATGCCGTCGAGGAGGAAAAGGCGTTGGGACATTCGCCTTCAAACTAGGCGGATGGGATGCAGGCGCAATGCCTCAAGCACCCTGCAAAGTCAGCGCAGCGTCCTCCATGGCGCGGCTGGCCTCAGTCTCATCGTTCACCACCTGCGTGGCACCGAGGCGCTTCAGGCGCTCCACGTCGGAGCTGAAACGTGCGCGCGCGAGCACGGCGATGTCGGGGCGATGCTCGCGGATCATGGCGAGGGCCTGCGCGTTGACGGTGGCATCCGGAAAGGTCAGGGCGACCATGCGGGCGTTCTTCAAACGTGTGAGTTCCCAGGTTTCCTCGTGGCTGGCATCGGCGAAGAGCACGGCTTGTCCCTGCCGCTGGAGCTTGCGCACAGTTTCAGCGTTCAGCTCCACCACAAGCGTACGCACGCCGGAGTCGAGAAGCGCTTTGTTGAGCTTTTCACCGACAGGTCCGTGCCCGCAGATGATCGCGTGGTCGGCGAGACCGCTGATGCGCTCGCGCAGACTGCCCGCGTCGAATTTGACCGGCCGGCCGCGGCCCCATCCGCGTCTGACGAGCCAGTCACCGAACGGCTGGCCAATCTTGAGAAGGGCAGGGAGCAGTCCCATGGAAAGTGCGCTCGAAGCAAGGAGCGTCTGCTGAGTGTCATGGCTCCATAGGGCAAAGCCACCCGCCTGTTGAAGCAGCACGAGTGAAAATTCCCCGGCGCTGCACAGGCCGATGCCCGCCATGAGCGCCTGACGATGGGCGAGACCCAGACGACGTGCGATGATGGTGATGATGCCTGCTTTGACGAGCATCAGGAGAGCGGTAAGCACACTGATCGGCAACCAGAGGACAAAGGCTGCCTTGACGTCGATCATGAGGCCGACGGAGACGAAGAACAGTGTGAGAAAGAGATCCTTCAGCGGCATGACGTCCGCGAGGATGCGATGCTTGAAAATCGATTCGCTTACCGCCAACCCTGCCACGAAAGCACCGAGCGCCAGGCCGAGTCCGAGAAGTCCGCCAATGAAGGCGAGGCCGACACAACTGCCGATGACGGTGAGCGTGAATAGCTCGCGATTGCGTGTCTGGGTGACGGCATTGAGCAGCCAGGGAATGACCCAGCGGGCACCGACTCCAGCGAGCACCACAAAGACGCCTCCGCGCAGCGCGAGCGAGCCTAGTCGCGGCAGCAATGCGGTCTCGACACCGGCCTGTGGCAGCAGCAGCGGCAGCAACAGGAAGAAGACGATGATGAACAGATCCTGAAAAATCGCGACGGCGAGCGCCATGCGTGCGCCGGGACTGGATTCGAGACCCTGATCCTGAAAGCTCTTCAAACTGACTGCCGTGGAGCTCATGGCGAGCGCGACGGACATAATAACGGCTCCTTGCCAGGAGGGATGGATCAGCGTCGATGCCGCCGCTCCCACTGCGACACAGAGCCCCATCTGCCATCCTCCACCGACAAAGGCGAGACGGCGCAAAAAGCGCAGTTCGCCCAGCGAGAACTCCAGGCCCAGCGTAAACATGAGCAGGATCACGCCAAATTCCGCCATTTGGGAGACACGCTCGTGCGACTCCCCGCCGCCGAGCAGATCCAGCACCCCGGAGTTTGCGATCAGGACGCCACAGATGAAATAGCCGGCCAGCATGGACTGCCGCAGTCTCAGCAGCAGCAACGACACCAGAACCACACCGGCAAGCATCAGCGCCAGCAACGCAAACAGCGGCGGGATGGCATCAGCAGCGGCGATGAGGGGCGTGGACATCATGTTTCGGAATGTTCATCGCCGTGGTCTTGCCGATGATCAAGCTGCTGATGCCGCGGGCTCTTTTTAATCGGCAACGATGTCCGTCACCGCGCCTGCTGGCGGTAGAATTCGAGCGTCTGCGCCAGCCCGTCTTTCCAGGAAACCCTGGGTTCGTAGTCGAGCGCTTCGCGGATGGCCGAGATGTCTGCCTGCGAATGGCGGATGTCTCCGGCTCTTGCGGACTCAAGTTTTGGTTCGAGGTGCTGTCCCGTCAGTTCATTGATGTCAGCAACGAGCTGGAGGAGCGAAATGCTCGTCCCGGTGCCGCCATTGAAGACCCTGCCGGCAACTGTTTGCTCAGGCGCTGCCGCTGCCATGAGGTTGGCCTGGACGATGTTGTCGATGAACACGAAGTCGCGCGACTGGCTGCCGTCTCCGAAAATGACGGGAGCTTCACGACACAGCATGGCGGAACAAAATTTGGCGATGACCCCGGAATACTGTGACGTGGATGACTGCCGCGGTCCGAAGACATTGAAGTAGCGCAGAGCCACCGTGGGCAGACCGTAAAGCTGATGGAAGAGCTGGCAGTAGCGCTCGCCTGCATACTTCTGCAGGCCATAAGGCGTGATGGGCTGCGGCGGGAGGGATTCGTGCTTCGAAGGCACCTCGGATTCTCCGTAGATGGCCGAAGAGGAGGCGAAGAGAAAGCGCTTCACACCAGCGTCACGCGCGGCAACGAGGAGCTTCAACGTGGCATCCAGATTGTGCTCGTTGGTTCCGAGAGGGTCGCTGACCGACTGCGGAACGGACGCGACGGCCGCCTGATGGAACACCCAGTCGCAGCCGGGAATCGTTTTCGCCAGCAGGACGTCGTCGCGTACATCTCCACGGATGTATTCCAGAGCATCGGAATTCTTCCTCCACGCGAGATTCTGCAAATCGCCGGTGCTTTCGTTGTCGATGACGACAACCTTCGCCCCCTGTGCGCACAGGGACTGGGCGATATGCGAACCGATGAATCCGGCGCCGCCGGTGACAAGAACTTTCATGGGGGAAGATGACCGAAGGCGGAAATGACCTCGATAATGACCGCTCTGGCGAGGAAAAACTGAGATCGATCAGGCATCCTGGCTTTCATCGCTGCTGAACTGCAGATTGTAGAGCTTCTGGTAGAGCGGATTGCGGCCCAAAAGTTCCGCATGCGTGCCTCGGTCGAGGATTCGGCCGCGATCCATGACGACGATCTGATCGGCTTCGAGAACGGTGGACAGGCGGTGGGCGATAGCGACCACGGTTTTGCCTTCGGACAACGTGTGAACAGCCTCCTGAATGATCTTCTCGCTTTCCGTGTCGAGTGCCGAGGTAGCTTCGTCGAGCAGCAGAATGGGGGCGTTGCGCAGAATCGCGCGTGCGATCGAGATGCGCTGCTTCTGGCCGCCTGACAGATTACAGCCGCCTTCGCCGACCATGGCGTCGTAGCCACCGGAGATTTGCGTGATGAATTCATGGGCATGGGCTCTCTTTGCCGCGGTGATGATTTCCTCCTCGGTAGCATCGAGCCGGCCGTAGCGGATGTTTTCACGCACGGTGTCGTGGAAGAGGAAGGTGTCCTGGCTGACGACGCCGATGTTCCCACGGAGAGAGTTTTGCGTCAGTGACCGGATGTCGTGACCATCCATGAGTACGGCTCCTTCGTCTGGATCGTAGAAACGCAGGAGCAGTGAGTAAAGCGTGCTCTTGCCTGCGCCGCTTGGGCCGACGAACGCATAGAACTTGCCCGGATCGAGTTGGAGGTCGATGCCCTGAACGGCAGGCACCTCCTTCTTATCACCATTCTGTTCGCGGTAATAAAAAGTGAGGTTCTGAAAGGTCACGGCCCCCTTGGCACGACCGACATCAATGGCGTTTGGTGCGTCCTGGATGTCGGGCTGGCGCTCCAGTAGTTCGAATACCATGCTTGCGGCCACAGTGGTCTTTTGCAGCAAGATCTGCACTTTGCTGAGTTCTTTGACCGGCGGATAGATCTGCGTGAGTGCCATCACCATGATGAAGAAGTTTTCCGCCTCCAAGCCCCGGTGCCAGGCATAGACCAGGCCTGCTGCGATTCCGAACGAGGCGACGGTTTCGACCACGGGGCCGACGAGTTCCATGGCCTTTGTCCAACGAACCATGTTGCGGGTCATGCTCGCATTGCTGCGGTCAAAACGGGCTGCGGCATGGTCTTCTCGGGCATATGCCTTCATCAGGCGGATTCCCGAAAATGTTTCCTGCATGGCGACCATTAGTGCACGTGAGTCATACTCTTCGTTTGCTCCCACCCTGCGGACACGCTTCCCGATGCGGATGATCGGCACCAGGCAGGCGGGAAAAACGACCAAGGACATGAGCGTGAAAAACCAGTCCTGTGCGAAAAGCACCACGAGGATGGAAATGATCGTCAGCGGGCGCTGGGCGAGCGTCTGCACCAACGTCATCGAATTGCGCTGCACCACGCCCGTTTGCGCGGTCACCGACTGCATGAGCTCCCCAGTTTTGGCGGTGTTGAAAAAGCCCGGCGACTGACGGAGCACACTGCGGAACGCGTCGTTGCGGATCTGATAGACCATTTTGCTGGTCACCCAGGCCTGCATGTAGCTCGACAGGTAGGAGAGAAAGCCGCGGATGAAGATGAGCACTGGGATGAAAGCGCAGGCAGTCATCACGCCGGTGAGCCCCACGGGTGTATCGTCCGCAACGCCCATGATCTCGGCCAGATTGAGCTCCCCGATCAGCGGCAGTTTGGTAGGTTCGCCCAAGGTGCGGGTCTGGCCCTTCAGGACCAGGGAGAAAATGAGCTGAAAGCCGATCAGCATGAAACCGTTGAAGGCGGCGCTGAGCATGCCGAGCAGGATGCTCAGGACGAAACGAAAGCGGTAGGGAAGCAGATAGGTCCACAGGGATCGCAGGGTCTTCTTAACCACCTCAGGGAGACTGAGCTCGGCGTGAAGAAGGCGAGGCTGGTGTGGAGGGGATTTTGCAGGTTGGGGCATGGCAAAGGCCGCGCACTAACTGCGGTATCATGCGCCGCACAACCGGGAATTGAGCCGGTGCCTGTTCCGCGCATCCTCGGTTGACGTGATGCCGGGGACGGCTTTACAAGGCGGCTCCTTGGCGCTTTGATGCGCCCTGTTTCACTCCCAACGTTTTTCTATGCCCGTCAAAAAATCATCGGCCGCCACCTTATTGTCCCAATGGCAGGCGAAGCTTCAGAATCGCAGTCTTAAGGTGGGCATCATGGGCATGGGCTACGTTGGCTTGCCACTAGGGCTGCTTTTCGCGGAAAAGGGACTCCAGGTCGTCGGCGTAGACCCGGATGAACACCGCAGCCGGGCTCTCAATCAGGGGCGCTCCCCCATCCGCCACATCAAGAATGCCCGGGTCAAGGCGGCGGTGACCAGCGGTCTGTTCCGCGCCACCGCCGATCCGGTGGCGCTGAAAGACGTGGACGCAGTGTTGATCTGCGTTCCGACACCGCTGACTAAGCAGCGGGAGCCCGATCTTTCGTATGTGGAGTCCTCCACAGAGTGGGTGGCGGCCAACATCAAGCCCGGCTGTCTTGTGGTGCTGGAATCCACCACCTATCCAGGGACTACGCGTGACATCGTAGCGCCCATTTTGAAGAAGGCGGGGTTCAAGCCGGGAACCAATGTCTTCCTGGCCTACAGCCCCGAGCGCGAAGATCCGAACAATGCGACCTTTTCCACGGCAAGCATCCCGAAAGTTGTGGGCGGCACAGATGCAACGAGCGGCAAACTGGCCGCTATGCTTTACGAGCAGATCATTTCCAAGGTCGTCCCGGTGACGAGCGCCGAGGTGGCCGAGGCGGCGAAGCTGCTCGAAAACATTTTCCGTTCGGTGAACATCGCGATGGTGAACGAATTGAAGATTGTCTTTGACCGCATGGGCATCGACATCTGGGAGGTGGTGAACGCTGCCAAGACCAAGCCCTTCGGCTTCATGCCGTTCTATCCGGGGCCGGGCCTTGGCGGACACTGCATTCCGATCGATCCTTTCTATCTGACATGGAAGGCGCGTGAGTTCGACATCTCCACGAAGTTCATCGAGCTCGCCGGTGAGGTGAACACCAATATGCCCTACTTCGTGGTTTCCAAACTGCAGGACGCGTTGGGCAGCAGGGGCAAATCTTTGCGCGGCAGTCGCGTGCTGCTGCTCGGCCTCGCTTACAAGCGTGACGTTGATGATTTTCGTGAGTCGCCGACGCTCAAGCTCATGGACATCCTGGAGCGCAACAAGTGCCGCGTGGACTATCATGACTCCTACATTCCGCAGTTTCCGGGCGATCATCATTTCCCCAAACTGAAGCCCCGGAAGAGCC
>NZ_JAGRPF010000025.1 GCF_020439865.1 Prosthecobacter sp.
ATGTTCAGCGGCAGGTCCTCGCTGTCGATCACACCGCGCACAAAGCGCATCCACTCCGGCAGCAGTTTCTTCGGCTTCGGGTCAATGAGCACCTTTTTGCAATAGAGGGACACGCCGGGCTCCATCTGCCCCATGCCAAAGGCCTCCATGTTCTGCGTCGGCGTGAAGAGCAGCGCATTGATGACGATGGGGGACTCGGCCTGGAAGTGCAGCCGGTAGCTCGGCTCATCAAAAGCGTGCGCGGTGAACTTGTAGAACTCGTTGTACTGTTCGTCGTTGATGCCGTCCTTCGGCTTGAGCCAGAGCGCCTCCACCGTATTGACGCGCTCACCGTTAAGAAGCAGGGGGAAGCTGACGAAATTCGAGTGCTTTTCCACGATCTGCTTCACCGTCGTGTCCTTGGCAAACTCGGCGGCGTCCTCCTTCAGGTGCAGGACGATTTTGCAGCCGCGCTTCTCATCGGTCGAATCCTCGATGGTGTAGCTGCTGGTGCCGTCACTCGTCCAGACGAGGTGCTCGCCGTCGTTGCGCCAGGAATGGGTGTGAACCTCGACCTTGTCAGCGACCATGAAGGCCGAATAGAAACCCACGCCGAACTGGCCGATGAGCGTCGCATCCCCCTGTTTGCCGGCATTCTTGAGGGCCGCAGCGAAGGCCTTCGAGCCGGAGTGGGCGATGGTGCCGAGATTCTCGATCAATTCCGCCCGCGTCATGCCGATGCCGGCGTCCGCGATGGTCAGCGTGCGCGCGGCTTCATCCGTTGTGATGCTGATCTGCAGTTCCGCTTCGCCGTCGAAGATCTCCTTCTCCGTCAGCTGCGTGTGGCGCATTTTTTCCATCGCATCGGACGCATTGGAGACGAGCTCGCGAATGAAGATCTCGCGGTCGGTGTAGAGCGAGTGGATGACGATATCGAGGACTTGTTTGACTTCGGCCTGGAATTCGTGGGTCTGGCTC
Organism: Prosthecobacter sp.; assembly: GCF_020439865.1. GTDB lineage: Bacteria > Verrucomicrobiota > Verrucomicrobiia > Verrucomicrobiales > Verrucomicrobiaceae > Prosthecobacter. The sequence goes on from NZ_JAGRPF010000025.1 coordinate 958, forward strand.
ATGGTGGGAGATGAAATGAGTGTTTTTTTAAGGTTTGGGGGCCGTGAGAGTAGCGGGACGCCCTGCGTGGTCAAGGCCGTCCATGCACTTCCCAGAAGGGGAAAATGACGAAGCCCGAATGGCCCCCTGTTTCCACCCGAGGATCATTCGGACTTCATTCGTCATTCCAATCAAGGCCGCGTTTCCTTCAAGCCGCGCGCCTTGTCGATGAGTTGCAGGAATTCGCCGCGATAACCCAGCTTGTCCGCGCCTTTGCCATCGATGGCGAGGCGACGCACGGTTTCCCAGCTCAGCGTGCCTTTGTAAGCGGAGTCACGCAGCAGCAGACCGAAGCCGGCGACGGCGGCGCTGAATTTGTACTCGTCGCTGCTCGCGGTGAGCGTCTTGCCTTCGTCCTTTACCGGCATCTCGATGAGTTTGCTCAGATCACCGTCCGGCTCCTTGTAGCGCAGTTTCACGGTCATCGTCTCGCCACTCTTCGCTGCTTCAGCGAGCTGGGCAGGTGAGATGGCGGGAGCTTGATACTTCAAGCTGTCCACCGCAGGCCGTGGTTCGGCGCCGGGAGGGAGATTGGCAGGAACGACTTCATACAGGGCGACCACGCTGTGACCGGCACCGATCTCGCCCGCATCTTTGGTGTCGTCGTTGAAGTCTTCCTTCGCCAGCATGCGGTTTTCATAGCCGATGAGGCGATAGCTGCGCACGGCGGCTGGATTGAACTCGACCTGGATTTTGACGTCCTTCGCGATCGTCACCAGCGTGCCGCTCATCTGCTCGACGAGCACCTTGCGTGCCTCGCTGAGGCTGTCGATGTAGGCATAGTTGCCGTTGCCCTTGTCTGCCAGGGTTTCCATCGTGCGGTCCTTCAGGTTGCCCGTGCCGAATCCGAGCACGCTGAGGAAGACGCCGCTCTTCGCC
>NZ_JAGRPF010000206.1 GCF_020439865.1 Prosthecobacter sp.
TGCCGGCTTTCGGTGCCGAGACACGCTTGATGAAGCTCATCGGAGAACGTGGCTGCATGGTGGTCGATACAACATGCGGGGACGTCATGAGCGTGTGGAAGCGCGTTCGGCAGTATGCCAAAACCGGCTTCACTTCGATCATTCATGGCAAGGCCAGCCATGAGGAGACTCGCGCCACCTCTTCTCGCGCCATGGGTGATGATGGCATGGGAAATTACCTCGTGGTACTCACGCTGGCGGATGTTGATTACGTCTGCGACTACATCCGCAACGGCGGTGACAAGGAGGCTTTCCTGAAGCGGTTTCCACCCGGCGCGCATTCTGACGGATTTGATCCCGACTTGCATCTCACACGCATCGGGGTCGCCAATCAGACAACGATGCTCAAGTCCGAGACGGAGGAGGTGCAACGCCGCCTGCGTCAGGCCGTGCTGGACCGGCATGGCCCTGAGGCGGGCGTGACGAATTTTCAAGTCTTCGACACCATTTGTGGAGCCACGCAGGAGCGTCAGGATTCGCTCTTCGGTCTGCTGCAGCAGCCGTTGGATGTGCTGCTCGTCGTCGGAGGCTACAACAGTTCCAATACGACCCATCTCGTGGAAATTGGCGAGCAGCAGCTTCCGACGTTCTTCATTCGCACCGCCGACTGCCTCAAGTCGCTGGAGCAGATCGTGCACTTTGATCTTCATCTCAAAGCCGAGAAGGAGAGCTACTCTTCCAAGCTCGCCAGCGGTGGTCCCGTGACCTTGGGCATCACGGCCGGGGCCTCCTGTCCAAACAATCTCATCGAAGACACTGTGCTTCGTGTGTTCAAACTGCGCGGCGTTGACGAAGAGGCCGTGCGTGCCGCCTTGAAGTGACATGCAATACACTCCGACGATCGAAACCCGCGAGGAGGTGATGTTTTTCGACACCGACTGCGGAGGTGTCGTGCACAACATCGCGTACCTGCGCATGATCGAAACCGCACGCACCCGGCTTGCGGCCTTGATGGGGATGAAGCTGCGCGAGATGGCGCAAACGCAGATGTTCCCGGTCGTTGTGCGCACGGAGATCGATTACCGGCGCCCGGCCAAACTCGGCGATGAGATCGTAATCCACGGGCGGCTCGAAAGCGTCGAACGGGCGCGTTTCTGGTGCGCCTTTGAGATGCGACGTGTCGAAGACAACACGCTGCTCATCACCTGCCGTCAATCATTGGCTCTGGTGCAGATGCCTGAGGGCAGGCCCGCACGCCTTCCTGAAGACTGGAAGGTGAAGTATGCGCATCTGCTCAAGTCGAAGCAGGAGACCGTTTAACTGCGACCGCTGACTCCCGCCGGTTTCTTGGGCTTCTTCTCGGCCTTCGGCTTTGCTTCACGTGGCGGGAATTCCCAGCTCATGAGGCGTTTTTCGCCCGGTGTGCAGACGAGGAAGGTGCTGAACGGACGACCGCGTTTCGAGATCATACCGGTGATCAGCGAGGTCTTGCCATCGGCGAAGAACTCGCGGGCGTTCTCAGGCGTGATATCCTTTTGGCAAAGCTTCTTCGGCAGGCGTGCATTGCACTTCGAAGACTCCGCGGCGTTCACTTTGCACTGATAGGCGTCCGGCGTTTCGTAGATCTTTTCTCCGGCGCGTCCTTTTTTGGCGCAGACCGGGCATTCACAGATGACCGGGCACTCGTCCCAGTTGATCGCATCGGGGTCGCTGCCCTCGAAGACAAAGGCGATTTTCATGTCGTCCTTCACCTGCAGCGCCGCATTAAACTCCTTGCCCTTCTTGCTGCGGAAGCCTTCGAGCGGTCCGACAAAACGTTTCTCGATGAGCGTGCGGATTTCCTCGTCGCTGAGCGGTCGGCTGGCCACGGTTTTGAAGACACGCACCTTGCACTTCGGATTTTTGCAGCCGTAGAATTCCTCGGTCTGCTTGTAGCCTTCCGTGCTGCCGCAGAATCCGCAGGTGACCGCGAGTTCCGGGAAGACCTTTTCTTTGACCGACTTGGAGTAGGCCTTGGTCTTTTCCACGACCTGCTTCGTCAGGTGCCGGATGTCACGCATGAAACTGGTGCGGTCCAGTTCGCGGTGTTCCATCTGGCGCAGCTTGTACTCCCACTGGCCGGTCATTTCCGGGGAACTTAGAGAATCAATGCCGATCGCGCTGATCTGTTCGATGAGGGCGAGGCCTTTGGCGGTGACATGGAAGTCACGCTGCACGCGCTCGATGTAACGGTCCATGATCAAACCTTCGATGATCGCGGCGCGTGTCGCGGGCGTGCCGAGTCCGCGCTCGCTCATGGCTTCGGCGAGCTCTTCGTCTTCCACGAGTTTGCCTGCGCCTTCCATCATTGAAAGGATGGTAGCTTCCGTGTAGCGGGGCGGCGGCTTGGTCTGATGTTCGTTGACCTCGACGTCGAGCGTGCTGGCTGTGTCGCCGGTATTGGCGGCCACGAGCAGTTTGGCAGCGTCCTCTCCGCCTTCGGCAGCTTCCTCGGCGGCCTTCTTTCCATAGACACCCAGCCAGCCGGGCTCCTTGAGGACCTTGCCGTTGCTCTGGAACGCATCCTGGCCCACGCGCGTGATGCGGGTGGTGACTTCAAATTCTGCCGCAGGGAAGAACACCGCCACGAAGCGGCGGGCTACCATGTCGAACAGCTTTTGCTCGGCCTCAGGCAACTCCTTCGGCGGAATCTGGCCGGTGGGGATGATGGCGAAGTGATCGCTGACCTTGCTGCTGTCAAAGATGCGCTTGTTGGGTCTGACCCACTTGTTGTCGAGCGCCGTGGCGGCATGCGTGCCGAGTTCATGCGGCAGGGCATCCTGCTTGCGGCTGTCGTGGCTGGCGAAAGTCTTCAGCGTATCCGTCACAGTGCCGAGATAATCCTCGGGCAGGTGGCGGGAGTCGGTTCGCGGATAGGTCAGCACCTTGAACTTCTCATAGAGAGCCTGTGCGATCTGCAGGGTGCGGCGGGCGGAGAAGCCAAAGCGGTTGCTCGCTTCACGTTGGAGGCTGGTGAGGTCGTAGAGCAGAGGCGGTGCCTGGCGCGTCGGCTTGGTCACCTGCTCGATCGTGCCCGGCTTGCCGATGCAGCGGTCGGCGATCGACTGAGCGGTGCCCTGGTCCCAGAGACGTTCGGCCTTCTTGTGCTCGTCGTTCTCGTCCTTCTTGAAGCTTTCATCGATCCAGCGGCCGGAGTAGCGGCCTGCGGGCACTTCAAAGAGCGCGATCGCCTCGAAGTAGGTGCGCGGTTCGAAGGCGGCGATGTCACGTTCGCGCTGGGCGAGGACGGACAGCGTCGGCGTCTGCACACGGCCCACGGGGGTGAGGCGGAAGCCGCCATGACGCGAGTTGAGCGCGGTCAGTGCGCGGGTGCCGTTGATGCCCACCAGCCAGTCGCTTTCACTGCGGCACTTCGCGGCATCGGCCAGCGGAAGCATCTGCTCGTTGGTGCGGAGGTGCTTGTAGGCATCAAGGATCGCTCCCTGGGTCATGGATTGCATCCACAGGCGCTGCACGGGTTTTTTGCAACCCGTGGCGTCCATGATGTAACGGAAAATGAGCTCACCCTCGCGCCCGGCGTCACAGGCGTTGATCACGGTGTCGATGTCCTTTCGCTTGAGGAGTTTGGCCAGGAGCTTGTAGCGGTCAGCGCTCTGCTCGATGGGATTGAGCTCAAACTGCTCGGGCATGATCGGCAGGCTGGTGAAGCCCCAGCCCACCTTTTTGCCGTTCACCATGGGCATGCCGAGCTCCAGCAGGTGGCCCACGGCGGAGGAGATCACATGGGTCTCGTTCTCATACCAGTCCTTCTCTTTGACGAAAGGCTTCATGCCGGGAGCTTTGGCAAGTGCGCGGGCTAGATCGGCGGCGACGCTGGGCTTTTCGGCAATGATCAGGGCTTTGGGCATGTGCGTATGAACAGGTTGGGGCGGGAAAAAGGGCCTACTTAGGGCATGCATTCGCCTCGGATGTCAAGGCGGGCGCGTTTGGAAGACCAAAAGCACCCTCATGTTCAATCATACGTGCAACAGCGAAACAGCGACGTTTCCGCCGAAGCATGCCTCCACGTCCGAGCCCGGATCACGGGGCCGGGAGGCGTAGGAGGCGCTGTAGGCATAACCTTGGTCTTTTTTTTCGTAGGCCACCTGCAGAGGCGAACGTGCCGGATGGCACTCGATGCGCGGCGGCAGGTCCGACTGTCCGGCCGGAAGATGGGGAAGATTGATGTTCCAAAACGAGCCGTGCGGCTGAGGACGCGGATGCGTCTCCCGCAGGATCTCGGCGATCCATGACGCCGTGCGCTGCCAGTCCACGGCCAGTTCGCGGATCATGTAATGTGAGAGCGCTGCGGATCGGAGTCCGTGATAGGCCGCCTCACGTGCGGCGGCCACGGTTCCGGAGATGACGATGTCCTGTCCCATGTTGCCGCCCGCATTGATCCCGGAAAGCACGAGATCGGGGCGCACGTCGAGTGCGAACAGCGCCAGCCGCACGCAGTCTGCCGGCGTGCCGTGAACGGCGTGGCGGTTGTCTCCAACCGCGTCCACACGCAGATGCTGATGGGTGGTCACGCGATGCCCGCACTGGCTCTGTTCCACGGCCGGGGCCACGGTGGTAAAGTCCCAGCCAAGCTGCGTCATCGCTTCTTCCAGGGCCTTCAATCCCGGGGCCGCGATGCCGTCGTCATTCGTGAGGAGGACGTGCATCGGATCAGGCGAGGTCGAGGATCACCTTGCCGTGGCGCGAACCTTCCTGGGCACGGGCGATGGCGCGTTTGAAATCAGCCAGCGGCACGATCTCGTCGATGGCGGTGACGAGTTCGCCGGTCTCGATGAGTTCGGTGAGAGGCTCGAGCACTTCGTAAAGCTCCGGCGTGCTGGCGCCCTCGAGCCACTTCGTGATCCACAGGCCATGAAGCTGAAGGTTTTTGAAGATAAGAAACTTGTTCGGCACCTTCAGGCTGCGGCGGCTCATGGCGCCGTAGGTCACCAGGATGCCACCGGGGCTCAGCAGGTCCATCAGGTGGATGGCGCTGTCGCCGCCCACGGCGTTGGTGGCCAGTTTCACCGGCTCGTGACCCACGATCTTTTTGGCTTCCGCCACGCCTTCGTCAGTGTCGAGCACGACGACGTCGGCTCCGAGCGATTTCAGTTCGTCAAACAACTCCGCACGACGCACGAAGTTGATCGTGCGCAGTCCGAAATGATGAGCGAGCTGGATGAATGCGCGGCCCACACCGGAGTTCGCGGCGTTCTGCGCCACCCACGCACCTTTTTCGAGCGTCGTGTAATGTTTGAGCAAAGCCCAGGCGGTGACGGGATTGATCCGCAGCATGCTGGCCTGCACGCGGTCGATCTGAGGCGGCAGTTTGGCAAAATGACGCTCCGGTGCCGTGAGATGCTGTGTCCAGCAGCCGGTGCCCAGCAGAGGGATGACCACGTCTCCTTTGGCGAGCGAGGTCACCGCGCTGCCCACTTCCTCCACTTCGCCACACCCCTCGTGTCCGGTGATGCACGGGGGATTGGCGGCGCGCCCATAGGTGCCTTCGATGAAATTGAGATCGGCGGGATTCACCGGCGCGTAGCGCATGCGCACCCGCACCTCGTGCCCTTCAGGCGGTGCAAGCTCGCGCTCTTTGAGTTGAAGAACTTCGGCTGGGTTGCCGGTGTGGTCGAATTGAAGAAACTGGGACATGGTGAATTAGATTACGTCGCGGAAACTCTCTGTCGCTACTCCTTCCTGATGCCAATCTTCTCCACCGGGATCGCTTTGAAGCCGAGTTTGAAGGCGGGGGATTCGGGTTTGAGGCGGAAGTCGTCGTGCTTCCAGTCCACGAACATCGGATCGGCGACAATGCTGTGCTGATCCCAGTCGGCGTTTTGCCACGCGGCCCACTCGTCGAGCGGTTCGGCTTCGGTGATGCGCACGTCGTCGATGAAAACCTGCCCCTTCGGTTCATGGCAGTCGATGCGCAGCCAGAAGGCTTTCATCCATGGCTTCCAGCCGGTTTCGTTTTCACGCAGCATGCGGCCCGTGGCTTCAAATTCCTGCCACTCGTTCGTGGCGGTGATGCTGTTGCTGCCGGCCTGCCAGTAGCCCTCGCCGTTTTTAAATGAAGCAAACGCGAGGCTGAGCTTGGCGGTCGGTTCGGTGGACTTGATGCGCAGTTTCACGCGATAGGCGGCGCCGGGCTTGATAGGAATGTCAGGACCGTGGAAAACGCTCTTCGGATTGCCAGGATCGGTGCCGAGCGCGCAATCGACACGCAGCGCGCCATCGGCGGCGACGAGTTGCACGTCTTTGTTCGGACGATGGTTGAAGCCCCAGCCCTTGGGCGTCTTGCCGGGTTCGGCGGAGTTGAAGGGTTCATTGAGAAGCGGAGGCCCCTGCTTGTCCGGGCCGACTTCGTTGATGCCGGTGACGATGGGATGGCCGCCGTTCCATGCGAGGTTGTAGTCGATGGTGTTCCACTTCGGTGAAGCACTGCGGACGTCGCCGTATTTCACACCGGGCGTGTCGCTGAACATGATGTTGTAGCGCACGATGTCGCCGCTCATCACCGTGCCGTCGTCGCGCACCGCGTCCTTCGGATGCAAATCCATGCCGCGCATGCCTTTCCATGCAGGCAGTCCGGCGACGGACTCGTAGCCTTTGATCATCGACTCGAGGTGGTTCGTGAAGAAGCGGTGAGTCTTGCTCCAGCCGTGAAGATCAAACTGAAACTTCCCGCCGAGGGCGAAGATGTTGTTCTCGACGATGCAGTCGCGCGAGTTGTGCATGTGGATGGGCGTGTGGGCGACGCGGAAGACGATGTTGCCGATGATGTCGAGCCCTCCGGTGTTGTCGTCGGGGTAGAGCCCGAAGGTGAACCACGGATGCTTCAATCCGGCCGACTCCTGGCCGCAGCCGATGATGTCGTGGATCATGTTGTAGCGCCACTTGCTGCCGCGGCTGCTGATCCAGTCGCGCCCGCCGGTGTAGATCGCACCGCCGTCCTGCGTCTCGAGGCAGAGATGATGCAGGTGGTTGTATTCGACGACGAGATTGTTCCCGCTCATCTGCACGCCCATGCGCGGGCCATCGTGGATGTGGCAATGCCGCACGGTGTTGTCCACACCGTAGAGCGCGACACCGCAGGCGTTCTTGTTGAAGACGCCCATGTGATGAATGTGGCAGTCCTCGGCGACGTGCCCGGGACCGGTGAGCGTCTTGCGGTCGCCGCCGCTCATGCTGATGCCGTTGCTGCCGGTGAAGCTGATCTCGCAACGCGAGATGCGCACGTTTTTGCCGTCGCTCACGCCGATGCCGCTGCCGTGGAAGTCGCCGACCTTCGTGATGACGCATTTCTCGACGAGACAGTCTTCCGCTCGCTCAAAGGTGATCGCTGATCCGCTGCAGCCGGTGAGCGTGAGACCACGGATGACGATGTCCTTCGCACCAGGCTTCACCTTGAAAAAGCTTTCGAGCACAGGCAGGCGAATCTCGGGCATATCCTTGCCGGCCGGCGGCCAGAAGTAGAGCATGCCGTTGTGCTTGTCGTAAAACCACTCGCCCTGCGCGTCGAGTTCTTCGAGCGCATTTTGAAAGTGGTAGCGGTTGTGCGGATGCAGGTCGTAGCCGCAGTCCTTCTTTAGCGTGAGCAGACGCGTCTGCGGATCGAGCGAGGCGACAGGCTCGATGAAGTTCCACCAGCCGTATTGCGCGAAGATGTCGAGTTCCACATCTTCGGGATGCGCCCACGTCCGCACGTCCTCGGGCTTCACATAGAGCGTGCGCTTCCAAAGATGACCTTCGGGCGCACCCGCTGGCGGAAACGGCGCGACGAAGGCCCAGCCGCCGTAGAGCGGATCGTTCGCGTTGAAGTTCGGATAGCGCGCGAGGATCTGCCGTTCGCCGTCGCAGAGGAGCTGCCTTGGCCGGAAACCTTTCGGTAGCAGCTTCGACACGTCCGCTTTGATGATCTGGCCTTCGTGTTTCTCCCAGCCAGTGACCTTCGGTGCACCGATCAGCATGCTCTTCGTGCCGGTAATCGTCAGATTCGAGTCCTGCGCTTCGAGGATGACCGGTTGAAGGAGTTCCGTCGCGCCTTCGGGCAAAACGATCGTGGCCGGAGAAAGGTCTCCGGCCTTGCGGGCCTCGCGCACCTGCTGGAGAGCCTGAGACAGCGGGAGTGCCGGTGAGACGCGCACCTCGAGGGCAGGGGAGAGGGCGGGGGCAAGGAGGGCGAAAAGGAAAAGAAGGCGGCGCAGCATGGGCCGGAAGCGATACGCGACGATGCCGCGCGGGCAAATGCCGGATGTGGGCGGAAATTGCCATTCGCAGCTTGTCTCCCTCCGCTCTTGCCCACAGCCCCATGCTGGCTACCCTCGCCCTCCTTTTTCCCGAACATGAGCGCCCCCGACACAGACAAGAAGAATTACAAGAACACCGTCCGCACGCCGAAGACCGACTTTCCGATGAAAGCCGATCTCGTCACGCGTGAGCCGCAGCGGCTGGCGAAGTGGGAGGAGGCCGGGCTTTACCAGCGCATCATGAAGCAGATGGCGGGCAAGCCGAAGTTCGTCCTGCATGACGGCCCGCCCTTCGCGAATGGCGATGTGCACATGGGCACCGCGCTGAACAAGGTGCTGAAGGATCTCATCATCAAATCGAAGACGATGGCCGGCTTCCACGCGCCCTACATCCCCGGTTGGGACTGCCACGGACTGCCGATCGAGTTCAAGGTGGTGAAGGAAGCCAAGGATCTCAGCCCCGCCGAAGTCCGCACACGCTCCGAGGCTTTCGCCCGCGGCTTTGTGGAGGTGCAGAAAAAATCCTTCAAGCGTCTCGGCGTCTTTGGTGACTGGGACAATCCTTACATGACCCTCACGCCGGCTTACGAGGCCGACATCATGCGCACCTTCGCCAAGTTTGTGGAGAAGGGCCTTGTCTATCGTGCCAAGCGTCCCGTGCTGTGGAGCTACGGCGCACAGACCGCGCTCGCCGAGGCGGAGGTCGAGTACAAGGAGAAGACCTCGCCGGCCATCTACGTGCCGTTTGCCATCAACAACCCGCCGCCCGGCCTCGAAGGTTCGCATCTCGTCATCTGGACCACCACGCCGTGGACGCTGCCTGCGAACCTCGGCATCGCGCTGCATCCCACCTTTGACTATGTGAGCGGCAGCTTCACGAACGCGGAGAAAGCGCACACCTTGAAGCTCGTCATCGCCACCTCGCGTCTCGAGGCCTTCCAGCAGGAAACCGGCTACGTGCTCGATCCTGCGCATGCGCCGGAGAAGTTCAAAGGCAGCCTGCTCAATGGCGGCGAGGCGCAGCATCCCTTCCTCCCGCGCGGCTCGAAGATCATCAACGCGCTCTTCGTCACCGACGACACCGGCACCGGCGCGGTGCACATGGCGCCCGGCCACGGCACGGACGACTACATCGCCGGACGCGAGCACGGTTTGGAAATCCTCTCGCCCGTCGATGACGCGGGCTGCTACACCGCCGAGTGCGGATTGCCGGAGTTCGTCGGCAAGCACGTCTTCAAGAGCAACGAAGGCATCATCGAGCTGCTGCAGAGCAAAGGCGCGCTGCTCGGCAA
>NZ_JAGRPF010000207.1 GCF_020439865.1 Prosthecobacter sp.
CTTCGACTACTTTTACGGCACGCCCAAGTACAACGGCGCCACCGTGCGCGTGCAGGACACGCCGATGCGCAGTCCCATCATGCGCAACGAAGAGGTCGTCGTGAAGGCGGTGCAAAGCTGGGATCACATCACCGCCGACTACACTCGCGAGGCCATCGAATGGATCGGCAAGAACAAGGCGCAGCCCTTCTTCCTCTACCTCGCGCACAACCTTCCGCACATCCCGATCGGCGCGTCGGAGAACTTCAAAGGCAAGTCCGACTACGGTCTGTATGGTGATGCCATCGAGGAGATCGACTGGTCCACCGGGCAACTTCTCGACAAGCTCAAGCAACTCGGCCTCGACGACAACACGTTCGTCGTTTTCACCTCCGACAACGGTCCGTGGGTGGAAACCACCCCGGGCATGAAACCCGGCGGCAAGCCCTTCATCCCCCGTGATCATTCCGGCACGGCCGATCCGCTGCGCGGCTGGAAAATGTCCGCGTGGGACGGCGGCTGCCGCGTGCCGTTCGTCGCCCGATGGCCGGGAAAAATCCAAGGCGGCCGCGTGAGCGACGGCATCTTCAGCACGATGGATCTGCTGCCCACCTTCGCGAAGATCGCCAACGCCCAACTGCCCGCGAACCGAATGCTCGATGGTCACGACGGCACGCGCTTTTTGACTGGCGAAACGGAGACAAGTCCGCGCGACGATTACTTCTACTACACCGGCTGCCTGCTCACCGGCGTGCGCGTCGGCCAGTGGAAACTCGTCCTCCCGCGTCCCGCTAATCCTCCCGGCACCGGCTGGTGGGGGCGCATGATCGAGGCCGTCAAAGAGCCGACTCTCTTCGATCTCAACACCGATCCGGGCGAAACGACGAACCTCGCCGCCAAACATCCCGATGTCGTTGTACGACTCATCCAGCGCATCGAAAAAGCCCGCGCTGAACTCGGCGACATCGACCGCACCGGCAGCGGCGCACGCTTCTTTGATCCCGGCGAGCGCCGTCTCGAAGCGGGTGCCAAAAAGCAGGCTTCGACGAAACAGCCTTCTGCCGCCTACGACGACTTCAAACCCGTCGGCAATCTGCGTTTCCTCTTTGAATCCGACGACATGGACGGCTGGACGATCTCGGAAGGCGCCTTCGCACAGCCTGTGACCACCATGCCTTCGCTGCCGCGTTTTCAGGATCAGCCCTTCGCCCGCGAAGGCGCTCATCATCTGTCCACCGTCGCCCTCGCCGATGGCAAAAGCGCGACTGACAGCCAAGTCGGCGTGATGCAGTCACCGGCGTTCAAACTCGAAGGCGATCAGGCCGCGTTTCTCGTCTCGGGAGGCTTCGACAAAGGGAAACTCTTCGTCGCGCTCATCGACGCCGACTCAAACGAAGTGCTCATCCGAGGCGGTGGTGAACACGACACGCGCATGCGCCGCGTGGTCTGGGACGTCGCCAAATGGAAGAACCACCGCGTGCGGTTTCAAGTCGTCGATCACAAGACCTCCGGCTGGGGCCATCTCAATGTCGATGATTTCTCCGTTCAAGGAACGCTGGTTCCCTGATCATTGTGATTGATCCATTCCGATGCTTTGCCAGATCCGACACTGCTTTTGCCGATAGGCGCAGGGTGGGTGGGGGCGTTACCATGGGCCCAACCCATCCCACCATGCGCCTCTCTCTTTCCCTCCTCGCTTTGACCCTGCTGGCGGTATCGCCCGTTTTTTCTGCGCCGCCGAACATCGTCTATCTGATCTCGGACGATCAGGCGTGGACGGACTACGGCTTCATGGGCCACAAGTACATCGAGACGCCGAACCTCGACAAGCTGGCGAAGAACAGCGCGGTCTTCACTCGCGGCTACGTGCCCACGGCACTGTGCCGTCCGGCGTTGGCGACGTTTGCCAGTGGCATGTACACGCATCAGCACAAGGTCAGCGGCAACGATCCCGCAGCGCTTGCGGATGCGGAGCCCAAGGCAAAGGGCAAAGGCAATAAAGGCGGCGACTCCGCCGCGTATGCCGCGCTGCGCGAGAAACTGATCGCGAACATGGACGTGCAGCCTTCGATCGCGAAGCTGCTCGGCGCGCAGGGCTATCTGAGCCATCAGTCTGGCAAGTGGTGGGAAGGCAGCTACCAGCGCGGCGGTTTCACACACGGCATGACGCGCGGTTTCCCGCAGCCGGGCGGACGCCATGGTGACGACGGCCTAAAAATCGGCCGCGAGGGCATGGCGCCGGTGTTTGACTTCATCGACACGGCGGTGTCGGAGAAGAAGCCCTTCTTCCTCTGGTATGCACCGTTCATGCCGCACACGCCGCACACGCCGCCAGACCGCCTGTTCCAGAAGTACAAGGCCAAGGGCATCGAATCCGACTTCGTGGCGAAGTACTATGCGATGGTCGAGTGGTTCGATGAGACCTGCGGCCAGCTCATCGACCGCATCGAGCAGAAAGGGCTGACGGAAAACACGCTCTTCGTCTACGTGGCCGACAACGGCTGGATTCAGAGCGAGAAGAGCGGAGGCTACGCTCCGCGCTCGAAGCAGTCCTCCAACGAAGGCGGCGTCCGGCAGCCGATCATGTTCAGCTGGAAGGGCAAGATCAAACCCGGCATGCGCGGCGAACAGCTCTGCTCCAGCATCGACATGATGCCCACCGCGCTCACCGCCGCCGGAGCGCCGATTCCCCAACAGCTTCCGGGCATCAACCTGCTGCCCATCCTCGAATCCGGCGAGCCAACGCCGCGCAAGGAATGCTACGGCGAATCCTTCGCGCACGACGTCGCCAACATCGACAAGCCCGAGGACAGCCTGGTCTATCGCTGGGTGATCGAGGGCAAATGGAAGCTGCTGCTCACCTACGACGGCAAACTCGGCCACTACGCCAGCAGTCATCCGCGCACGGAGAAACGCCCGCAGCTCTTCGATCTCATCGCTGATCCGCATGAGGACAAAAACCTCGCCGCCGAGAATCCCGAAGTCGTCGCGCGCCTCGCCGCCAAACTGCAGGCCTGGTGGCCCGTCACCGAACGCCAGGTGCTCACGAAGTGGACCAACGAGCCCGGCGTGTGGAAGTAACACCGCGCCCGCCCCCTCTTGCCAAATTCGACACATCGTTTGCCGGAAGTCCGGTGTACGATTCACGTTTAACGTTCCCGCCCAACCCATGAAACAACTCGTTCTCCTCTCACTGCTCGCCATTTCCACCGTCTCCGCACAGGACGGCTTCAAATCCATCTTCAACGGCAAGGACCTCACCGGCTGGGATGGCAATCCGGAGCTGTGGAGCGTCGAGGACGGCTGCATCACCGGCAAGACGACCGGGCCGGAGCAGCTCGCCTACAATCAGTTCCTGATCTGGCGCGGCGGTGTGGTGAAAAACTTTGAGCTGCGCGTGAAGATCAAGCAGAGCGGCAACAACACGGGCATCCAGTATCGCAGCAAGGAGCTGCCGGAGGTCGGCAAGTGGTCTGTCGGCGGTTATCAGTGCGACGTGCATCCCGCCGCGCCGAACAACGCGATGGTCTATGAGGAGCGCGGACGCGGCATCATTGTGCAGAACGGCCAGGGCGTCGTCATCGATCCCGAGGGTCGAAAGTGGCTCGCCTCCGAGCACGATCCGGTGAAGGTCGACATCGCCGAGTGGCATGAGTACACCGTCATCGCGCAGGGCAATCATCTCGTTCACAAGATCGACGGCCAGGTGACAATCGACCTGCTCGACTTCGAACTCGCGAAGCGTTCGCTCGAAGGCCTGCTCGCCTTCCAGATTCATCGCGGCCCGGCGATGAACGTGCAGATCAAGGACGTCATGCTCAAGGAGTTGCCCGATGGCGGCGTGATCGATTTCACCAATTCTCCCATCCCGAGCGATGCGCAAATCATCGAGGCCAAGGCGCCCAAGAGCAAAGCCAAGGCGAAGGCCAAGAAGAAATAATTCGTCTCCTGCCTCCTCTCGTCATTCGTTCATCATTCCATCGCCCACCATGAAGAAATATCTTTGCCTGAGTCTCCTGCTGTCGTCATTCCTCATCCCGCAACCACTCTGCGCCCAGGCCAAGGCACCCGGTCCAGGCAAAGGCGCTGCGAAAGGCAAAGGTCAGGCCAAAGCCAAGGCCAAACCGAACCGCCCACAAGCCGTCGGCCCGGCCATCGGTGCGAACGTCGCCACGCCGGTCTCGAATATCAAAACGCTGCCCGATTTCAAAGTGGAGCTGCTTTACTCCGTGCCCGGCGGCGATCAGGGCTCGTGGGTCAATCTTTGCACCGATGACAAAGGCCGCATCTATGCCAGCGACCAATACGGCGTGCTCTACCGCTTCACGCCGCCCGCGCCGGGCCAGACGCTGAGCGAGAGCGACGTGCAGAAAGTTCCCGCCGACATCCGCGCGGTGAACGGCATGCTCTTTGCCTTTGGCGCGCTCTACGTGGGCGTGAACGATTACGAAAAGAAAATCTCCAGCGGCCTCTATCGCATCACTGACAGCGACAACGACGACATGCCCGACAAGGTCGAGCTGCTGCGCGCGATCGATTCCGGCGGCGACCACGGCGTGCATGCCGTGCTGCTCACGCCCGATGGCAAAGGCCTGTATCTCATCACCGGCAACAACGCCGTGCTCACGGAAACCGTCGCATCCTCGCCGGTGCAGAAGCTCTGGGGCGACGATCACCTGCTGCCGCGCATGCCCGACGGCCGCGGCCACAATCGCTCGGTCATGGCTCCCGGCGGCAACGTGTATCGCGTCTCGCCGGATGGGAAAGAGTTCAGCCAGTTCGCCAACGGCTTCCGCAAC
This sequence comes from Prosthecobacter sp., assembly GCF_020439865.1. Lineage (GTDB taxonomy): Bacteria > Verrucomicrobiota > Verrucomicrobiia > Verrucomicrobiales > Verrucomicrobiaceae > Prosthecobacter. The sequence goes on from NZ_JAGRPF010000207.1 coordinate 4,779, forward strand.
ATCTTCGACGGCGGCGTGAACCGCGACGGCGAGCTCTTCGTGTATGACGCGGACATGGAGTATGACTTCAACACCTCGTGGTATCGCCCCACGCGCATCAACCACGTCGTCAGCGGCGCGGAGTACGGCTGGCGCAACGGCGCGGGCAAGTATCCCGAATTCTACTTCGACAGCCTGCCCGCCACGCTGAACATCGGCCCCGGCTCGCCCACCGGCTGCACCTTCGGCTACGGCGCCAAGTTCCCCGCCAAATATCAGGAGGCCTTCTACGCGCTCGACTGGAGCTGGGGCAAAATCTACGCCGTGCATCTCAAGCCCAGCGGCGCGACCTACACCGCCACGAAGGAAGAATTCGTCACCGGCGGCCCGCTGCCAGTCAGCGATGCGATCATCGGCAAAGACGGCGCGATGTATTTCACCATCGGCGGCCGCCGCGTGCAGAGCGGGCTGTATCGGGTGACTTACACGGGTGGTGAGAAGATCCATGTCACAGACCCTGGATTTGGCAGTGGTTCGCGTGGCATGAATGGAAAGCTTGTCCCTGAAGTGGTGGCTCGTGACCTTCGCCGCTCGTTGGAAGCCTTCCACGGCAAACAAGATCCGAAAGCCGTTGCGTTTGCGTGGCCTCACCTGAGCAGCGACGACCGCTTCATCCGCGCCGCCGCACGCGTCGCCATCGAGCATCAACCGCTCACCGAATGGGAAGCGAAGGCTTTCGCTGAAACGAACCTCACCGCGCAGCTCGAAGCCCTGCTCGCCGTGACTCGTCTCACCGGCGTCTGCCCCACGCATCGCAAGGAAGGCTACGTCGTGAACACCGCCAAGCGCGATCAAATCCTCGCCGCGCTGCTCAAGGACGACTTCAGCAAACTCACGAACGACCAGCGCCTCGCCTACGTGCGCCTCATCGAGATCGTGTTGCACCGCTTTGGCAATCCGGACGACGCCACCGTCGCCGCGATCATCGCGAAACTCGATCCTGCGTATCCTGCCGACAACTTTGAGCTCAACTGGCTGCTCACCGAAACCCTCGCGTATCTCCAGGCACCGAATACCGCACGCAAAGCCATGGCGCTCATCGCCGCCGCCGAGAGCCAGGAGCCGCAGATCGAATACGCCCGCAGCCTGCGCTTCCTGAAGACCGGCTGGACACCCGAACTCCGCAAGCAGCAGCTCGAGTTCTTCCTCAAAGCCGCCAACTACAAGGGCGGCAGCAGCTTCACCATCTTCGTCGATTTCATCCGCAAGGACTCGCTCGCCACCTTCACGCCGGAGGAGAACGCGCAGTTCGCCGAGCTCATCGCGAAGAAGCCCGAGGTGAAGAGCGCCATCGAGAACGTCGGCGCGATGTTCGTCGGCCGCACGCCGACAATGTGGACGCTCGAAGAACTCAGCGCCGCCGCGCAGACCGGATTGAAGAACCGTAGCTTCGAAAACGGCCGCAAGATGTTCACCGCCGCCGCCTGCTACACCTGCCACCGCTTCGGCAACGCCGGCGGCATGACCGGCCCCGACCTCACCGGTGCCGGCGGACGCTACAGCCCGCACGATCTCCTCGATAACATCATCAACCCCAGCAAGGTCATCAACGAGCAGTTCGTGCCCATCATCGTCACCAAGAACGACGGCAGCATCATGAGCGGCGTCGTGGTGAACCTCAGCGGCGACGGCGTCACCCTGAACACCGACCTCACCGACCCCAACCAGCGCGTGAACGTGGACCGCAAGGAAGTGAAGAGCATCGAGCTCAGCACCGTCTCCCCCATGCCTCCGATGCTGCTCGCCATGCTCAAGAAGGACGAAATCCTCGACCTCCTCGCCTACGTCCTCAGCGGCGGGAACAAGGAGAACGCGATGTTTGGGAAATAACGCGGGTTTTACCTCGCCAAATCCGACGGCGCTGATCAGAATCCGCGCCTGCCATGTCATCCTTTTCCTGGTCCATCGACGGCTCGATCATCGGGCTGTATCTGCTGCTCACCATGGCGGCGGGCGTGTGGTTGCGGAAGCGGGTGCGGCGCGTGGAGGACTTTCTGGTGGCCGGACGAGAGATGAATCTGCATCTCGGCATCGCGTCGCTCGCGGCCACGGAGTTTGGCGTGATCACCTGCATGTATGCGGCGCAGGGCGGCTACACGCAGGGTTTTGCAGGTGCGCTGCCGGGTATCTGCCAGGCGGCGGCGATGTTTGCGATCGGCATATCCGGCTTCTGCGTGAACCGCCTGCGCGACTCCGGCGTGATGACGTTGCCGGAGCTGTTCGAGAAGCGGTTCGGGCGCTTCGTGCGCTGGCTCTCCGGCGTGGTCATCGTCATGGGCGGGCTGCTGAACATGGGCGTGTTCTTGAAAATCGGCGGCCAGTTCCTCTGCATGGTCACCGGGCTCGATCTCGGTCATCTCGTGCTCATCATGACGCTGCTGCTCATCATGGTGGCCGTTTACACGATCCTCGGCGGCATGCTGTCGGTGCTGGTGACGGACTTCCTGCAGTTTGTCGTGATGAGCCTCGGCTTGCTGGTCGTGACGATCATGATTTTGTCGCAGGTCGGCTGGGAACGGCTCGTCGAGACGGTCGAAAAACATCATGGCGCGGGCGGTTTCGCGCCGTGGGCGAATCCGGACACCGGCTGGAGTTTCATCGTGTTTCAAATGCTCATGGGCGTCGCGGCGACGCTCACGTGGCAGACCGTGGTGTCGCGCCTGCTGGCCGCGAAGGATGCGCGCACCGGCCGTCGGGTGTTCACGCGCACGAGCTTCTTCTTCGTCTGCCGCTGGATGATTCCCGGACTGTGGGGCATCGCCGCGCTGGCGGTGATCGGCTGGAAGCCGCTCGAGTTTCTCTCGTCCGACGAACGCGCCGCGCTGCCTGCGGCCATCGTGCAAAAGGTCGAGGCCTCCGAACTCGGCAAACCGCTCGCCACGCTCGATGAGACCGAACTCGCCGCCGTGCCAACTGCCGTGCAGTCGAAGCTGAACGACGCCGCATTGAACACGATGCCGAAATTCCTCAGCACGTTCCTGCCGGTCGGTCTCATGGGCCTGCTCATCGCCGCCATGCTCGCGGCGGACATGTCCACGGACGCGAGCTACATGCTGAGCTGGGGCAGCGTCATTTATAACGACATCCTCGCACCCTTCCAGCGCGGCGCGTGGCCGCACGCACGCGCCATCCGCTGGAACCGCTGCATCATCGCGCTCATCAGCGTGTATCTCTTCACCTTCGGCCTGCTCTACGAGATTCAGGGCAATGTGTGGGCCTACCTCGCGCTCACCGGCTCGATCTACCTCTCCAGCATGAGCGTGCTGCTCATCGCATGCTGCTACTGGAAGCGTGCGAACAACTGGGGCGCGCTCGCGGCGATCGTCTGCGGCGCGATCGTGCCCGTGCTGCACCTGAGCTTTGAAAAAATCCCCTCGCTCGCATCCATGGCCGCCGGCATCACGAAGGAGCAGGCCGGCATCGCAGCCTTCGTCGCCTCCGCGCTCGGCATGATCGTCGGCTCGCTGCTCAAACCCCGCCCGCAATCCGCATGAACTCCGAATCCCACTGGCTCTGGCACGCGCTCATCTGGGGCGTCGTGATCTGGTATTCCACGATCACGTTGTGGGTCGCCTGGCGCGGTGCACGCGACATCCGCGACATGGTCAAACGTCTCGACGAAGAGAAGCCGCAATCGCCGGAGTCCTGACGGCGTTCTTGTTTGCCGCCACCCATCGATCTCATGAAACCAACCCTCCTCCTCGTTCTCGCACTCACCGCCACCTCGTTCGCCCAGGACGGCTTCACCTCGCTGTTCAACGGCAAAGACCTCACCGGCTGGGATGGCGATCCGAAACTGTGGAAGGTCGAGAACGGCATCGTCATCGGCACCAATCCCGCGCCCGAGGCGATGGCGAACAACAGTTTCCTCATCTGGCGCGGCGGCAAGGTGAAGGACTTCGAGCTGCGCGCCACCGTGCGCGTCATCGGCGACAACAACAGCGGCATCCAATATCGCAGCCGCGAACTGCCGGAAGTCGCGCCGTGGGTCATCACCGGTTATCAGTGCGACATCCATCCCGCCATCGAGCACACCGGCATGACCTATGAGGAAAAAGGCCGCGGCATCTTCGGACTCAACGGCCACAACGTCATGCTCGACCCCGAAGGCGCGCTCTGGGAACTCAGCGAGCACGAGCCTGTGAAGGTCGACGTCAGCCAGTGGAACGAGTACACCATCATCGCCAAGGGCAATCACCTCAGCCACTTCATCAACGGCCAACCCACCTCCGAACTCATCGATCACGACACCAGCAAGCGCGCCCTCGAAGGTCTCCTCGCCATCCAGCTCCATCGTGGCAATCCGAATAGCGTCCACATCAAGGATCTGCGTCTCAAAGTCCTGCCCGAATCGCCACTCATTCCCTTCGATGCCGCGAAACTCCCCGCAGGAGCGAAAAAGATCGAGAAGCCCCGCACGAAGAGCCCTCAAGGCACCGGTCCGGTGGTGACGCCAAAGAAAAAGCAATGATTACTCCTCTCCACTCATGAAACCGCTCCTCCTCTCTCTCGCCACCATCGCGCTGTCATTCCAGCCGGCCGTCGCTGAACCACCGGCGACCACGATTTGCGAACCAACGACCGTCATCGTTTCGACGCCGTTCAACGAGCCCGCGCCACCAACGCGCAAGGGCGCGATCAACGGCTGGCAGGCGGGAATCGGCGAATGGAGCGTGAAGGACGGTGCGCTGCATGGCGATGAACTCGCTGAGAACAATCATCCATCCTCCTGCACGTATCGTTTTGAGGCCACCGACATCGTCATTACGGCGCAGTTCCGGCTCGGCACGGCGACGCAGATCGCCTTCGCGTGTCGCGACACGGTGCCGCCGAACAACCACCTCGGGCGCACCTTCATCAGCAAAGACGCCATCTGGGTGACGCGCATGTCGGGCATCTCGAAGACCACCAAATCAGAAAAACTCGCCGAGCTCAAGACCCCCATCGATCCCGAGGCCTGGCACACGATCACGATCGAGATCTGCGGCGATCATTACCGTGCCAAGGTGGACGATCACGTCGTCGAGGCGCATCACGAACGCTACAAGGACGCCAAGGGCATTGTCGCGCTGGTCAACAAAGGCCAGGGCGCCCAGTTCAAGAACGTCTCGATCTGGAACGCCAAGCCGAAGAAGTGAATTGCTCCAACGCACGATGTCTCTTCCAGTCGTCATTCAGGAACGGATCGAACGGTCCTTCGGACTCTTTCGCGATCTCGTCGAGTGCATCGATGCGGACGCATTGAGATCCAAGCTGCCCGGCCTGCCGTCGAACGCGGTCGGGATGCAGTTGTGGTGTGTTGTGGGCGCCCGCGAAAGCTATGCGCAGGCGATCAAGGCCGGGCAGTGGGCGGGCTTCACCTGCTCGCTGGAAGTTACCACGCAGAAGACTGCGGTCGCCCAGGCGCTGTGCCGTTCGGCGGAAGGCCTGCTCACGGAACTCGGCGGCATGGATGCATTCACGGACGTGCAACACCGGCTGGTCGTCGATCTCCTCGAACACGAAGCGGCGCACCAAGGCCAGCTTATTCGCTACCTTTACGGCCTGCGGCTTCCTATTCCCGAAAGCTGGAAGTCACGCTTTGCCCTGGAAGACCATTCGCCGCGACTTGGCTGAAATCGCAGCGCTGTCTGCTCGTTACGTTGTTTCACCGACCTTGATCATGATACGCCTCGCTCTGCTC
>NZ_JAGRPF010000208.1 GCF_020439865.1 Prosthecobacter sp.
AGCCTGTAAAGGAGAGCGTGGAAAAGATCGCTGCGCTTGGCTTGAAAAGCGTCGTGTTTGATCCGTGCGGCAACGTGCCTGACAGCGGTGACTTCATGAGCGTCATGAAGGCCAATGTGGAGGCGATGGAAAAGGCGTTTCAGTGACGTGTGCGAGTTTTAGGGATGAAAAGCCCGTTTGGAATCCCTAAGATAAGAAAAATTTAGATTTTGTGTTTGACCGGCTAATAAAGCCGTGGCAAGATGCGTTACCTTCATCACAAGCCATGAAAACCAATTCGACACATCTTAACTCATCCGCGCTCACCGAGCGTCTGGGAGAGATTTTGTGTGCCGGAAACGGTCGCCACTTTGGTGGCAGTGGCAAAGGTGTCATGCCCGCCTACCCGGCACAAGATCGGAGTCTCTCCATAACGAGATACAAACACGAGCAGGGCGCCTTGATGCCCACCTAGCCTCTCGAAGGCCAGTTTTCCGAAGGGAAGCCCTGCTCGCCACTCCAAGGCAGCAGGGCTTCTTCTTTTTTGCGATTCAAACTTCAACTCCATTTACTGACCATCCATAGATCCGACCAGCGGTCGCCATGACCGCCCCCCCCATAGCACGAAAAAACCCCGGCATCGACTGCAATCGACACCGGGGCCAGGCCGCCAGGCTGACTCCCGGAGGAGTCGTTTTGAGACGCCGTAGCAATGACCTGAGAGCAGGTTTGCACCCTCCATCCGAATGTCAACCATGACAGCCATCGAATACAGAAAGTTCCTATCCAAAAGCGAGGAACGCAGGGAATTCGTGTCCCGATTTCACAACCCCAAAAGGCTTCCCTGGGAGGTGTGCCATAAACACCGAAACATCCGCCGTGAAACACCTGCGGGTGCGACGCCAGCGATGGAGTGACACCACTCCATCCCGCGCGTGGCAGCGGTGTTCGTTCTATTTTGGCAGATCGTCCCTCGTCAGAGGGCGGTCTGTCATCCAAGGGCGCGGAGCGTGGCACTGTGGTGTGTGACTCTGTGGGAGAGAGTGGTGATTGGCCGCCTCCGCGTCCTTGGATGACAGAATGTGTCGATTTTTCAAACACGGCGGTGGCAGACAAGCAATGCGCGGGCTTCCAGAACCCGTTGATGTGGGCGCGATACCCACCCGCCGTGCCAATTTCCAATCGGAGCGTGGCTTCCTCAATGGCGCGCTTCCGATTCAATCTAGAACGCGGCGGTAGATCGTTAAAGAGGCGACCTGGTCTGTAACACCAGAGCTCATCCGAGCCAGCACGGAGCATTACCGTGACGCCGCACCATTTCAACGTGCCCACGCAAGCACGCGTTCACGGCAACAGATTCAGATGCCGCAACCGGCCCGTCGTGCCAGTTCGTGCTTCGCGTGGCACGTTTCATTTCAGAACGATGGCAGGGAGGGCCAGCGCTCCAGCGTGTCTCATACGCATGCTTCGCCGGTGCAACTCCGGCCCCTGCATCCATTTCATGGTCCGTTAGCTCAGTCCAGCAGAGCGCCCGCTTGTCGAGCGGAGGGGCGCGGGAGCAAAGCCCGCACGGACCGCCAGTTTCATGGGCCTGTGGTGTCAGAAGGAAGCACGGCTGTCTTGCACACAGCAGGTGACGGAGCGTTACCGTCCGGGTCCACCATTTTAGAATCCCCTGTGAGGTAAAGTAGCCTGTCGGCCTGTTAAGCCGGTTGTCGTGGTGCGAGTCCACGTCGGGGAGCCATTTCATATGCCCGCAAGGTGTAACGGATCTTTTGCATGCGCCGCTTCTAACGGTGGAGGTTCCAGGTTCAAATCCTGGTGCGGGTGCCAATTTCAAAGGAGCACGTCCGGCATAGACGAGGAAACGGTCCCGAAAACCGCTGCGCCGTAAACCGGCGTCCAGAGTGCGATTCTCTGGTGCTCCGCCAATCCATTTCATCCCTCCGTAGCTCAACAGCAGAGCACTCGCCCGATAAGCGAGCGACCGTGGAGCGTCACCACGCGGAGGGACCATTTCATTTTTCGCTGGATGGCTCAGACAGATGAGCGGCGGGCTGAAGACTCGCAGAGGTTGGCGCGCTACCAACTCCAGCGGCCATTTTTTCACGCGGCATTGATGTAACAGCAAGCATGTCTGTCTTCCAAACAGAGCGTGCCGGGGCAGCACCGGCATGCCGCACCATTTTTCAAAGCTCTCAAAGTGTAAGAGTCATGCACACCGCCGTGCGAAGGCGGAGGATCGAGGTGCAAGTCCTCGTGAGAGCACCATTTCATGCGGTCATCGTTCAATAGCAGGACGCGGCCATGCCAACGCTGCAATGCCGGTGCGATTCCGGCTGACCGCACCATTTCATGTCTTCGTGGCCGAAACAGAAAGGCACCTGTCTTGTAAACAGGTTCATGTGGGCGCGAATCCCACCGAAGGCTCCAGTTCAAATGCTTTTCATGGTGTAATAGCAGCACCGCTCTTTGTGAAGGAGACGGCGTCGGGGCAGAACCGACTGAGAAGCCCAAATTTCAAACGTGCGCACGGCGAAGTCGTCGAGCCAGTGGTTTGCAAGTCCACGCAACCCGGTGCGAGTCCGGGGCGCACGTCCATTTTTCAATCGGATACGAGAGAGCCAGCGAACTCGCTTGCCTTGGAAGCAAGAGGCGCCCGGGGCAGCACCGGGGTATCCGACCATTTTCATTGGTCCGTAGCTCAACAGCAGAGCACCAGGCTCATAACCTGAAGGGTGCTGGTGCAATTCCAGCCGGACCGACCATTTCAAAACAGCCCTGTAGCTCAATGTGAGAGCATGCGCCTTTGAAGCGCAGAGTTGATGGTGCGAGTCCATCCAGGGTCGCCATTTTTCATGCCCGCGTAGTCCAACAGCAGAGACAACCGTCTCAGAAGCGGTCGAGTGCAGGTGCAACTCCTGCCGTGGGCACCATCTTATGCTCCCGTAGCCCAAAGCAGAGGCCGCCGGTTTAAACCCGGTGTCAGTGTTGAGTGCGATCCTCACCGGGAGCACCATCAAACGCCTGTGTAGTCCAACAGCAGAGACAGCCTCCTCAAAACCGGCGCAGTGCGAGTGCGACTCTCGCCACAGGCACCATTCCAACATGCTCCCGTAGCTCAATGTATAGAGCGCCGCGCTTCGAACGCGGAGGTTGGAGGCGAAAGTCCTTCCGGGAGTGCCATTTCAAACCAAGGAACGTCAACCGGACCAGCGAGCCGGGACTCTTTGCTAAAGAGATCGTGCCGCCATCGCGCGGCTTGGGGAGCATGTCCTCGGCGTTCCGCCATTTTCACAAGCCCACGAATGCAAAGGCGTCGAGCAGCAGGTCCTTCAAATCTGTCCTAGCGGGTGCGAGTCCCGCCGTGGGTGCCAGTTTTTCAAAGCTCATGTAGTCCAACAGCAGAGACACGACGTCGAGAGCGTCGCCAGTGCGGGTGCAAATCCCGCTGTGAGCACCATTTTCGGTCCAAAGCTTAGACAGCGAAGCAGCCGGCTTTTAACCGGCATAGCAGGGTGCATGTCCCTGTGGACCGACCATTTTCCGCCTGTTGGTGAAACAGCATCACGTCTGGCTTACATCCAGGAATCGAGGGGGCAGCACCTTTACGGGCAACCAAACTTTTGCGGCAGCGAGAACAGGGTTCCTTCGTTGCAAACGGTACAGCACCAGGCCTTGCGTCTGGAATTGCGGGTTCGAGTCCCGCCGAGCCATCGGGAAGCCGCTGGCGGTTCACTCTGTTCGTCTTCCTCCGCAAAACCATCTTCCATTCTCTGAGGCAGCGAGGCCGGGGATCCTTCGGAAACCTTGGGTTCGAATCCCATCATCCCGGTGACAGGGATGAAAGCCCCGGCCAACTTCCTCCTCAGATTCATTCTCCAAACCCTTTCGCGGCAGCGAGAAGAGAGATACTTCGCCACCATCCAACGGAAGAGGCAGGCATGCCTCAACGGTCAACCCTCCGGCGGGCAGGTTCGCAGGGCCACGCGCAGTTTGGAGCCGGTTCGTTTCAGCGATCCCGGTTCACGGATGACCTCACAGTTCATTCGTCACTGCGCGGCTGAGTCCGTCGTTCTTGAGAACCGTCCAGCTCTTTTCATTTTTCTCCGCGATTCCTTTCATCCGCAGTTCCCACAAAGCTGCGGTTCATTTTTGGGGCAGTTAGATCAGGGATTCTTCGGCTCTTAACCGACAGGTCGCAGGTTCGAATCCTGCTCGCCCGACCTTACCGGGCGATAGCTCAGTGGTAGAGCGGTTCGGATGCTCACGCATCCGTTTCCCAGGTCACGTTTCTCCCCAAATCCTTTTCCGAAAACACATGCAACGATGCGGCAGCGATGCCGGGGTTACTTCGGGAACTGACACGGTCCACAAGACCATCAGGCGGCTCATCACGGGCCGGTCTCCCTGGCAAACTTCCTCCGCATTCCACCCCACCTAACCACCAACATGAAATTCAACTTCCTCAAGAAACGACCACGTGCTGACACGCTCAATCTCGCGGGTGGCGAGGCGTTCACCGAGACGCCGAAACTCGAGCTCGCCTCGATCATGCTCACGTCGATGCTCAAAGACGAGTTCTACCGCACGGCCGATGCCACGGCGAACCGCGTCAAAGAACTCATCGCGCAGATGAGCGACAAGCGTTTCGCCGCCAAGGCCGCGCTCTATGCCCGCAAAGAAGCCGGCATGCGCAGCGTGAGCCACCTCACGGCCGCCGAACTGGCGAAAAGCGTCAAGGGCGAGGCGTGGACGGCGCGGTTTTACGACCGTGTCGTGCATCGTCCCGATGACGCCATCGAGATCCTCGCGTGCTACCGCGGTGTGCATGGCAAAGTGATTCCGAACTCGCTCAAAAAGGGCCTCGGCCGCGCTCTCGCGCGTTTCGACGAGTATCAGCTCGCGAAATACCGCAAAGACCGCGCCGAGCTCTCGCTGGTCGATGTCGTGAACCTCGTTCACCCGCCTGCCACGGAAGCGCTGGGCAAGCTCGTCAAAGGCACGCTCGCTCCGGCGGAAACGTGGGAAACCAAACTCACGCAGGCTGGTGCCGCCGCGGAAAATGACGACGATCTCGCCGAGCGGAAACGCGAAGCTTGGTCGGAACTCATCCGCATGCGGAAGATCGGCTACTTCGCCCTGCTGCGAAACCTGCGCAACGTGCTCGAATCCGCTCCGGAGGCCGTCGATGCCGCGCTGGCGATGCTGCGCGATGAAAAACTCATCCGCAAATCGCTCGTGCTGCCATTCCGCTTCCAGACGGCGCTCGATGCCGTGCAGGCGAGTCATCTGCCACGCGCAGCCGATGCGCTCGCGTCCCTCAGCGACGCCGTGGACATCTCGCTCGCGAACGTGCCATCCTTCCCAGGCCGCACGCTCGTCGCGCTCGATGGTTCCGGTTCCATGGTGGGTCGTCCGCTGCAAATCGGCTCGCTGTTTGCCGCCACGCTGCTCAAGGCGAACGATGCGGATGTCATGCTCTTCAGCGACGGCGCGAAATACGTCACGCTGAACAAGCGCGACAGCACGCTGTCGCTGGCGCAGTGGCTTCAAGGCCAGGCGCAGTCCGCCGGCACCAACTTCCACTCCATCTTCCAGTGCGCAGACCGGGCGTATGACCGTGTCATCATCCTCTCTGACATGCAGGGCTGGGTGGGACACCAGGCGCCCGTGGACACGTTCCGCCGCTGGAAGGAGCGCCACCGCTGCGATCCGAAAGTGTTCAGCTTCGACCTGAACGGTTACGGTTCCCTGCAGTTCCCAGAGCGCCAGGTTTGCTGCCTGGCCGGTTTCAGCGACAAAACGCTCGAAACCCTGAAACTGCTCGATGCCGACCCAGGCGCGCTGATCCGCGTGATCGAAGCCGTGGAGCTTTAGTGGAACACAACTCACATGGCCAGCCGTCCATCACGGACGGCTGGCTTTCTTTTACCCATTGATAGAAAGGAGGTCCTCCATGCAAAACAACGAAGTATTCCAGCGCGTCCGCAACGCGCTCGCTCGTCTCGAAGACGAGCGGAACGTGCGCGTTCTCTACGCGTGCGAAAGCGGCAGTCGTGCGTGGGGATTCGCCTCGCATGACAGCGACTACGATGTTCGCTTTCTCTACGTTCACCCGAGCGACTGGTATCTGTCCGTCGAAGACCGACGCGACGTGATCGAGGAGCCGCTGAACGAGGAACTCGATGTCAGCGGCTGGGAACTGCGCAAGGCGCTGCGACTGCTCCGCAAGAGCAACCCTCCGTTGCTTGAATGGCTGAAGTCACCCGTTGTGTATCAGCATGACGCTGTCTTCACCCGCGAGTTCGGCGAGCTCTCGGAGCGCTTCTATTCGCCTCGTCGCTGTTTCTCCCACTACCTGCACATGGCGTCGGGAAACTGGCGCAGCTACCTCGAAGGTCGCGAGCAGGTCAGCCTGAAGAAGTATCTCTACGTCTTCAGGCCTCTGCTCGCCTGCAGATGGATCGAGCGTTCGCTCGGTCAGGTGCCAATGCTCTTCAATGAGCTGGTCGAGGGCGTGCTCGAAGAACGAGAAGTCCGCGATGCGCTCAACACACTCGTGACGCGTAAGCAAGCTGGTGATGAACTCTCCGTCGCACCACCCGACGAAGTGCTCTCGCGCTTCGTCGTTCAGGAACTGCAACGTCTGGAGGCTCTCAATGAGCCCGAAGATGTCGCAGGTGACGTGAGCGCCCTGAACAGCTTCTTCCGTCGCTATGCGCTGAAAGGCGTCTAGTCACTCGATTGCAGAACTGGCAGCTTGGAAGGGCCGCAAACCCTTCCAAGCTGTATTCGGCGATCATCAAAGAACGAACACCGCTGCCGGGATCCTCGTGCCCATTTCCCATCACTCCCATTCTCCAAATCAGAACCTCCACTCTTATGAAAACCCAAGATCTCATCCGCCTCGGCGTGCCTCAGGGCGCGGCGCTCAAGTCTGGCATGGAATTCATCGTGAATTTCATCGGCCAGGGCGGTGAACCTGCGCGTCTGGAGGAAGAACTCGGCGCGATCATCGCGACGCCGGAGGCGTTTCTCGGCGATCCGCTGCGCGAGGTCTTTGCGCGTGATCTGTATGCGCCTGCTTACAAGCAGCGCGATGAACTCGCGCCATGGCGTCAGTGGGGATCGGGTCTCGAAGCCGAGGCCGTGAAGCAGATGGCGAGCGCGTGTGCGCTGCCGGTTTCGGTGGCGGGTGCGCTCATGCCGGATGCTCACGTAGGTTACGGACTGCCAATCGGCGGCGTGCTGGCGACGGAAGGCTGCGTGATCCCTTACGCAGTCGGCGTGGACATCGCGTGCCGCATGCGTCTCACGGTTTACGACCGCAAGGCCAGCTTCATCGCGGGCCAGAAGGACCGTCTCGCGAACATCATCGAGGATGAAACACGCTTCGGGATGGGCTGCGAGTTCAAGAACCGTCGCGAGCACGATGTGATGGACGAGGACTGGAACGTTTCGCCGATCACGCGGCGTCACAAGGACAAAGCGTGGGCGCAGCTCGGAACGAGCGGTTCCGGAAATCACTTCGTCGAGTTCGGCGCCTTTGACGTGAACGCGGAGCAGTCCGCGGCGTTGAAGGAGTCCGGTTTCGACGTGCCGCAGGGCGAATACATCGCGCTGCTCTCGCACAGCGGTTCACGCGGTGCGGGTGCGCAGGTGTGCCAGCACTACAGCCGCATCGCGATGGACCGTCGTTACGATCTGCCAAAGGATCTGAAGCACCTCGCGTGGCTCACCTTTGAGGAAGAAGCAGGCCAGGAATACTGGGCTGCGATGAACCTCATGGGCCGTTACGCGGCGGCGAACCACGCGCTCATCCACAAACACATCGCGAAGAAGGTCGGCGCTCATGTCATCCTCGACATCGAGAACCATCACAACTTCGCCTGGAAGGAAACGCACGTGGTGAACGGTGCGGAGCGCGAGGTCATCGTGCATCGCAAAGGCGCGACGCCTGCGGGTGCCGGTGTGCTCGGTGTGATCCCGGGTTCGATGGCAACGCCAGGCTTCGTGGTGCGCGGAAAAGGCAACGCCGAGTCGCTTCACAGCGCCTCGCACGGTGCCGGCCGCGTGATGAGCCGCTCCAAGGCGGCGCAGAGCTTCACCTGGAGCGCCGTGAAAAAGCAGCTCGCCGCCGCCGGTGTCGAACTGCTCAGCGCGGGCATCGACGAGGTGCCAGGCGTTTACAAAGACATCCACGGCGTCATGGCCGCGCAAACGGACCTCGTCGAAGTCCTCGGCAAATTCGAGCCACGCATCGTCAAGATGTGTCCGGCAGGCGAAAAGGCGGAGGATTGAAGAACGAACATCGCAATCAGGGAGTGGCGACGACTTGTCGCCACTCCCCATCTCAAAGCCGACGAGCGTCGGCATTTCGAATTTATGAACGACCAACTCACCAAAAGCACCGTTCTCGTGCTCAACCGCAACTGGCAGGCCATCGGCGTCAAAACGCCGATGGAGGCCTTCAGCATGATCGCGAGCGGCGCGGCCACAGCGCTGGACATCGAAACCGGCGGTCACATTCGTCCGGTGACATGGAACGAATGGCTCACGCTGCCCGTGCGCGACGGCGACAACGTCATCGGCACGGTTAAAGGGCCAGTGCGCGTGCCTGCGGTGCTGGTGCTCGCCAAATTCGACAAGGTGCCCAAAAAGCGCCCGAAGTTCGGCGTGCGCGGCATCTGGGAGCGCGATGGCGGCACGTGCCAGTACACGGGTCGCAAGCTGCGTCCGCACGAAGGGAACATTGACCACATCGTGCCGCTATCCCGTGGCGGACCCACTTCGTGGGAAAACTGCGTGCTGGCCGACAAGCGTGTGAACAGCCGCAAGGGCTCTAAACTGCCTGAAGAGGCCGGTTTGAAGCTCCTGCGCCGACCCGCTGTGCCTCGCGAACTGCCGGTGACGCTGCTCATCAAGAACACGCACCGGGTGCGGGAGTGGGAGATGTTTCTTCCGGAATGACAGATGCCGTCGGGGATGACCCGGCGGCATTTTGTCGTTCAGGCGGGTAGAAACAAACTTGGCACTTGGCAAATCGCCGGTACTCGCCAGCGTAGGCGTCCAACATCAAGGAACGCAGCGTGACGCGTGCGCCCTTCGTGCCGAAATTCCCGACCTAGGAGCTGTGCATGAATGAAACGTTGACCAAGACAACTGTACTGGTGCTGAACAGGCACTGGCAGGCCATCGACTCGAAAACGCCCATTGAGTCCTTCAGCATGATGGCGGCGGGCAATGCGACCGCACTCGACATTCACACCGGAGGTGACATGCGGCCGGTGACCTGGGAGGACTGGTTGAAGCTCGAAGTCCGCGAAGGCGACAACAGCATCGGTACCGTGCATGGTCCGGTGCGCGTGCCTTCCGTGTTGGTGCTAGCCCGTTTTGACAAGGTGCCGAAGCGCCGTCCGAAATTCTGCGCGAAGGCGATCTGGGAACGCGATGGCGGCATGTGCCAATACACCGGGCGCAAGCTGCGGCCGCATGAGGGGAACATTGATCACATCATCCCGGTTTCGCGCGGTGGCGCCAGCAACTGGGAGAACTGCGTGCTGGCCGACCGCAAGATCAACAGCCGCAAGGGTAACAAACTGCCGGAGGAAGCCGGATTGAAATTGTTGCGACGTCCGTCTATTCCCCGTGAAGTGCCGGTGACACACCTCATCAAGAACCACCATCGCATTCGCGACTGGGAGATGTTCCTCGCGGGTGGCACCGGCGTGTTTGAGGTGTGAAAAAGAAAAGGGGCCGGAGCGGCCCCTTTTCGTGAAATGATCGGATGATCGCTCTCTTGGAATTTAGCCGAGCTTGGCGCCGAGGCGTTTCAGCATCGCGTCCAGCATGCGACCGTATTTGAGGTAGCTGTCATACTGCTCCTTCGCTTTCTGTTCAGGGGAGAGATCGTCAGCAGCGCCTGCTCCGTGGAAGACGACGGCGACGTGCGGTTCGATGCTGATGTAGCCTTCGTAGCCGGTCTCGACGAGATCCTTCATGATGCGCTCGGTCTGGCCTTCGCCTTCACCGGGGAAGGTGTAAACAGCGTCGTTCTTCGCCTTGTCCCAGATGCCGTCTTTGACGTGAACGTGGGCCATGAAGGGCTTGATGGCCTGATACATTTCCCACGCATCCTGCTTGTGGCCGGGCTTGTCGCGGTCGTCGATGAAGACGGGATTTCCTGTGTCAAACACCCACTTCATGCCTGGTACGGCATCGGCCATGCGCTTCACGTAAGTCGGGCTCATGC
>NZ_JAGRPF010000026.1 GCF_020439865.1 Prosthecobacter sp.
GAAGATTTGGACAAGGCCGTGAAGGCATTTGTCGACGTAAAGCAGGTTCTGGGTGTCTAACTCAGCGAGCCATGAACGCCGACCTCATCGCCAAAGCCATCTCGCTGGCTGCACGTCTGCAGCGTCGTGCGACCGAGTTGCAGACGCCTGCGGAGAAGCGGCAGCAAGCGGAACTGGATCGCATGCTGCAAACGCCTTCGGACAAGGCGACGCTAGTTCAGCTCACCGACCAGGCCTTTCGCGCCAAAGCGACTTCGCGCGTGGTGGATCAGTTCACGCACATCCTCGATGTGCAGGGTGTGCCGCGCTTTTTCAGTCCGCTCGATCGCGCGATGCTGCGCGGCTTCCAAACGTTTGGCGGCTGGCTGCCCGGCGTGTCGGTGCCGATGGTGAAGGAGCACATGCGCCAGGAGACGGCAAACGTCATCCTGCCCGCCGAGCACGATCTGCTGGCCGAACACCTGCAAAAACGCCGCGAGCAAGGCGTGCGCATGAATGTGAACTTCCTCGGTGAGGCGATTCTGAGCGAGGCTGAGGCGGAGCGACGGCTGGAGCTTTATCTCGAAGCCTTGCAACTTCCGGAGACCGAGGTCTTCTCGGTAAAAATATCCACGCTCTACTCGCAGATGTCGCCCATCGCCCGCGAGCACACGATCACGACCTTGTGCGATCGTCTGGAGCGGCTCTACCGCAGCGCGGCGCGCTCCACCTTCACGCGCCACGACGGCACACGCGTGCCGAAGTTCATCTACCTCGACATGGAGGAGTATCGCGATCTCAGCCTCACCTGCGAGGTCTTCATGCGCACGCTGGAGCGTCGCGGATTGGAAAAGGTGAGCGCGGGCATCGTGCTGCAGGCTTACATTCCAGATTCACATCGCTGGCAGCGCAAGTTGCTCGACTGGGCACGGAGGCGAGTGGCCGCCGGTGGCGCTGAAATCACCATGCGCATCGTCAAAGGTGCGAACATGGAGATGGAGCGCGTCGAGGCGTCGGTCAAAGGCTGGCCGCAGGCACCTTTCGACTCCAAGATCGACACCGACGCCAACTACAAGCGCATGCTTCACACCGGCATGGAGCCGGAGAACATCAAGGCCGCGCGTCTCGGCATCGCTTCGCACAATCTGTTTGATGTCGCATATGCGCTCGTGCTCACGCAGGAACATCAGACACTGAATCGAGTACAGTTCGAAATGCTGGAGGGCATGGCGAATCACCAGCGCCGTGCGTTGTTCGAAGAAGCGCCAAACCTGCTGCTTTACTCGCCCGTTTGTCACAAAGAGCACTTCCTGAGCGCCATCGGCTATCTGATCCGTCGTCTCGATGAAAACACCGGTCCGGACAACTTTCTGCGTCACACTTTCAAACTCGTTCCCGGAAGCGCTGACTGGAAGGAACTCGAAAAAGCTTTCATCGCATCGTTTGAGCGCCTTCAAACGCTGAGCGATGTGCCACGACGCACGCAGGATCGTCGCCACGAGCCGGTCACACGCCCCTTAGTGCCAAGCTGGACGCAGTTTCACAACGAACCCGACACCGACTGGTCGCTGCCGCATCACGCGAAGTGGGCGAAGAGCATTCTCGATTCGTGGAGGGACCGAATCACCGATCTGCCGCTCGTCATTGGCGGCGAGGAACTCCGCGATGAGTGCGTCACACGCGATTGCCTCGATCCATCACGGCCCGGCGTCGTGGTCGGCCGCTATCGTCAGGCGGGTCCGGATGACATCTCACGCGCCGTCGAATGTGCGGCACGCGACGATGACGGCTGGCGTAAAATGACGCCCCAGGCCCGCCAGGCAGTCATGCGCCAGGTCGCGGAAGAGCTGCGTCGAGCGCGTGCTGATCTCATGGGCGCGGCTTTGGCGAACACGGGAAAAACTTTGGCCGAATCCGACCCCGAAGTGAGTGAGGCGGTCGATTTCGTCGAGTTTTACGCAGACACGGCGAGATCGTTCTTCGAACTGCCGAACGTCACGGCCAACGGCAAAGGCGTGGTGGTTGTTGTTTCGCCGTGGAATTTTCCCATCGCGATTCCCTGCGGTGGCATTGCAGCTGCACTCGCGGCAGGCAACACGGTCATTTTGAAACCCGCATCGGATGCGGTGCTTCCGGCATGGGAAATGTGCCAGTGCTTCTGGCGCGGCGGCGTGTCAAAGAAGGCACTGCAATTCGTTCCGTGCTCCGGCGGCAAGGAAGGTGCGCAACTTGTGCAACATCCGCTGGTGAATGCGGTGATCCTCACCGGCGGCACCGAAACCGCGCTCACCATGCTGCGAGCAAAGCCGGATCTGCCGCTCAGCGCCGAGACGGGCGGAAAGAACGCCACGATCGTCACCGCAATGGCCGATCGTGATCTCGCGATCAAAAACGTGCTGCATTCCGCGTTCGGCCATGCGGGCCAGAAATGCTCCGCCACCTCGCTGCTGCTGCTGGAGGCCGAGGTTTACGATGATCCTGAGTTCAAGCGCGCACTCGTCGAGGCTGCGGAAAGCCTGCATGTCGGTTCCGCGTGGGATTTGAAGACGAAGATCGGCCCGGTGATCCGTCCGCCGTCCTGCGATCTTGAAAACGCCCTGCTCACGCTCGAATCCGGAGAATCGTGGGCGCTCATGCCGCATCGCCTTGATGGCAACGACTGCCTGTGGTCGCCGGGCATCAAGTGGGGCGTGCAGCCGGGCGGCTACACGCATCTCACGGAGTTTTTCGGTCCGGTGCTCGGCGTGATGCGCTTTGAAAAGCTGCACGAGGCCATCGCACTCGTGAATCAAACCGGCTACGGACTCACCAGCGCCATCGAGAGTCTCGATGACCGTGAGCAGTCCGAATGGAAGGCCTGCATCCGTGCCGGAAATCTTTACATCAATCGTGGCACTACGGGCGCGATCGTATTGCGTCAGCCCTTCGGCGGCATGGGTATGAGTGCTTTTGGTCCCGGCCTTAAAGCCGGCGGACCGAACTATGTGGCGCAGTTCATGCATTTCCACGAGACGCCCGTCACCAACGTGGCCGCACCGTCGCCCGGGTCGCCCATGGCGGCCTTGCTCACGGCGTTGAAGGGGCACGACACACTCAATCTCGACGAGAACACACGATTGGTGGCGGCGCTGGCGTCTTATGAGCGAGCTTGGGCAGATGAGTTCGAGCGGGAGCACGACCACTTCCATCTCATCGGCCAGGACAATGTGCGCCGCTATTTCCCGGTTCGTGAGCTGCGCATCCGGGTGCATCCTGATGACACGACCTTTGATCTCCACGCCCGCGTTGCTGCAGCCCGAGCCGCTGGATGCCGCATCACTATCAGCATGATGCATGGATTTGAGTCAAAGGCGCTTCGGCGACTGTACGAAGCGACGGAGGACTGGGCCGGGACCATCGAATTCATCGAGGAAGGCGACGAAGAACTCGCGATGGCGATTTCAGAGCGTGAAACCGACCGTGTGCGCTATGCCGCTCACGATCGCGTGCCTGAATTCGTGCGTCGTGCCGCTGCGGAGGCCCAGGTCTTCATCGCCGATGCACCTGTGATCGCGGAAGGACGTGTGGAACTGCTCTGGTATGTGCAGGAGCAGAGTGTGAGCTTCGACTACCACCGTTACGGCAATCTGGGGGCGCGCTCGAGTGAGGAACGTGCGCCATTGGTTGCGCCTGAGGCAAACGCAGGCTGATTCCGACCATGGACACGCTCTCCGCCACACTGCTGCTGCTGACGATCATGGACCCGCTGGGTAATGTGGCCACGTTTGTGTCCGGATTGCGTGCGGTGCCGCCGGAACGGCGTCTGCGTGTGATTGCCCGAGAACTGGTCGTCGCGCTGGTGATTCTGATCGTGTTCCTGTTCGCGGGTCCGTGGTTGCTGGGACTGCTGCACTTGAAGCAGGAGGCGCTGTTCATCAGCGGCGGCATCGTGCTGTTCTTGATCGCGCTGAAGATGATTTTCCCGCCTTCGCGTCACGAAGCGGATGAGCCGGTGATGGAACCGTTCATCGTACCGCTGGCCACGCCGATGATCGCGGGGCCGTCCGTGCTTGCCACGCTGCTGGTTCTGGTGAGCACCCATCCGGAGCAACTGTCGCGCTGGTTTGCGGCTTTGCTCATCGCGTGGGGAATCACCGCCGCCGTGTTGCTGTCCGCACCGGCTATTTCACGGATATTGAAGGAAAAGGGATCGATGGCGGTAGAGCGACTGATGGGCATGCTGCTCGTCATGGTGGCCGTGCAGATGTTTCTGAACGGCATCGAGCACTATCTGAAACACTGACTGATATGCGCTGGATCATCTTTTTCCTGCTTTCGATCACGGGAACCCATGCCGCTGAGCAAATTGCCATTTATAGCGGAGACGTACATTTGAATTCACGCAACGGGCTGGTGACGTCGTGGGGCAATCTAACGCGGATCCACGGGGCGCCTCGGGTCTGGAAGGTGAAAACGCCCGGAGGCGTGAAGGAGGTGGTGCGTTTCGACGGGAACTCGGCGGTGTGGCAGGCGGTGAATGCCTGGGGGCGCATCGATGGTCCGCGCACCATCGTGATGCTTGCGAGAGTTCGTGGCGAGGGCGTCTTGTGCGATGGATCAACACGGTCGGGCGCGGATGCGATTCGCGTGAAGGCTGATGGCTCGAAGTGGGAGGTATTGAAGTTTACTCGGCCGAACGGGACGCTCGGCGGATTCATCGTGGGCGCGGATGTGGCGACACAAAACGGCTTGAAGGTCGATGTGGCGGAGATTCGAGTGTTTCGATCCGTCTTGAGTGAAAACGAACTCGCCGATGTGGAATCGAGTTTGCGGCAGAGGTGGGGCGAACCCGTCGATCTGCCTGACTCGGAGCAGATTCAGCCTTGGCAGCCTTTCGCGGGACTCACGACGAAGATGCTGCGCAAAAACGGTGACGACGGCGTGCACACGTATCGCATTCCTGGCCTAGCGACGTCGAAGAAGGGCACGCTGCTGGCGGTGTTTGACCTGCGGCACGACAATGCGGGCGATCTGCCGGGGAACATCGATGTGGGGCTGACGCGGAGCACCGACGATGGCGAGACGTGGAGCGCGACGCAGCGTGTGGTCGACTACGATGGCAGCGGCGTGGGTGATCCGTGCATTCTGGTGGATCGTGAGACGGGACGCATCTTTGTCGCGGCGCTTTGGTCGAAGGGAAAGCGCGCTTGGTTTGGCAGCGGGCCGGGCATGACACCGGAGGAGACGGGGCAGTTTGTGATTGCGCACAGTGATGACGATGGCGTGACGTGGTCGAAGCCGGTGAGCATCACTTCACAAATCAAAAAGCCGGAGTGGCGGCTATGTTTTGACGGACCGGGGTGCGGGATCCAGCTCCGCGACGGCACGCTGGTGATTCCAGCACAGTTTCGCGATGCGGATGGCACGCCGCACTCGTGTTTCATTGCGAGCAAGGATCATGGAGACACGTGGACGATGTCGCCCCCCTGTGACGGGCCGACGAGCGAGGCGCAGATCGTCGAAACGAAAGGCGGCATGCTCATTTCGATGCGCGATGAGTCGCGAAGCGGGCAGCGAAAGTGGCAGCGGTGGAACGGAACGAAGTGGAGCGAGCCGTGGTTGCGGCTGCCTGATCCCGTCTGTCAGGCGAGCTTGGTCCGGCATTCGAGTGGCACGCTGCTTTTCAGCAACCCGGCGGACAGCAAGAGCCGCGTGCGAATGACCGTGCGCGAGAGCCGTGACGACGGCGAGACGTGGAGTGAGGGACGTGTGATTGATCCGCGTGGCAGCATGTATTCCTGCATGAGCGTGATGCAGGACGGTCGGATCGCGATGGTTTATGAAGGTGCGGGCGGCTTGCACTTCGCGGCGTTTGCCACGGAGCAGGCAAACCTCGCGGCCTTGTCAGAAGGCCGCTTTGAGACCACCGGGAAGTTTGGCTGGTGGCCGGCGCGGCATGCGGAGAAGGTCGCGGAGCCGAAGAAGGGCGTGGAGGTGGTGTTTCTCGGCGATTCGATCACGCAGAACTGGGAGAAGGCGGGTGCCAAGGTGTGGAAGGAGCACTTCGAGCCGATGAAGGCGGCGAACTACGGCTTTGGAGGCGATTCGACGCAGCATGTGCTGTGGCGCATCGACCACGGTGAACTAGACGGGCTGCAGCCAAAGGTGATCGTGCTGCACATCGGCACGAACAACGCGAGACACGGTGACTTCGCACCGGCGCAGATCGCAGAAGGCATCGGTGCGGTGGTGCAGCGGCTGAAGACGAGGTTCCCGAAGGCGAAGCTGCTCCTGCACGCCATTTTTCCGCGTGGTGCCGATGCGAAGGATGAGATGCGGGTGAAGTGCGCTGCGGTAAATGCATTGCTGCCGAAGCTGGCGGATGAACGCGTAACCGTCATCGACATCGGCGCGGCGCTTTTGCAGCCGGACGGCACGCTGACACGGGACCTCGCGCCGGACCTGCTGCACCTGAGCGAGAAGGGCTATGACATCTGGGCCCGGGAACTTCTGCCTCATTTGAAATGATCATGCCCGCCTGGATTGAATACTTCGCCGTCGCTGTGTGCGCCATTACCGCCGTCCTCGCGGCGGAAGGGAAGGGCATGGACCTGTTTGGCGTGCTGGTGCTGGCGCTCGTCACGGCGGTGGGCGGCGGGACGATCCGTGACCTTTGTCTCGGCGTGCGGCCCCTTTTTTGGATCGCAGAGCCGATGCACGTGTGGACCGCCTTGGTCGCGGCAGCAGCGACTTTTGTCCTCGTCCGCTTCACTCATCTGCCGCACAGGGCGCTCGCGGTGGCCGATGCGTTTGGGCTGGCCTTGTTTGGAATCGCCGGGACCGAAAAGGCGCTGGTGTTCGGATCGCCCGGCATCGTGGCAATCCTGCTCGGCGTCGTAACGGGCGTGGCGGGCGGCATTCTGCGCGATGTGCTGCGCAGCGAGATTCCCTGGGTGTTCAAACCGGATGTGAATCTCTATGCGACGGCGGTTTTTGTGGGTGCACTCGTCTTTGTGCTGTTGCGTGAATGGCTGCCGCCTTCGGAAACACATCGCTACATCGGCATGGCGGTCATTCTGTTGATCCGACTGGCCGCGATGCGCTGGAAGCTGCGGCTGCCGACGTTTCGGAGTCGAATTCAGACTAATTCGCGTTAGCGTTGCCAATGGGCCACAAAGTTCAGTTTGCCGGTGTTCTCCTCAAATTGGAGGGTGATTGGCGCGACATCACGGACACACTTCCCGCTGGAACACCGCCGACTCTCGCGCTCGAAGATGGCATTGGAGCGTTGCAATTCACCGTTGGGCACTATCAATCTGGAGAGACTCCAGGCATCGGACTGAAAGCCTTAGAACGACTGCTCTATCACTTCGAAGATGCACAGAACCTTGAGCGCGAGACTGAAGCCAGTGCATTTCGGACAGGGCTCTGTTTCGGTATTTCGTGTGAATACAATCCTCCAACCGGGTTCATTCGTGTGTGGTATGTGACTGACGGAAAAAACATCGCCTTCGTCACCTACACTTCTGAGGATGATCGGAGCCAGGCTTTTGCGATCGAACTTAAGCAGGCGTCTTCCATCGCCACGTCGGTGGAGTTTGACTAACTGAGGCAACAACGAGCGGAATTGAGCCGTTCATCGATCATGAACCGCCGCCACTTCATCACCACGACAGCCACCACCGCTCTTTCCGCGCCGTTTGTGAAGGCGCAGAGCAAGACTTCGCTGAACGGCGCCATCATCGGCCATGGTGAACATCGCTATCGGGTCGATTTGGAGTGGTGCCAGGCGAAGCGTGAGGTGCATCCGGTGAAGGACTGCCATGAGATGGTCATGGATGCGCAGAAGCGTCTGATCCTGATCACGAACGAGGCGAAGAACAACATCCTGATCTTCGACAAGGACGGCAAGGTGCTGGATGCCTGGACGCTGAAACTGCGTGGTGGTCACGGACTCAGTCTCGATGCGCGTGATGGCAAGGAGACGCTGCTGCTGTGCGATCCAAGCGGAGGGCGCGTGGTGAAAACCACGTTGTCCGGCGAAGTCCTGCTGGAACTGCCGCATGCGAAGGACTGCGGAGCCTACGACGCCGTCACGAAGTATGCGCCGACGGAGGCTGTGGCGGCACCGAACGGCGACATTTATGTGGCAGATGGCTACGGGTCACAGTTCATCCTGCATTTCGACGCTCAGGGGAAATTCATCCGCAAATTCGGCGGCGTGAGTACGCAGGCGATGAACGCGGGCAAGTTCATGCAGGCGCATGGCGTGACGATCGACACACGCGAGCCGGAGCCGCTGGTGCTGTGCACGGAGCGCATCCGCAATGAGTTTCACTGGTACAAGCTCGATGGCACCTACTCGCATTCGGTGTATCTGCCCGGCGCGTTCATGAGCCGGCCGGTCATCGCGGGCGATCTGCTGCTCTCCGGTGTGTGCTTTGGCATGAAACCGAATGATTTCCGCATGTGGCGCGAGCGCGGGTTCATCATCATTCTGGACAAGAACAACCGCGTCATCTCCGCGCCCGGCGGCCAGCAGCCGAAGTATGACGGCGATCAGGTCGGCCTCCTGCTGCAGGACCAGCCGGTCTTCCGGAACGTGCATGACGTGTGCGTCGATGACGCGGGCGACCTCTATGGCTGCCAGTGGAACGCGGACCATGTCTATCCGTACAAGCTGCACCGTGTGTGAGAGAGGCCTGCGAGGCGGGGCGTAGAACTGCGAGCGCATGCATCGAGCCCCTCCAGCCGTCTCCTCCAACCGCCGCGAATGGTTGCGCGTCGGAGGTTTGGGTTGTTTGGGGCTCTCCCTGCCTTCGTTGCTCAAAGCGAAGCCGATGAACGGCCGGGAAGGCTCGTTCGGAAGGGCGAAGAGCTGCATCATTCTCTTTCTCAGCGGCGGACCGCCCCAGCATGAGACGTTTGACCCGAAGCCGGATGCGCCGCTGGAGATTCGCGGTGATTTTAAATCGATCC
>NZ_JAGRPF010000209.1 GCF_020439865.1 Prosthecobacter sp.
CGAAGGGCTTGCCGACAAGGCCGACGAAGGGATTCACGGCGACGAAGCTGTGCAGCGGCCAAAGTGGCGGCACGCGCAGGCAGGCATGCCGGGCGGCTTTCAGCCAGTTTGGCTGGGTAGAGACGGCGATCGTGGGTTCAGGAGCGAGTGTGGTGTTCATGGAGTAGGAAATGAGGTGTTGAGTGAGTGAGTGGCAGGATTCAGGCGGAGAGCTTCTTTTGGACGAGGCGACCGAAGAGGGTGCCGAGGTAGAAGCCGTTGCTGGCATGGACGTAGAACCTGGCGAAGGCAGGACGCGTGGCCCAGAGGGGCAGTTGGGACTGAAAGATGAGCACCGCGAGGAAGAGCAGGCCGACCACCGCCATCACCGCATACTCCACTCCGCTGCGCGCCGGGGCGTATTCGGGCAGCACGCCGGCCAGCAGGTGCTCGGAGCCGCTGTGCAGCCCGAAGCACACTGCCGTGGCGGCTGTCGTGATGAGCAGGCCCCAGAGCAGCAACTTTTGCACCATACTGCTGCTCCAGAGCGTCCACAGCATGTGCGCGAGCGCCATGACGAAGACTGCCACCAGCATCAGGTGCCCCAGATCGGAGCTTACCTGCAATCCAAAGAGCGCACCCATGCCACAGCCGACCGCGACCGCCACGCCGAGCGAACTGAGCACGATCAGCGGATGCGCTGCGGGCCTTCCGGTCGGCACCCAGGCGGACTTGGCGATGTTCACAATGCTTCCGCTACTGAGGAAGGCGTGCGCTTTGTAGAGCGAGTGCGCGACGATGTGGAGCATCGCCAAGGCGAAGGCACCGAGGCCGCACTGCAGCATCATGAAGCCCATCTGCGCCACCGTGGACCAGGCGAGCGACTTCTTGATGCTCGTCTGCGTCATCATGATGACCGAGGCAAAAAGCGCGGTGAAGGCGCCGACGAGCGCAAGTGCGTTCAGAGACCCCGGCGACTGCGCGATCAGCGGACTGAGACGCACAACCAAGAACCCACCCGCATTGATGATTCCCGCGTGCATGAGCGCAGAGACCGGCGTCGGCGTCTCCAAGGTGTCCGGCAGCCATGAGTGGAAGGGAAATTGTGCCGACTTGATCAGCGCCACGGCCACCAGCAGGCCGCAGATCCATGAGATGGCGGGCTCACCTTGATGCTGCGTCGAGGCAGCGAAGATCGCCTGGAAGTCCCAGGTGCCAAAGACCTGCCAGACGAGCAAGAGCGCCGCGAGAAGGCAGACGTCGCCGATTCGGCTGACGATGAACTTCTTTTTCGCAGCGAGCACCGCGCCGACCCGTTCCGGGTAGAAGAGCAGCAACTTGTGCAGGCTCAGACTCGTCGCCACCCATGCTAAAGCGAACATGAGCAGATTCGAAGAAATCACCAGCGTGCTGACCGATGCGAGCGTCAGCACCAGCCAGCGGGAGAAGCGAGCCTGCCCTGGGTCTCCGGCGAGGTAGTTGAACGAGTAGCGGGAGACGATCATGCCGAGGAAAGTCACCAGGCCCAACATCAGCACCGACAGTGGGTCAAGGTAGAGACTCAGTTTGCCCGGTCCCAAGTTGGCGAGCACCAACTCCGCCGGACCGGCGACAACAACCGCTGTAGCAGCGAGGAGCGCTCCAGCAAAGAGTGCTCGGGTGACATGCATCATATTGGTGGCAGCCTGGCGACCAGCTGTAAGCAGACCATGAGCAGAAGCCGCGCAAATGAGTGCAAGTGGTGCGAGTAATCCTGGAGCGGAAATGACCTGGGCGGTGTGAACAGCGAGTGTTAATGTCATGATGTGAGTGAGTTTTTGGGGATCTGGCGACCCGCCACTCATTCCTGAAAACTTCGCTTCGTTCCAATTGATGTTTTTGCATTCATCGTTCGTTCTGCTAAATGTGAGATTATGGCCTTCCTGAATTACCATCACCTCCGCTACTTTCGCGCCATAGCTTCCGAGGGCAGCCTGACAAAGGCCGCGCAGCATTTGAAACTCTCCCAGTCGGCGCTTAGCGTGCAACTTCGCAGCCTCGAAGAAAGCTTGGGGCAGCCACTCTTTGAGCGGAAGCACAAGGCGCTGGTTCTGACTGAGGCGGGACGAATTGCACTTGAGTACGCGGAATCGATTTTCAGAAGCGGTGAGGAACTCGCCGACCTACTCAGAAGCGGGGCAGCACGAAGTCGCGCCTTTCTTCGAGTTGGCGCAGTGGCCACGCTGTCGCGGAATTTCCAACTTGCCTTTCTCAAGCCGCTCATCGCGCGGGCAGATGTCGAACTCATCATTCACTCGGGCACGCTGCGAGAAATGCTCGCGGGGCTCCAATCACACACTCTGGACGTGGTGCTTTCAAACATGCCCGTTCGTCGCGATACAGAGACCGGATGGCATAGCCATCTGCTCGACGAACAACCAGTGAGCCTCGTCGGACATAAGACCCGAGGCATGAAACCTTTTCGATTTCCAGAAGATCTTCGAACACATCAGCTCATTCTGCCCAGCCTCGAGAGCAGCGTCCGAGCAGCGTTCGACACACTTCTCGACCAGGCCGGCATCCGCCCAGTCATTGCCGCAGAAATCGATGACATGGCCATGCTCCGCCTGATGGCGCGTGAATCGAAGAACGCTGTTGCCCTCGTTCCGCCCGTCGTGGTACGCGATGAACTTGCGAGGGGCGAGCTTGTCGAGCGCCACCGCCTTCCGCAAATCAAGGAAAGCTTCTATGCAATCACCCCCAGCCGTCGTTTTCCGAATCAACTGCTGCGCTCACTCATCGCAAACGTTCCGGCCATCAAAACCCGGCGGCCCAACAAGTAAAGATCGCGACCGATCGTTGATTAAACCTCACACTTTCACCGCCTTGGTCCTGAACACATCCTTCGACAGGCCTGCAATCACCGCCACCGCCGGGTGTCTCATCGCACGTTCCAAGGTGATCAAATAGCAGGAAAAGCCGCAGTGCACGGGACGCCCGATTGGTTTGAGCCCGTAACGATTCACGGCTTCGTCAAGAACGGCAGCTGCAATGGGCACCACACCGAGTCCGTCTGAGGCCGCTGTTTTCATGAGCGCTGCATCATCAAACTCCGCGACGATTTGCGGACGGATCCGATGCGACTCAAACCAGCGTTCCATTTCATGCCGCCATGCGGTCCGGCTTGCCGGAAGCAGCACGGGCGCATCCTTCAACGAATTTGGAAATTTGCGGCTGAGTTTGCGCGCCAAGGCTGGAACGGCGCAGAAAACAGCGGGGGACTGGCCAAGGAGATGACTGAATGCCTTGACCGGCAAAGATGATGGAGCCGCTTCATCTGACAGCACTACATCCAACCTTCCTGATGCCAGCTGTCCTAGCAATTCCTGGGCGTCCCCTTCGGAGCAGGTCAGTTGCAGATTTGAAAACGCCTTTACGGCGGGCCGCACCAGCTGCCAGGCCACCAATTTGGGCAATGAGTCCGTGATCCCGATGCTCAGCCGGAGGGTGCGAGCATTGCCTTTGCCATGCAGCGAACGCACCATCTCCGTGCCCAGGGAAAAAATCTCTCCGGCATATTCCATCACCATGCGCCCCTGAGCAGTCAGTTTCAAACCACGGCCCGACCTGTCGAAAAGCCTTTCGTCGAGCGCATCCTCGAGCGCCTTGATCTGGGCGCTGATGGTGGGTTGCGAGAGGTGCAGGCGTTCAGCCGCCGCCCGCAGGCTGCCGCTGCGCGCTACTTCCCAAAAGAGGCGAAGGTGGTGAAAATTGAGCTGGGGAAGGTTCATGGCTGTTTGTTAGCTATTCTCTAATCATACATTTGAAACATTGAAATAGTCAAACTGTGCTTCTCCACGAACTTGTTCGCGAACCATAACCACCCCTGACATGAACACGTTCACGAAACTCCTCAAAATCCTGCCGCTGGTCGCCATGGCACTGCTCACATCCTGCCACTCCCATGATTTTAAACCCATACGTGAGGTCGACGACCCCTCTCATGGCACCGGCACTTGGAACTGGCATCCGTTTCACTTCAACTAGCCTGAGGACCTCCGATGCAACCATGACGGACCTCTGGACGTTTTTGCATCAAGCACCAACGAGCTTCCATCTAACCGAAAGACCCGTATTGTCCTGAATGCCCGAGTCGACGAATCTCGATCCAAATTCCAATCAATCACTGCCAACATGTCTGTCGCCCGGCATGCTGGCCCAATTGGCCGCCATCACAGGAAGCGAGTTCGATCATGAACGCGCTAAGGTTGCCATTCAAAATGCTCGGCAGACGGCAGACGACCCGTTGAGCCAGTTGGTCAGTGCCGCCGCCGAGGTGTACATGCGTGTCTCGCCGATTCGCCAACCGCTCGCGGAAGTCATCTGGCAGGCTCATCATGATACCCCGGTTGTGATCTGGCATGCGGTTGAATCGCGCTGGATCGTGATCACCTTTGCAGGCTGGTTCCGCCTGAGAATTGCCGAGGGTGAGCATCCTGAACAGCGTCTCAGTATTTCCCGTACGGAACTCGTTCGCATGCTGGGGCTGAACAGAATCGATGAAACCGTGGAGGCCGGGATCGTGCATCCAGAGCGGCCAGCCCATGGCATGAGTTCGCACTCGGGTCACCATGCGACTGAGCACGATCACATCAGTCCCGTGCGACGCTTCTTTGGCCTGCTAAAGGCTGAGAAGCAGGACATTCGAACACTGCTCATCTTTTCCATCTTTGCCGGCATTCTTTATCTCGCGGCGCCCCTCGCCGTCGACGCCGTCGTGAGCAACCTGGCCTTCGGCGGCCAGCAGCAGCCCTATGTGCAGGCATTGATTGTCCTCTCCATCGCCCTGTTCGCCTGTCTGGCGCTGCAGGCGATCGTCACCGGATTTCAATACTACATCTCAGACATCATCCAGCGCCGGATCTTCGTGCGAACGGCATCGGACCTCGCCTACCGTCTACCGCGTGTCAAAGCAGAAGCTCTGGATGATGTGCATGCGCCCGAACTGGTGAATCGATTTCTGGATGTCGTGACCGTGCAGAAGAGCACCGCACTGCTGCTGCTCGATGGGGTCAATCTGGCGTTTAGCACCTTGATCGGAATGCTCCTTTTGGCGTTCTTTCATCCGGTGCTGCTGCTCTTCACGGGAGTCATGCTGGTCCTCATCGTGCTCATCATCTGGCTGCTCGGACGCGGAGCGGTGGACACCAGCATCGAAGAGTCACGAATGAAATACGATCTGGTGAACTGGTATGAGGAGATCGCCCACTTCCCGTTTCTATTCAAAGGGCCCGGCGGATACGGGATGGCCTACGACCGCGCCAACCAACTGGCGAGTGATTACGTCAGCGCCCGTTCAAGACATTTTCGGGTGCTCATGCGCCAGATTGCCGGACTTCTCACCCTGCAGGTCTTTGCTGCGGCGGCTCTTCTGGTGGTCGGAGGCTGGCTGGTCATCAGCCAGCAAATCACGCTTGGCCAGTTGGTGGCCAGTGAGCTCATCATGACGACCATCGTGGCCTCACTTTCGAAACTGGGCAAAAAGCTCGAAGCCTGGTATGACGCAATGGCCGCCATGGACAAACTGGGCCACGTGGTGGACCTCGAGATCGAACGTGAAGACGGCGAACAACCAACGCGTCGTGAAGGTGGCGCCGAGATCATCGCCAAAGGCTTGAGCTTTGGATATGCAGTGGATGCACCGCTGTTCGACGGCCGTTCATTCACCATTCGGCCGGGTGCTAGGGCAGCCGTTGTCGGTCCGCATGGATCGGGAGCCAGTTCGCTGCTCGACATCCTGTTCGGCCTGCGCCAACCGACCGGAGGATTCGTTTCGATCGACGGTCTTGATTTGCGAAGCTGGTATCTCGAAGCACTGCGCGAGCAGGTGCAATTGCTCCGTCGCGATGAAATCGTCGACGCGACCGTAATAGAAAACCTGCGCCTTGGACGGCCCGACATTGGCATGGATGAGATTCGCCAGGCGCTCACCCGCGTTGGTTTGCTGGACGACCTGCTGCATCGACCTGACGGACTGAATCTGCGTTTGAAGATTGGCGGTGCTCCGCTCAGCGGGAATCAACGCACGCGCTTGCTGCTGGCCCGCGCTTTGGTACAACGCCCGCGACTTCTGCTGATCGATGAACTGCTTGATGGGCTCGACAATGCCTCGTTCGCCCAGCTTTCCGCTGCAATACTTGACCCATCCTTGCCATGGACCGTAGTGCTGACGACACGAGACCACGATGTTACCCGTAGTTGCGATCAGATCATCGAGATATCCCCCTGCCGCCTCACTGACGGCACCTCCTCCATCTCCGAAACTCAACGCATTGAGTCCAATTGATGACGCATTCGCTCACCCACACACCTCCCCTTCCCGCGCTGAGCCTCGCTGGTTCGGCCAAGTTCGCGCGCATCTTCAGCCGTGCCCTGCTGCTCGGGTTTATTCTGCTTGTCATCGCCATGTTCTTCCTGCCCTGGCGTCAGTTCGTAAGCGGCACCGGTCGTGTCATTGCGTTCAACCCGCTAGATCGCCGCATCAATGTTGAAGCACAGGTTTCCGGCCGCGTGAAGCACCTGCATGTCGTCGAAGGTCAACGTGTGAAGAAGGGCGAGATCATCGCCGAGATTCAGGACAACGATCCAAATCTGCTCAACAATCTTCGAGCTCAGCGTGAGGCGATCGAAAGCCGTCGTGACTTCGCGCAGGGACGTGTCGAGTCGCTCATCGCACAGATCACGCAGCAGGAACTCGCGAAGGCCCAGGCAATCGATAGCGCGCAGCAACGCGTGGCAGCAGCAAAGATTGCCGCTGAGACATCGATGCTGAACTTCACTCGCACTGAGGCGTTGTTTGCCAAAGGACTCGCCTCCAAGCGCGACCATGAACTCGCCACGCTCTCGCGCGATTCCACAGCGGCGGATCTGAAATCAGCCGAAGCGACGTTGAAGCGCACGAGCAACGATTTCGACGCCACCATCGCCTCCACGCATGCCTCCAAGGGAAGCGCCTTGAGCGAAGTTGCCGCCGCCGAGCGCGACCTCTCCGGCATCGACATCCAGATCAATCAAAACCTCCGTCAGGTGGTCGAGGCTCCGCGGGACGGCATCGTGCTGCAAGTCGCCGCCACGGACGGCACCTACCTGCGTCCCGGTTCGTTGATCTGCGTTGTCATTCCGGAGACGGACAGCCGATTCGTGGAGATCTGGCTCGATGGCAATGACATGCCTCTCATTCACGCGCGACATGACGACACCCCCGGCAGTCCGGTGCGGCTTGCGTTTGAGGGCTGGCCCGCCGTGCAAATGATCGGATGGCCGCAGCTTGCTGTCGGCACATTCGGTGGTGAGGTCGTGTTTGTGGACGCCACCGACGATGGAAAGGGCAAGTTTCGCGTCGTCGTAGGGCCGCAAACCGACATCGTCGATCGCGGCGATGGCAAAGGACCTGTCGAAGTCAACTGGCCTGACAAAGACCGCTGGCTTCGCCAGGGAGTGCGCACGAATGCGTGGGTCATGCTCAACGAGGTTCCGCTCTGGTTTGAACTCTGGCGTCAGATTAATGGTTTCCCGCCCATCGTATCGAGCGATGCTGACAAACTCGATCCCTCCAAGAAATGACCGCCGTCTCATCCCTCATCCGCCGCACCGCCGCTGCGTTTAGTATTCCTGCCGCATTCGCGTTGTGTCCGATCACACCGCTTGAAGCAGAAGAAAAACGCGGGCCGCTTCTCGTCGGCGAGGTCCTCGCGTCAGTGCAGACACAGTATCCGCCCTACCTCGCCGCCTTGATCGAGCAGGACATCGCCAATGGCCGCACTCGACAGGCGCTCGGTTCCTTCGACCTCAATCTCAACGTGGGTGGCAGCATCAATCCCGCCGGTTACTACGATGGCCAGACGGGCTACGCCATGCTTGAGCAGCCCTTCTCCATGTGGGGCGGCAGCGTCTATGGTGGTTACCGTTTGAGCAGCGGATTCCTGCCCAACTACAACAAAGACCGCACCGGAGTCGATGGCGAGGCTGTCCTAGGTTTCCGCGTTCCATTGCTTCGTGACGGCACAATCGACAAACGGCGCGCGATGCTCTGGCAGTCGCAAATCGATCAGGAACTGGCCGATCCCTACATCCTTCGGCAATACCTCGACTTCACCCGTGCCGCCACCATCGCCTACTACGGTTGGCTCTCTGCCGGGCAGCGGCTGCGTCTTGCCGAAGAACTGCTCCGCATCGCCAAAGACCGTGACAGCGCCATTGCTGAGCAGGTCAAAAACGGCGCGTCCGCTCCGATCGTGAAAGTCGACAACGAACGCCTTGTGGTCAGCCGTGAAATTGCCGTTGTTCAGGCCACGCGCCGTTTTCAGGCGACCAGCATCGAGCTCTCGTTGTTCTATCGCACCCGGGACACCGCCGAACCCATCCTCGCTTCACGCTCGCGACTGCCTGCCGCCTTTCCACCTCACCCCCGCCCGGATGAAAGTCAGATGACGGCCGACATCGGCAAGGCGGCCATCTTTCGTCCCGAAATCCGTCGCATCGAACTCACCATCGAAAAGGCGGAGATCGACCGACGTCTCGCCAAGAACAACCTCATGCCTTCACTCGATGTGGGTCTGCAAGCCGGTCAGGCCGTGGGACGCAGCACACCGAAGGACATCGAGCGCACCGAGCTGGAAGCGAAGATTGAATTCAAGCTCCCCTTGCAGCGCCGCGAGGCCAAAGGCCGCCTCGACACCGTCGATGCCCAGATCTCCCGCCTCCAAAACGAGAAGAGATTCGCCCGCGACCGCATCGTCGCAGATGTGCGCGACAGTTACAGCGCCCTGATCGCCGCCTACGAATCGCTCACGCAGACGCGACGCAACGTCGAGCTCGCCCGCCAGCTTCAGGAAGCCGAAGCCGAACGACTCAAACAAGGCGCCACCGATCTCCTCGCGCTCCAGATCCGCGAACAGGCCGGTTTTGACGCCAAAGTCACCGAAGTCGAGGCCCAAGCCGAGTACTTTCGAGCACAGGCCAACTATCGCGCCGCCATCGCGGCCGATGTCCCCATGCATCTCACCCGCTGACGATGTTTTACTTGGCGACTTCTTTCTTCTTCACCGGGTAGGCGCCGGGAGATTTGGAGTACTTCTGCATGCAGTCTGTGCAGCAGAAAGCCACGAAGCCTTCATCGGTCTTCACCCGGTAGATCGGGCGCGCGGCCTTGTGATCCACCGGGCATTCATCGTTGATTGGCCAGGCGGCGAAGACTGTGGCGGTCATGGCAAGGCTGAGAAGGAGTGGGGCGAGCAGTGTTTTCATCGGATGGATTCAGGTTGGAGTTCGGTGCGCGTTATCCATTCAACGCAGCATTCCCCCTTCCTCATAGGCCATCGCAAATCCTGCCCACGGATGCGCAACTCAGGCACAGTGCCGGGCTGTCTCTCGTTGATGTCCCGAATCGATTGCTGATGGCAACCCCATACTGAGGCTGAGAACACGGACATCCGGACTCGCCGTCAAGTTTACAATCCCTCAGAATCCTGCCCGCCCGTCGGATCAAAGAAGAGTTCGCCGTCCGGCCTGCGTCCCAAGTAGGGGAAGGTTTGCCGGAGGTCCTCGACCTTCATGGGAGCTTGAAACAAACGCCCTGCATACGGTCCATCCTTGGGCTTGCGTCCATCCACCACTGCTTTGACCACACCAGCGACATTCCCGAGCGGCCAGTCCACTCGCGCCGCCACTCCTGTACTATAGGCAAACAGAATGGCCTGAGCGTTGCGCTTGGACGCCTTGCGCTGCGCTTCAGCTCCCAACGTCGGGATGATCAAGGCGACGACGACGCAGAGAACGAGCATGCCCCACATCAGTTCGATCATGCTAAACCCTGCGTGGCGGCGCCTGATGGAGACCGTGGTTTTCATGGTGGACAAGGAGTGAGTAAGGTCACTGAAAAACGCAGATGATTGAACAACCATGTTTTTCTCGAACCACTGAATTAATCTCACTGATTCCTGTCAGCGTCTTGTAAGATAATTCTGAGAGCGCTCAAGCAGTCTGGAAAGCAACCGAAGGCGCAACTTCAACCATGCTCGACCATCGCCGTCTGCTAAAAACCCGTCCGTCCCGGCTCGCTTTCCCGCTTGAAGCGCCCCGGACGAAGCGTTTAGACAGTTCCCACTCATGATCATACTTGCCAACCTGCCCGAACCCAGCCGTCTGGGGGATGTTTTGATGTCTTTCCTGAGCATCGTCTTCGAAGGTGCCCCTTACATTCTCATCGGCACGGTGATGTCAGGCTTCATCGCGGCCTTCCTGCCGTCGAAGCTCCTCGAAAAGGTCCTGCCGAAGAACCGGGTGCTCTCCACCTTCGCCGCGGGGTTTATGGGTCTGGTCTTCCCCGTCTGTGAGTGCGCCGTGGTGCCAGTGGTCCGGCGCCTGGTGCAGAAGGGCCTGCCGCTCTCCTGCGCGATCACCTACCTCGTCAGCGCCCCGATCATCAATCCCATCGTGATCTTCAGTACGATGAGCGCCTTCCAGAACGTCGAGGCCAAGACCGGCGTGCTCGGCAGCGCCGGCATGGCCATGGCGCGCGTCTCCCTCGGCTACGCCATCGCCGTCCTCATCGGCCTGCTGCTGCTGCGCAAGAAACCCCGCGACGTCCTCGCTCCGAGTGTCGCCGCCGGCATGGAAAAAGCCGCCGCGGCCACCGAGGAACCCGCGCCGCCGCCCTTCAATACCCGCCTCGTGCAGGCCATGCGCACCTCAATGCGCGACTTCCTCGACACGGCGATGTACTTCGCGGTCGGCGTGGTCATCACCAGCGTCTTCAACACCCAGGTCGATCAGGCCAAGGTCGAACTCGTCGCCGGCAGCGACTGGACAGCCATCCCCTCGCTCATGGGCCTGTCCTTCGTGCTCGCGCTGTGCAGCACCTCGGACGCCTTCATCGCCGCGCCCATGGCCACCTTCTCCAGCGCCGCCAAGCTGGCGTTTTTGGTTTTTGGACCGATGCTCGACGTGAAGCTCGTATTCATGTACGCGGCGGTCTTCCGCCGGAAGTTTGTCATCTGGCTCTGCGCCGCCATGTTCATCCTGGTGGCCGGCCTGTCGAAACCCTGGACCCTGCTCATCGATCAAGTTCAACCGAAAGCCGCCGAGGCGGCCAAAGTCTCCACCCCCTGAATCCTGCCATGAAAGCACAACGCCTCCTCATCCACCTGCTCAGCGTGCTGCTCCTGCTTCTGTGGGGCGGCGTGATGATCTACTTTCACGTCAGCGGTCGTGTCGTCAATTACCTCCCCTCCGACGGCCTCTTCCGCCCGCTCATGCTCGTCGGCGGCATCGGCATGGTCGTGCTCGGCCTCTTCAATCTGCTCACCTACTCGCAGGACGAAGGCGCCTGCTGCAGCCACGATCACGGTCACTCGCATGACCACGGCCATGACGGCTGCTGCGGACACGATCACAGCCATGACCACGACCACGCGCACCAGCACGGTGAAAGCTGTGGACACGACCACGCGCCTGGCGAGACCTGCGGTCACACGCATGCCCATGAGCACAAGCATGAAGGCTGCTGTGAACACGATCACGGCCATCAACACGCCCATACGCACGATCATGACCATGAGCACGATCACGCCGACCACGCACATGGCATTCTCGAAGAAGGCAGCTGGGCCGGACGCCTCACCGCCGTGGCCATCCTCGCCGTGCCGCTCACCCTCGCCGCCGTGCGTACGCCCGACCAGTTCAGCGCCAACGCCATCCTGAACAAGAACTTCTACAACCCCAACTACGGCACCGGTGCGCGCGCCGACCAGTTCTCGCTGCAGAACAAACTCGAAGCCGCCAAGACCACGCCGAAGACATCCGATGTCGTCGTCAAGGTCGCCACAGACAAACCGGCCACCCCGCCGCCCGCAGGCGTCGCCGCCGCCTCCGCAGCGATGGCCGAAGGAGCGAAGACCATAAACGAAAAGGACCTGCCCAAGCCCGCGCAGGAGTCGAAAAGCTACGGCAGTTTCACGCTTGAAGACCTCAAGGCCCAGGTGCCGCAGAGCAAGGAGGGCAACTTCATCCTCGAAGTCCCCGAACTCTACTACACCGGCGGCGACGTCGAGGTGCAGAAGGTGCTCACCGGCCAGTTGGTCGAGACCGTGGCCCAGATCCTTCCGGAAAAGGTTAACAACGACGACGGTCATCGCCTGCGCATTTTCCGCATGCTCGTCCAGTGCTGCGCCGCCGATGCACGCCCCTATTCCGTGCCCGTAGACTTCGGCAAGAAGGCTCCCGAGTTCAAAGACATGACCTGGGTCAAGGTCGTCGGTAAAATGAACTACAAGAAGGAAGGCGATCAGACCGTGCCGATCATCGAGGCGACGAAGGTCGAGGAAACGACCGCGCCGGACAATGCGATGATTTACTGAGGCGCTGCTAGTCGGAACATCTCAGGGAATGTCAATCCGCCACAAGCGCGCGGTCTTGTCGAAGCTGCCGGTGAGAAGCACGCGGCTGTCGGGACCGAAGGCGAGGGCGCGGACGAGTTTGCCGTGTTGCAGGGTTCCGCCGACGGGCTGGCCGGTGGCGGCGTCCCAGATGTGGGCGGTGTCGCCGTAGCAGCCGGTGGCGACGAATTTTCCATCCGGACTGAAGGCGACGCAGCGGACGCCGGTGGGGTGTTGGAGCGGCGGGCACAGAGGCCGGCCAGTGGCGGCATCCCAGAGCCGTGCGGTTTTGTCCATGCTGCCGGTGAGCACGCTGGCTCCGGTGGGGCTGAAGGCGGCGGCGCGCACCTGATCGTCATGCGGCAGCGGCGGGGTGAGTGGCTGTCCGCTGGAGGTCTCCCACACACGCGCCGTGTGGTCGAGGCTGCCGGTGAGCAGCTTCGTCCTGTCCGGACTGAACGAAAGCGACCGGATGGAGCCGCCCTGCCGCACTTCGATGCCCAGCATTTTGCCGGTCTGCGCATCGAACAACTGGGCGACATCGCCGTTGCCACTGATGGCGGCGAGTTTGGAGTCAGGACTGAAGGCGACCGCGTAAAACCGCTGGTGGTCCCCGATCGTGCCGCCGACCGGTGCGCCGGTGCGTGCGTCCCAGAGGCGGGCGGTGCCGTCCGTCTTGCTGTCATGACTGCTGGTGAGAATGACGCCGCCATCCGGACGAAACGCGAGAGCATAGACGAAGCCGGGATGCGGCAATGTGGCCACCAGCCTGCCGCTTGCGACGTCCCAGAGCTTGGCGCCCTTGTCACTGCCACCGGCCACAAGTTTGCTGTCCGGGCTGAAGGCCACGGGATATACGCCGCCCTCGTGTGGCAGTGGTTCACCGTGGAGCCTGCCGGTCGTTACGTCCCAAACACGGAGAAAATGATCCGCGCAGCCCGTCGCCGCCCACCGTCCATCCGGGCTCATGGCGACGCCGTGAATGTCCGCGGGATGGACGAGCGGCGGATGCAGCGGAGTGACCATCGCCTCCTCGGCACGAAGCCCCATCCCGGCGATGATGATGCCACCGATCAGGGCGGCGGAAGAAAGCGTGCTCACCGGGAGATAGATGCAGTTTCAGATGTGGAGGCGGCGAGCTGCCAGGTGCCATGAACGGAGACGAGCCGGTGCACGCGTGGTTCTGAATTCCCCGCCGCATCCGCAGCCTGCGCACGGATGGAGCCGTCCTTCGGTGCCGGAATGATCGCTTCCCACTGCGCCAGATCATTCGTCATCGGCCGGGCGCTGACGCCATTGACCGTGACGTTCTTCACCTCGCCGTCATCACTGGCGACGCCGCGCACGAGGATCTTGCCATCGGCTTGCGGCAGGACGTGGGTGATAACGGTCACCGGAGCGAAGTCATCGACAGGATCGAGCGGCTTGGGGAACTGCGACTCCGGCGGGCGCGTGCCTTTGTAGGGCGCGAAGTCGGGATTGACCTCGATCTCATCAAACCGGGTGCGGCGGATGGCGCTGTTCTCGTAGTTCATGCGCCAGAGGGCATACTCCGAAGCGTGCGCCGTGAATCCATCGAGCATGAAAAACGAGGAATGCGTGTGGATGCACCAATGCACGTTCCATGCCTTGCAGTCGCGCACGATGAACGGATGCCGCGCATCACTGCCCACACCGGCGACGCTGAGCTTCAGGGTGCTGTCCATGCCGCCGAAGTTGAAGCTGTGCCGTCGCATGCAGTGGGCTTCATTGCCTTCAAACCGCACAAAGGGCAGCGTGCGGATGTCCTTCGCGGCGCGTGATCCGTCCGGCTGCGGCACGTTCATGGTCATGCTGACCTCGGGAGTCTCGACGGCGTCAAAACGGAAACCATACTCGTCGCACTCCGCGGCGACGTTGCGCGTGAAGCTGTTCCGGCAGTTCGCCCACCAGAAACCCGCGCCGTCGTTGTGATCGAAGGGCAGCAGTTGCTTGGGCAGCGGCGCCGCCACGCAGGCCTGCACGGCCAGATTGTGATCGAGGACATTGAAGCTCTCCGTGCCGTCTTCGAGGAAGAAGCCGTGCCCCTTGCTCTGATAGCCCACGCAATCCCGCACCACGAGGTAGTCCGTGCCGTGGATCGTGATCCAGCGGTTGCCGCTGTCCCAGATGCTCGCACCGATGACGGACGCTCCGCGCATGGTGCCCCGCACCAGATGGAAGTGCAGGCTGTATCGCCCGAGCACGCCTTCTTTGCCAAGATGGCGAAACTCCGCGTAGCTGATGCCGCCCTGCGAGCCGCGATGAAACATCGTGTGTCCGCGCAGTTCGCCATCCGCCGCCGATTCGACGATGACGTTGCGGCTCAGATTCGCCACCTCGGCGCGGTAGTCGCCGTCACCTTCGTGGTCAAACTGCAGGGGCTTGTCGAGCACCAGCGCTTTGTCCTTCACCGCCGTGATGGTGCGTTCCTCCGTCTGGGTGCCCAGGCGCACGCTCGCCTGAAACGTCTTCGCCCGCTTCTTCTGCCGCACCGTGCCCGTGATGAAAAGGTGGTCGCCCGGCTTCCAGCCGGTCACCGCATCCTGCAGCGGGATTTCCGAAGCACCGGCCTTCACGCTTCCGCCCAGCTTCACCCACGTGTGATTCATCTCGGCTCCATGAAATTCCATCCGCCCGCCGCAGCACACGATCGCGGGGCACGACAGCTTGTCCATCCCCTCGAAATAGACGAGGCGAATCAGCGCCCGATGCGCCGCGCTCACGGGAGCCGCCTGTGCGCCGACCAGCAGAGCAGGACGCTTTGCCGTTTCATCCCCGGCGGGAAGATGCGCCTCGCAGTCGAAGCCCTCCTCGCTCACGTCCTCGCCCGGCTGGATTTTGAGAAGACCCACGTTCAACTGCGTGTCGCGGTCCGTGGCAAACTCCAGCGTGCCCCCGATGTGCAGCGAGCGGATCGCAATCTCGGATTTCAGGTCGTAGCGAACGGTATGCCCCTCGCGCACCAGCACCTTCACGCCTTGTTCCGGAACCCGGCCACCTTCCCAAGTTGATGTCTCGGACCAAGGTCCGCTTTGGGCCGAACGAATGACTGGAATGTCGCCCCACGAGGGCGCCGCGAGTGCAAGAAAGAGGACGAGAAAACGCATCTTCCTGAAACCTGCCGGCATGGCGAAGGTTTCGTGAGGACCGCCGTTTTAACAAGTCCCTATGCGCCCCATCTTTTGCGTCACCTTCGCCGCTGTGCTGCTTTCCGCGGCCCTGCCTGCATCCGCGCAGGAAGGCCCTCGTGCATCCTACTACAAGGACGGTGAAATCCACATCACCGTGCTCGGTCAGCCGGAGACGAAGCCGGTGACGACCGGGCACTGGGACTTCAAGCCGTCGTGGTCGATCACCGGCGATCATCTGGTCTTCTTCCGTCGCTTGAAGGATGATCCGGAGGTGAACAACTGGATCACCGCGATGTGCATCATCAACACCGACGGCACCGGCTTTCACCAACTCAGCGATGGCACCTTCACCGATTTCAATCCCACGTGGACACGCGACGGCACGAACACGCCGGTGTGGAATCGCAAGGTGCCCGGCAAGCTTAGCTACCACATCATGGCCTCCAAAATCGGCGGCAAGCCCGGCGAGGAGGTGCAGCTCACGGATCCCAGTTACCACGCGTGGGTTCACTCGGCGGTGCGTGACGGACGGCTCTTCGTTTCCGCCACGCCGCCGAAGCTCGGTCGCGGCTACTACCTCATGACGCCGAATGCAGGCGGCAGGCCCACGTTCGAGCGCGTGACCTGCGAACTCGCGCCGAAGGGCATCCTCGACCGCATCAGTGTCTCGCCGAGCGAGACGAAGATCTGCTTCGAATATCAAACCGGCTTC
>NZ_JAGRPF010000210.1 GCF_020439865.1 Prosthecobacter sp.
AAGCACTGGATGTACTGGCTCGCGAAGAAATTCTTCTTCAACGACTTCGGCGTGTATCAGAACTTGAAGGCCAAGTAATCGGTCAGCGTTCGATCTTCGGCGCGATCTTCAAGCAGCGCAGTTCACCTCCCTGCAACCAGCCGTCATCGTTGCGCACGATGGCCACCAAGGTCTTCGGCGGCTTGTTACCGAGATAGGCATCCGCCTTGATCAAAGTGATGGCGAGGCTGCCGTCGTCGTGGCGCTGGATCGTTTGCGGTTTGTCGCTGTCGAACCAGCCGTCTTCGGTGAAGACGATGATCTTGTCGGCTTCACGCTGGCTTTTGCTGACGCGAGCTTCGGCGGAGGCGGGTCTGAGAGAAAGCGTGATCGTTTCCCCCTTCTCACTGGCAGTGGCGCTCCACGCGTCGCTGGTGCGTTCGGCATGGGCACGCTCCTGATCCAGCAGCTTGTGCCACTTGCTGTTCAACTCGGCGGTTTCGGCAACGGGAAGCATGAGAGTGAGTTCCATCGAACCGGGATGACAGGTGTTGCCGCAGCACATCCACGAGGCCTTGCCGCCAATCAGGACCTGCTCGCCGATTTTCAAGTTCGACGGCGGTGTGATCTCCGTGCGCAGCATCACATCTCGATCAAAACCCTGCGCCTTGATCTTGAACATCAGCGTGCGTTCGGGCTCTGGATAGACAAGCTCGCCCGCTTTCCAGCCCCGAGGCAGATCCCATTTCATCTGCGTCGGCACCCCGACGATGCCGGGAAAACGCCAGTAGGTATGATAACCGCGGTCGTGTTCGATATAGAGCCCCACGGTGAACGGCTTGCCAGGAACGACAGCGGTTTGCTCGGAGACGAGCTGGAGTTTGAGCCCTGTCTGAGCCTTCGCCACCAAGGGCAAAACGCACAGAGCGAGGAGAACCAACCGCCAGGGACGGAGCGAAAAATGCGAACGATGAACCATGACCTTAATACGCAGCATTCCCCGGGGTGCGCGCAAAGGGAATCACATCGCGGATGTTGGGAACTCCTGTGACAAACATGAGCAAACGCTCGAAGCCGAGGCCGTAGCCGGCATGCGGCACGCTGCCGTAGCGGCGAAGATCGGCATACCAGGCGTAGTTCGCTGGATCGAGACCGTGATGCGCCATCAGCGACTCCAGCACATCGAGACGCTCCTCACGCTGGCTGCCGCCGACGATTTCGCCAATACCGGGAACAAGCAGATCCATCGCTGCGGCGGTTTTGCCGTCGTCGTTCTGGCGCATGTAGAAGGGTTTGATGGTCTTCGGATAGTTATAGATCGTCACAGGGCCTTTGACGTGCTCCTCAGCGAGGAAGCGTTCGTGCTCGGTCTGCAACCCTTCACCCCAGGCGACCGGATTTTCGAAGCTACGGCCGGACTTGAGCAGAATGTCCACCGCGTCCGTGTAACTGATGCGCTCAAAGGGTTTGGCGAGCGTCTGCTGAAGGCGGGCGACGAGTCCTTTGTCGATGAACTTGTTGAAGAACTCGAGTTCGTCCGGGCATTCATCAAACATCGCCTGCACGAGGTAGCGCACGTTTTCCTCGGCCAGTGTCATGTCGGCAAAGAGATCGTAGAAGGCCATCTCGGGCTCGATCATCCAGAACTCGGCGGCGTGGCGCGTGGTGTTGCTGTTCTCGGCGCGGAAGGTGGGTCCGAAGGTGTAAATGTTGCCCAGCGCACATGCAAACGCCTCGCCCTGAAGCTGACCGCTCACCGTGAGGTAGGTCGGACGGCCGAAGAAGTCCTGCTCGGGCTTCGTCGGCGTGTTTGGCTTCAAGGTCGTGACCTGAAACATCTCCCCTGCCCCTTCGCAGTCGCTGCTGGTGATGATCGGCGTGTGGACGTAAAAGAAGCCGCGCTCCTGGAAGAAGCGATGAATCGCGAAGGCCATCTTGCTGCGCACACGGAAAACACTGCCGAACAGATTCGTGCGTGGACGTAGATGCGCGATGGTGCGGAGGAACTCGGGTGTGTGACCTTTCTTTTGCAGCGGATAGGTCGCATCAGCCTCGCCAACGATGCGCAGTTCCTTCGCCTGCATCTCCCACTTCTGCCCCGCCGCCGGCGACGCGATCAAATCGCCGCTCACTTCCACGGACGCTCCAGTCAAAATGCGAGGCAGCAACTCGGCGGAAGGCAGATTGGCATCGACTACCACCTGCAGGCCCTTGAAGCAGGAACCATCGGTGACTTCGAGAAAGGAACAGGCCTTCGAGTCACGCTTCGTGCGCACCCAGCCGCGGGCGATGATGTCGGAACGGGGAGATTCGGAACGAAGGAGGGTTTGAATGGTGTCGAGGGACATGCGCGAAAAGCTACAACGAGCAAGCGCTGCATCAAGCGGCCCCGAGCATTTTAAACATCACACACCATCGCGGCATGACGCAGCGCGAGGATGGGATCGTCCCAGGTGGGGATGAATTCGTGGGCGATGAAGTCGTGATAGCCGATTTCGAGGAGGGCCTGCATGACGGCGGGGTAATTGATCTCCTGGTGCTCGTCGAGCTCGCAGCGGCCGGGATTGCCGGCGGTGTGGATGTGGCCGATGTAGTCCTTGTGGATGCGCAGGCGGCGGATGATGTCGCCGTTCATGATGCTGACGTGGTAGATGTCGAAGAGCAGCTTGAAGTTCGGGCTGCCCATCTGCTTGATCAGGTCGACACAGAAGTCCACGTCGTCACCGAAGTAGCCGGGGTGGCCTTTCATTGGATGGGAGCTGTCGCGGGAGTTCAGATGCTCAAGGACCAGCGTGATGCCTTTCTTCTGGGCCAGCGGAAGCACTTCCTTCCAGGTGTTGAGGCAGTTTTGAATCGCCTTGTCGCGATCCATGCCGTCGAACTTCATGCCGGTGAAAGTGATGACCTTCTTGCAGCCGACATCGGCGGCGATGTTGATGGAGTCGGTGAGCTTGGTGACAACCTCATCATGGAACTCCGGATTGCACGGTCCCTTGGCGAAACCGTGACTGCCGACGAGCGAGATGTCGAGTCCGAGCTTCTTCACGTCCGGGTAGAGCTTGGAATCGATGCCCTCCATGCCGACGAGGCCGATTGCCTTGCAGTTCTTGGCCAGTTCGAGCATGTCCATCGGCTTGAAGCACCAGCCCATGACGGTGTGCTTGATCCCGTGGTTTTTGATAACGTAGGCCGGATCAGCAGCGGCTTTGGCAATCGTCTGGGCGCTGAGGCGCGAAGCGGCGGTCGCAGCTAGCGCGGTCGTGAGGAAGTGGCGGCGGTTCATGGTCGGAGTTTCAAGTTTAAGGTTTATCGTTTCAAGTTGAGCCGTGAGAGAGAACGTCGAGCAGGCTCACTTTCCTATGCAGAACGTGGAGAAGATGACGTCTAGGATGCGCTCGACATCGACTTGGCCAATGACATCGCCGAGGGCCTGAAGAGCCTCGCGGATTTCGAGAGCGATGAATTCGGGGGCTTCATTGCGTTCGAGTGCAGCACGTGCG
This sequence comes from Prosthecobacter sp., assembly GCF_020439865.1. Classification (GTDB taxonomy): domain Bacteria; phylum Verrucomicrobiota; class Verrucomicrobiia; order Verrucomicrobiales; family Verrucomicrobiaceae; genus Prosthecobacter. Next base: position 3,480 of record NZ_JAGRPF010000210.1, read on the forward strand.
GCGCGAAGTCGCTCCGCACTGCGCTCGAAGGCGGCCTTGTGGCGGGCGTTGATGGCGATCGGATGGTCGGCGGCCAGCGGTCCGGCGTGCGCGATGACCTCGCGGATGGCATCTCGCAGCGGTTCGATCCCTTCCCCATTCAGGCAGGAGAGCGGAATGGCCTTCGGTTCGGCAGACCAACTCGGATGGATGCCGAGGTCGGCTTTGTTGAGGACGAGGATGCGACGGGAGGCGAGTTCGGGCGACAGCGTGAGGCGGGCAGGATTGCGAGGACTGCTTCCGTCGACGACTTCGATGACGAGATCGGCGCGGTCGAGTTCGCGTTCGGTGCGCTGGATGCCGACGCGCTCGATGTCGTCGCTCGACTCTCTCAGACCAGCCGTATCGACGAGGCGTAGCGGGATGCCGTGAACCTGGATGATTTCCTCGATGGTGTCGCGCGTCGTGCCCGCCGTGGGACTGACGATGGCGCGCTCGAAACCGAGGAGAACGTTGAGCAGGCTGCTCTTGCCGACGTTTGGTGCGCCGGAAATGACGGTGCGCGCGCCATGACGAAGAATGCGACCCTGCTCGGAGGTAGCGATGAGTTTTTGCGCACGCTCGATCACGGAATCGATGCGTTTGAGCAAATCGGCACCGGTTTCGGGCGAGATGTCTTCCTCTGGAAAATCGATGTAGGCCTCGATGTGGGCGAGCACGGGGATGATTTCCTGCTGCATGGCCTGCGCCTCGCGGCCGATGGCGCCACCGAGCTGTTCGTTGGCGGCACGGAGGGCGAGTGTGCTTTGCGCGTGAATAAGATCCATCACCGCCTCGGCCTGCGTGAGGTCCATTTTCCCGTTCAGGAACGCACGCTGAGTGAATTCACCGGGCTCCGCTGAACGAGCCCCGCAGGCGAGCAGACGCTCCAACACCCGCTGAGTGACGAGAACGCCACCATGGCCGTGGAATTCGATCACGTCCTCGCCCGTGTAACTCGCCGGACCTTTGAAATGCAGCAGCAGGCCATGATCGATGGGACCACCCGCAGAATCGATGGCTGACACGAGATGCGCGAAACGAGGTGTCAGTTTGAGAGGCAGCTTGAACGCCTGCGCAGCGATTCTCAGCGCCTGCGGCCCGGACATGCGAACAACACTGATCGCAGCTTCCCCCATGGAGGTGGAGATGGCGGCAATGGTGTCGTTAAGCATCGGCGATGGTGAAAGCGACGGGAGGAAAGTGCAAGAAATGATCTAACGGGATGCAAGCCACGAGTTCTTGTATCCTGAAGTCTTGAACCTTGTCTTAGCAACGCTTATGCTCACGATCTCTCCAACCGTTCCACCCATCACGCATGATCGATTCCGCCCCCCCAAACACCTACATGGGACCATGGGTCCCACGAAGTGTCTCGTGGGTGGAGATGGCGTGTTACTTTGGAGGCGCCATGCTGGTGGCTGCATTGGGAGCGTGGTGGATTCTGAAACGCGGTGGCACCATTGGCTTGGATGAACCTGACACACGCCGCAAACTTCACGACAAGGCCGTTTCCCGCCTCGGCGGCGCCCCTATTTTCGTGGCAGTCGGACTGGCCTCACTGGTGGCCGGCTACATTGGCGGACTTGGCTGGACCCGCTGGCTGCCGGTGGCTCTGTGCAATGCCCTGATCTTCAGCGTCGGCTTCGTGGATGACTTAAAGCCTTTGGGAGCCAAGGTGAAACTTGTCGGCCAGATCGGCACGGCACTCATTTTATACGCTTTGGGAGTTTCGATCGACACCTTGAGCAATCCCTTTGGCGAGGGAAGCCTGGCTCTGGGATGGTGGAGCCTGCCCCTGACCCTGATATGGCTCGTGAGCATCCCCAATATTGTGAATTTGATCGATGGCATGGACGGGCTGGCGGGAGGTTTTGGCTTGTTTCTATGCCTGACGCTGGCGTTTCTCGGCTTTTACAGCGGCCAGCCCGATGTGCTCGTGGTTTCGCTGGCAATGGCTGGAGCACTCGCAGGTTTCTTGATCTTCAACCTGCCACCGGCCCGGATATTTCTGGGAGATGGAGGGGCTTATCTGATCGGTTTCTTCGTCGCTTCAGTCTCTCTGTTCACCTCCAACAAAGGTTCGGTCATCGGCGCTCTGCTGGTGATCATTATTGCCCTGGGTGTTCCGATTTTGGACACCCTGTTTGCGATTGTCCGCCGGGGGATTCGCGGAGTTTCGATTTTCAATGCGGACGCCGAACACATTCACCATCGGCTCATCCTGCTCGGCTACAGCAAAAGCCAAGCCCTTGGCGCCATGTATGCAGTCTGTCTGGTCCTGAGTCTTGTTGGTTTAAGCATCCTCATGACCAAGGGGATTGCTCTTCCTGTCGTTGGAGCGTTTTTATTTTTGCTGGCCTTGGGGGCCGCCCGCTATCTGGGGTATGTGCGAAGCTGGTCGAATTTCCGCGCTCAATTCAACGAAGTCATGGAGCGACGACGGAAGCGTGAGTTCTTCGCCGCCTATGGCCGTGTTCTGGACTTCGAAGTCGAACGCTGCGAGAACTTGGAGAGCTTTGCGCAGCTGTTTCATCACGGCTTGGAGCGTATGGGGCTCGGGGTTGAAGCGCATGCCAACAGCAATCCTGAGAGCCTCAGGTTGTCCAAAGGGAGCAACTACACAATCTTCCATCCAAACGATGACACAGAACCCGGCGAGTGGCGTCTTCGTCTGGATGTTCTTGTTCCGGTCCTCGAACGTTGCGTGGAAAAGTGGGGAAACGTTCCTCCCCTAGTCGTTCAGGACAAACCCTCATCACCCGCCGAGTCAGCAATCAAGGCATGAAACTCACCCCCGATCCCTCCTTCGGCGCGTCGGAGAAGCCCCCCTTGCTCGCCGGTGACACCGACTACGACGGAACCATGTTACATCCGCCGTTGGATGAGAGCCAGAACCCCGAAGACTCGGAAGATGACGGCTCAAGGGCTTCCGGGAGCAGTTACGAACTTCCTGGCCCGGCCTGGCAGGGGTATGTTTTTTCCTCCCTGCCAATTCTGATATGTTTGTTCGGAGCCGGGCGCGAGGCATGGTCCAAAGGCGTAGCCGCCGTCATTCTGGGCGCTGCCATACTGCTCTTTCCACCGCAGAGGAAGCTCCCTTCGTTGATCATTTGGTCTTTTCTGGCCGCCGTCCTCGCTCCACTCCTGAGTTTCTTGCCAGCTCAATGGATCCACTTGCCGGAGTGGCGAACACATCTTTCTCAAGATTGGGGTGTCGCGCTGTCGGACACCGTGACCCCACAGGCGTCTGTCACTCTTGAGGCCTGGATGTTGTTTGCCCTCTGTGCCACCTGGCTCTTTTGGTGCCTCTGCCGTGGATTCTCCAATGAGCAAAGACGCGCAATGCTCTACAGCTTGAGCACAGGCGGTGTCATTCTAAGCCTGCTCTCTCTAATCGACTCGTTCAGCGCCTTGAAGATTTCGTGGTGGCCAAGAAGTCAGGAATGGGGAGCAGGATTTGGCCCCTTCGCCAACCGAAACCATATCAGCAGCATGGCAGCGATTGCATGCGTCCTTTGTGCGGCATGCGCCTATGATGCACATCGGCGGAAATCGCGGTCGTGGATCCTGTTCACCTGCGGATTCTTCATCCCTGCAATTTGCATTTTCTCAAATACTTCACGTGCTGGAGTAGCTCTCCTGTTCTTGGGAATCACCGCATGGCTGGGCGCATCCGCCATGGGCCGGGGCTTCTTCAAAAAGATGGTCGTCACCACTTCGCTTGTTTTGATCATCTCCACGCTTCTGGTGATCTCATCAGGAGGAGTCGGTTCCCGACTTAGCGAACAAGGAGCCGGCAAAATGGTTTCCCTGGAAGGCCGTGGCGACATTTATTTGAAGACACTCGAAATGATTTCACAAACTCCTTGGTTGGGTTGTGGACTGGGAAACTTCGACGCCATCTTCCCCCAGTTTGCGGGTGTCTATAATCTTCGTGAACGCCCCATTCATCCTGAGAGCGACCTGCTCTGGCTGCTCACAGAAGGCGGATTGCTGACGGTCCTGCCTTGTCTCCTTGCTTGCATCTGGATTTTCAGAGCCACCGGGCCATGGTTCAAAAGCACTAAGCGGCGACGTTCCGGGCGAGACGACAAACGCCTTCGAAATTCTGCGGCCATTGCATTTTTTCTCACGGTCATTCACGGATTGTTTGACGTTCCTCTTCATGGACTTGGGTATTTCTCCATGGCCGCCCTGCTGGCAGGCATTGCTCTGAGGCCACGCCGCCTGCCTTTGCCCGCGGGCAATGCACTTCCAATTATCACCCGCCTGACCGGGATCGCATTCATTGCTCTTGGGATCGCATGGCTGTCGATTTCCCAGGGGGGTCTTGCTCTTCCCGGAAGCAGCACAGCTTCGTTTCTCCGAGGCAGGGCCAACCAGCTGACGGATTCAGGATCTTACGCAGACGCCCTCCCCCTGTTTGACGAAGCAATCCGTCAGGCCCCGATGGACTACCGCCTCTATCATGAACGCGCCAAGGTCCGCCTCTATCTTCAACAGCCAGTCAACGAAGCCCTTGCAGACTTTTCACGCTCACGAGCCCTCGAACCAAACGATACTGAAACCTGCTTCAAAGAAGGAGTTGTTTGGCTCAACTATCGCCCCGAATACGCTATTGTTCCGTGGCGTGAGATCATGCTTCGATGGCCGGGCTACTATTACAGCACCCTGCTAAACTACGCTGAGAGCCATCCAGAATTGAAGGAACCGCTATGGAGTCTGGCCAGCACAATCGATCTAAAGTTGCAGGTCCTTGGTCGAGCCCAGACACGCGAAGATTTTGAGCGTGCGCTCCGCAACATCTTGGTTTCCCCATCCAGCCTCGACAACGTGGAACCAGCCCAGCGGGAAAGCATTTTCAATCTTTGGTATCAGCATGGCGACCAGGCGGCCCTGATCTCGACGTTAGAGACGAACAAGAAGTGGCGGGCGGATGGATGGCGCATTCTGGCCGAGCATTATGCACGAAATTCTGAGTTCGAACGTGCCTGCCAGACGGCGATACCCTACCTCCCGTCGATCGTTCGAACAGCTCCGGGCACCAGCACGGACATCCCAACCTTGGAGCGTGCGCTTCTCTACAATCCAACCGATGTCAGAAGAGTCATCGATTTGTTTCAGGCACAGAAGACATCGGGCGACATTGACGGTGCCCTGAGAACGCTTGAAAAAATCGCTACCATGCCAAATGCCCCGGCCTACGTCCGTCAGGAGATCGCCGCGTTGTACATGGCGAAACGAGACTTCCGTCGAGCTTGGGAATACTTACGTGAGGCAATGCAGAAGCGGTAGAAAGTGGGGGCGGAGCACAGGTTCCAACGCCTATTCTCTTTTTTGAGAATCGGGGATTGACGCAATCCTGCGAAACGTTTAGCTTATTTAACAATCAACTGTGCCTCTCATTTCCCCAAAACAATATGGCTAAACTAGTAATCATAGACGACGAAGCCGCAATTCTGGAACTCATGACCAAGCTGTGTAAAGCGGCTGGGCATCAGGTTTTTGGCTGCACCACCGGTATCGACGGCATCGCCGCCATCCGCTCCAATCAGCCAGACCTCGTCATTGTCGACCTTCGCATTGGCGATGTGAACGGTCTCGATCTAGTCAGCATGTGTCGGGACCAGTTTCCCAACACGGCAGTCATCATGGTCACCGGCCATGGCAGTGTTGAAACCGCCGTCGAGGCCATGCGCCTCGGCGCTTTCGATTACCTGACCAAGCCGTTCGATCTTGGAGATCTGATCAAAACCGTGAATCAGGCGCTTCAGCGCAATGGCACTGCAACCACAACGCCGACCGTCGCCCCGAGCGCGGTTTTGCGTTCTGCCGCATCTTCGAAACTCATCGGCCACAGCGATGCCCTGCAGCGGATTTTTGACATCGTCCGCCGCGTGGCCAACAACGACAGCCCGGTTCTCCTCGAAGGCGAATTTGGGGTGGGCAAGCACATGGTCGCTCGGGCGTTGCATGAGGCAAGCCGCCGGAGCACCTCGCCTTTCAAAGAACTGCAGTGCAGCGCCATGCCTGAAGATGTCCTCGAAACCGAACTTTTCGGACAGTCCGCCATCTTCAACCGTGTTGCCGGTGGCACGATCCATCTGGCGGAGGTCAATCAGCTCCCGACACGCATTCAGGCCCAATTGAACACGTTTCTGGACGAGGCGCAGTCGCGGAAAGGCTGGGGCAATGGCGCCGGAGCCTCCGATTTCCGCCTGGTTGTCTCCAGCACCGTTTCCCTCGAAGATGCTGTGAGGGCGGGCAAATTCCGCGAAGACCTCTACTACAAGCTCTCCGTGGTTCCGTTGAAGATCCCACCGCTTCGCGACCGCCGTGAGGACGTCCGCCCGCTGGTGGAGCACTTCCTCAAAGATCTTGCCGACCGCACGGATTCGAAGCCCAAGACGATTGAAGCCAACGCCGTCGAGTTTCTCGAAAAGTACAACTGGCCCGGCAACGTCAGTGAACTGCGCAACGCCATTGAACGGGCCTGTGCCTTCGCAGAAAACGACCGCGTGCGTCCTTCCGATCTTCCCACCAAGGTCACGCAGCAAATTGAGATTCCCACGCCATCCACCAGCGAAGGAATCACGAAACTCCCCATTGGCTCGACGCTCGATGACTTTATCAAGGGCCAGGAACGTGCGTTCATCCAAGAGACGCTGAAGTACAACAGTGGCTCCCGCGAAAAGACCGCCAGCATGCTCGGAGTCTCCATTGCCACGCTCTATCGCAAGATGGGCCTCAATGTGGAACGCAAAACGACGACCTAGGCGGAAGGTTCTCAATTCAGCCCTGCTCAACCACAAAGCCGACCCCACGTCGGCTTTGTGCGCGTAAGGATTTCGCCATTCACTGTTTTCCAGAGAGTTGCGAACAGCGCCACCCACGCGCAAACTAGCGGCAAACCACCCAACGCGCCAACTTTTGAGCACACCCGCCACCATCCTCTACTGCCGCTGCGCCTACGCCCAAGTCGTCCCAACCGGGGTGAAAAACGAAGTGCTGCAAAGGCTTTGTGACTCCGAGGCCAGCTTCGAGACTGTTTCCGATCTATGTGAGATGGCCGCACACCGGGATCCACGGCTCAAGGCCATCGCGACCTGCGGGAAACTGCGCATTGCCGCGTGCTATCCTCGTGCTGTGAAAGGATTGTTCCAGCAGACAGGTTCTCCCCTGCCCGCCGACACCGAAATCCTCAACATGCGAACCCAGACAGCGCAAGAAATCACTACTGCGCTGCTTTCTGAATCCAGCGTCCCTCAACCCGTTTCCAGCGCCGATTCATGATCACCCACACCCACCGCCCGCTTCGTGTCGTCCTCTACGAAGGCAGCGGCAGCATCCAACTCCCTGCCGAATCCCGGGCCAAGGTCATGATGGCCCTGCTCGACAAAGGCTACACCGTCACCCGCAGCGGTCTCGGGGCCAGTGCCATGCCCCACGACGACCGCAGCCTGCTTGTGCTGGGTGTGTTTGAAGGCAAGGCCCCGGCTCTTGAGGATGTCACCGGCCAGATCAGCATCGACACCCGCGACATCACAGGTCTTGAACCCGACGCCATTGTTTCACTGGTCGAAAAGAGCCGCGGTGACAAGCCTATGAACGAGCCCGGCAAATGGAAGCCTTGGTTCCCTGTCATCGACTACTCACGCTGCACCAACTGCATGCAGTGCCTCTCGTTCTGCCTCTTCGACGTCTATGGCGTCAGCGAAGACAACAAGATCCAAGTGCAGAACAATGACAACTGCAAGACGAACTGCCCGGCCTGCTCGCGCGTCTGCCCGGAAGTCGCCATCATGTTCCCCAAGTATCAGGCGGGGCCGATCAATGGGGATGAAATCAACGAAGCCGAGGCAGGACGCGAAAAGATCAAGGTGGACATCTCCTCCCTCCTCGGTGGTGACATCTACTCTGCCCTCAAAGACCGCAGTGCTGCGGCCAAATCCCGTTTTAGCAAGGAACGCAGTCCCGACAAGGCGCTGGATGAGAGGAAGAAATGCCTCACCAAACTCGTGGGCGACGGGTTCATTCCCGCCGACGTCCTCGCCAGTCTGCCCAGCACTGAGGAGATCCTGAAAAAAGCCGAGATTGCCAAGGCGAAAGCTGCGGCCGCACTCGCGGCGCAGTAAGCTGAAGTACCCCTGAGAAAGTCCGACCTTCTTTACAGCGCTGGGCCGTCCGCACCCCAGTGCAAAGGTTCCGGCTCAGCCCCGTTTTCGGTGCCATCCCAATGCAAGTGACCGTCCGGTCTCACGCATGGGGGCAATTCATGAGGATGGTACAGGGATCGAACGCCACACATCTGGCAGTGGCCGAGGTGAGCGCTCCGTAGTATGGATTCGTTCACAAGCACGCGCAGGCACCGGGAGGTGTCCCTCCAAGGGCAGGCCAAGGAGCATTCCAAGTTGGTGGCGTGCTGGCTCATGACGGCAGGACAGTCACCTCTGTTTGAACGATGCTGTCCACTTGCAGTAACACGTACGTGTGTGTAGCAGCTTCCATTATAGGCAAACTGGTCTCCAGTCCCCGTATTTTGCTCCCAAAGCGATATGGCTCATGAATTGACGTGGGCGTTCGAATGAGATTCCTGTAGGGTGACACGCATGTCGGCGCCCCCTCATCTCCACTGGCATACGAAAGATGCCCAAACGGTGCTTCTGGCGCTTGGTGCCGATGAACGCGGGGGCTTGAGTGCGGCCGAGGCGGCGGCACGGCTCCAACAGCACGGCCCGAACGAGCTCCCTGAAGACAAGCACAAGCCGATGTGGAAGGTGTTTGCGTCACAATTCGCGAGTCCTTTGATCTACATCCTCTTCGTCGCCGCCGTGATTTCCTTTGCCATGGGCCACGCGAGTGATGCGGTCGTGATCCTGGTGGTGGTTCTGATCAATGCGCTCATCGGTGCCGTGCAGGAGGGACGCGCCGAGCATTCGATGACAGCACTGCGCAAGCTCTCGGCCCTCAGACTGCGCGTGGTGCGGGATGGCTCGGAATCGATCATCGAAGCACGGGAACTGGTGCCGGGGGACATTCTTCTTCTCGGGGCTGGAGATCAGGTGGGGGCGGATGCACGGCTGCTGGAAGCGGTCGCCCTCGAGGCCACCGAGGCCGCGCTCACGGGGGAATCGTTGCCCGTTTTAAAACATACCGAGGTGGTTCCGGAAGACGCCGGACTGGGTGACCGCAGAAACATGATCTATTCCGGCACGCATCTCACGGCGGGGCGAGGTCGTGCTGTGGTCGTGGCCACAGGCCTGCAGTCGGAGGTGGGGAAAATCGCCCGCCTTACCGCCACGGCGGAGGAGCCCAAGACGCCGCTGGAAGTCCGCCTGAAGCAGTTTGGGAACTGGCTGGTGATCGCATCCGTCGTGTTGTTTGCCCTGATTCTTTCCTTCGGACTGCTGCGCGGCATCCCTTTCGGGCTGATCTTCATGGTCGCCATCAGCCAGATGGTTTCCATGGTGCCCGAGGGTCTGCCCGTGGCCATGACCATCGCGCTAGCGGTGGGCATGCAGCGGATGGCACGCCGAGGAGCGATCGTCCGGCGTCTCGCAGCCGTGGAAACACTCGGCTCCACCAGCGTCATCTGCAGCGATAAAACGGGGACGCTCACCAAAAACGAAATGACCGTCACCACGCTGCTGCTGCCGGACGGCCGACGCATCGAGGCCACAGGGGCGGGCTATTCCCCGGAGGGCAAACTGCTCGCTGATGGCAAGGAGATCACCGCTGACCACGATGGCGCAATGATGCACCTGCTGGAAGCCATCACGCTCTGCAATGATGCGAATCTGGTGCCTCCCAATGTGGAAATCAATCACTGGCGTCCTTTGGGAGATCCCACCGAGGCGGCTCTGCTCACGGTTGCATTGAAAGGCTGCGTGGAGCCCGAAGCCCTGCGTCATCAGTGGCCACGACGTGCCGAGATCCCCTTCGATTCCGGCGCGAAAATGATGGCCACCCAGCACGGTCATGGCGGGAAGTGCCGGGTGATCTTCAAGGGAGCACCCGAAAAACTGCTCGATTTGTGTGATCCCAAAACACTCAACCTCACGCAAACACGCCAAAAGTCCGACGAACTCGCCGCGCAGGCCCTGCGTGTGCTCGCGGTCGCCGAGATAAACGATGTTGCGCTCGATGAGGAGGCGGGCTTTGAACCTTGGCGCGGCAAGCTGCGTTTTCTCGGTTTGCTTGGACAGATGGATCCGCCGCGGGATGAGGCCAGGAAGGCAGTGGCCGAATGTCTTGCGGCAGGCATCCGCCCCGTGATGGTCACTGGCGATCACAAGGCCACAGGGCTCGCGATCGCCACCACACTGGGCATCGCCCGTGACGGAGACCTCGCCGTGGATGGGAACGAACTCGAACTCATGCCTGAGCAGGATCTGCGAGCCAGTCTCGATCAAATCTCTGTCTTTGCCCGGGTTCATCCGGCGCAGAAGCTGCGCATCGTCGAGGCGTTTCAATCGCAGCGGCAGGTCGTCGCCATGACAGGTGACGGAGTGAACGATGCACCGGCGCTCGCAGCAGCGGACGTCGGTGTGGCCATGGGAATCACCGGAACCGAGGTGGCCAAAGGCGCGGCCAAGATCGTCGTCACCGACGACAATTTCGCTACGATCGTCAAAGCCGTCGAGGAAGGGCGGCTTGTGTATCAGAACCTCAAAAAGGTGATTCTCTACCTGCTGGCCACGTCCATGGCGGAGGTGCTGGTGCTGCTGGGAGCCTTGCTTGCCGGACTGCCTCTGCCGCTTGTGGCCGTTCAGATCCTTTGGATCAACATCGTCACCGAGGGCACCGTCACCGTGAACCTCATCATGGAGCCGTTGGAGGGCGATGAGATGCGGCGCAAGCCCAACCGCCTTGGCGAATCGCTCCTCAGTCGTGACCTCATGCGCCGCGTTCTGCTTATGACGCCCACCATGGTTGCCTCCACGCTGGGCTTTTTTATCTGGCGCCTGTCCACCGGCGTACCGTATGAACTCGTGCAGTCGGAGACCTTCACCGTCCTAGCCGTCTGCCAGTGGTTCAACGTGCTGAACTGCCGCAGCGCCACCCACACGGCCTTGAGCCTGGACATCTTCAAGAACTACTGGCTGCTTGGCGGTCTGGTGCTGGGTAACCTGCTGCACCTCGCCGTCATCTACACCGACACCCTCAACCACATCTTCCACACCGTCCCCATCCCCCTCGCTGACTTCTTCCTCATCGGTCTCGTCGCCAGTTCAGTGCTATGGGTGGAAGAACTCCGTAAATGGCTGGCGCGGAGGCGAAGATGAGGGCGCGTGCGGTTTGTCTTCACGCAGCCGCTGTTTTTACAGCGGCAAAGGCCGTCTCCAGCACGGGCACGATCTGCTTCTTCCGCGACATGCAGCCTTCGAGAAACGCGCCTTCATCGCTGAGAGTGGTGTGAAAGGCCTGCGCCACCAGATCGCGGTCTTCGCCCACCACCCAGAGGTGGCTGCCTCTGCGGCTGATGTCGGTGCCGATGAGGAGCACGAGCCGGAGATGTTGTTCGGCGCGCACCTCGTCCATGGCTGCGAGCAGTTCCGCGCGTCTTTGCGCAAGCGGTCGCGCATCCGGCACCTCCACCTGGCCGATGCCGACGCGGTGGCCGGAGAAGTTGAATGCTTTGAAGTCGGCCTCGATCAAATCACGCGCCGAGCGTGTGGCGATGTCTCCACGCGCAGCCATGAGTTCGGCGCCAAACTCGCTCACATCCACGCCTGCGAGCGCGGCCAGCTTCGGGGCCATGCGGCGGTCTTTGTTGGAGGTGGTGGGAGAGGCGAGTGCGAGGGTGTCGGATAAAATGGCCGCCAGCAGCGCTCCGGCGATGGCGGGCGGCGGCTTGATGTCATTCAGGAAAAACTGCTCCGCGATGAGTGTGGCGGTCGCGCCGACGGGTTCGCAGTGAAAGGTGATGGGACTCGGGATTTGCAGGTCGCCGATGCGGTGATGCTCCCACACTTCCAGCACCGTGCCGTGGCGGATGTCGTCGAGAGCTTGAGCAACCTCGTTGTGATCCACGAGAATCAGCCGCTGTCCCGTGGCACTCGTCAGCAGATCCGGCTCCGGTAGTGAGAAGCGCTCCAGCACATGCCGCGTCTCGCTGTTGAGGTTCCCTGCTCTCGCGGGCCGCACTTCAGCATCTCCCAGTGCGTTGCGCAGAAAGGCGTAGCCAATGGCCGAGCAGATCGAGTCGGTGTCCGGGTTCTTGTGGCCGATGACGTGGATGGGCTCCTCCATGCCTCATGAGAATCCACAACGGTTGCATTTCCAAGCCTTTTGGCGGCACGCGAATGTGCGTTTCTTGCGCTGCATTGGCCTGCTCATGTGCTTCTTGAGTTGAACGCCGGGCGCTGGCGTATGCACCTTGAGTGAGGCTGCTTCCTCACCCTCCACCCACATGAGCGACACCATGAAAACAGCCAAGAAAACCAGCTCTGCGTCCAAGGCCGCGTCAAAGACTGTTGCCGCGAAGAGTGCCAAGTCAGCGAAGAAAAAGACCAACCCCGCCAAGCCTGTGCGCAAACGCACGAAAGCGGATGCCCCTGCCCCGCCGCCAGAGATCACCGAAGAGGAGATCGCCACCTGCGCCTATCTTATCTATGTCAGCGAGGGCTGCCCTGCCGGACGCGACCAAGAGCACTGGCTGGCGGCTGAGGCTCGATTGAAGAACCGGTGACGATCCTTTCCCAAACATTGAGATGCATCCCTGCCATGAGCACTAACCCTGACCATCCCATGAACCCGTCAAAGTCATCCATCTTCAGCCACATCCTGGCTCCGGTGGATTTCTCCAAACCTTGCCTGCACGGCCTTGCGGCGGCCGTGAGCCTCGCCAGACGCAGCGGGGCAAAGCTCACTCTGCTGCATGTGGTCAAGCATCTGCCGCATGGCTCGCATGTGGTGCTGGATGCCGCCGGCCTCCGGCAGGACTTGCTGCGGGAAGCCCGCGAAAAGCTCGCGGAGTTTGTGGCGACCCATGTGCCGGAGGATGTGCCAGCGGAGCGTGTGGTGAAAGAGGGCAAGGCCTTCGATGTCATTGTGCGGGAGGCCGGAAAGCGGGGCTGTGATCTCATCGTGACGGCCACGCACGGCTACACCGGGCTGGCGCATGTCCTCATCGGCAGCACGGCGGAGCGCATCGTGCAGCACGCGGCGTGTCCCGTGCTGGTGGTGCGTGGACGCGGTGAATCCCATGGCGACGAGCTGGCGCCGCGCTGGATTCTGGTGCCCACCGATTTCTCGGAGAACTCGCGTAAGGCCTTCCCGCTGGCATCGGCACTGGCCGCCGAGTTCGGCGCGAAAATCATCCTGGCACATGTGAAGCCCGGCCTTCCGATGACCGGCGAGATCCCGCTGAACTTTACGCAGCAGCAGATCGATACCATGCATGCACAGGCGGAGACGCGGCTGCGGAAGTTCCGCTCCGAGCACTTCAGCGAGGAGATGGAGACCACCACGCTTGTGCTCGAAGGCGAGGCCCATCAGCGCCTGGTGAAAGCCATCGCTTCAGACGAACCCGGCCTCATCGTCATGGCCACTCACGGTCATACCGGCTGGGAACACGCGCTCATCGGCAGCACGGCGGAGCGTGTGGTGCGCCATGCCGCGTGCTCGGTGCTTGTCGTGCGCTGAGTCCGCCATGCCTCGGAGCCCCTGACCGATGAACACCGCCGATCTCCTGTGCGCTGCCGGGCCGATTTTTTTGCTCATCTTCCTGATGACGAAAAAAACGCCGATGCCTTCGGCCAAGGCATTGCCGCTCGCCGCAGCGGTGACTTATGGCGTGCAGCTTGCCTGGTTTGGCGCGGACATCACGCAGGTCCATGCCTCCGTGATCGCGGGATTGCTGGTGGCCTTGACACCCATCCTGATCGTCTGGGGTGCGATCTTTTTCTTCCGCACCATGGAGCACTGCGGTGCGCTGGAGACCCTCCGCGCGTGGCTGAACCATTTGTCACGCAATCGTGTGGCTCAGGTGGTCATCATCGGCTGGTCGTTTCAGTTTCTCATCGAGGGAGCCAGCGGCTTCGGCACGCCTGCGGCCCTGGCGGCACCATTGCTGGTCGGTCTCGGATTTCCGGCCCTGCGGGTGGCGATGGCCTGCCTCATTCTGAACAGCGTGCCGGTTTCCTTTGGCGCGGTGGGCACGCCAACATGGTTCGGCTTTGCGACGCTCGGTCTGAGCGCGGAGGAGTTTGGCGCCCTGGCGTGGAAGACGGCGCTCGTGCATGGCGCCGCCGCCTGCGTGGTGCCGGTGCTGGCCTTTCGCCTGCTGCTCACCGGGCAGGAGATCCGCAGCAATGCGCTCTTCGTCGCCCTGGCCATCGGCGCCAGCGTGCTGCCCATGCTGCTGCTGGCGCGGTTTGATGATGAATTTCCCGCCGTGGCTGGTGGACTGGTCGGACTGCTCCTCACCGTCTGGCTGGCGCGACATCATGTCGGCCTCACGCGTGAAGGCGATGCCGCATCCGCCGCCACAGCACCTGCCGGACGTGCCGTGGTGAAGGCGCTCTTCCCGCTCTGGGGCACGGTGCTGGTGCTGCTGATCACACGCATCCCCCAGCTCGGCCTGCGTGATCTGCTCACCTCCACGGCACATGCCTGGCCGGCGTCACTCGGCTCACTGGGCCGCTTTTCCATCAGCGCCTCACTCGTGCTCGATCTGCGTGGCATCCTCGGCACGGAGGAAAGCTGGACCCATCAGGTGCTCTATGTGCCGTCGCTCATTCCCTTCATCCTGATCTCGGTGGTGACGTGGCGTGTCCTCGCCGCACCTGTAGGCACAGCGGGAAAAGTGTGGCGCGAATCCGTCGCACGCATGCGCCATCCGCTGCCTGCGCTGCTCGGTGCCCTGGTGTTTGTGCGTCTGATGATGGTCGGGGGTGAAGGCTCGCCCGTCATGCTCATCGGCAGCACACTCGCCGAGGCCACGGGTGCCTGGTGGCCTTATCTCGCGGCCTATCTCGGGGCGCTCGGCTCCTTCTTCGCCGGTTCATGCACCATTTCAAACCTCACCTTCGGCCCCATTCAGGACGCCATCGCGGCACAACGCGGCTTTGACCGCACCACACTGCTGGCGCTGCAATCCGTCGGCGGAGCCATGGGAAACATGGTCGCCATTCACAACATCGTCGCCGTGTGCTCAGTCCTCGGCCTGCGCGATGTCGAAGGCGACATCCTGCGCAAAACCGTCGCGCCGATGCTCATTTACGGTTTCATGGCCGCCTTGTTCGCGGCCGTCTTCCTTTAGCTTTTTCCTCTCCCCATGAAAACCATCTCCTTTTACGACACCAAGCCCTACGATCGCGACTACATGCTCGCCGCCGCAGGTGCGGCGGAGCTCACGTGGCGCTTCCACGAGTTCCGCCTCACTGCGGAGACCGCCGCCACCGCCGCTGGCAGTGACGCCGTGTGCGTCTTCGTGAATGACAAGCTCGACCGGGACTGCCTCCAGCAGCTCGCAGCCAATGGCGTGCGCCATGCCGCGCTGCGCTGTGCCGGGTTTAACCAGGTGGACCTCGCCGCAGCCAAAGAGTTCGGCATCGCCATCACCCGCGTGCCTGCGTATTCACCGCACGCCGTGGCCGAGCACAGCGTGGCGCTGCTGCTCACGCTGAACCGCAAGATCCACCGTGCGCACAACCGTGTGCGCGAGTTCAATTTCTCACTCGCCGGCCTCGTCGGCTTTGATCTGCATGGCAAGACCGTCGGCATCATCGGCACCGGCAAAATCGGGCGCTGCACCGCCCAGATCTTTCGCGGCTTTGGCTGCCATGTCCTGGCCTATGATCCCGCGCCCAGCGTGGAATGGGGCTCCGAGAATCAGATCGGCTACAGCAGCCTCGACGACGTGCTCGCGCAGTCAGACATCCTCAGCCTGCACCTGCCGCTGACGAAGGACACCCATCATCTGCTGAACGGGCGCAGCCTCGCCCAGATGAAGCGCGGCGCCTATCTCGTGAACACCAGCCGTGGCAAGCTCGTGGACACCACCGCCCTGATCGAGGTGCTGAAAAACGGCCACCTCGGCGGCGTGGCGCTGGATGTGTATGAGGAGGAGGAAGGCATCTTCTTTGAAGACCACTCCGAGCACGGCCTGCTGGAGGACGATGAACTCAGCCGCCTGCTCAGCTTCCCCAACGTCCTCGTCACCTCCCACCAAGCCTTCTTGACCAAAGAAGCCCTCGATGAAATCGCCCGCGTCACAGTGACCAACCTGCGCCACCACATGACAGAACAACCCTTCCTCGACAGTTCGGTGCTGTGAGTTTTTCCCAATCAACTGACCTCAATCCTACCATGAACACAAAACCAAAACTCATTCTTGCCGCCGTGGATTTTTCCACAGGCTCACGCAACGCCCTGGAGCATGCTGCCCGCCTTGCAGCACATCATGGGGCGAAGCTGCATGTGCTGCACATCATCGACTCAATGGCCCTTTCGATGCTGGCCGAAAAGCGCCGAGAGCCATTTGAATCAGCCGTAAGCCATGCGCTGGTCAGCGGCCGCAAGTCACTGGCCGAATGGTTGGGTCACTCCAATCTGCCAGCAGGCTATGAGGTGACGCTGGCCGTCGGAGCGCCACTTCATGAGATATTGGAGCATGTGAAGAACCTACGGGCGGATCTGCTGGTGGCTGGTGTCGCGGGCGCGGGGGGGCATGGCGACGGCGCGGGCTCCGTGGCGGCCAAACTTGCCCGCAAATGCGTTGTGGACGTACTGCTGGTGCGCACGGGGCATTCGCAGACCTTTAGCAGGATCATAGCCGCTTTGGACTTCTCGGTTCACTCGGCCCACGTAGCAGCTGCAGCCTACGCTATGGCCGCTGCCAACGGCACGGAGGCGGTGGTGGACTTGTTGCATGTGTGGACGGACCCTGGCTCGATGCTACCAGCGATAGGAGTCTTTGGCGAATCCGGCCTGAGTCTTGCTCAAGCTCCACTGCAGCCGCGTGAGGAACTTCTACAAAGCGTCAGAACGAGCCTTCACAGCCATGCCGAGGACGCTCCGGCCGGCCTGCGAGTGAACGAAGTGGCGGTAGAGCATCGCAAAGCCGGCGAAGGCATTGCAGAACATGCCCGCGCTTCGGGAGCCGAGCTCGTCGTCATCGGCGCCTTGGGCCGCACAAATTTGCGCTACCTGCTCCTGGGCTCCACTGCCGAGCGGCTGCTTGCCCGCGTAACCTGCTCCGTGCTGGTCGTAAAACCGGCGGCAGAATGACACAAGGTCCTGCAATCCTGCATAAACCTCAATATTTTGCGGAACCAGTGCCTCGTCGCCAGCGCAGTGCTTTGGGTGGAGGAGATCCGAAAGTGGCTCGCACGTCATCGTAGTTCCGTTTGTTGATCACTCTCCGGGAGAATCAATCGTTGCGCATGCAGAGCTGGGGCGGGACATTGACCGCATGGCGATTCTTGGTTCAACTCCCCTGCCACGTGAAAAAATCAACGCCCTGCAGCTCTATGTGAGCAACATGTGGCCGAAACTGACGCGCAACACCCGGGATGCCATGGAGGCGGTGCATGACTGCAAACTGGAGGCGCAAACGGGAAAACGACGTTGGCCTCTCTATGTCTCTGCCAGTGAAGACGCACGCCGCGTGCGCGAGCGTCTCCGCAAAACGCTGGCGCCTGAATTCTTCCAGCAGATCGACATCCGCGCGCTGAGCGGCGCGCCGGAACAGATCACCGAACACGGTCTGGTTTACCTGCCTGGGCGCTATGTGGTGCCGGGCGGACGCTTCAACGAAATGTACGGCTGGGACAGCTACTTCATCGCCAAAGGCCTCCTCTGTGAAGGCCGCGTTGGTCTGGCGCAGTCGATCGCGGATCTGCAACTCTACCAGGTGAAGCATTACGGCACAGTGTTGAACTGCAACCGCACCTACTGCCTGACGCGTTCGCATCCGCCCTTCCTCGGTCGCCTCGTTTTGTCTGTGTATGAGGCCACGGGAGATCTCGAGTGGCTGGGCAACGCCCTGCCCTATGTCGAGCGCTATCACGCCTACTGGTGCAGTCTGCCACAGTTCCTGCCGGGCATTGAGCTTTCACGCTACCATGCGCTCGGTGACGGCCCCGCCCCTGAAGCGTTTCATGGTGAGGTTGATGCCGCCGGTCGCAATCACTATGACCGTCTGTTGGAGTGGCTGCGCCTGCACATGGACGCACACCCGGGTCTCGATCAGTTCCTTGATCCAACCACAGACAACCTGACACTCGCGGCTTACAAGGACGACCGCACGGTTCGCGAGTCGGGTTTTGACCTCACAGGACGCTTCGGCCCCTGTGGCATGGGCATCCGGGATTTTGCGCCAGTCTGCCTGAACACGCTGATCTGGCAGTTGGAAAAAGACATCGCCCACATTCGACGGCTGCTGGACTCCGCGCCGAGCACCATCGAGCGGTGGGAACGGCATGCGAACGAACGAGCCGAACGCATGCAACGCCTGCTCTGGGACGAAAAGACAGGTCTCTTCCTCGACTGGCAGCTCAGCAGGCAACAGCGCCGGGCCTATCCTTTTGCCACGACGTTCTGGCCGCTTTGGGCGGGCTGGGCCACCCCCGAACAGGCGGCACGGGTCGTCGAAAACCTCCCGCTGTTTGAAACCTCCCACGGTCTCCTCACCAGCACCACCACCACCGGATGCCAGTGGGATGCACCCTACATGTGGGCTCCTCTGGTGATCATGGCGGTCGAAGGTTTGTATCGCTACGGGTTCAAGGCGGAAGCAGCCCGCATCTCCCATCGCTTTCTCACCACGCTCTCCGTCGATTTCGAACGGACTGGCCAGTTGTTTGAGAAATACAATGCGCTGACCGGCACCTCGGATGTCGATGGTGAGATCACGTTCGGCTATGCCACTAATGAACCGGGTTTCGGCTGGACGAATGCCGTGGTTTGCATGCTCACGCGATGTGGCGCTGGCAAATGCTCATTGTAATGGGATTGGAAGACCGGCATGCGCCGGAATGGAAACAGCCTCAATGCAGCACCCAAAAAAACACCACGGCCACCGCGGTGGGAAACAAGGCGCCAACAAACAAGCCCAGCGGACTGATGCCCTCGCTGCCAAAAGCTTTCGCGTTCTGCAGCAGACCGACCCCGGCGGGATTCGGTGCATTGGCGATGACGGTCAAACCACCACCGGTGACCGCTCCAGCCACCAGGGCGTATTGAAGATCCGCTGAGATGCCTTCGACCAATGAGCCAAGATAGGTGAGTGCGGCGTTGTCCGTGAGCGCGGTCAAGCCGGTGGTGCCGAAGTACAACGCCGCTCCGTTCATGCCCGCAATCAGCGGTTTCAGCCACCAGGACTGCAGTGAGCCCAGCGTGACCAACCCCGCCAGGAAATACCCCACCAGCAGCCCTTCGCGCAGCCGCAGTTGGTCCTGATACTCGCGCGTGGCGATGACGAGACCAAGGAACAGCATGAACACCCCGAAGAACACGTCCGGATGATGTGCAAAATAGACGATCAGACCGAGGAACATGACGTGAAGCAGCGTGAGCCACAAAGGAATGGGCTGTTCCTGGTGCTCATGAACTTCAAGACCGCGAAGTTCTTTGTTGAACAGCAACGCCACCACCACGGTGGACAACACGCAGCTCGCCGCGGCCTTCCAACCAAAGTGCGTGAGCATGAACATCGTGCTCCAGTCCCACTTGGCCGCCACCATCAGCACCGGCGGAGCGGCAAAATTGGTGAGTGTTCCACCAATCGAAATGTTCACAAACAGCAGGCCGAGCGTGGCGTAGGCGAGCTTCAAACTGATGCCGCGGTCGAAATAGCGGCGCTTCAGCAGAATGGCCAGCAGCGTCATGGCAGCGGGCTCGGTGATGAAGGAGCCCAGCAGACTCCCCACGGACAGAGCGGCGATGTAAAAGGCAAGGCTCTCACCGATCGGCAGCAGACGCGCGAAAAGGGAGATGAATCTCTCGGCCAGCTTCACCACGGGTCGGGTCGCCGCCACCACCATGACCACGAGTACGAACTTCGGCTCGGTAAAATTCAGTCCCTCGATGTACTCCACGGCATCATGGACCGAACCTTTCATGGCAGCGATGCCCACAAACAAGGCCGCCGCCCAAAGACCGAACACCACCTCCGTCTCCGCCAGGAAATGCAGCAGATTCTCTTGGATCGATCCCTTCGGATACGCGTGCGCCCAATGGGCAAAACGTTTGACGGAGAAGGTGTGGAGCACCGCCAGCCCAAAGAGCACGGAGGCGAGAATTTCGATCGGAGTGGCGGTCATCAGTGGGTCGGATTCTGGTTCAAGGTCAGCAGGACATAAGCCAGATAAAGGCTCAGAAGCAACACCCCGCGCCAGCGGCGGATGCTGCCACACTTCGCCGGCAGAATCAGCAGCACGGTGAGTGCGCCAAACCACAGGCTCGGTTGAATCTCCGGCATCTTCACGGCGTAGGGTTGAATCAGGGCGGCCACGGAAGCGATCCCCAGCATGTTGAAGATGTTGCTGCCCAGGATGTTGCCCAGTCCCACATCATGATGCCCGCGCACGCGGGAAATGAGCGTGGTGGCGAGTTCCGGCGTGCTGGTGGCCGCGGCCACCACCACCGCACCCACGATGAACGGGCTCCAGCCCAGCGCCAGAGCCACGCCTTTGCCGCCTGTCACCACGAATTGGGCCGCGACGATCAGAAGCCCAAGACCCGCGACCACATAAAGCATCGGTTTGACCGGCGACACTCGATGCGCGTGCGGCACCTGTCGGCGCGCATGTGCCCGCGCATGGCGAATGACCACCAACAGCCACAGAGCAAAACCGCTGAGCAGGATCAGAGCGTCGATGCGCGAAAACCAGCCGTCATACAGGAGCCCATACAGCGCCCCCGGCACCAGCAGCGCCACCGTCCAGTCACGCCGCACGCCCTCGTCCTCCGCCTTCATGCCGGAGATCGAGAGAACAAGCGCCAGCACCAGCGCGATGTTGACCACGTTGCTGCCCAGCACGTCCCCCAATGAGATGTTCGGAACGCCATCGAGCGCGGCGTTGATGGCCACCATGAGTTCTGGAGAGGAAGTACCAAACGCCGCCACCGTCACACCAACCACAGCCTTCGGCCAGTGCGCCCAATGCGCGATACCCACGCCTCCTTTGACGAAGAGTTCGCCGCCGAACCAGGCCAGAACGACACCGGCGATCAGATAAAGAATGGATTCAGTCATGGGAGTAAAAGGTTGCCCGCCACCCTTCGGCAGCAGGCAAACCGGTGGCAAGTGGGATCGCCGCCTCAGTTTGGAAGCGCCGCCCTTCCCTCCCTTGCCTCACCAAACCCATCCGGCCAGCCGCAACCAAGAACCAAGAACCAAGAACCAAGAACCAAGAACCTTCGTGCCTTCGTGTGAAACATCCCTTTCCGTGCTGGCCGAAAGAAACGAAAAAGGAAAAAGACGGGAGCGCAGAGATTCGCCTCGCGACTGCGCAGCTCGTCCGCCTCACTTCCCAAGGGAGCGCGGACACTCTTGTCCGCATCTTTAAACCCAGTCCGCACACAGCAGCTCCGCCTGCGCCAGCACGGTCTTCACGGCTTCTTCCTGCAAGTCCGGCGGGTAGCCGTGGCGGTTGAGGATGCGCTTTACCATCACCTTGATCTTGGCTCTCGCGCTTTCGCGGAGGGTCCAGTCGATGGTCACGCTCTTCTTCACCTGGCTGATCAATTCCGCAGCGATGAGCTTGAGCTTGTCGTCGCCCATCGCCTGCTTGGCGCTGTCGTTGGATGCCAAGGCGTCATAAAACGCAATCTCATCATCCGTCAGCCCGAGGTCTTCGCCGCGCTTGGTGGCGGCGTCGAGGTCCTTGGCGAGTTTGATCAGCTCCTCGATGACCTGCATCGTGCTGATGGCGCGGTTGTGGTAGGCGTTGAGGGTCTTCTTGAGCTTCTCGCTGAAGACCTGGCTCTGCACAAGGTTGCGCTTGGAGCGCACCTTGAGTTCATCCTTGAGCAGCTTCTCCAGCAGCTCGGCGGCGACGTTCTTGTGCTTGAGGCCGCGCACTTCGGCGAGGAACTGGTCGCTCAGGATGCTGATGTCCGGCTTGGGCAATCCGGCGGCGGTGAAGACGTCGATCACCTGTCCCTCGGTCGTGATCGCCTTGCTCACGAGCTGGCGGATAGCGGCGTCGATCTGCTCGGGCGTCTTGCGGTTCTGGCTGCTCTGCTTGTTCAGCGCGGCTTGCAGGGCCTGGAAAAAGGATACGTCGTCACGGATCGCCGTGGCTTCGTCGCTGGCGGCGCAGAGGGCGAAGGCGCGGGAAAGTTCCGTCACCACCTGAATCCAGCGCTTCTTGCCATCCTCCTGTTCGAGAATGTGCTCCTGCCCGGCGGGGATGAGTTGCAGTCGTTCGGTCGGAGTGCCGCTGGTCCACTTCTTCCATGAGAAGCCGTGCATCATATCGCAGGCGATGCCGTGCTTCTCCAGCATCACGGCGATGGCTTGGGCGGTGTCGAAGGTCGGGTTGCCTTGGCCGCCGCTCTCGGTGTAGGTGACGAGCGCCTTCTTGAGCTGATCGGCGAGACCGAGGTAATCCACCACCAGCCCGCCGGGCTTGTCGCGGAAGACCCGGTTCACGCGGGCGATGGCCTGCATGAGGCCGTGGCCCTGCATCGGCTTGTCGGCATACATCGTGTGCAGGCAGGGCGCGTCGAATCCGGTCAGCCACATGTCGCGCACGATCACGATCTTGAAGGGGTTCTTCGCATCCTTGAACTGGTTCGCCAGATCCCGCCGCTGCTTCTTGTTGCCGATGTGCTTCTGCCACTCCGGGCCGTCCTCGGCGCTGCCGGTCATCACGACCTTCAGCGTCTCCGCCTCCCACTCGGGCCGCAGCATGATGAGCGCGTTGTAAAGATCCACGCAGATGCGGCGACTCATGCAGACGATCATCGCCTTGCCGTCCATCGCCTCCACGCGCTTCTCGAAATGCGCCACCAGATCGGCGGCCACCAGCGCGATGCGTTTCGGATCGCCCACCAGCGCCTCCAGCGCGGCCCACTTCGTCTTTAGCTTCTCCTTCTTCGTCAGCTCCTCGCCTTCGGTGATCTCTTCAAACTCCTCGTCGATCTTCGGCAACTCGGCGGCATTCAGGCTGAGCTTGGAAATGCGGCTCTCGTAATAGATCGGCACCGTGGCCTTGTCGGCGACGGCGCGCTGGATGTCGTAGATGCTGATGTAATCGCCAAAGACCGCCCGCGTGTTCGCGTCTGTCTTCTCGATGGGCGTTCCGGTGAAGCCGATGAACGACGCATTCGGCAAGGCATCGCGCAGGTTGCTTGCGAAGCCGTAGGACATCTCGCCGGTCTTTTCATTCACCTTGCCGCCGAATCCATACTGGCTGCGGTGCGCTTCATCGGCGATCACGACGATGTTCTGCCGCGCGCTCAACTCGGGCATCGCCTCGCCCTTTTCAGGCATGAATTTGTGGATGGTCGTGAAAACCACACCGCCGCTGGCCCGGTTCAGCAGCTCGCGCAGATGCTCTCGCCCCTCGGCCTGGAGCGGGGTTTGGCCGAGAATGTCCGCGCAGCGTTGGAACTGGCCGAAAAGCTGGTCGTCGAGGTCGTTGCGGTCGGTCAGCACCACCAGCGTCGGGTTCTGCATCGCCGGATGCCGCACCACGCGGGCGGCGAAGAAGAGCATGGAGAAACTCTTGCCGCTGCCCTGCGTGTGCCAGACCACGCCGGCGCGACGGTCACCCGGCTTGCCGCCGCGTTGACGCCCTGACCAGTAGGTCCCCTTGGCGTCGTGCATCACGGTGCCCTCGGTCATCCCGCTGGCGCGCACCGTTTCCTCCACCGCCGCGTTCACCGCGTGGAACTGATGGTAGCCTGCGATGATCTTGTGGAGCGCACCCGAGTCGGGGTCTTCCTCGAAAACAATAAAGTGCTGGAGCAGGTCGAGGAAGCGCTGCCGCTCAAACACCCCGCGCACCAGCACCTCCAGCTCCAGCACCGTCTTCGGCGCGTCGCCCTCGCCATCGATCGTGCGCCAGACCTTGAACCACTCCTGGTTCGCCGTCAGCGAACCCATGCGGGCTTGCAGGCCATCGCTCACCACTAGCGCGGCGTTGTAGGCGAGCAGGCTGGGCACCTCCGCCTTGTAGGTTTGCAGTTGGGCGTAGGCGCTCCAGATCGTCGCGTCCTCATCGGCGGCATTCTTCAGCTCGATCAAGGCCAGCGGCAGGCCGTTGATGAAGACAACGATGTCCGGCCGCCGGTTGTGCTGGCCCTCGATCACCGTGAACTGGTTCACCGCCAGCCAATCGTTCGCCCGCACGTCGTCGAAATCCACCAACCGCACATGATCGCCCGCGATGCTGCCATCGGGCCGGGGATATTCGACGGGGACACCATCGCGCAGCAGACGGTGAAAGGCCCGGTTCGTCTGCACCAGCGACGGCGTCGCCACGCGCAGCACCTTTCGCAACGCCTCCTCCCGCGCCTCCTCGGGCAGCGTGGGATTCAACTGCCGCAACGCCTCGCGCAGCCGCCCCACCAGCACCACCTCAGAAAACGACTCCCGCTCCGCCGCCGGTTCGCCCGGAGCCATCTGCGGCCCGTGCCCGACCCCATAGCCCAGCTCCCCGAACCACGTCAGGGCGGCGTCTTCGACGATGGATTCGGTGAGACCCGAACCTAGACGGGGAAGCCCATACCGAGCTGGATCTTCACGAAGGACGAAACTCGAATCCTCTGTGCTGCGAGTTGCCGCTGGTTGTGCGGGGATGACCTTGCCGACCTGCTGGACCTTCACAACCAAGCCGTCCCACGTTTCAGGCACGCTGGTTTCTCCCTTTGGGATGCGACGGCGGGAATAGACGATCAACGACGGCACGCCGCGTTCCTCGGATATTCCAACGCTGGAATACCAAGGCTTTCCGCTGAGGCGTTGGCCCAAGCGGATGGCGGCTTGCTTCGTTGTCTCGTCAAATGCCATGTCCCGAAAGCATCGTAGCACCGCCAAAGGCGGCAAGCACCTGATCAATCGGCATGATAATGCCGTATTGCCCACGGTTGTTCACGGCGAAAAGCAGTCCAATGACGGACGTTCCATCTTCACTGACGACAAGGCTGCCGGAGTCGCCAGGCAGCGCAAACGGGTCTGCCCCATCGGCGCGGACTGTCCATGTATCGCTGAACCAAACGGTGGCTGAAAACTTCCCAGATTTGTAAGGAAGAATCCACGGCGTCGGCACAAAGGCTTCGACAGTTCCCGTCGTCAGCCCAGTGGTGCGTCCAAACTTCTTCACCTTCAAACCTGACACCGGATTGGCTGTAGCGGCTGGCGTGTCGAATCCCTCCGCATCGTTGCCTTGCCACGAAGAAACCAGAGCAGCATTCGCGACCTCTGCGACGGCAGCATCCAGCCGCATCATTTGCACAAGCGCGGGATCACCGCTGCGCAACTCGACGATGCGTTCGTGACGGCAAATCTCGGTTGGGGCACGCCTTCCTGGTCGCGCATCCATCGTGCTAGGTGACAAAATCGG
The DNA here is from genome assembly GCF_020439865.1 of Prosthecobacter sp. Classification (GTDB taxonomy): domain Bacteria; phylum Verrucomicrobiota; class Verrucomicrobiia; order Verrucomicrobiales; family Verrucomicrobiaceae; genus Prosthecobacter. The sequence continues at coordinate 29,024 of NZ_JAGRPF010000210.1, forward strand.
CATCCCAACCGGTGTGTGGTTGCACGCGGCAAAGACGTGATTGTTTGAGAGGGCGAGAATCCGGTTCCCATCACGCAGCAACCCGCCAACGGTGCCCGAATAGTTTTGGCCACTCGGAGCGCAGGAGCTGCCGCAGGCGATTCGTCCGTTCCGCTCGTAAAAGTTGCTCATACCGGCTGCGCTCATGGCTGGCGCTGGCCCAGCCTTGAGCTTGCCCATGACCTTTGCTTCCACCGGCACGCCTTCCACTTCCTCTTTGATGCTCTCCAGCGCTTTCTTGGACCCGCGAGCGACGTAGATGACTACTTTCTCGGTTTCTGCGCCTGCGGTGTAGCCGACGGAGTGAACGGCGAGTCCCGAAAAGCCTTCTTCCTCGCCAAAGTATTCGTCGAGATCGGCGATTGCCGCAGCCTGCGCGTATTTTGTAGCGGCAGCGTGGCTGAGAGGTGTTCCCAGCGCTTCGTAGTTTCCATTTTCGAGAAACTTTGCGGCTAGAGATTTGGCGAGTGTTTCGGCCTGTGATGGCCCGGCGGGTTGTGCGATTGGATTATTTGGCATGTTTGTTTTCTCCTTGGGTAAAGTTTGAAGTCGGCAACTCCCCGCTCAGCAGCTTCGGCAGCAGCGTGTCGCGCAGGGTGGCGAGGGTGCGGGATTCGAGGGTGTTTTTGAAAGCCTGGTCGAAAATCGGCGCGACGTTCCGGTCGAACGCGGCAAGCACTGCCTTGGTTGGCATACACACGAGCAAGCGTTTCATGTCGGCAATCGTGACGTGACCGAGGCCGGTGGTCTGCTTGTTCCTCGCCGTCTCAACGAGCACGGGGCGCAGGTATTGAAGGAGGTAATAGACGAAGCGTTTCTCCGCTGCCGTCGGTGAAATCACTTTGAAGATGTGCTGATTGAGCAACCCGCGGCCACCGCTCCAAAGGAACGCTTCGAGCGATGTGTCCGGGCTGCCTGACCACGAATACACCAAGTCGCCTGTGTCGATAATCTTGTCAGGTGCTGCGTCGCGTTGGCACCACTTGGTTTGATCACTAATTCCGGCCTTTAGCTCGCCAATCTTGATGACCGGAAGACCTTC
>NZ_JAGRPF010000211.1 GCF_020439865.1 Prosthecobacter sp.
CCCCGACGAATGGCCTTCTGCATGGCAGAAGACACCTCGCTGAAGTTGTAGCCGCGGATGGTGCGCAGTTGCATGGGGTTGGCTGGAAAGAGATCTGGGAGGTCCATGAAGGATGCCCTCGTCACCGTGACTTCGGGAATCCATCCGTTTGCATCACCAAATGTGGCTCATGAAAAATGGGAGGTCGCAGGGTTTGGAGGGTGCCGTGGGGTGCGTCATCAAAGCGCGATACTCTGACGGCGTGGCGCGTTCATCGAGACACGGTCCTGGCTCTTGTAGTCACCGAAGTCGATGTGGGCCTTCCACTTGCGCTTCAGATGGCGCTTCTCGGTGGCGATGCGCTCCGCGCTGCGGAACAATGAATTGCCGCCGAGGTTCTTGTCGCGCTCCTGCACAAAACAGAACCGGGCCTCGTTCCAGACCAGCCGATTGTCCATCAACTCCTGAAGCGTGGCGTCGATGTCGCATTTGCACTTGAGCAGTTCATCCCACTTGGGAATGCCGCCATTCGCGTCGCGCACCACACCCACCGCTCCGCCCACCCAATGGTTCACGCCAAAGGGATCGTTGCGTTGCAGCAGGCGTGGATCACTGCGCTGATGCCAGCCAAACAGACGGGCTCCGGCACCACGCGCGTTGTAGGCCGAGTTGGAGAGCATTTGCAGCGTCTCATCCACGGACAGCTTGCGACAACGCAGAGACACCATGCAGACGCAGGCGCTGATGTCGTCATCGAGCATGATGATCGAGTCCTCCTTGAAGTGCTTGAGCACCCAGTTGCGCAACGAGGAGATGCCCATCACATCATCCGGCACCGTGGCCTTCTCCAGCGGGATGTGCGCATACTGCTCAAGCTCGCTTTCGGGCACCAGCAGCGTGGCGCACGGGAACAGCTTGTGGCTGGTCATCGTTCGCGCGCGGCTGCGGCTCAGGATGACCAGGCGCAGGCTCAGCGGTTGGAGTTCCGGCCATTGCGGCCCGTTGGCAGAGTTGGATGAGGCGTTTTCCATGGAGGACGCGGCCGATGCCGAGTTTTTTGGTGGTTCGTGTGATGGAGTAGTCCACTTCGCGCACGCCCATGAGCTGCAGCACCTGCATCCAGTCGCGCAGATCATGAAACATGAAGACGAGGTAGTCGTGGTGCTCGAAAGCCTGGCACTCCATGCGGGGGATGATTTCCAAATCCTCCGCAGGGTCTTCAGCGTCGAACAGTTTGCGAATTTCATCCTCGGCAAAGCCGGTGAGTTCGAGATCGAAGGCGGGATCGCTCTCCTGGATGGATTTGAGCAGGCGCTTGAGTTCGTCCTCGTCGAGTTCGGCCAGTTCCGCGAGGCGGTTGTCCGCCAGCAGATCGGCCAGCTCCTCGGCTTCGGTGGCGTAGTCCTGTTCATCGACCGGCACGACGTCACAGCCGATGAGCAGCGCGGCCTCCAGCCGGCCATGCCCGCGCACAATGAGGCCGCTGCGTTTGGAGAGTGTGATGGGATTGCGCCAGCCCTGCTCTTGAATGATCGAGGCGAGCAGTTGGATCTGATGCGCACTGTGCCGGTTTGGATTCGCCGGATTAGGCTTCAGGCTGTTGGGATCAATCACGCGCGTATGGGCGCAGTAGATGGGAATGCTCACGCTCCGGCAGGAGTGTCAACGCGGTTGACGGCGAATCCCGCCTATGCGTGACTTGCGTATGGCCGCCATGA
>NZ_JAGRPF010000212.1 GCF_020439865.1 Prosthecobacter sp.
AGCTGCTGGCGGAAACTCATGGCGGGCTGGCTTTGATCCAGCCACGGAGCATGTCGCGCAAGACGCCCATTTCACGGAAAAGCTGTGCGAGGTCGTTGTGAAAATGCTCGAAGCACCACGGCCCGCGAAAGCCCGCCTGCCAGCCGATATCGAAGCAGCGCTTCAGGTCGTAGGCCTTGTGCGTTCCATCGGCGTCGAAGTCGCGGGCTTTGAAATCGCACGACACGGCGAAGGGAAACGCCTTCGTGAGGCCGTCGTAGCGCGCTTCGTCGGTCCAGTTGCCGGTGTCGGGCTGTGATTTGAGATCGCTGCCGACGGCCTGGATGACTTGGGGGATCGCGTCGGGATCGCCCTGCATCCAGCCGAAGTTTTCAATGAGCACGCCGATGCCTTTCTCATCCGCGTAATCGATCAACTCGCGATACGAAGGCACGAGCAGCTTCAAATCGGGCGCTTTTGGTCCCGGCAGCGGACGCACCCAGCGCACGCCGAGCAACGCGGCGGCATCGATCGTGCGGCGATACACCGCGATGGACTCGCGCCGCAGGTTTTCATCCGCCGTGGCGAGATCGAGGCCCTTCTGGTTCATCTTGAGGTTCGTGAGCACACAACCGGCATCCGCCGCGGCCTGGCGCAGTTGCTCGAGATACTTCGGCTCCAGCGAAACGAGCGTGGCCGTCATCAAATCGATCACACGCATGTCGAGTTCGTCGCGCATGATGCGCGGGAGGTCGAGCAGTCGCAGTTTGCCCGGCTGCGCGGTTTCGACGAGATGCCGCACGAACGAGCCGGTGGTGATGCCCAGCTCGAGTTTCAAGGCGGGCGCAGGCGCGGCGGCCAGCGTGAGCGGCAGGGCCTGAAGAAAGCGACGGCGTTTCATGATGCAGGAACAACGAAATCATTGCCCCGCTTCACTCACGGCCCACTATGAACGACCCGCCATGAAATCGCTCCTCCCTGCCCTGCTCTGCTTCGTTTCCCTCACGGCCGCGTCCTTCGCCGCGGATGAATTCCCACTCGTCGAGGCCAAGGAATGCCGCCCGCGCAACGGGCTGCCGAATTTCCTCGCGAAGGCGAACACGCCGGGCGCGGAGGTGAAGATCGGTTATCTCGGCGGCTCGATCACCGCACAGTCTGGCTGGCGACCGAAGACGCTGGCGTATTTTCAAAAGACGTATCCGCAGGCGAAGTTCAGCGAGATCAACGCGGCGATCGGCGGCACAGGCTCGGACCTCGGCGTGTTTCGTCTGAAACAGGACGTGCTGGATCACAAGCCGGACCTCATGTTTGTCGAGTTCGCCGTGAATGACGGCGGCGCGGCACCGGAGCAGATCTTCCGCTGCATGGAAGGCATCGTGCGTCAGACGTGGAAGGCGCTGCCGTACTGCGACATCTGTTTTGTTTACACGCTGACCGAGGCACTCGCGCCCGCGATGCTCGACGGCAAGTTCCAGCGCTCGGCGAGCGCGATGGAGAAGATCGCCGATCACTACGGCATCCCGACGATCCACATGGCGATGGAGGTCGCGAAGCTGGCGAAGGAAGGCAAGCTCGTGTGGAGGGCGAAGCTGCCGAAGACGGACGAGGAAAAGAAAGCGCTCGAAGGCAAATTCGTCTTCGCACCCGACAGCGTGCATCCGCATCCGGAGACGGGCCACGAATTGTATCTCGCCGCCATCGTGCGCTCGATGGAACCGATCAAGGCGGCGTCGAAAGAACCCGCGGCGCACACGCTGGGCGCGCCGTTCATCGCCACGAACTACGAGCAGGCCAAGCTGCTGCCAATTTCCAAAGCAGCGCTGTCGCCGGGCTTCACGCTGCTTGACCCAAAGACGGATGAGTTCGGCAAACGCTGGGCGAACCGCATGACGACTTTGCACAAAGGCTCGAAGCCGGGCGAGACGATCACCTTCAAGTTCAAAGGCACGCGCTTTTCGATCTATGACATCATCGGACCCGATTGCGGCCAGGTGATCGTGACGCTGGACGACAAGCCTGCGAGGATCGTGCCGCGCTTTGATGCCTACTGCACCTACCATCGTCTGAGCGCGCTCATGATTGGTAGCGATCTTGAGGACACCGTGCATACGGTGAAGATCGAGATTCATCCCGATCAGCCGGATAAGGCGAAGATCCTCGCGAAGAACGGCAACAAGATCGACAAGGCCAAGCGCTTCGACGGAACAGCGTTTTATCCCGGCGCGATTCTTTTGGTGGGCGAAATCGTGAAGTGATGCGCGATTACGCCGGATCCACTTCGCCCTCGTCTGCCCGTGTCAGCTTGTCGCCCCAGAAGGTGGCGACTAGGAGACTGGTGAGCGCGAGAAGAGCGAGGCCGTTGAGGACATGGAAATTCGTGACCCAGAAGCTCTTGCCGGTGAGGATGACAAAGATGCCGAGCGCGACCTGAACCGTGGGCATGATGAGCAGCAGCGTGGCGACGGGGCGCATCGCCGGCAATGTGATCAACCAGTGGCGGGCACGCACGGCCACGAACAGGATCAGCAACGCGACGGTGAAGCCCCAGTATTTGTGCGCGAAGAGCAGGAACACGTCGGCCGGTGAAGTGGGCGGCAGCCACTGGCCTTTCGTCGTGAGGATGTCGCTGGCGGCGAGATGATCACGCTGGGTGTGGCGCAGGGAGGCCCCGAGCACGAGCTGGCCGAAGACGCAGAGGAACAGTGTGAGCGACCAGAAACGGGCCTGCGCGGCCTCTTTGACCGACAGAACAAGTCGGCCTTCTGTCCAAGTCCGTGAGGAGGCGAACGCGATGAAGACGAGCAGGCAGTAAAACACCTGCCCGAGCGTGCCATGCGTGATGCCGAGGGGATCGGACATCTTGAGCACACGCAGGCCACCTAGCGAGGCCTGCAGTACCACCAGCAGCAACGCAAGCGTGGTCAGTCCACGCAACAGGGGCCAGCGCTGGCTGTACCACTTCAAGGTCAGCCAGCCGAAACCAAGGACGGCGATGAAGGCTGCGGCGAAGAGCGCGCCCATGTAGATCAGCACCAGAAAGCCGAAGGAGCACAGGACGATGCCCACACCTTCAACTGCTCCAGGTTTGAACTTGGCAAACTGCCAGTAGTAGAGACCGAGCACCAGAAAGCCGATGGTGGTGGCAAGCCAGCGGTGTCCATGTTCAAGCAGCAATGCGGGCACCTTGTACCAACCTTCGGGGTTGATCTTGCCGTAGCAGAGCGGCCAGTCAGGAACTGCAAGGCCGACATCTTCCGTGGTCACCGCCGCCCCCCACCAGATCAACACAACACCCACGGCGAGCGTGAAGAGGGCATAGCGATGAAAGGCGCGGGAGGGCATGAACTTCAGATCACGAACGTGTGGCAAAACAAAAAGGGCAAAATAATGAGGTCATTATTTTGCCCTTCGATTCTGCCATCCGGGAGGATGGAAATTAGTGAGCGGCAGGCTTCGGAGCGGCGGCTTCAGCTTCTTTGGTCTTCTTCGCAGCCGAATCCGACTGTTCCTTGGCCCAGGAATCGTAATCAGTCGCAGGAACGACTTCGAGGATGGCTTTCATCTGTGCGTGGCCCGGACCGCAGAGCTGGCCGCAGATGATGTCCCAGGTGCCTTCCTTCGTCGGCTTGAACCACATGTGGGACTTCACCCCCGGAGTGGCGTCCTGGGATGCACGCATGGGAACGAGAGCGAGGTTGTGAATGACGTCCTTGGACGCGACATCAACGATCACAGGGCGCCCCACTGGCAGCTTCATCGTGCCCGGGTTGACAAAGTCATCCCTGCCATTTGGATCATGCAGATCTTTCCCGGTGGTGTTGGTGGCACCATTGATATTACGCGGGTCCCAGGTGCTGAGCATCATGTCCGTGCCGGGATACTGGAAGTTCCACAGGAACTTTTCGCCCAGGGCGCGCATGCGGATGGTGTCTGGAGAAGTGGGATATTCATCAGCCTGACGGGACCAGAGCGGGAAGGCAAAGCCGAGCAGGAGAATGGCTTCAACGATGACGACGCCGATTTCGATGTGGGTCGTCGCGTGGCCGCGGAATCCATGGTAGTCGGCATTGGCGGTCTTTTTCTGGCGGAAGCGGTAGAAGGCAATGCAGAGGTAGATGGACCAACCGACGCCAAGCACGATCATGACCCAGTGGACAAAGCCGAGCATGTGATCGACGAGACCGCCGTGTTCCGAAGCGACGGGGGTTTGGCCAAACAGTTGGTTGATGTCAGAGACGCTCATGAGTTAAGGGGTTTCCAAGTTTCAGGTTAAAGTGTTTCAAGCTATGACGGACGCATCAAGGCTGCGGACTTTCCGCTGATGACGCGCGATGGAAAAAACGATGCCCGCAGCGCAGATGAACATGAAGGCGAGAACGCCGAGCATGAAAAGAATGGCAAATCCCTGTGCCTGACCGACAAGACTGCCTTTGTCAGCCATGCAGGTGGCACAGGCGAGAACGGAGGATGGAAGCGCGGGAATCATGAGTCAGACAATGATGGTGCGCATTTTTTTGACGAGGTACCAAACGCAGTAGGCCAACAGGCAGAGGCAGAGGAGCCCAGCGTAGTTTTTCAGACCGGCGGCACCCGCGTTGGCGGCGTCTTCAGGCATGAAATGCATCCACAGCCAGAACCCGGCATCGCACAGGATGGCGAAGACGAGAAAGACGATGTGGAAGTGCTTGAGTGACATGGCTGCTGTGCAGATTAGCGGTCAACAGGGCTGTAAAAGCCGGAGAACGTAAGCGGGTCGTCGTGTGAGAGGACGAAGAGAACGAAGAGGACAATGGCAAAGACCGCCGTGAAGGCGAGGATCTTGTAGATCGTGCTGCGCTCATGATTGAGATGCATGAAAATCAACGCCACAAGAGCTGCCTTGATGGTCGCCAAGATCATCCCGACCAGAATGTTCAGGCCGTGTGTCGGCAGCTCGATATAGGAGAGCGCCACGGTCAGGCCGCTGAAGAAGATGAGCAGCGCACCAATGGCGATGTACTTTTTGACCGATTTCTGGATTGCTTCGATGTTGTCAGCCATGACGGTAAAATTGGAGGATTACAGGAGGTAAAGCAGCGGGAAGAGGAAGATCCAAACGAGATCGACGAAGTGCCAGAAGAGACCGCCGACTTCCACGCGGTTGGCGAGATGCTCCGGATCCTTTTTCAGGCGCTTGTCATCAAACACCAGGAAGTAGAGCAGCACCAAGGCACCGACGACCACGTGAGCACCATGAAGACCGGTGAGCGTGAAGTAGATGGCGTAGTAGGTGTTGAGCTTCGGCGTGAAGTTGGAGAAGAAGGTGATGTCTTTCTTTTCCAGCACCACCGTAGGGTGATGGGCTTCACCATGCCCGCCACCATGTTCGGCAGGTGCGTGGGCTTCGGCACCATGCTTCTCACCGTGGGCTTCGCCTTCGGCAGGAGGAGTGGCCGAGTGGAGCTTGAAGAAGAGAGCCTCTTTTTGAAGCGTGGCGGACTTTGACTTGTCGCGGGTGGGATAGTCCTTCTCGAACTTGGAGATGTGATGGTCACGATTGGAGACGAAAGCTTTCTGCCACGCTTCGCCGAGATAGCGATGATCGAATGCGAGAGACTTCTCCGACTGGGCCACGCCGCGTGCATCAACGCCGTCGACTTCGAGAGTCATCTTGTCGTCCACAAGCTTGCCGGTGGCGGTGGTGCCGTCGCGGAAGGTGATGGTGGTGTCGGTGTAGCCAAAAATCTCGGAAGGCTTGGCGGCGAATTTCACCGGAGTCGCGGCAACGAGTTTGATCGACGCGCTGCCTTTGTTCGCAGCTTTGGCTTTTTCAACGGCACTGGCAGCAAGTGAAGCGAACGTCGCTTGATCGAGCGTGATTTCCTGACCGTCTTCTGTTTTGAACTTGGGCGCGTCGCCTTCGATGAACGGCAGGACATAACCGACGGGGTCGGCGCTGACGGCGCTCTTCTTGACCGGGACGGAAAGCGAGAGCTCAGTCACACCGTCGAACTTGATCTGATAGCCATGAGGCAGGTGGCCTGTGAGCAAGGTGCCATCCGTGAGCTTCACGGCGTAGTGGGCAAACTTGGCCTTGTACTCAAGGGTCTTGTTAATCATGAAAACCGCGGCACAAAGGACCGTGATCGCCATGTTGATGCGGTACCAGCCAAACTTGCGCATTTTGAGACACGCCCAAGCCATGACGACGGTCACGGAGGAGGCAATGAGGACCACGGTGTTGACGAATCCCAACGTCACATCCAGATCATGCACGGGCCAAGGATAGTCGGCGCCGACACGAAGGAAGATATAGGCGGAGAAAAGACCGCCGAAGAGCATGACTTCCGAGGCAAGGAAGAGCCAGATGCCGATCTTTGCGTTGTAAAGACCGGTGTCTGGACGGGCGTGAACGGTGTAGGGGATGTCCATTGAAGTAGTCGCGGTGCGCGGTTCGGAGTTCGCGGATTAATGGTGCGCCAGCACCTTGTCGGCGGCAGGATTGGTTTCAGGTTTGCCGGGTTCGGATTCCCACTGTGGATAGAAGTCGGTTCCGTGGCCGGGAACGCTGTATTCGTAGGGACCACGATGGGCGACCGGGTCGAACAGGAAGTTGCCGTGCGGCGGCGGGGTGGGTGTGGCCCATTCCATCGTGGTGGCATCCCAAGGATTGTCACTCGTGGTCTTTTTGCCACCCTTGATGCTGAACCAGAAGTTGATGATGAACGGAACCTGGCCCAGGGCGAGGATGAAGGCACCGATGGACATCACAATGTTGAGGGACAGCATGTTGTCTGGAATGTCGAAGCCGAAGAACGCACCGATCTTGTGGGTGAGCGTTGTGCTCCAGTTGGTGAAGCCGGAGGTGTTTTCGAAATACTTGCCGCCGTCATACCAGCGGCGGTGGAAGCCGGCCATGCCCTGAATGAACATCGGGGCGAACACGAGGTTCATGCCAACGAGCGAAGGCCAGAAGTGCCACTTGCCGAGCTTGTCGTTCATGAAACGGCCGGTGATCTTCGGGAACCAGTGATAGACACCGGCAAACAGGGCGAAGATGGTGCCCGGGGCGACCACGTAGTGGAAGTGACCGATGACGTAGTAGGTGTCGTGCAAGGCGAGATCGATAAACGCGAAAGCGAGCGGCAGCCCGGTCAGACCACCAATGCCGAACATCGGCAGGAAGGCGGACGCGAAGAGCATCTGTGTGTTGAACCGGATGGAGCCGCCCCAGAGCGAGATCATCATGCAGGTGAGAAGAATCACCGAAGGCACCGAAATGAGCACGGTGGTGATCTGGAAGTAGGTGGACATCATGGTGCCCATGCCGGTCAGATACATGTGGTGCGCCCAGACGAGGAAGCTGAGGAATCCGAGAGTGAGCACCGAATAGACCATCGACTTGTAGCCCCAGAGCGGACGGCGGGCATTGCAAGGAATGATGTCCGTGAGGATGGCGAATGCCGGCAGAATGAGCACGTACACCTCAGGGTGAGCGAGGAACCAGAACAGATGCTGGTAGAGCAGGGGACTGCCGCCGCCGGAGATGTCGAGGTGTTTGCCACCTTCCATCAAACCCGTGGGCAGATAGAAGGAAGAGCCGAACACACGGTCAGAGAGCTGCAGAATGGCGGCGACTTCGAGCGGAGGGAAGGCCAGCAGGAGCAGGAAGGCGGTCACAAACATCGCCCAACAGAAGAATGGCATCTTCATCCATGTCATACCTTTGGTGCGCAGGTTGATGATGGTGGCGATGAAATTGACGGAACCCAGAAGGGAGGCGGAGATGTTGAACACCATCGCCGTAAGCCACCAGGTGTGGCCGTGATTCCAGACGCTCGTCACACCGATGTTCGCAGTCGAAGCCAGTGGCGAATACATCGTCCAGCCGGTCTGCACCGGGCCGGTTCCAACGAAGAAGCTGTACATCATGAGCACGCAGCTGATGAAGAAGAACCAGTAGCTCATCATGTTCAGGCGCGGGAACGCCATGTCGATGGTGCCGATCTGGAGCGGCATGACGAAGTTGCCGAAGGCGGCAAATCCAAGCGGCACAATGCCGAAGAACACCATGATGGTGCCGTGCATGGCGCCGAGCATGTTATAAAGCTCGCCATTGAGGGAACCATCCGCATTCAGCCAGCGACCGAACATGGCTTCAAACAGGTCGCCGATGGCCGGGAGAGCACGAATGGTCTCGATCGCCGGCACGGGCACGCCCGGATAGGCAATGCTCCAGCGCATGAGCAGCATGAGGAAGAAGCCGAACAGCAGGAAGATCAGGCCGGTGAGACCATACTGCATGCCGATGGTCTTGTGATCGGTGGAGAAAATGTACTTCCACACGAAGTTCTGTTGATGGTGCCCGTGAGCATGATCATCATGCGCGTGATCGTGGGCGTGATCGTGGGTGGTGGCGGCGGCGCTCATAGGCTTGGAGTCAAAGGTCAGAGTTGAAAGGCTTTCGCGAAGTCAAAAACGAAGTCGGCAGTGGCTTTGCCGCCACGGACAGTGACGGTCTGCGAAAGGGTCTGCGGAAACTGGGGATGCCAAGCTTCGACGACATAGTCGCCATCAGCCAAAGAACGTGAAATGGTGAAGTGACCGTCCGCCGTGGAAACCGCGGAATGAACGCCTTCATGAACAAACACCCAGGCGTTCATCCAGCGATGCACGTCACACTCGAGCCGATAGATGCCCGGCGTGTTGAACGTCTTCACGTTTTCGTCTCCGCGCGAGGGCTGGCCAAAATTGTCCATGTTGTCGCCTTTGCCGTGCGTTCCGGCTTCGCAACGGGCGATGCGGATGTTGTGGAAGGTGAGATCGCTGTTGTGAAAACGGACGTTCTGTCCGGGCTGGATCGCAATGGTATGCGGCACAAACTCACACTTTGTTTGGTCAATCAACGGAGCGGCGGCAGGCAGGTTGTCGGCCCGCTGGCTGCCACGCACAGTAATCACCACATCAGCAAGGGCACCATCTGCAGCGACACGCCAAGCCGGATCGATGATGTCACCGTGACCGGTGCAAAACGGATTGCCACCGACATCGACGACTTTTGTGAGCTTCGCTGAATCCGCGCCTTTGAGCGTCACCTTACCTGTGATGCTGGTGGCTTCCGCGACGGTCACCGCTGGTGCCAGTGTCACCGTGTCTGCAGCTTCAGGAATTTTGCCACAGCTCACGTTTGCGATCAGCATGACGGCTCCGAAGGCAGCCCAAGGTGCCTGGCGGGAGACGGTTTGCTTCACACGGGTCATTGCTGTTTAACCTACTTGGCGGCGGGTGCGGCTGCAGGTGCAGCAGTGGCTCCGGGACCGGCGGGAATTTCCCCGGGAACGTCCTTCTTGGCAAAGGGCTCAAGCTCAGGGACGGTCCACTGTGCGGTGCGTTTTTCTTCGTCACGCACTTTCTGAACCATTTCCTTGGTGATCATCGGGGCCTCGTTGCCCCAGGAGTTGCGCACAAAGGTCAGCACGTTGGCGAGATCTTCGGAGGACATTGCGGCACCAAAGGGCTGCATCCCACCGGGGGTGTTGAATCCTTGGCCATTGACCGTCACCGGACCGGTCAGCCCGTGTTGAACGATTCGAATCAGGCGCTCGGTTCCGCCCACCACGAATTCCGAGTTGGCGAGAGGGGGGAACTGCCCGGGAAGACCACCGCCGTTGCCCTGATGGCAGCCACCGCAAACGGCATAGCCGCTGGAGCCTTTTTTCATCGCCTTGGCAAACGGATCCAGCGCACCACCGGCACCGGCACCGCCTGGACGCGGATCACCGCCACCAGCGAAAGCAAACGGATTGCTGACATCGAAGCTCCAGCCACCCGCCATCGGCCCCAGCTGCCCGCCGGCGACAATGGCCACGAGCATCAGCAAAAACATGGCCCACAAGGGGGCAGGTTTGCTTTCGGGAGCGAGATCTTCCTTCTCGCGCTTCACGGCGGTGTGAAGGCGGTCGAGATCGGTGCTGTCGGGATGGGCGGAGGCGCTCATGGGGCTTGCGTGTCGCGAGAGGGGCTACTTTTTGGCGGGTTCGGCGGCAGCGGCGACGGCTGCAGCCTGTCCAGGGATGGGATAATCCTTTTTGAGGGAGAGAAGGTACTCGACGAGGCGGTCGGCTTCAGGAGTCGGGACCACTTCGTAGCCAGCTGGAGGGGCGAACTTCTTCGGGAGCTTAAGCGCGCGATCTGAAGCGGGGCCTTGAATTTTTTGCAGCTTATAGAGCCGGGTGTAGGCCGGCATGGTGCTCCAGTCATGCACGGAACGTGGTGAATAGAGATGCTGATGGAGCGCCTCAGCGGACGGTGCACGCCAGCCATAGTTCGCGAGATCAGGGCCGACACGTTGGATGCCGAGAAGCGCGTATTTCTCGCCAAGGTAGTCGCGCAGCACATTGGGACGAGCGGGAGTCTCAGGCCGGGCTTCCTGATCCTGACCCCAGCCTTTGTACCAGCCGTCGAGACCGAGCTGCGCCGGGCGGATCATCTGCGTGTGGCACTGATTGCAGCCTTCGCGGATGTAAACGAGCTGGCCCTGACCGTTGACGGGAGCAGGCGGGAAAAATCCTTCGACGCCATCCTTGTCCTTGTCATAGGCGACAGGAGTGAGCTGCTCGTACTGCATCGCCGGAAGAACGATGAGGCACAGCCATGGCAGCCCGAAGGCGGCGGCGAGACCGAGTATGAAAGTGCGGAAGTTGGTCATGCGTGGGCTTCGTGGGGAAGAGCGTGATCGTCGTGGTCATGTTCCAGCAGCGTGGGTGCCGAACTGCGGCGACCCAGACCAGCGACCATGAGCAGGAGGTGGAGAAGGAACATGAAGTTCGAGAAGCTAATGAGCGCCCAAGCCACCGCACGGGAAACGACGTAGGGGCGGGAATTGATGACGTGATTCATGAAGGTCTGGTCCCAATGCTCGGGATTGTTCAAATCCGCGCCTTGCTGCCAGCCAGCGACGAGGCTCATGACGACGATGGTGCCGACGCCATAAACGGAGAACCAGAAGTGATTGCGAATCAGGCGCACGCTGAGCCATTCACAGCCGGAAAGTCTTGGCACGATGTAATAGATCGCACCAAACACGCACATGCTGAAGAAGCCGTACACGCTGACCACTTGGAACGAGTACCAAGACTGCGTGAACTGCAGACCCGAGCCGGTCCAGAAGGCGGAGTTGAGCGCGAGAATCAGACCGGACACCGGATAGAAAAGAGCTCCAAAGAACACGAAGCGCAGGGTCGGACTGGAAGCCACCGAGCTGTGTTTGCCGAGCGTCGTCAGGTGATGATTCAGGCCGACCAATCCCACCGGGATGAGCAACAACACGCCGGTGCAGGCGCCGATGGAGGACATCCACGCGGGAAGCGGGCCGCCCATGTACTTCTGCATGCCCGTCCAGCCACCGAGAATGGCGAGAGTCCAGAAACCAGCCGATGCGAGCTGCTGGGATGCGATGGGCTGGCCGGTGATCTTCGGAATGAAGTAGTAGGCCGCTCCCACGCCGACAGGAACGAAGAACAGCAGGATCACTCCGTGAATGTACCAAGCGTCAATGCCGGCACCGAGCGCGCCAAGACCTGGCAGGCAGTGCAATGCCACGTTGGCGGTGATAAAGATCCAAGGGAACCAGAAGCAGGCGCCCAGGATGTACCAGGTGCTGACCATGAAACCTTCCGGACGGAAGGCACGGCCGAACATGCGGGCGATCGGCCAGGCGTAGCAGAGGAAGCAGGTCAAAAGCACCGGCCAGACAAACTTGGGCATTTCCAGCCACTCAATCGAGGTGCTCTTGCCCATCAGGATGGCGAGAACGCCCAGCGTGATGGTGATGTTCCAAAAGACGCCTGCGGTGATGAGAAGGCTCTTGCCGCTCTTCAGTTCCTGACCCGAGCGGCGGGCCATGATCCAGAGCATGACGCCAAGGGCGGCCTGAACGCCCCAGCCATAAACGAGCGCATTGATGTGCGCCGGTTGCAGGCGGCCGTAGGTGATGTACTGGCAGTCTCCGAGAAATTCAGGCTCGACCAGCTTGATCGCGGCGAGAACGCCGAGGAGCGTGGAGAGCATGAGCCAGAAGGCTCCGTTGGTGAAAAGGAACAGCACCGGTCCTTTCACCGACTTGTCGATCGCCGCGCGGCGAAGATTGTCGGCCTGGAGGTCCGTGTCAGGGGTGGCGGGAGTGGTCTGCATGACTTACTTGGGCGAAGCGGGAGCGGCAGGGGCCGGTGCAGGTGCTGCGGTAGCAGCAGGAGTGGGTGAAGCTGGAGCAGCCGCAGCGGCGGCCTGTTTGAGCTGTGTGGGAGAACCAGGGACAACCTGGGTGCTCACCGCCTGCTTTTTGGAAGCGAGAGCGGCAAGCGTCTTTTCAAACACCGCCTTCTTCTTGGCTTCGTCGTTCAAACCAAGCTTCGCGATGCTTTCAGCCTGCGCCTTGACGATTTCGGCCGTATTGGCCAGGCGCTCCGACTCACGCGGATCGAAACCACGCTTCGAATCACTGATGGCCTGAATGATGGTGAACAGCACGGCGAAGCCTGCGAAGGCTCCGAGTACCCACAGGAAAGTGGCACCGGCTTTTTTGGGTTGTTCGGTCTGCGACATGGAGAAGAAGGACGGGGATCAGTTGACGACGTTCACGGACTCGATGAGGCGAGGATCACGCCACGGATAGAGGCTGTATTTGGCGAGCCCACGGAGGAAAAGGAAGCCCATGGTGCCGAACACGGCGCAGAGAGCTGCAATGTCCTGAACCCAGGCGCCGGGCACCCAGACACCGATGCCAAGGGAAGGACCACGCTCAGGGATCACATTCCAGTAAATGTCCACAAGATGCATGAAGATGATCCAGAGACACACGAGGCTGATCACCACCGGGTTCTTTTTGCGGGGCTGGGACAACAGAAGCAGGAACGGACCCACGAAGTGACCAACAACGATGAAGATCGAGATGCCGCGCCACGCTTCCGTGTTACGGGTGAGATAGAAACGGGTCTCTTCCGTGATGTTGGCGTACCAGATGAGGAAGTACTGGCTGAAGGCGATGTAGGCCCAAAACACGGTGAAGGCGAAGAGCAGCTTGCCCATCAGGTGGTAGTGCTCGTCGGTGACAACCTTTTGCAGGTAGCCGAGGCTGCGCAGCCATGTGACAACCAAGATCGAAAGCGCCATCGAGGACCAGGCACAGCCGGCGAAGATATACACACCCCACATCGTGGAGAACCAGTTGTAATCGAGCGACATCAGCCAGTCCACCGCGGCAAACGTCACGGTCAGCGCATAGAAAAGCAGCCAGCGGCAGGAGAACAAACGGGCGGAGATGGTGTGCTTGATGTCGCCATCCTGTTCCTGTTTGAGGGACTTGCCGCGCAGAGTGCGGGCGATGTGCCAGAGAATCAAGAAGTAGAGAACGAAGCGCACCTGCCAGCTGAACGGGAACTTGAGGTGGTTCGTGATGTTCAGGTAGCCGAACTTCTCGACAAGAATGTGCAGATGGGGATTGGCTTCCGAAGCGTGATGCAGCGCGTCCTGTACAGAGATGTTGTCGTGATGAGCATGCTCAGCAGCCTCACGATGGTGGCCCATCCATTCATAGAGCGGTTTCTGCACGGCAGGAACGAGCAGCGGCGTGGCGAGTATTCCAAGCGCAAGGATCATGTTGGCCAGATTCTCCCAGATGCGGCGAACTGCGACGCCCCAGCTCGAGTTCGAGGCGCTGTGGAGCAGGATCCAGAAGCAGCCCCCCACCACGAAGGTGAAGGTGAAGAAGATGGCGAACAGCCAGGAGTAGGCAAAGGTGTCCGTCTTGGCGAAGAAGTAGTAAGCCGAGGTGGCGAGACCGAGCAGGCCGAAGAGGCCCAGCGCGCCGATGAGCTTGCCGCCCTTGGCCGGTTCGAATTTTTCTCCGCCCTGGGGCAGATCGTTGAAGGTGACGTGGTGACTCATGCCGGAATTCGCGTGAACGTGCCGTTACTGAAGGGGAAGGGTGACGCCGGACTCTTTGGCGGCGAGTTGCAGAGAGCGGATATAGGCCACGATGGCCCAGCGGTCGCGCACAGTGATATTGCCGCCGTAACCACCCATCAAACCTTTACCGTTGGTGATGGCGTCAAAGATGGCACCATCCGCACGATAGGCAGCGGCATTGGCGGGGTCCGTGTTACCCGGCTGCTGGAAGTTGAACGCAGTCAGAATGCCGTATTTAGAGGTCACACCCTTGCCATTGCCGGAAGCGCCGTGGCAGATCGCACAGTTGATCGCATAACGCTGCTCACCACGTTTGATCAGGGCCTCATTAAAGACGGAGGGGTCGCTGGTGATTTCGGTCGGCAGACCGTCGCCGTAGTAGTCACCCACCTTGCCGGTGTCGTAGTAACCAACTCCGTTGGAAAATCCGACGCGCGGAGGTTTGGCGCCACTGGCGACAGGCTTGGAGGGGATTTCAAAGCCCATGGGAACAGTGCCTTTGACAGGCAGGCGTGCACCACGGCCGTCCGCGAAGAATTCGCTCACGGCCTGGTATTTGATCTTGGCCTGATGGTCCATGTCCGGGAACACTTCGAGCGGTGGCAGCTCTGATTTACTGCCACGGAATCCGAACGCGCTCACAATGATCGCGCCGACAAAGAGGTAGCTGAGGAAGAAGTACTTCATGGTTCGTGCGGTAAGCCAGGCTTAGATTTCGTCCTCCACGAGTTCGATGTTCTTGCCGCCGGCTTTTTCGAGCAGGCTTTTGGTGCCCTCCTGGGAGAATTTGGGATCACGGGCTTCGATGCAGACGAAGAAACCGTCATCCGAGAATTTCGGGAAATGCTTGGAGACAAACAGCGGGTGGTTCCAGCGTGGCAGGCCGATGAGGGCGAGCAGACCGAAGAGCGTGGTGAAGGCGCTGAACAAAATCGTGAGCTCAAACATTACGGGGAAGAAAGCCGGGAGCGTCCAGATGTCCGTGGGCTTGCCCTGAACGACGGTCGGGTAAGTTTCGACGATCTTCTGAAGAAAGCCGAGACCGATGCTGCTCCAGAAATTGGTCTGGGTGATGGTCTGCAGAGTAAAGGCGGTGATAGTGCCGGTGATGCCGCCGCAGAAGACGAGGTAGGGCAGCTTAGAGCGCGGGTTTCCCATCGCAGCGTCCATGCCGTGGATCGGGAACGGGGAGTGCACGTCCCAGCGCTGGTAGCCTGCGTCGCGCACGTGCTCGGCGGCATGATACAGCTCCTGCACGCTGTCAAATTCAGCGAGGTAGCCGTGGACTCGTTTGAGGGTGGTGCTCACAGTCGGGGGATGCGGTTAAAGAGTTAGGCGGCAACGGGTTTGGGGACGTGGCGGTCCGAGTAATCCATGAGGTCTTCCTCTTGGACGCCCTTCTCAGCGTGGTCGTCGTGGTGCGGATTCGACTGCGGGCACACGCCTTTGACTTCACCAATGGCGATGACGGGCAGGAAGCGTAGGAACAGCAGGAACAGCATCATGAAGAAGCCGAAGGTTCCAAGGAAGGTGTACTTGTCGACCCAGGTCGCCTGATAGACACCCCATGAACCGGGGACCATGTGGCGCTCCAACGTGGTGGCGATGATGACGTAGCGCTCGAACCACATGCCGGCGTTCACGCACATGCAGACGAACATTACCACCCACATGTTGTGGCGGAAAGGACGATACCAGAACAGCTGCGGCGCAAAGACGTTAAAGCTGAACATGAAATAGTAGGCCCAGGTGGACGGACCGGTCAGACCGCGAAGCGTGAAAGCGGCGCCTTCATATGGGTTGGCGCTGTAGTAGGCCATGAACAGCTCCATGCAGTAGGCGTAACCGACGATCGTGCCTGTAAGCAGGATGATCTTCGCCATATTGTCGATGTGTTTCGGCGTGATGAGATCCTGCAGACCGTAAATGCGGCGGACCGGAATCATCAGCGTGAGCACCATCGCGAAGCCGCCGAAAATGGCGCCTGCCACGAAGTAGGGCGGGAAGATGGTCGTGTGCCAGCCGGGAACCACGGAGGTCGCGAAGTCGAACGACACGACGGAGTGCACGGAAAGCACCAGCGGAGTCGAAAGAGCGGCCAAGAGCATGTAGGCCGTCTCATAGTGGCTCCAGTGACGATTGCCACCGCGCCAGCCAAGCGCAAACAGGCCATAGAGGAATTTTTTCAATCCAGGACGGCAGCGGTCACGCAGCGTCGCGAGGTCAGGCACGAGGCCGAGGAACCAGAAAACGAGGGAGACCGAGAAGTAGGTCGAAACGGCGAACACGTCCCACAGCAGCGGGGATTTGAAGTTCTGCCAGATGGCGTTCGCATTCGGAATCGGAGCGAGGAACCACACCATCCACACACGACCGACGTGGAAGGCTGGGAAGAGACCGGCGCACATCACGGCGAAGATGGTCATGGCTTCCGCAGCACGGTTGACGGACGTACGCCACTTCTGACGCGTGAGGAAAAGAATCGCGGAAATCAGCGTGCCGGCGTGACCGATACCGATCCAGAACACGAAGTTCGTGATGTCCCAAGCCCAGGCAACCGGCTGTTTCTGACCCCAGACACCGACACCGGTGGAGATGAGGTAGGCAAAGCAGAACACCATCAATCCGGTCAGGAGCACCGAAGGAATGAAAAGGATCCACCAGAGGGCGGGCTGCTTGTTTTCCACGATGCCGCAGATGCGGTTGGTAATCCATGAGTAGGAGCGGTTGTTGAGAACCAACGGCTCGCGGTCAAGGATGCGCGGTGTGTTTGTAGCTGGGGCGGAAGCGTCCATGTGTCCGGATTAGAATTGGTTTTTGCTCCACACGGCGATGTTCTCCGCGCCGGGCATTTTCGGGTTCGGATTGCGCAAGCGGGCGAGGTAGCTCGTCCGAGGACGGGTGCCGATGTACTTCAGCACCTGGTAGTCACGCGGAGAGGCCTTCGATTTGACGACAGCGGATTTCTTGTCGGCCAGATCGCCGAAAACGATGGCGTCGGCCGGGCAGGACTGCTGACAGGCGGTCTTGATCGTGTCGGTCGGCACGCGGAAGTTCTTGGAGTCGCGCTGAACCTGCTTCTGGAGGATCTTGGCCGACTCGATGCGCTGCACGCAGTAGGTGCACTTTTCGATGACACCGCGCATACGGACGGTGACGTTCGGATTGCGCTGCAGGCGAAGGCTTTCGTCTTCCTTCTTCTCGCCAAGCGGACCGGCGTAGAGATTGTTCATCGTGATGCCGGCGACCTTAGTCTCGATCAGCGGGTTGCGCTTGTTGTAGTCGAACCAGTTGAAACGACGGGCGGTATAAGGGCAGTTGTTGGCGCAGTAGCGTGTGCCGATGCAGCGATTGTAGGCCATCGCGTTGAGGCCGTCGTCAGTGTGGACGGTGGCGTTAACCGGGCAGACAGTTTCACACGGAGCTGCTTCGCACTGCTGACAGGCCATCGGCTGATGCACCATTTCAGCGTTCTCAAGCTGCTCAGGTGTCGGATTGTCGACCGCATAGGTGCTTTCTTGGGCGACTTCGTTCTTGCCCCACTTCGGCACGGCAAAGTAGCGGTCCATGCGGATCCACTGCATCACGCGGCCCTTGCGGACCTGATCCTTGCCGACGACCGGAATGTTGTTTTCGCTCTGGCACGCAACGATGCAAGCCGTGCAACCAATGCACTTGCTGAGATCGATCGTCATGCCCCACTGGTGATGCTTGGCGTAGTCGAATCCGTCCGGATTTTCCTTCGACTTCACACCGACCTGGCCCTTGTAGAACGAGATGTTTTCCGGGATGTGCCCGTCCATGCCGATCTTCTGGGCGAAATGCTCGTCCTTGTTGAAGGTGTCGAGCGTTCCTTCGCGGAACACCGCACGTCCTTCGGTCGTGTTCTGATCCTGCGTGATCGCAAGTTCTGCGACGGTCGGAAGCACTTCCACTTTGGCACCGCTCAAGACGAACATGCCGGGCTGCTTGCGCAGCACATAAGCGTCCACACCACGGCCACTGCCCACGACGCCGACGCCTTTCTGGCCATAGCCGAGGGGCAGGGTGATGGAATTGGAAACATGGCCGGGGGCCTCGATGGCCGGGATTTCGATTTCGACACCGTCGACGGAAATCTTGACGTGCTGACCGTCTTTCAGGCCCAGACGACGGAAGGTGACCGAACCGATCCACGCCGCGTTGTCCCAAGTGAGCTTCGTCACCGGATCGGGCGCTTCCTGAAGCCAGGCGTTGTTCGTGTAGCGACCATCATAGACGCTCGAATCAACGGTGAGGACGACTTCGAGAGAGTCGTCGGTCGGAGCCGCCGCCGGCTTGGCCTTGGCGACGATTCCAGCCACCGCAGCGACGTTCGGAGCAGCACTGGCTTTGGCGAAGGAAGATCCTTTGAGGAAGCCATCACGCAGGGTAAAATTCCACTTCTTCTCGTCGAGGCTTCCTGCCACCGAAGCAAAGGTGTCGCGCACCGCGGTGTAGGCGGCGTCTTCGGCCGGAGCAGCTGGTGCCGCGCCAGCGGCCGCAGGTGCCGCAGGTGCCGCAGCTTCCACTGGACCGAGTTTCTTGCGGCCCAGAAGAGCGAGAAGGACTTCGATCTTGCTCGCACCGTCATACAGCGGAGCGATCATCGGCTGAACGATTGAGTAGGTGCCGTCAGCAGCGCTGGCGTCACCCCATGATTCGAGATAGTGGGCTGCCGGAATGTGCAGCGCGGCATGACGAGCTGTCTTGTTCTTCAGCATGCCGACGTGAATGAGCTTCACTCCCTTTTCGGTGATCAGCTTCGCAAATGCCTGGGCGTCCGGAGCGTCGTGGTAGAGGCTGGACGGGGTGAGCGAAACGAGGGTCTTGATCTGGCCACCGGAAACTGCGGCGTGGAGCTCGGCAAATCCGCCCATTTCAGGAGCCTGGGTGCCTTGAAGCAGCTCGATCGTGGAACCAAATGCTCCGAGCGCGTTGTTGATGGAGGCGACGAGCGCGTGCACTTCCGCGCCATAGCGGGAGCCAGCGAGAACGACGGCCTTGCCCTTGTTGTCGATCAAATCGCGAACCGCAGGGGCGATCCACTCCTTGAGACCGGCAGGTGCCGTGTCAGCAAGAGCCTTCGCAGATGCATCGCCGAGTTCGGAGGCGATCAATGCTGCAGCGACCGGGATCAAGCTCGCAGGGATCGGCTTGCGATGATCGGCCATGCCGCCCGTGAGGGTGTAGCGATTTTCGAGAACGTAGAGGCGGTTCATGTCCGCCGTCTTCGCTTCCTTGGCACGATGCTTGGTGAAAGCAGAAATCGGCTCGCCCGCAACCGGATCAACACCGAGGAAATCGCAGTCCAATGAGAGGATGCGCATCGCAGAGCCGAGCTTCACAAAGGGCTTCACCCCGGCGCCAAAAACTTCCTTGTTGGCCGCAGTCTGGCCTTCGCCGCCGACTGCCTCGTATTGGAACAGCTTCACCTGCGGATAGGCGGTTTTCAATTCGCCCAGCAAACGGAGATACGTCGGCGAAGTCGTGGCACCGGCAACGATACCGAGGCTGCCGCCTGAAGACTTTTTCGCCTGAGCCACAGCGGCGGCAATCAGTTCGTTCGCCTTGGCCCAGGAAAGTTCTTTGCCAGCGCCGAGAGGCTTCTGAGAACGCTCAGGGTCGTAGAGATCAAGCACGGAGGCCTGCGCGAAGGTGTCAATGCCGCCGCCGAGAGGATGAAGTGGATTGCCCGAGACATGAGTTGGGCGGCCTTCGTGCGTGGTGACGACCAACGGCGTGGCACCACTGCTGCGCGGCATAGTGGTAGCGTACAGCAGGGACTTGCCCGGCACCATCCACTCGACGTGTTGGGTGTAGGGAAGGATATTGGTGAGCGGACGGCGGCAGCTGGCCAGACCCATCATGCCCACGCTGGCACCCATGATCTTCAAAAACTCACGACGGCTGTTCTCACGCTCGTCTTCGGTCAAAGTGTCACCTTCGGGGAACTCACGACCCAGATTCTTCAAGAAATCTTCACGACGATCCAGTTCGGCGACACTGCGCCAGTAGCGCTTGGCGTTCTGCGGCTCCTCAGGATGCTTCCAAATGCGTTTCATGTGTCAGGAAAAGGGGCGCGGGGGTTAGCGATGGCAGGCGGTGCAGTTCTCCGGCGGTTGAATCTGCCAGTGCTTCTTGATCTGGGTGCCCACTTCCGTCTGGGTCACTTGTTTGCCGTAGGTTTTCTCGGCGAGAGCGAGGAGCTGATCGAGGTTGTCCGCTTTGGAACCTTCGCCACCGATGGTTTTGGCGATTTCGCCAGCCGGGATTTTCTTGTCGAGCAGGCCTTTGTAGAAGTCGGCACGGGTCAGATCGCCAGCCTTGTAGTTCAGGTTGGTGACGAACTCGAGGGGACGCAGGTTTTTCTCAGGGTTGCGATGGCAGTCAAGGCACCAGCCCATCGACTGTGGCTGATCGTGGCGGACGACTTCCATCTCATTGATCTTGCCATGGCAGGACACGCAGGAAATGCCGCGGTTGAGATGGGCGCTGTGGTTGAAATAGACGTAATCAGGAGCTTTATGGACCTTCACCCATGGGATGGAGCTGCCAGTCTCGTTGGCTTTGACCACCATCGCCAGCTTGGGAGAATTGCTGCGAATGTTGCCCTTTCCTGGGCCGTGGCAGTTGAAGCAGGTCTGGTTCGTCGGCACGTTCGAGTGACTCGAGTTTTCGACAAAACTGTGGCAGTAACGGCAGTCGAGGCCCAACTGACCGGCGTGAATCTTGTGTGAAAACGGCACCGGCTGCGTCGGTTCATAACCTACGCGAGTGTATTTCGGTGTGAAGTAGTAGGCGACGCCGACACTCACGCCGAAGGCAATGAACACGACGGCAATGGCGAGCTTGAGCGGCAGCCAGTTGGTCCAACGCGGAAAAAAGTTACCCATAGAAAGTGTCGGCAGATGAGCTTGTGAAAAATTTCACAAGGGAAATCAGAATAGGGATGCGTCCGTGAGTTTGCAACTGTCATCTTGTTTTTTTTGAACTTTTGTGCGCAAGGCTTGTCCTGTTGCGAACCTGTCGCAAAAAAGTGCCTTTTGAGGGGGTACTTCGACCTTTCGTCTCAACCCCACTCGATCCACAGAAGCTTGCGTTCGAAGTCCAACGTCACCCGATAGTCTTCCAGGAGGTAGGTCCCTAATCGAGACGGCCCGGGCATCACATCCACCTCGGCGAATGGGTAGTAGGACCCAAACAATCCGAGGGCTTGGAACTCCAGCACACGCACGCTCGCATCCTTCGGCGTCTGCGCACCACCCACGCCGGTGATCAGGTAGTTTCCGCCCACGTTCCAGCCTCCGTTTTTATACCCGAGCACCTGGGCCACGCGCTGATCCAACTGCACCCCGAAGACCGAACCTGAATCGACCACCGCCTCCCAGGAGACTCTGCCAAATTTCAACACCGTCGTTGGCACACCGCTTTTCATGCTGAGGTTGGTCTTGTGCAGGTGTTTGCGCACTTGTCCCGGATAACTTCGGGTGAAACCGAACTCGACCTGTCCCTTTAAAAAATCAAGCGTGAGATATTTGCAGTGGTTGGCGGCCATCTGCACGCCCAACACGGAGACCCCCAGATGCTCCTTGAGAATGCCGCTTCCCCAGGCGGTGCGTTGCATGCGAATGATGCAGGGCAGGTTCTCCAGCCGCCACGTGCCGATTTGTACCGTCGGGATCAATGCCGCCATGCCCGGCTCACGGCCCAGCACCCCCGCCATCGTCGGACGCACCTGGGGCACCGTCCGCAATCCGTACTCCACGGCTTGTTCGGCATCAAAGACACTGAACGTCGCCCCGGTGTCGAGCATGAACTTCTTCGGCTTGCGACCGTTGAGACTGACTTTGATGTGCGGAATGCCGTTCTCATAGTACATCGGCACTTTGAGAACACCTTCCGATGGCGGCACGCTCACCGTACGGACGTTGAGACCTGCTTTCGTCAACTTGAGCTCCGATGCCGGCACCGCCTGCGCATGAAGCTTCTGCTCCAGTTCCGCCGGCACCGCTTCGTTTTTGATCGCAAACGAATCCGCGCATCCGATGAGGCAGGCTGTCATTGCGGCTCCGAGGACGAAGATAAACAGGTGGCGGATCATCCGGCGCCATTGATCCATGAGGCCCGCAATCGTGTCAACACGCGCAAATCACACACAAATCCTTGTGCCCGCGAACGTAATGTCGGAGACTTCCGGACTTCTCCCGACCACCGCCTCATGCGCGACTACTTCATCCGACGCTTTCTGCTCATGATCCCGACTTTGATCGGGGCGACGATGGTGGTCTTTTTCATCACGCGCATCACGCCAGGCGGACCATTGGAAGCAGCATTGCGACAGGCGGCTCAACAGCAGGGAGAGCGTGGCATGAAGGACGCAGGCGCCTCGCTCAGCGAGGAGCAGAAGGAGGAAATGGCCGCCTACTATGGTTTCGACCGGCCGTTTTTCCCGGCCTACCTCGCCTGGCTCGGACTCATGCCTAAAGAAGGCGACAAGCAGTTCATTAAGTTCGAGAAGGACAAGACAGAGATGCCCCTGACCCTGCAGGAACTGCTGCCGCGCGACCAATGGAAGCCAAACAATGCCTACCGCACCACACAGGCCAAAGTATCCCGCGATGGCAAGCTCTCGGCGGAGGACGCAACGGCCATTTCGAACTGGCGCACGCGGCTGGAGAAGGAAAAAGAACGCGTGCAGGTCTTTCGTCCGACCTACGACGGTCTGCTGCAAGGCAACCTCGGCATCTCCACGCGCTACAATGAATATGTGTGGGACATGATCCGCGATCGCATGCCGATCTCGATCTTCTACGGCCTCGTCACCTTCATCATCAGCTACCTTGTCTGCATACCGCTGGGCATTCTGAAAGCGATCAAACACCGCACGGTGATCGACAACGCGAGCTCGATCCTGATTTTCGTCGGCTATGCGATCCCCGGTTTCGTGCTGGGGAGCGTGCTGGTGGTGTACCTCGCAGCACGGCTGAACTGGTTTCCCACCGGCGGGTTTGTCAGTGAAAACTTCGATTCGCTGACGGTCGGAGGCAAAGCGTGGGACGTGATCCACCACGCGGTGCTGCCTCTGATCTGCTACATGGTCGGCAGCTTCGCCTTCATGACGATGCTGGTGAAAAACAATCTGATGGACAACCTCGCCGCCGATTACGTGCGCACGGCGGTGGCAAAGGGAGCGGGCTTCAAACGTGCCGTCCTCGGACATGCGCTACGAAACTCCCTCATCCCGCTGGCGACGACACTCGGACACATCGTTTCAATCTTTGTGGCGGGTTCGACGCTCATCGAACTCATCTTTGAAATCAACGGCTTCGGCCTTCTCGGATACTACAGCCTGCTCGACCGCGACTATCCGCTGGTGATGGGCATTCTGGTCGTGGATGTCGTGCTGCTTATGCTGGGCAACATCCTCTCCGATTACTTTGTGGCACTCACGGATCCGCGCATCCGCTTCGAATAAACCATGTCTCCTCGCACCACCGGCATCACTCTTCTCGCGTATGCGGCGCTAGGCGCGTTGTTTCGCTGGCTGTCGTTGTCAGTGCCGGTTTTCAAAGTGCCGTTTCTCGGCGGCGCGTGGTTGGGGTGGATTCTGCTCGGCATCTGCGTCTTGACGGGCGGCTGGCTGCTCTGGCGCGGGCAGCGTCAGTGGCATTGGAGTCCGCTGACCTTGAAACAGTTCCGCCGCTTCCGTGACATCCGGCGCGGTTACGTTTCCTTTCTGATCCTGCTCGCGCTGGTGGGAGTGGCATCGCTCGATACGCTGATTGTCGGCAAACGCGCGCTGATGGTTCGCTACGAAGGCAAACTCTACTTCCCGTTTGTCACCGATGTCCTGCCAGCGACGACGTTCGGCCTCAAGGACGAATCCGAAACCGACTACCGCGAACTACAGCGTCAGTTCCGCGAATCCAAATCTGCCAACTGGGTACTGCTACCTCTCGTTCCTTACGATGCCAAGCTCGACACGCCAGAGATCATCGAGGAAGTGGTCATACGTGACGGTCTGGCGTACCGGGCGAGCGAATCGAAGCCCTTCGACGGCCGCGCCTACACGCTGTTTCGTGACAATCCGCAGCAGAAACGGCAGGAGTGGGTGTACCGCCACGGTTTGAGACAAGGCGAGATGCGCGGCTGGGACGCGAACAACGAGCAGGTGGAGAAGGCCACATTCGAGAAAGGCCGTCGCATCTCTTACACCGACTACACCGACGGCAAAGCGGCAGCCCTGGAGTCGCAGGCCGCTGACACCATGCTTACGGTTGTGTATCCTCCCTCTCCGCCGTCGCTGACACATCGGCATTTTCTCGGCACGACTTCCATCGGCGGCGATGTGCTGGCGATCCTGTTTGGCGGCTGGCAGCAGGCGATCATCGCGGCGATTTTGTTTGTAACCTTTGTGTTCGTTGTCGGCGTCGCCGCAGGCGGACTGCTGGGATACTTCGGCGGAACGACGGACATCATCGGCATGCGTTTGATCGAAATCTGGTCCGTGCTGCCCTTTTTGTTCATCGTGATGATCGTCAGCTCGATCGTGAGCCCGAATCTTTTCCTGCTGGTAGTGATCATCGCTCTGTTCAGCTGGATGGGCACGACGATCTACATCCGCACGGCGGCGCTGAAGGAAAAAGCGCGCGACTATGTTGCCTCCGCCCGGCTTCTCGGTGCCAGCACCGGCCGCATCATCTTCAAACACATCCTGCCCAACAGCATCGCCATCCTGGTGACACTCGCACCGTTCGAAGTGTCGGCGATCATCACCTCGCTTGCCGCGCTGGATTACCTCGGTTTCGGCCTGCCGCCGGAAGAACCGAGTTGGGGCCGCCTGCTGCATGAAGGCACGGAAGATTTCAATTATCCCTGGATCGTCAGCAGCGCGTTCTTCGCCATGACCATGGTTCTCGTGCTCGTCACGTTCGTCGGTGAAGCGGTGCGCGAGGCCTTTGATCCGAAAAAGTTCACGACCTACAAATGATCCAGGAACGACCAGCAAAGAGCAAAGATCGGCGCGTTTCGATTCGATTCGCACTGATGGCCGTGGCGGTCGGCTCTCTGCTCTCTTCGTGCTCCAAAAGCGAAGACACTCGTTTCCCGCCGTATGACAACACCGAGGAAGTTAAGGCCTACTGGAAGTCGAAGCCGGATTTCTTCCAATGGAAAACCGCCGCAGATCTTCCCGCAGATCTGAAGTGGGAGAATGCGGCCGACGTTCCTGAATTTGGCGACCCGCGCGCCAAGAAAGGCGGCACTTTCCACGACTGGCATCCGACATTCCCACCCACCTTCCGCAAGGTCGGTCCGGATGCGAACAACACCTTCCGCGGCGAGCATCACGACAACATCGAGATCAGCCTGATCACGCGTCATCCCGACGAGGATGTGTGGATTCCCGGCCTGGCGAAGGAGTGGGCCGTTTCTGAAGATCGCAAGACGGTCTATTTCCGGCTGCAGGACACGCTGACCTACTCTGACGGTCATCCCGTCGAGGTTGAAGACTTCTTCATGACCTTCTTCGTCATGACCAGTCCGAACATCAAGGATCCTTGGTACAATGACTGGTACAAAAAGGAGTACGCGGCGATCACCAAGTACGACGACAAGACATTCTCGATCACAATCCCGGAGCCCAAGCCCGATCCGATCTGGTATGCGATGATTCCTCCAAGCCCGCAGTACTTTTACCGCGAGTTCGGACCGGACTTTCCCGCACGTTACCAATGGCGCATCTGCCCTGTGACTGGCGCGTATGTGATCGATCCAGATCTGATGAAGCGTGGCCGTTCCATCACGATGCGTCGGGTGAAGGACTGGTGGGCGCGCGACCTGAAGCACTACCGCTACATCTTCAACTGTGACTTCCTCGAGTACAAGATCATCGCCAGCCCGGACAAGGCTTTCGAGATGTTCCGCCAGGGGCAGTTCGACTACTACCTCGCCGGCCTGCCGCGCTACTGGTATGACAAGACGGAGATTCCCGAGATCTACCACGGCTATATTGAGCGGCACGTCTTCTACAACGAGTATCCGCAGGTCACCTGGGGCATCCGCATCAACGAGAGCAAACCGTTCCTCGACAACCTCGACATTCGCCTCGGCATCAACTACGCGATGAACTTTCAGAAGGTCATCGATGTGGACTTCCGCGGTGACAAAACGCGCATGAACAGCACCGTCTCCGGCTACGGCAAGTTCACCAACCCCGATCTCCGGGCGCGCCCGTTTGATCCGGTGAAGGCCCGTGAACATTTCGCGAAGGCGGGTTTTACTAAAGCCGGACCTGACGGCATTCTCATGAACGCCGAAGGCAAACGGCTTTCCTTCACGCTCACCACTTTCAACTCGGGCACCATCACACCGATCATGCTGCGCCTGAAGGAGGAAGCCAAAAAGGCCGGGCTGGAGATGAACATTGAGGGACTCGATGCCACGCAGATGTATAAAAAGCTCGACCAGAAGAACCACGAGATGGGTTTCGCCGGTTTCGGCGCCCAGCCTCCCTACCCGCGCTTCTGGGACGACTACCACAGCGACAACGCCTTCAAGATCGGCAAGGACGGCAAACGCGAAGTCGTCACCGATACGAACAACATCACCCAGACTGCCGATCCTGCGCTTGATCCGCTCATCGACCAGCATCGCAAAGCCAAGACCGAGGAAGAGGTGCGCGAGCTTTCGTGGAAGCTTGCCAAGCTGATCGAAGACCGCGCCTGCGTTATTCCAGCATGGGAGTCTCCTTTCTACCGCTACCTCACCTGGCGCTGGGTGCAGTGGCCGAAAAACGGCAATGCACGCAAAAGCCGCGAGCCGATCGACGCGCACATGTTTTGGATTGATGAAGACATCAAACGCGAGACGAAGGAAGCCATGCGCACCGGCCGCGACTTCGGTGAAACCCTCCGCATCTTCGATGCTTACAAAGCGAAATGAGCAGCAGCACCTCCAGCATTCTTGAGGTCCGCGACCTCGTCACCGCGTTCGACACGGACGCGGGCCGCATGACCGCGGTGGACGGTGTCAGCTTTGATGTCCCGCGCGGGAAGACGCTCGGCATTGTCGGGGAGTCCGGCTGTGGCAAGAGCGTCACCGCCTTTTCCATCACACGCCTGCTTCCTCAGCCGCATGGCAAGATTCTCGGCGGCAGCATCCGATTTGAAGGACGCGATCTCGTGTCCGCCCCGCTCGAAGACATGCAGAAGGTACGCGGCAACGACATCAGCATGATTTTCCAGGAGCCGATGACCGCGCTGAATCCGGTGCAGACCGTCGGCCGCCAGCTTGCCGAGGCCATTCTTCTTCACACACAATGCGACAAAGCAGAGGTGCTGGCACGCAGCATCGACATGATGAAGAAGGTGCGCATTCCTGCACCCGAGCAGCGTCTCAATGAATACCCGCACCAGCTCAGCGGCGGCATGCGTCAGCGCGTGATGATCGCCATGGCGCTGATCAACAAGCCGAAGCTTCTCATCGCCGACGAGCCCACCACCGCGCTTGATGTCACCGTGCAGGCGCAGATTCTCGATCTCATCGCAGATCTGCAGAAGGAGATGGGCATGAGCGTCATCCTCATCACGCATGATCTCGGCGTCATCGCCGAAGTGTGTGACGAAGTCGCTGTCATGTATGCGGGGCGCATCGTTGAGCAGGCCGGCGTCTTCGATCTCTTTGCCAATCCGCGTCATGCCTACACGAAGGGTCTGCTCGACAGCATTCCGCGCCTCGACAGCACACCCAAGACGCTTCTCAAGGCGATCCCCGGCAACGTGCCCGGCATTGCCGACTTCAAGCCCGGCTGCCGCTTCGCGGAACGCTCCGGCCGTGAGCATACCCACGCGCATCTCACCACCCGCCCACCGATCACTGAGATCGCGCCAAACCATTTCGTCGAGCACTGCCCCATCTGCGTCGCATGAGCCTCCTGACCGTCAAAAACCTCCAGCAGCATTTCCCCGTCCGTGGTGGTGTGATGCGCCGTGCCGTGGCCTCGTGCAAGGCGGTGGACGGCGTGAGTTTCTCGCTCGGTGAAGGCGAGACGCTCGGTCTCGTCGGCGAATCGGGCTGCGGCAAAACCACGCTCGGCAAATCGATCGTGCGCCTGCTCAAGCCGACCGGTGGTTCGATTGATTTCGAAGGTCATGACATCACCCAGGCCTCGATGGGATCCATCCGTCCGCTGCGCCGGTACATGCAGATGATTTTCCAGGATCCTGCCGAGTCGCTGAACCCTCGCCACACGGTGCGCGACATTTTGGAGGAGCCCTTCATCGTGCAAAAGCTCGGCACGAAAGACGAACGCCGGAAGTGGGTGCTCGATCTCCTTGACAAAGTCGGCCTCAGCTCCGCTTCCGCCGATCGCTTTCCCTTCGAGTTCAGCGGCGGCCAGCGTCAGCGCATCGGCATCGCACGCGCGATCGCCTTGAAGCCGAAGCTCATCGTGTGCGACGAGCCTGTATCGGCCCTCGATGTCTCGGTGCAGAGCCAAGTTCTCAACCTGCTGCTCGATCTCCAGCGTGACATGGGCCTGAGCTACCTCTTCATCGCCCACGGCCTCAGCGTGGTTAAACACATGAGCGACCGTGTAGCCGTGATGTACCTCGGCAAGATCGTCGAAATGGCACCCGCCGAGGAACTCTACCACAACCCGCGCCACGCCTACACCAAAGCGCTGCTGGACGCCATTCCAGTGCCCGATCCTGCCAAGCGACGCCAACGTCAGCTTCTCCAAGGTGACGTCCCATCTCCTATCAATCCTCCCGCCGGCTGCGCCTTCGGCCATCGAATGAAGCATCCGAAGTGGGAGGAGAGCACGAAGATGGACCTGAGCCTCAAGGAGGTATCACCGGGGCATTTCGTGCAGCCTTGCCCGTGCTGCACGTAAAGATGTCGATCATCAATGCGCCGTCGCCTTCTCGGCACCGAGGCCGGTGTGGGCGCGAACTTTGAGTTCGATGAACTTGGCTTCGGCCTCCGGATCGCGGGCGGTGAGAATGGTGCCGAGCCAGGCGGCAAGGAAACCGATCGGAATGCTGACGATGCCAGGATTGCTGAGCGGGAAGGGGGCTTCTTTACCGTAAATGCCACTGGGGCTGAGCAGGATCAGCACGATGGAGGCGACGAGACCCACGGCGAGCCCAGCGACGGCGCCCGCAGTATTGAAGCGTTTCCAGAAGACGCTGAGCACGATCACCGGCAGGTTGGCCGACGCGGCGACGGAGAACGCAAGGCCGACGAGGAAGGCGGCGTTCACGCTGGGCCCAAGATAAATGGCCAGTGCGATACTGGCACCCCCCACGCAGAACGCGGTGATGCGGGCGACGCGAATTTCCTCGCCTGGCCGGTGTTCTTTGTCGTGGTGAATGACGTTCGTGAAAAAGTCATGGGCGAAGCTGGCGCTGGCGCTCATGGTGAGACCGGCAACAACAGCGAGGATGGTGGCAAAGGCGACCGCGCTGATGAAGGCGAAGAACAACTCTCCGCCAAGCACCTGGGCGAGGATCGGCGCGACCATGTTGGTGTCTGGTTTGCCCGCCGCAGTGGTGATGAGTGCTTTCTTGAGAATGGTGGCCGCACCGAAACCGAAGAAGGTGGTCATGATGTAGAACAGACCGATGATGGCCATGGCCCACACCACGCTGGAGCGGGCCGTTTTCGCATCCGGCACGGTGTAAAAGCGCACGAGGATGTGCGGCAGACCTGCGGTGCCGAGCACAAGACCGATGCACAATGAAACGAGATCCAACGGTCCCCATGGTCCTGCGACCGCGACACCGTACTTCAATCCAGGTTCCATGAGATTTTTCGGATCGGCACTGCCGCCGTAGTCAGCATGAGAAACAGCATTGAAGAACTTGGTGAAGCTGAAGTCGTGGAACTGGAGGACGAGATAGCTCAGGAGGATTGCGCCGGCCATGAGCAGCAAAGCCTTGATGATCTGCACCCAGGTGGTGGCCAGCATGCCGCCGAACACGACATAGACGAGCATCAGCACGCCGACCCCGATCACCGCCGGGGCAAATTCAATGCCAATGAGCTGCTTGATGATGGCGCCCGCGCCCACCATCTGCGCAATCATATAAAACGTGGAGACAACGAGCGTGCTGAGCGAGGCAAGTGCACGCACCGGACGCGGCTTCATGCGATAGGCGAGCAAATCCGCCATGGTGTATTTGCCAGCATTGCGCAGAGGCTCGGCGACAATCAGCAGCACGGTGATGTAGGCGACGAGGAAGCCCACGGAATACATGAAGCCGTCGTAACCGGAGAAACAGATCATTCCGGAGATGCCGAGGAACGAGGCGGCACTCATATAGTCACCTGCAACCGCCAGGCCGTTCTGCCAGCCGGTGATGCTGCGGCCGGCAGCGAAGTAAGCACTGGCGCCTGTGTTGCGCTTCGCCGCCCAGAAGGTGATAAGCAGCGTGAGGCCGACAAAGGCGAGGAACATGATCAATGGGACGGACATGGCGAGAGTGACGAAGTTAAAGTGAGAAAACGGGTGAAGGGTCAGATCGGGAAAGCTCAGTCGTGACCGTGAATGATTTCAGCGGCGGCTTTGTCCCACTTGGCGGCGACGCGCACGTAGAGCCAGGCCATGACCCAGGCCATGATGAACTGCGAGAAGGCGAAGACGTACGCCACATTGACCTCACCCCAGAGCTTTGTCTTCATCACTTCAGGGAAGTAGCCCACCAGCACCGGAAGCGCGAGGTAGTAAATCATGAAGAACAGGAAGGCGGGAACGATGAACGCCTTTTTGCGCGCCAGCAGCGCACGAAATTCCGGCTTCTCTTCGAGGGCCGCCCAGTTCACAGGTGATTTTTCGCTCATAAGGAGCGCGAGGTTAGGGACAGAGATTCCCTTTGGCAAGGAAAGTTCGCCCCGAGTTGCCGTGGGCGTGTTGACACTTGGAATGCTTCCCGGCAACATCGGTCATGACTCCACGCCAGAAATGTGCGCACTGCGGAAAAATTGCCGACTTTCGTGATGACTTTTGCACGCTGTGCTGGAGCCACCGTATCAAGGGCAAAGTGCTGACCGACGAACAGATCGCCAGCTGCCAGAGCCAGTTTGCCGCAGCAAATGAACAGAAGCGCTGGCAAGCTGAATTCGGCACGTGGCAGACGCGCCTCCTGATGCCCGCCATCCTTATGACGCTCTGGTGCGTGTACTGGGCGTTTGTGACGCTGCCCTTCTACCTCAAGTTTGATCTAGGCTTGCTGGAACTTTTGGCCTCCGTGTTCTGCATCGTGAGTTTTGCCGGCGGCGGATTCCTAGTCGGAGGCTCGAAGATGCTCAAATCTGCCTGTGTTCTGTTGATTCTCGGCAGCGTGGTGTCCGCGATCCACATCGGAGACTACTTCCTCGACGTTGCAAATGGAGCGAGCGAGGCCGGCAAAGGCATGCTTTGGAGCTCTGTGCGCTTGGTCTTGTGTGGCACCATTCTGGTGTCGGCCGTCCAGATTCTCCGCATCAATCGACCTGCCGCCTGATCACTCAAACGCACTCGTCACCGGCTTGCCGTCGAATTCCGCAGGCACAGGCAAGTCCAGCAGCCACAGTGCTGTGGCGGCAGTGTCGTAGGTGGTGACCTTGTCCGTGATGGTGAAATTCTTTTTCACACCTTTGCCCCAAGCGACCCAGGGAATGATCATGTCGTCAGGAGTATTGAGGCCATGTGTCTTGTCGTGGCCGCCGTGGTCGGCGCTGATGATCATGACGCTGGAATCCGCGATGCCCGCATCTTTGATGGCCTGCCACACCTGCCAGAGCGCCTGATCGGTCACTTTCAATGCTTCCTTCTGCTCAGGAGAACCCCAGCCACTTTTGTGACCGGCGGTGTCTGGATCGGCGAAATGAATGAAGCACAGGCGCGGCTTGTTCTCTTTGATCCAAGGCGCAGCCTGTTTAGCCACCATCTGCGAAGGCTTCTTGTCCTTCTCGATCTCCTGCGTACCCGCCACGGGCGCGGGATCCTGCGGTCCGCCGAAGTCGAAGACATCCAGCGTGTTTTTGAGCCAGAGGTGACGGAACTTGATCTTGCCGACGAACATGCCGGTGACGGCCTTTGGATCAGCGGCCTTGAGCAACGAAAACACGGTCGGCACCTTCACGAAGCCTTTGATCGGCGTGTAGGCGTTCCACGAAATCTGATGTTTGTCCGGTCCGACTCCGGTGAGCATGGAGGTGTGCGAGGGCAGGGTGATCGACGGAAAAATCGTGCTTGCCTCCCAAGTCACCGCGCCTTCGGCGGCGATCTTCTTCAAGGTCGGCGTTTCGCTCTCCGCGATGACCGCCGGCTTGCCGCCGTCGATGCTGATGATGAACACATGTTCGGCACGAGGCGCCGCAAAGGCGGACAAACTGGAGACGAAAACGGCGAGAAGGACACGGGAAAAGATCTGCATGATGGCTGGACGCGAAATAACGCAAACCGGACGGTCATGCTTCCAAAACATTGCGCCAAAAGATGTTTGAAGTTGGTGCGGCTTGTTCCTTGAGCACGTCATTTCCCTGCGCCACAGGTGCGGCCAAAATGGAAGCTTGGATCGTCATCGGACTGCTTGTCGCTGTCGTCATTGCCTACGCCACTGAGAAGATCTCCGTGGACATGGTGGCGCTGTCGATGCTTTGCGTGCTGGTGCTGACCGGAATCCTCACCGTGGACCGGGCTTTCGCCGGCTTTGGCGACCGGGTGATCATCATGCTGGCGGCGATCTTTGTGATCGGCGCCGCCTTGCGCGATTCTGGGGTGCTGGACGCTCTGTGCAGTTTCCTGGCACGACGGCTGGGCGGTCAGCCCGCGATGCTTTCCGCCGTACTAATGGCCGCCGTAGGCGTCATCTCAGCCTTCATGAACAACACCACGGTGACCGCCGTGTTTGTGGGTCCGGTCATCGGCCTTGCCCGCCGTTTGAACATGGCGCCGTCGCGTCTGCTCATGCCGTTGGCCTTCGCCTCGATCTTGGGAGGTACCTGCACCCTGATCGGCACGTCAACCAATGTGGCGGTAAGCGGCGTCATCAAACGCATGGGCATGACGCCGTTGCACATGTTTGAGTTCACTCACATCGGCATTCTGATCCTCATCTCAGGGATTCTTTACCTGACGTTTGCCAGTGCGCGTTTTCTCTCGGGTCGCGGGCGGGGCGCAGACAAGAGCAAGGACGGCATTCGCGAATACCTCGCGGAGGTGGTTGTGTTGACAGAGTCTCCCCTCATCGATCAAAAGATCTTTGATTCTGATTTCTCCGCCATGGAGTTCCAGGTGCTGCAAATCCGTCGCAATGATCAGAAGCTCACCCCTTCACGGCACCTCAGCTTCGAAGAGGGCGATATCGTGCTGATCGCGGGCAGGGTGGAGAACCTCATCAAAGTGAAGAAGATCGAGGGTCTCGATATTGTGGAAGACGCGACGCTGCGCAATTCGGGCATTGATACCAGTGCGGCGCAGGTGGCCGAAGTCGTGCTGACTCAACGTTCGAGCCTAGTTGGCCGGTCCTTGAGGGAAAGTCACTTCCGCCAACGGTCAGGCTTTTCTGTGCTCGCTCTCATGCGCGGTGACCGTTCGCTCATGCACCACATGGCGGATGAAAAACTGCAGGCTGGGGACTTGCTTTTGCTTCAAGGACCACAGGAGCGGTTCCGCGATTTCGAGGAAAGCGGTGAGATGGTCGTGATCACCCAGCATGTGTTCAACGCCGAGACCCAGAAGCGCGGTTTCCTTTTGCTTGGGGCCTTTGCCTTAGCTGTGCTGGCAAGCAGTCTCGGCTGGCTGCCTGACACCATCGCATTTGTGCTCGTGGCCATGCTCGCTGTTTTCATGCGCTGCATCAGTCTCGAGAATGCCTACGAGAACATCGACTGGCGGCTGCTCATTCTCATTGGCGGCATGCTGGCGTTTGGTGAAGCCATGAAGAGTTCCGGAGCGGCGGTGCTTGTGGCAGATGCGATTACCTCGACTATGCAACCCATGGGCGTCTTTGCCGTGTTCGCCGGTTTCTGCCTACTTACGGTCATCCTGACGCAACCGATGTCGAACGCAGCGGCTGCGCTCGTGGTCCTGCCCGTGGCCATGCAGTCGGCTGTTTCGATGGGAGCCAACGCGCGTTCCTTTGCCATTGGCATCATGTTGAGCGCCTCCGTTTCCGTGCTCACGCCTTTCGAGCCGAGCTGCATCCTCGTCTATGGCCCCGGCAAATATCGCTTCAGTGATTTCCTCAAAGTCGGCAGTGGCCTGACGCTCATCGCGCTGATCATCATCCTGACGATGGTGCCGTTGTTCTGGCCGCTAAAGTGAGGGAGTCCAAGAACAGTTGTTCCCAGCTCTTATGATTGGGATGAAGCTGGTTGCCTGAATACTCTTATCCGTAAGGAGTGCGAACAAGTTCAACAACTGTGTTCCGCCCTGCAAACAAGCGGGTTCCACGGCCGCACGTTGTGTGAAGGGTTCTGGCAGAAAATGTGAGTGAGCAGGAACAACTCGGATTGTTCACGCTTGCTCGCATGCCGGGGTCGTTTGTTGGCCAAGCTTTTCACGAGTTGTTCGCAGAAGTTCTCGCAGAGCCGTATTCGTGAGGGCTGTCTGAGCGGCCTGTACTTCTGCCTCTTTTTTGCTGCGGCCACTGCCTTGTCCGAGTCGCGTACCTTGCCAGGAAACAGCGGCGACGAAATTTTTTGCATGGTCAGGACCCTCGGAGTCGATGATCTCATAGAGCGGCGGTTCTGTCCCCACGGACTGAATGAGTTCTTGAAGCTGTCCCTTGGGATTGATGTCGAGGGGGCCGCGATTCAGGGCTTCGAGATCCTCGGCAAACAGGAGTGAAGAGAATTGCCGGGCTGCATCACTCCCTGCATCGAGATAAATGGCTCCGGCCACAGCTTCCAATGCATCGGCAAGCGTGGATTCGCGGTCACGACCACCGTTGGCTTCCTCGCCACGTCCCATGCGCAGATGAACCCCAAGGCCGATGCGACGAGCAATGCGGGCGAGGGCCTTGGTAGAAACAAGTTGGGAGCGGGCCTGGGTCAGAACACCCTCGTCGGCCTGCGGGAGCTTTTGGAAAAGCAAATGTGACAGGGTGAGCTGCAGGACGGCGTCACCGAGGAATTCGAGACGCTGGTTGTCGGCCTGGGCACGCTGTGACTCGTAGCCAACGCTGCCGTGTGTGAGGGCGAGCTGGAGCAGGGCGGGATCCTGAAAGGTGTGGCCGATGACTTGCTCCAGCGTTTGCATGAGTGCGTGTTGTAGCCGGAACTCCGGCCGCACTCTAGAGGAAAGTGGGGTGACCGACGGGATTCGAACCCGCAACAACCAGAATCACAATCTGGGGCTCTACCTTTGAACTACGGTCACCATCTCGTGAGAGAGGGGCGGATAGTAGCCGGTCCGAAGGGTTGCGCCAGCGAAAATTGGGGGTCGGAGCCGGGGGCCGCCCGGGTCCAATGTGACCAAAAAGTCAGTGAGTGAATCGTCACTGCGAAGGTTTTGAGGCGCACGCGGTCGCATTCCAGTCTTCCTCCATGGAAACGATCATTCGGATGTTCACCACCGTTTTGGACGTTGTTTTCGCCGTGGGAAAGTTCTTCTCAGGGGTCGCGAGCTCATTGAGCGGCCTTTGGACCGTGGAGGCGATGTTTGTTTGCATGATGCTCCTCGCGGCCGTGGCGGGGGTGGCGGCCAACAAACTCTGGAAACGGCCACGCAGACCCCGTGAACTGCCGTGGGAGTAAAGTCACGGGTTTGAATCGTCAACTTTTCCTGCGAAACCAGACCCATGGCAGGGCAAAGGCAGCGGTGATCAGCACGGTGAGCACACCAATCATCGCGGTCATCCCGAGGGTGATTAGACTGCGGTTGCTGCCTGTAGCCAGGGCGCCGAAGGCCAGACCGGTGCTGAGACCGCAGTAGGCGAGAGAGCGGCCCAGTGAGGCGGCGC
>NZ_JAGRPF010000027.1 GCF_020439865.1 Prosthecobacter sp.
CACCTACAACTCCGACTGGTGTGATCTCACTGCCGACCTGAGCGATCCGTTGCTCAACTCGCCACCGATCCAAAACGACGAAGAGCTCGTCCGCGACTACTTCCTCCACCTCTTCGCCAAAGCTGCCAACCAAAACTCCACGGCTCCAGCACTCCTCGCCCCTTGGACTGAATACGTCAGCGATACCTGGCTGCGCCCCATCCTCGCCGAGGCGCTCATCACCAACGGCATCGGCAATCCTGAGCGCTGGGCCCCGCTCATCTCGCCCACCGCCTTCCAGCAGCTCAAAGAGCGCGTGGACATCGAATTTCCCGCCACGAACGCCCCGCAGTTCCTGCCTGGCGACGACATCGCCTTCGACGTCATCGTCAAAAACACGCCGAAGCTCATCGTGAAGATTTTCGAGCTGAACACGCTCAACTTCTTCCAGACGCAGCAGCGCCAGCTCAACACCGATCTCAACCTCGACGGCCTCGTCGCCAACAGCGAGCAGACACACACCTTCGACGGCGGCCCGTTCACTCGCACCCGGCAGAAATTCCAGTTTCCCGACCTCAAGGGTAAACGCGGTGCGTGGATCATCGAGTTCATCGGCGGCGGCCGCAGCAGCCGCGCCCTCATCCGCACCGGCCAGTGGCATGTGTTGCAGCAAACCGGCCCCAGCGGCGATCTCATTCTCGTTCTGGATGAAAAGAACCAGCCCGTCAAAGATGCCGTCGCATGGTTTGAAGGCCGCAAGCTGGTGCGCGACGAGAAGCTGGGCCGCATCGTCGTCCCGTTCACGAACCAGCCTGGCACGAAGAACCTCATCATCGGCGATGTCGCGGGTACCTTTGCCACGCTCACTTCTTTCACCCATCACTCCGAAGAATATCGTCTCGACGCCAAGTTCCACATCGAGCGCGAGCAGCTTCTCTCCCGTCGTGAAGCCACACTCGCAGTGCGCACCGACCTAATGCTTGGCGAGTCTCATCTCGCCCCCGAACTGCTCACCGAGCCGAAGCTGATCATCACCAGCACCACGCACGACGGCATTTCGACGACCCGCGAAGTAAAGGACCTCAAGCTCAGCGCCGGCAGCGTCCTGACTCACACGTTAACCGTGCCCAAATGTCTCGCGAACCTCAGTGTCACCTTCAGCGCCAAGGTCGATGTTCTCAGCGCCGGTGGCGAGAAGCGCGACGTCTCCGCCAGCCACACGTGGACGATCAACGGCATCGACAAGACCGAAGCCGTCAACGACGGCCATCTCAGCACCTTTGACGGTAAGCACGTCTTTGAACTGCTCGGCAAAAACGGCGAACCCGTGGCTGATCAGCAAATTCTCTTCACTTTCAAACATCGCGAGTTCACTCGCGTGAAGACCTTCGCGCTGCGCACCGACGACCAGGGCCGCGTGCACCTCGGCCCGCTCGACCAGATCGAAGTCGTCACCGCCCGCATCCCCAACGGCCGCCAGTCCTCCTGGCCGCTCGAAGACGCCGAGGACACACTCTCTACCACGATCCACGCCACCGAGGGCGAAACGATTCACGTCCCGACGAGCGGGCCCGCCGCACGCTCACCGTCCCTGCTTGCTCAAACCGCAGGAACCTTCATCGCCGACCATTCCGCTCTCCTCAAATCCCAGGACGGCTTTATCATCGTCAGCGGCCTGAAGGCAGGAGACTACTCGCTGAAGATCTCCGACCAGCCGCTCATCACCGTCAAAGTCACCAAAGGCGATGTCGTCGGCGGCTGGGCGTTTGGCAAACACCGCCAGCTTGAGCTCAAAGGAAATTCGCCGCTGCATATCACCGGAGTCGTCTCCGACAAAGACTTCATCACCGTCAAACTCGCCAACAGCAGCGCGTTTGCCCGCGTGCATGTTGCCGCATCACGTTTTGAACCGGGCAGCGGCGTGTTTGGAGGTCTGGGAGGCTTCACCCGTTTCGGTGCAGCCTACGGCACGCCGGCTCGGAATCCGAACCTCTACTCCGCCGGTCGCGAGATCGGCGACGAGTACCGCTACATCCTCGAACGCCGCTACGCGAAGATCTTCCCCGGCAACATGCTCACCCGACCTGGCCTGCTGCTCAACCCTTGGGAAATCCGCAGCACCGACCTTACGGAGCTGGGACAGCAAGCCGGTGAAGGCGCTGCGACGACTCGCGGTGGAGCGGCAGGCAGTGTCGCATCTGCCAAGGCAATGCCTGCCAAGAAAGCCAAACAACAGATTGGCCCCCAAGGCGGCACCGATCTCGACTTCCTTGCCTCTACCGCGCCGGTCATTTACAACCTTGTTCCTGACAAGGAAGGCATCGTTCGCATCGAACGCAAAGACCTCGGCGACCGCCAGCATGTGCAGATCTACGCCGAGGATCTGCAGAACGCCTCCTGGCGCACACTCACGCTTCCAGAGGTGCCGACGAA
Source organism: Prosthecobacter sp. (assembly GCF_020439865.1). Lineage (GTDB taxonomy): Bacteria > Verrucomicrobiota > Verrucomicrobiia > Verrucomicrobiales > Verrucomicrobiaceae > Prosthecobacter. Next base: position 2,413 of record NZ_JAGRPF010000027.1, read on the forward strand.
ATTTGCCGACCAGCGCCTCGCGCGAAACCTCGATCCTGTAAAGCCCTTCACACAGAAGAAGGAGATCACCGTGCTCGACACCGGCAAGTCGCTCATCCTCGCCGACATTCTCACGAGCGAACTCGAAACCTACGACACGCTTGGAGGTGTCCACAGCCTCTTCACCACGCTCAGCGGCGATGTTCACCTCGCCCTGTTTGCCTTCATTCTCGAGTGGCCCAAACTCGACGAAACCACCAAGCGCGCACGCTACAGCGAATATGCCTGTCACGAACTGAACTTCTTTCTCTTCCGCAAGGACAAGCCCTTCTTCGACGCCGTGGTGAAGCCCTACCTCGCGAACAAGAAGGACAAGACCTTCATGGATGAATTCCTGCTCGGGCTCGATCTCCAGAAATACCTCGAACCCTGGGCCTATGCCCGCCTGAACATCGTCGAGCGCATCCTGCTGGCCCAGCGCATCGAAAACGAAGCACCCAATGCCTCGCGCCATGTGCGCGAACTGTGGGAGATGATCCCGCCAAATCCCGAGGAGGCGGACCGCCTGTTTGAAACCGCGCTGCGCGGTCGCGCCATGGAAGACGGCAAGGACAGGGCCGGACTCGCGCTGCAAGCGGAAGCAGCAAAAGGAGAGGCGTTGAACCGGGCAGTCGCTCTTGAAATCCCGGCCCCCTCCCCCGCTCCCATGTCTCCTGCCGACTCCTTCGCCGCAGGCGTTGGATTCGGCGGCGCAGGCAAGCCCATGGCAGCCAACGGCATCGTCGCTGCCGACGGGGCGGTGGCGCTGCGTCGTTCGGCGACTGTGGACGAATTGAGGAAAATGCCTGCGTTGAAAGACGCCCAAGGTCAGGACAAAGCTTACCGCAAGGAACTCGAAGCGCTAGGAGTGGAACGTCAGCGCACTCTCGCCGGACGGATGATGGTCGAGGAAAAACTGGCAGAGCAGAAGCGGGATGGAGACATCGCCTACTTCGGCTACGCCGCCGTTCCAGCGCTTCGCGCCAAGGTGCGCGCCTTCTACCGCGCTCTCGGCCCGACCAAAGAATGGGCGGAGAACAACTACTACAAACTGCGCATCACCGAGCAGAACGAGAATCTTGTCACGGTAAACGCCTTCTGGCGCGACTACGCCGCCTGGGTGGCCGCCGGGTCGAAGAACGGCTTCGTCTCATCGAACGTCGCCGAGGCCAGCCGCAACTTCACCGAGATGATGCTCGCGCTCGCCGTCCTGGACCTCCCGTTCGAGGCTGCGAAACACACCACGAAGGCCGAAAACGGCCAGTTCACTTTCACCGCAGGCGGCCCCTGCATCGTGTATCACAAGGAAATCAAACCCGCGGCGGCTGACAACAACGCTCAGGGCCAGCTTCTCGTGTCGCAAAGCTTCTTCCGCCAGGGCGACCGCTACCGGCAGGAGGGGAACGAGAAGTTCGAGAAGTACGTCACCACCGAGTTCCTCACCGGATCCACTTATGGCGCGAACATCGTCGTCACCAATCCGACCAGCAGTCCGGTGAAGGCCGTGGTGCTGCTGCAAATCCCGCAGGGCGCGCTGCCTGTGCTCGGCAGCAAGGCCACCAACAGTCGCCAGGTGCGACTGGAGCCCTACACGACACAGACCTTCGACTACTACTTCTACTTCCCGCTTGTCCCGGCGAAGGCGGGAATGAAATTCGCGCACTTTCCCGTCAACGTCGCCACCACGACCAGCTCCGCTGCCGCGAAGCCGTTTGAGTTCAACGTCGTCGCCAAACTCACCGAGGTGGACAGGGCCTCGTGGGATTACATCTCGCAGTATGGCAGCGATGCGGATGTGTTTTCCTTTCTGGAGCAGAACAACCTTGAGTCACTCAATCTCGAACGCATCACCTGGCGCTGCCGTCAGAACGTGGATTTCTATCAGAAGCTCGTCGCCTTCATGAACCGCCAGCATGTCGTCAGCGAGCCCATCTTCCGCTATGCTCTGCTTCACAATGATCGTGGCACCATCGCCGAGTGGCTGAAGTTCACCGAGCCAACGAACGGCTTCCTCTTTCAATGCGGCCAGTATTTTGCGAGCAGCCTGATCACGCTCGATCCCATCGAACGCCGCAGCTACGAACACCTCGAATACTCGCCGCTCGTCAACCAGCGCGCGCATCGCGTCGGCAGCGAGTGGCGGATCGCCAACCCGGCTGTGTTGGAGGAATACACGCAACTGCTCCACATCCTCTCCTTCAAACCGCAGCTCGATGCCATGGACAACATGAGCGTCACCTACTTCCTGTTTTTGCAGGACCGCGTCGAGGAGGCACTGACGCGTTTTAAGACCATCGACGCCACAAAGCTGCCCACACGCCTTCAGCACGACTACTTCCAGTGCTACGCCGCCTTCTACGAGGGGGATCTCGCCTCCGCCCGCGGCATCGCCGCGAAATACGCCGACCATTCCGTGCCGCGTTGGAAGACGCTCTTCAGCGACGTGACGAGCCAGCTCGACGAGATCGAAGGAAAGACCGTTAAAGGCGAGAAGACGGACAAACCGGATCGCGAAAAGCAGCAGACGGAACTCGCCGCCTCGGAGCCTGGCTTTGACTTCAAGGTGGAGAACAAGACCATCGCCCTGAACTGGAAGAACCTCGGCGAAATCACGCTGAACTACTATCTCATGGATCCGGAGTTCAGTTTCAGCAGCAATCCGTTCGTCAGCCAGGACGCGGGCCGTTTCAGCATCATCAAGCCGAACAAAACCGCCACGCAGACGCTGCCAAAGGATCAGACGACGCTCGAAGTCGCCCTGCCAGCCGAATACGCCAAGGCCAACGTGCTCGTCGAGGTCATCGGCGCCGGACAGCGCAAGACACAGGCCTATCACGCCAACACGCTCAAGCTCACCCTCACCGAAAACTACGGCCGTCTCGAGGCCCGCGACTCGACCACCGACAAGCCGTTGCCCAAGGCCTATGTGAAGGTCTATGCGAAGCTGAACAACGGCACCGTCCGCTTCTTCAAGGACGGCTACACCGACCTGCGCGGTCGCTTTGACTACGCGAGCCTGAACGGCCCCGAAAATACCGTTCCTCAGCCAACGCCCTATGAGGCCGCCCCCGCCAATGGTCTTGACTACCAGATGCTCAAGCCCGCCGAGCTCAACAACGTCGAAAAACTCGCCCTCCTGATCCTCAGCGACACCCACGGAGCCACCGTGAAGGAAGTGAATCCGCCGGGGCGGTGATTGAAGGTTTGTTGTTCACGCCTCCGCGTGTTTGTGACATAAACACTCCCGCAAAAGCGTGAATAACGCCCTCAACCACCATGAACCGCCTGCTCTGCCTCCTCTTCGTTTCGCTCACCCTCACCGCCGTCGCCCGCGACAAGACACTCGACATTTACTGGATCGATTCCGAAGGCGGCGGCTCGACGTTGATCGTTACTCCAGCGGGCGAGTCAGTTCTCATCGACACGGGCAATCCCGGCGGCCGAGATCCACAACGCATCGAAAAGGTCGCGAAGGAGGTCGCGGGTCTCTCACGCATTGACCATGTCATCATCACGCACTTCCACGCCGATCACTTCGGCGGTCTGGCCGAGTTGGCGGCGCTCATGCCGGTTGGCACGCTGCACGACAAAGGCGTTCCGGAAGGCAGCCCCGACGGCAAGCCGCAGGACATGCGCTGGACGCTGATGAGCCGCCCCTACCTCGACGCGAAGGTGGAAAAGCGCGCCACCATCGCCGCTGGCGATGAGATTCCGCTCAAGCAAGCCGAAGGCAGCCCGAAGCTCACGCTGCGCTGCCTCGGCGCGAATCAGAAGTTCATCGCTCCATCCGCCGGAGCGCCGCAGAACCCGTTGAACGGCACCGTGCCGCCGAAGGCACCCGATCCGACCGACAACGCGAACAGCGTCGTGATGGTGCTCGATTTCGGCGGCTTTCGTTTCTTCGACGGCGGCGACCTGAGCTGGAACGTGGAGGAGAAACTCGTCTCGCCCGTCAATCTCGTCGGCACCGTCGATTTGTATCAAGTGGACCACCACGGCCTCGATGTGAGCAACAATCCCATCCTGATCCACAGCATCCAGCCGACCGTCTCCGTGATGAACAACGGCCCGAAGAAAGGCACCAGCAAGACCGCCATGGACGCGCTCAAATCCACACCGACGATCCAGGCGATGTATCAGGTGCACGAGAACATTCGTGACGATCACGAGAACACCGCCGACAAATCGATGATCGCCAATCACAGCGATCTGGCCGACGGCTGTGCCGGACATCATGTTCACTGCACGGTCAGCGCCGACGCGAAGAACTACACGATCGAAGTGCCGTCTCAGAAACACTCACGCACGTTCGAGACGCGGGCGAAGTAAGTTTGCGAGATACGCTCATTCATCGCACCAACGCATACCGTCTGGCAGATTGAATCCGGCATACTCGATGTGCAGTATTCGTCGATGCTGCTCGCTGCTGGAACGGCCTGAGGCATGAAGGATCATTGGCTTTATCAGAAGTGCATCGCCGGCCTTCGCAGCACATAAAACTTCCGCGCACTTGGATCTCATGTCCTGAATCTGGCCGGCGGAAAGTCTTCCGTGACGATGAGATCCCCGTAGAACACGTAGCGCACCATTGGATGCGTCCGCATCATCCAGATGAATCCTGACCGTGAGCATCTTCGCCAGCAACTCCGCAGGAGGCTGCACGTGGGTGACGCCATCCTTCACACTCCACGGACCAAAACCAGCCGAGTCCACACGTTCGTGAACCGTGATCGTGAGATCCTGATGCCAGGAGACCAGCCAGTTCGCATCGGGCGACTTGTCGAAATAGATCCCACGCACCGGGACAGGCTCTTGAGGCAAATAGGGGCGCAGCAGAGCGAGAATACGCTCCGACCGGGCCAGTTTGGCGATCTCCGGAACTGCGAGCACGCCACGGCGACCAGCGCTGGACATGGAGCCCATTGACACCACCACGCTTTGAATCTCATCGGCGTTTAGCACGCCGGAAACCATCGCGAAGCCGTCGTCCTCCAAAGTCATGCAGTGATCTGCCATTCAACCGACCTTTTTCCAGTCCTCACGGCTTACACGGCTGCGCAGCGCGTTGGCTTGTTCATCATTGAAAGACTCGGTCTTCGGATCCCAATGCAATGGACGGCCGAGTTCCATGGCGATGAGGCCGAGGTGCATGGTGGTGCTGAGGCGATGCAGCGCCTCGGCGGTGTAAGTGGGTGTTTTGCCAGTGCGGATGGCTTCGAGGAAGTTCGGATGCTCGCGCTGCGGGCGTGGCCAGATCTTGTTCGTGGCAGGATCGATCGGACGCTTGAAGATTTCCATGTCGCTGGCCTGCAGCACGCCGTCCCAGCCGGATACACCCACCCAGCCGTCGCTGCCTTCGATGCGGATCGAGGGCTTGTCGGCGCTGACTTCCATCACGGTGCCGTTTTCATAAGTGTAGGTCAGGTGATAGGTCTGCGGCACGGTGTTGAGCGAGTCCGGCGGAATTTCACCCTTCCCTTCCACCTTCACCGGACTGGTGTTTTCGGAGCCGTTGGCCACCTGCGCGCTGTCGATAAGATGCGCGCCCCAGTCGGTGAGCGAGCCGCCGGAGAATTCGCGAATCTGCCGCCACACCTGGTCATTCGTGAGGCTGGGGAAGTAATCACGCTGCGGCGCGGGTCCGAGCCAGAGATCGAAGTTCAAATCTTCAGGCACAGGCGCGGTCGCCTCCTTCGGAAACACGGGTTTCTTCGGCAGCGTGATGACCATGTGCTGCACCTTGCCAATGCCGCCGTTGCGCACGACCTCGCAGAGCTTGTGATACTTGATGAGCGAGCGGTCCTCGAGTCCGGTGGCAAACACCGCTTTCTTCTGTGCCACGAGGTCAGCAAAGGCACGGCCTTCGGCGATGGTGAGCGTGGGCTTCTCGCAGAATACATACTTCCCCGCCTCGACTGCCATCGTGGCCATCGGGATGTGCCAGTGATCGGGCGTGGAGATGACGGCCGCGTCGATGTCTTTTCGTGCCAGCACTTCGCGGAAATCGGCGATATCAGAGCAACCAGTGTCGCCGTATTTTTTGTTCACCGCTTCGATGGCATGTGCGCGACGGCTTTTGAAGGTGTCGCAGATGGCGATGACACGGCAGTCGTCCTCCTGCAGGAAGGATTGCAAGTTCACACCGAAGCCATGCTTGCCCACACCGATACAGCCGAGCGTGATCTTCTTCGAAGGCGCATCCGCACCTAGCAAACGCGCGGGGATGAACTGCGGCGCGATTCCAGCGGCGAGAATGCCACCGAGGCCGGACTTGAGAACGGAACGGCGCGTGAAGCTGGAAGAGGTGTTCATCGTTGACGGATGTGAACGATGTGGACGCGAACTCATTTCGCCTTTCCGAGCTGCGAGCGGATCACCGGCGCGAGCCACTTGGCGGTTTCGTCGGCGATGACGTTGTAACCGGCGAGATTCGGATGACGATCGCCGGCCCAGCCGGGCAGATGGCCGAAGATGCCGTCGAGACGGTTGTCGAGCACGACGACCTTCGGGTCGTTGGGCTCGGGCACGATGTAGGGCGTGGCGAAGGCGCGCAGATCCTCCGGAATCTTCGAGAGCGGAAAGCGGCGATAGTTGAGACCGTCGGGGTTCTTCTTCAGCTCGGCGATATAGCGCGGCGCGATGTCGAAGAGCGTGAGTTTCTCTTCCGCAGCGATCTGTTTGATGAGCGCGTTGATGTCCTCGTGCAGGTTGTCGAGTGCATAGGGAATGGCAGTCATGGGAATCAGCATCGCCTTCGGGTGATCCTTGCGCAGACGTTCAAGCAGTTCGTGGAAGTCCTTTGGGAACTGATTTTTGAAATCTTTCACCTTCGACGCGTCGTTGAGGCCGTAACGGATGAAGATGTAATCGGCCTGCGGCTTCGTCTTGAACGCCTTGTCATAGCGCGTGTCGAGCAGGCGGCGGATGTATTCGCCGCTGACGCCCTCGTTGTAGACATCGCACGGCGGCAGATCCTTCTGGCGTGCGAGCTGGATGCGCACGGTGTCCTCGAACTGCGGCTCGGAAGGCGCCATCTTCTTCGGAATGCCCGCCTCTGTGGTGCTATCGCCGAGCAGGATGATTTGCATGCGCTTTTTGCCTGCGGTCGCGTCGCTGAAGGCGAACGGTTTGCCGCCGATGAACTGGTCGGAGGTGATCGAAGGGCAGATGAGGCGCTCGACGTGCTCGACGAAACGTGCCGTGCCCTGCACATGGCTCACGAAGGGCCAGCGTACGGGATTGTACATCGTATCGGTCATGTCGCGCATGAGCACGACATGCTTGCCATTCTTCGCCATCTGCCGCAGCCCGAAGGGACGGCCGGAGACGCACATGTTGAGGTGCACGCCCATGAGGATGACGTTGTCGATGTGGCGAGACTCCAGCAGGTTCCAGATTTCCACGCCGTTGTCGCTGATGGCATCCTTTTCCTGGTCGATGCGCAACACGTCGATCTGCTTCGTCCACGGAGCGCGCGGATTGAGCCCTTTCGCGGTCAGTTCGGCGGCCCATTTCGCATGTTCGGCAGGATCGTCGTCCTCACCGCCGTCGGTTTGATCCAGCGGATAGACGTTCAACTCCTCGCTGGGGATCACTTTGCACCACTCGCCAATCTTGTCCGGCAGACGCGCGGCGGCAGGCGCTGACCTGGCACGTTCGCGTGCGGGCGTTCCCTCATAGGCCTTCATGCAGGAACTCGGCGCGTGAATGATGAGTACGCCTTCGTTGCGAGCCTTTTCGAGAACTTCATTGAAACGCGGCGCCATCTCGCCCTCACGGATCACGGCGTTCTTGCAGTGATGCAGGTCCCACATGTCGCAGACAATGATCGCGGTGCGTGACGGCAGCCATTGCTCCTTCACGAGGGTCACGCGATTGGTCGAACTGCGTGACTGGAGCGTGAGCGGGAGCGGTGTTTCAGCCACGAGAGGGCTGACCAGCAAAGCACCGAGAACAAGGGCAAGAAGGCGGGCGGATGGTTGCATGGATGGCTCATACGCGGTCCGTGCACGCATTCGCACAAAACTGCCGGCCCGTCTTTTGACGGGAAATTGACAAAGCGACTTTGAAAAAGCCTCACGGCCCGCTATCTCAACCCGAAACTCCCCCAACCGATGAAATCCCTTTTCTGCCTCCTCCTCGTGCCGGCCATGCTCGCCGCTGCGGAACCGGCCTTTCCAAACCGCGACCTGAAGCCAGGAGCTGCGGGCCTCACCGTCGGCCCGACCGCTCGCTACGATGAATCCGTCGGCGCCTTCGCGGTCACACGCGGGGACAACGACACCGCCGTCGTCTTCACCGATGAACAGCCGGGCGTCGGAGGAAACTCCTTCCAATTGCACGGCGAGGTCAAATACGAGGGCGTTGGCGACAAGGGATACCTGGAGATGCTCACGCGAGTAGGAGGCGCGAAATTGTCCTCACAGACTCAGGGCGATCAAACCGTGATGACCAAAATCATGGGAAGCTGGCGCAATTTCATCCTGCGTGTGACGCTGGCCGGCTCGAATGTTCCGGCGAAGCAGGTCGAACTCAACGCCGTGCTGCCTGACGGCGGCACGGTCTGGCTGCGCAATCTCCGGCTGGAACCGCTGACGGAAGAAAAGCAGTCCGCCACGCTGTCCATTGTTCTGGGATCCACCGCGTTTCTGTTATCGATCCTGCTTTGGTTCATCTGGCGCGCCGGTAAAAAGCAGCGCGCCGCCGAGCTGAAGGCGATGAAAAAGTGACGCCAACGAATCAAGGCGCGAGCTTCGCGTGCAATTCGTGCCTTGTTCGAAATGCGGCCTCCCACATCTTCCGCTGAGCTCCGAGCACACAGATTAACTCGCGTTTGTCAGCAGCAACAAACGCGGCAACGAATACGATCCCATGAAACGTCTGTCCTTGTTCCTTCTGCTGGCCCTGCAGCCGCTGCGCGCCCTCGATTTTCCTCCGGGCGGCAAGGATGTGAGGAACGATGCTTTGCTACAAGCGAACGCATCCGCCGAGGCAGGCACGATGGAGAATCTCGCGATGGGGAAGCGCATCACCATCACGAAAGCAGACCACACCAAGCCCTACGCAGCGCAGTTCACGGCGCCGATTTCAACTGAGGTCGCAAAAGGCGAACGTGTGCTGGCGATCATCAAGGCGCGGGTTGTGGGAGAGACGCAGTCAGGTGAGGTGCTGGCGAAGTTGCAACTTCGCGGAGCGCCCTACACATCGTTTGGACCGACCGTGGGTGTCGCCATCCTACGCGAATGGACCGAGCAGCCGGTTGTATTCGTCGCCGACGACATGGTGCCTGCTGAAAAAGCCGCTGTGGCATTGCTGTGCGGTCAGAAGAAACAGAGCATTGAGGTGGAGAGCATCCGCGTGCTGAAGTTCCCAGCCACGACAGAAATCAGCAGCTTCCCACGGGCGAAATTGATCAAACGCAGCTACGCGGGCCGCGAACCCGACGCCCCGTGGCGCAAGGCAGCGCTGGAACGCATCGAGCAATACCGGAAGACCGATCTCTCGATGGTGGTGAAAGATGAGAATGGAAAACCGCTGGCGGATACGGAGGTGAAATTCTCGCTGAGGCGTCACGCTTTCGGTTTTGGTTCCGCCGTGGTGGCAAAGCGTTTCAGCGGCGAAAGCGAGGATGACCGCCGCTACCGCGAGATCGTGGACAAGCTCTTCAGCATCGTGGTTTTTGAAAACGATCTCAAAGACGGCAACTGGGCGCCTGACTTCAGCGAAGATCGAAAAGCCAAACGCAACGCGGACATCAATGCCGCTTTCGCATGGCTGGCCTCGCGGCACATTCCTGTGCGCGGGCATTACCTCATGCAGGTGGCCACTCCATTCAACCTGCACGACATCAAGGACAACGCGGTCATCCACGACCGCACGCTCGCCAGCGTGAAAGAGCGCATGGACTTCGTGAAGGACCGGGTCGTCGAATGGGATGTGATCAACCATCCCATTGCCTGGAGTGGCGCGGATATGCTCAACAAGCGCCCCGGCTTGGAGCATCTCGACCGTGAGGTCTTCACGCTGGCACGATCGCTCACGAAACTGCCGTTCTTCGTCAATGAAGACCAGGTGTTTCGCCCCGGGCCACAGTGTGATGACACTTTCACTTACATCGAGGCGCTCAACGCTTCCGGCCTCACCGTGGCCGGCCTTGGCAATCAGGCGCACTTTCATGAGAGCTATCTGCCGTCACCCGAGCACCTGCTCGCGGTGACAGATCGCTTCGCGAAGATCGTGCCGCATCAAGCCATCACTGAGTATGACATCGTGACCACCGAAGATGAAGAACTGGCCGCCGACTACACACGCGATGTGCTCATTGCAGTCTTCAGCCATCCGGCTTACACAAGCTTTCTGCTCTGGGGTTTCTGGGAAGGCTCCCACTGGAAGCCGGAAGCGGCATCCTGGAACAACGACTGGAGCATTCGCAAGCGTGGCGAGGTGCTGGAGGAATGGATCGGACGCAAGTGGCACACAGAGGTCACTTTGAAAACCGATGCGAACGGCCGGGTGGAATGGCGTGGTTTTCCGGGATGGTATGAGCTCACGGCACAAGGCCGCATGATGCTTGTGAAGCCAGAGTAGGTTCGTTCGCCATAACGAGGGATTCCGCATTCTGGCGAATGCACCTACAGCTTGTCGTATAGCTCGTGCACCTTCTTCGCGATGCGGTCCTCCACATCGTCCGCCCAGCCAGCGGCGGCCTCGTAGCCGCCTTCCTTGAGCACACGCAGGCTCGGCATGTAACCGGTGTAGTCATTTGAGTAACCTGCGACCCACACGCCCGCGTCTCCGGCGAACTCACGTTTGAAGCGCAGCGAGTAATCGACCACCACCTCGCTGCCGAGCGTGATGAAGGTGAGATCGTTACCGATCTTGATCACCTGCACGGGATAATCGTGATCTTCGCGCTTCTTGCTGGCATAGCTGAGCTTGATCTCCTCATACGCGGCACGGATCGGACCCGCGACAGGACGCGGATTGGCCATGAGCGCCACTTCGACGGCGTTCGAAAGCGAACGACCATGCTGCATCGAAAGTTCGAGATCCGTGACACCGGGAACGACATCCGTGCGGCGCGGATAGGGATTCTGATCGCCACCGCAGCCCATTAAAAACAGCGCGGTGAAGCCGGGGCGATGCTCCTGCAGGTATTCCTGAGCGAATCCGGCGTAGTCGCCGCACCAGTTGTAGAAGCCGAGCGAGGTGTTGTGGCAGGCGTAGCCGAAAAGCGTGGCCTTCAGCGTGCCGTCCGGCGCCTCCACGCGCAACGCGGGCACTTCGTGATCGACGGGGCCGTTCGGATTCGGCGCCTTGTTCGCGTTCGGATGATCAGGCGGCAGCGTGTAGTCGCGACGACGGTTCATCGCGAAGCCGCAGCGCGCCTTGTTCCAGGTGAGACGCGCAGGCTGCATGTCGGCGAGCGCCTTGCCAATGATGTCGCCGATATCCTTCTGCAGTTTCTGCGTGTAGTCCCAGGCGTCCTTTGCCTTCGGGTTGTCCTTGTCAGCATCGGTCAGCGGCGTGGTGCGCATCGACGGGCCGCTGTGCGTGTGCGAGGCATTCATCACGAGGTTGGACTGCGGCAGCTTGAACTCCTTCTCAGCTCGCTCTGCGACCGCATGACGAACCGCCTGCGGCACGCCGATGAGATCGAGCGTGACGAAGACGAGCTTGTTCCCCTGCTCATCCTGCAAGGCCAGCGCCTTCGCAAAAAGGTCCTGCACCTTGCCCTCGGCCGGCTTTTTGCGCGCCGCGTAGCCCGCCATCCACAGAAACTTCTGCGGTGTGACCTTCACCGTCGCCGTCCCCGCCTTCCAGTTCGCCGGCAGATACGGCGCGACGGACTTCGGAGGCTGTGGCGGTGATTCCGGCGTGGCTCCGGGGGGAGCGGCGGAAACGAACGAGGCACAGAGAACAAGCAGGGAGATGAGGCGCGGCAGCATGAATCAACTACGCGCCTCGTCCTCATTTCTTGATGATGTTGCGACGCAACCAGCGGCCTTCCTTCTTTTCATCCACCGTCTCAAACAAAACCGTGTCCTCAGATTCGGCGCTGACGTGCTTCAAACTGCCTTGCAGTGGTTTTTCCGTCGCGGCGGCTGATTCGGCTCGATTGATGAATTGCACCGCCGTTTCGTTCGTGGCCGGGTCGGCCGCCGGTTTGCCGTCCGCAAGTGAAATGGCCTCCGTGGCGAGACCTTCGAGCATTTTCGGCCACACACGACGGAACAAGTCATGACCGGCGAAAATCTCCGCGCTGTTGATCTCACCATTGATCGCGCAAACGAACCCAAGACTGCGCGGACTGGATTCCACAGCAGGCTTCAACGCTTCGACGAACGTCTTGATCTTCGATTTCAGATCCTTGTCCTCGAGCGTGAGTTGCAATGAGGTGGCCGAGGCCGTGGGTTTCACATCCTTTCCGATGTTGCGACTGATTTTCTCCTGCGCCGCCGCCACAGACTGCCACACCTCGCCCTGATTGCCCGCCTTGCGCACGGCCAGTTTACCTTCCTTCGATGCGACAACGTTCTTCGATGAGGAAAACTGCGCGGCGCTTTCGTTGCCACGCTTCGACCAGCGGCCCTGCTCCACGCAGAACGAAGCCACGGACACCTCACCGGACTTCGGCTTGAGAGGCAGATCGCTCCCAAGCGTGCGATCCTGGCGCCCGCCCTTCACGATGTCTCCCGCCATGATGAAAACCTCCTTCTCATCCTGCGAGTTGTTCACGGTGAGCTCGTTCACTTGTGAGGTTTCCTTCACGACCACCGGTTTCGACGCGCTCATGGCTTCATCGAGCGTGAGAACATTCTTCGTGCCAGCCAGATCATCACCTTCGATGAGAAATACTTCCAGATTCGCATGCTTGACCGGTACGGCGACCTTCAAGCCGCTTGCGATCTTTTTCAGCGTGGCCGGTTTGCCCACATCCGCCTTCACGGCGTTGGTCCGAACGGATTGCTGCATCTGGCGCGAGTTTGATGGACGGCGATTCACTGTGCGGTCCTGTGCGGACAGTGTGTAGAAGGCTGCGGCGGCGGCCACAAAGGTAAAGAGGATCAGCTTTTTCATGGTGGTGATGAATGCGACCACATCATCACCCGGACGTTTCACGTGTCTGTAAAGCGACGGTAAAGAGCATGACAACAACCCGCGCCCAAGCGCGTTTTTTGCTTCGCCTCAACTACTCCCGCATGCGTCTCGCCTCCGTCCTCACGCCGCTCAACGATCATCACCTGGCGCTCGCGGCGCAATGTAGCGTGGAGGAGATCACCGTCCGGTATCCGGGACCGGACCTCGCGCCGCTGCTGCAAACGAAGGCGCAAATCGAACGTCATGGCATGAAGCTCGGCATCATCGAAGGCTATCTGCCGATCGAGAAGCTCAAACTCGGTTGTGATGACGGCAGCGACATGGCGGCGATGAAAACATTGCTTCAGCACATGAGCGAGGCGGAGATTCCGCTGCTCTGCTACAACTTCATGGCCGGCACCGACTGGGTGCGCACGAAACTCGACGCGAAGGAACGCGGCAGTGCTTTGGTTACCGCGTTCGATCTCAAGGAAGCGGAAAAGGCCATGTCGCTCAGCGCCACGGGGAATCAGATCGGCAGCGAAACGATCACCGCCGATGCCTTGTGGACGAACTTGGAACGCATGCTCGCCGAACTGGTGCCCGAGGCCGAGAAGCGCGGTGTCACGCTCGTCATGCATCCGGATGATCCACCGCTGCCGGAGTTCGCGGGCAAGGCGCGCATCATGAATAGCGTCGAAAACTTCGAGCGCCTCATGCGCATCGCGCCCAGCAGGCACAACGCCATCTGCTTCTGCCAGGGCACCTTTGCCGCGATGGGTGTGGACATTCCCGCGACGATCCGCCGCCTCGGCGCGCACATCCGCTACGTGCATTTCCGCGATGTGCGCGGCACGGCGGAGGCGTTTGCCGAAACCTTCCACGACAACGGCCCCACGGACATGGCTGCCGCGATGCGCGCCTATCGCGACATCGGATTCAACGGACCCATGCGACCAGATCACGTCCCGCAGCTCGATGGCGAGGAGGACGGCGAACCCGGCTACGCGATGATGGGCCGTTTGTTTGCGTATGGCTACATGCGCGGACTCATGCAGGCCGTTTCATCATGAAACCTCAAGCGAGCAACTCGAATCACGGCGCGCTGCCGCCTTGGAATGTGGACGAACTTCCCTCGCCGCTGCCGTTCAGCCTGCGCAATGCGCTGCGCACGATCGGGCCGGGGGCAATTCTGCTCGTGGGCGCGATTGGCATGGGCGAGTGGATCGCGGGGCCGTTGTTTGTCGTGCAGCATGGACGCAGCGTGCTGTGGATCGCCACGCTGGCGTTTGTGCTGCAATCCTTGCTCAACCGCGAAGCCGTGCGCTACACCTTCTACAGCGGCGACCCGGTGGCCGCCGGCCTCATGTTAGTGCGACCTGCACTCGTGCCTGATGCCTGGTAGCGGCCTGGGGGCCAGTCGTTGGAAAACCGCGCACACTTTTCCCCGCAGCATCGAAAGCAATGCGATGCATGTAGATCGAGAGCGCACGTCGGCAACTTGTGTCGCGGCATATGAGCGGATTCCAGCGCACGAAGCCAGACAGCATCTACGTGTCCGTCATCGTGCATGACAAGTGCGACGATCTGATCGCACTCGACATGGCACTGGAGAAAATGGGTGCGATTGATGAGCGCAAAGTGCAGTTGGCAACGCTCCGCCACTTCGTCGGAAAGGCGAGCAGCGAGGCGGCAGAGTTGCGGGGCATCTCGAACGCGGTCGCGGTGACGGATCGCGACTGTGCCGCTTTCTGCCTAATGCGAAGTGACTTTCCATCGCAGGAACCCACTTCCCCTCACTTCGGGCGGTAGAGAAAAATAATGTAAAGCTCCACTTCCCAAATCTGGAAGGGGCGACCACGACCCTGGAAGAAGTGTTGGACTCCACTCCGCGCCGAAAACAATCCCGGCGACCTCGGCAGGTTGTGTGAATTGCAAAGCGAACTTACCATCCACGAACACCCCGCTCGGAAGTTGATTTGAAATGCCCGACTTTGGATTCAGACCGAACGCATACTCCAAGAGATTTGGCAATCCATCGCTATCGAAATCCATCAAATCCGCTCCGTCACCGCTGTTGGAGGGACTTGCGAAGTGTAACTGGCGCCAGATCTCGATGGCTTGGTCGTAAATCTTGAGCAAAACGTAAGATGACCCGGCCAGCGCCCCATTTGGATTCGGATTGGAAAGGCTAATAGTCATCACTTCGCCCGGCGTCTCGACCAGTGCGTCTTGAATAATCGATACGTTAAATGATTTTTGCCCCGTTTCGCCATCCGCCCAATTCAATATGCCAGTTGTGGAAAGGTAGTCTTGGGGAGCCGTGGCAGTGGAATTGGCAGTCGCGTACCCGATGCTCAATGGTCCGTCGCTACCATTTGCCCGTTCAACAGCAATGGTCACACTGCCAACGCCCTCAAATGTCGAACGCTCCCCTCCTACAAACTGCACGGTTCCTGGCAGGGCTGACCCGGTCAGGTTTCCACCCGCATCGTAAGTGTAGGTGGCCAGCGCCGCCCCGTTCTGCACCGATACCACGCGATCTTGGCCATCATAAATGTACGTCACCGTTCCGGCTGAACCAGCGCGAACCAGCAGGACGAAACAGATATATGTGAAACAGAACGACTTCATAAATTGAGATTCAATCTCGAACACCGCCTACGTTCCTCGAAGGGCGAATCAGGAACTTCCCCTTGTCGCTTACCGGTGAATCGACCCTCCGTCTTATTTTGTTTATCTGCATTTGGAGAGCCTGTGAGTTGGCACGGCGCTCGGCGTCCGAAACCGAGTCCCTTGCCTGCTTGATTCGCGCTTTCATGATTCGGCTGAAATCGAGATCAACATCCGTCATGATTTGATGAATCTGCTCTAGCTTCCGGTCCAAAGCTGAAGGGACCGGAGGCGAAGGCGGCCCGAAGACAGGACCCTGCGGTTGTGCTCCGCCGACATCTGAAAAGGGCTGCACGGTGACCGCATCACTATCCAGTGGCGACAGGCCATACGGATCGGTCAAGGAAATGGGATCACCAGTGACAAACGCATAGCGGTTGAGCGTCAGGGGTTCCGTCGGGTCGCCTGACCAAACATCGCGGTTTACGAAGCGCTTGACTAAAGGGTGATAAAAGCGCGAGCGCATGCAGTAGAGACCATTCGGGTCGGTCATCACGCCATCGCGGCCATTAAAAAGGAACGGTGTCAGCGCGGTGGCAGGATCGCCCGAGTACTCACCGTAGGGTCCGTAGGCAAACCGTTGCGCCACCTGCCCTGCGGCATCGGTCAAGGCGATGGTGCTGCCGCGGCGGTCGTAGTGATACACGCGGTAGCCGGAGGGGCCGTCTTCAGCAATGAGGCCCAGACCGTAAACATAGAAGGTCTGATTCCCGGAAGGATCAGTTCGAATCAAGACCTGAGAAAGCTCCGACACCGGATCCACCACAAAGCGGGTGGTGCCAGCAGTGGTGGCATATGCCACGCGATGATTGAGCGCATCGTAAGAATAGGCAATGCCGCCATGCGCCGAAAGGCGGTTTCGCGCATCGTAGCTGAAAGGGGTGATTGCACCCGTTCGATCCGGCCCGCTGGTCATGTTCCCATCCGCGTCATGAGCACACGACTGGCCATCGAAGGTCGCTAGACGATTATCGGCGCCAATGGTCATCTTGACGGAGGGTGGAAAAAAGTCTGTTATCCCCTCCCGCGTCTCACTGGTGATTCGATCCATCAAACTGTACTGCATATCGATTTGAGCGATGGTAGCAGCGCCTTTCCACACCCTAATCTGAGTCACAACCCCGGTTGAAGCATAATTTCGGGATGTGATCACTCCGTTCGGCTTGGTTTCGCTCGAAAGCCTGCTCAAGCTATCCCAGGTGTACGTCGTGACTCGACCCGCCCAGTCGGTCACTGATGTCAGGCGGCCAGCGGCATCGTAGCCGTACGTCACAACCCGGCCTCCAGGATAGGTGAGCGAAGTCAAGAGTCCCGCACCGTCATACCCATATTCAATCACATTCCCTTCGGCGTCGGTGAAACGCGTCACTCGATCGAGTGCGTCATATTCGAAGCCCAGGGTTTTACTGCCCTCCGTGATGGCCGTGACGTTGTCCACGTTGTCATAGGTGACTGCGACCGTTCCGGCTGGATCGCTCTGGGCGGTCATCCTTCCGGCCGCGTCGTAAGTCATGGTCGCCTGCTGATTGCGGGCGTTGGTCCGGCTGGTCAGAAGGTCACGGTTGTTGTAGCCGTATTGGATGCTGCCGCCGCCTGGCATGGTTTCTGAGGTCATGCGGCCCGCAGCATCATACGAGTAAGCGGTCGTTTGCCCGTTCGCATCGGTTACGGAGGCCAGGTTGCCATCATCATCGTAGGTCAGCGTGCTTTGACCACCGCCGGTCTTGGTCACTTGAGTGAGGTTGCCCGCATTGTCATAGGCAAAGGACGTTTCACGTCCAGCCCATGGAATTGACACCGCCGCCAGACGGTCACAATCGTGGCCCTCGTATCCAAAATAAGTCGTTGTGGTGAGTTCTTTCCCAACGGACGTTATACGGCTCCTCACATCATAGTCGGCAATCATGGGGCTTCGCACGCCGTCGGTTCGAATCACATCTCCGGTCGCATTGAGATACAGCATGGCCCAGGCCAGGCCAGGAGCCAGCCGTGTCCCCGTCAATCGTCCGGCACCATCGTATTGGTATTCGGTCACTCGGCCGGCCGGGTCGGTCACCATCGTTAGATTGTCCTCGGCATCGTAAACATAGGTCGTCAGCCCGTTTACTGGATCGCGCGTGGTGAGGCGGTTGCCATTCCCGTCATACGTATGCGTCGTGACCCGGCTGGCGGGATCAGTGGCGGTGAGAACATGCCCGTGGCTGTCATACGTCCAGCGCCAGTGGCGATTCAAAGGGTCCGTCATTTCGGTTACCCGGTCCATACCGTCGAGCGCCCATGTTGTGCTGCCATTGGCTGGATCGGTGGTTCCAATGAGTCGGCCAGCCGCATCATACGTGAACTGAGTAGTTTGACTCGCCTCATCGGTGATGCTTTGCAACACGCCGCCAGCGCTGTAACTCCAGGTAGTCACACCACCGCGCGGCCGGGTACGCGTGAGTGGCTGCTGCGCTGCATTGTAAGTGAATAGCGTGATCTTGCCCCGTGGATCCGTGATACTCGTGACACTGCGGTTGCCATTGTAAGAAAACGTGGTGGTGTGATTCAAACTGTCCTGCTGGCTCGTCCGGTTTCCCGCCTCGTCATACGTGCTTGTTTCGCGTAAACCGATGCTGTCAGTCACGCTTAAAACGTTCCCCGCAGGGTCAAGCAGGCGCTTGATAGCGGCAAAGCGCGGATCAGTGGCGTATTCGAGAAGGTTTTCGTTCGCCGGAGGGGCGGTATTGACAAAAGCCATGTTGCGACTGCCCGGCTCACCTCGCGACTCGAGACGATACTCATCGTCATGGATAAAGCTGTATCCGTTCCCCAGCCGGTCCTTGAGCGTCGTCACGATATGACCAGGGTAAATCTCCTCGTCGTAGTTGATTGTCGTGACGGGGTGGCCTGGCACGCCGTCCGATTGGATGGTGACCCGGCCGCTGCCATCATAAGTGTTGGTGAACAGTATGCGCCCCTCCTGATCCACTGCCGTGAGCACCTGACCGGTGCTGTTGTACCCGTAGAAGGTGGCGTTACCCGCGGGGTCCGTCAGCAGTTCGAGATCGCCGTCCGCGTTGTATTCAAGGCGCACTTCGCGATTGAGGGGATCGCGGACGGTTAAGAGTCTGCCCGCGCCGTCGTAAGCGAATGTCAAAGTTCTTCCTGTGGTCGAATCCGCGAGAGCGGCCACACGTTGATTCGCGTCTCTACTGACGGTGACGCGCCGTCCATGCCGGGTCACGCGCGCCGTCAGTCTGCCAGCCGAGTCAAACTCCCAGGCATCACCCGCCTGCCTTTCCAGCCGCCACCCTCCGCCTGTGCCAGAGACAACGCGGTCGTAACGGACATCCCAATCAGCGCTCCGCCACGGGCCGGTCGGCGTAGTGCGGGTGAAACGATTCGCCCTCGTGTTGATCCAATGGATCGTCACCGCATCATTGGGAGCATCGTAAGAAGCGCGCGCTTGCCAGTCATGCGCCCAACTCCGGCCAACGAGGTTTTCTGCTGTTCTGACTGAGAGATGCTCAAGCACCAACCCGGGTTCGTCATCCAACACCCCGAAGAAGAAAGCGCGCCGTATGAGGTGTCCGCCGGTGGCCATGTCAATGGGGTCAGCCGCGTGACTCAGCCCCTCACTTCCACGATTCGACGCGGCCGCATCCGTTTGCGCGTTGATACCGGATTTAACGCCCGGAGTGCTGGTGCCTACGCAAGATGTGGCCATGCGACTCGCATACAAGCCCAGTTCGCTCAAAGTGGTGCGTTGGCCGTTCCGGAGGATACTCAATTCGTTTAAGTAGTAGCTTTCAGGGATTTGCCCTGCGGCTAATTGCTGATCCAATGTGCGTTTCCATTCTTCATAGAAGTCCAAGGCTTGGAGGCGACTGTTGAACTCATTCCTACTCGATTCGCAATCCGTAAACTGCGCCCTCGCGACTGTAGCCAAAAGAGCCAAGCCAGCCAAGAGCGCCGCGCTCAAGCGCACAATTGCCTGGGGGCCTTGATCGGGCCAACTAGCCCGACCGTTATCTAAAACGCAAAAAAAACGCATAGGAGCCAGTTTAGTTGACGGCGATTCCGGGCAAAGGAAATAACTCTTGTTCAAAATACCGCGGCAGTGAAGCTTTCAACATGGAAAAGAGCCAGATAACGCGAATATGTGAGACGGCGCCACGTGAGAGAACTCAGGTGATTCATGCTCAAGAATTCCTGAAGTTTGAATGCATCATGTCATAGTCAGGCAGCGATCAGAACCAGAAAAGCTGAGGATCACGAGGCATTTCTCAAAACCGCCAGCAACCAGTATGCGACGTTGCTCGCTGAAGCCCGCGCCTTTATCGCTACGGATTAGACGATGCCGTAGAACTTTCTACCGGGTCAGGCAGACGTTGACCTCGACCACAGTTGCACTAAACGTGATCCTGGAAGCTGCGCCGCGCATGACGCCCGCAAAGCGGAACTCGTGACGATCCGCTACTTTGTGGGCCTCACCATCGATGAAGCCGCTGAGGTGCGCGGCATTTCCGCGCCGACCGCGAAGCGCTACTGGATCTATGCCCGCGCGTGGTTGTATCGGGGGCTCCAGGCGGGTTGAGGGTTGGAAGAAATCCACCTCTCGCACGGGGAAGATGGGAATCAGCGGTTTTGAGAACGTAGTATGCCGGTTCATGAATCCTAACCCCCCCCGGACGCAGCCCATCTCCCCTCCGCCTTGGAATGTGGACGAACTGCCCGCGCCGCTGCCGTTCAGCCTGCGCAATGCGCTGCGCACGATCGGGCCGGGGGCAATTCTGCTCGTGGGCGCGATTGGCATGGGCGAGTGGATCGCGGGACCGCTGTTCGTTGTGCAGCATGGACGCAGCGTGCTGTGGATCGCCACGCTGGCGTTTGTGCTGCAGTCATTGCTCAATCTCGAAGCGGTGCGCTACACACTCTACACCGGCGAGCCGATGCTCACAGGGTTCATGCGACTGCGACCGGGATCGAAGGTGTGGGGTGTGTTTTATTCACTCGCCGGATTCGCCCAGCTCGGCATGCCCGCGGCGGCCGCGGGATGTGCGGGCGTGGCATTTGCGATCTGGCAAGGTCTTGCGCCGGTGGATGGGGATGCCTCGATGGTGACGTGGATCACCGTCGCGATCACGCTAGTGTCTGCGGTCGTGCTCGCGTCCGGCAAAAAGGTCGAGCGGCTGCTGGAGCGGCTGTCGTGGGTGATGATCATCTTCATCTTTGGCTTCCTGCTTTGGGTGAACTTCACCTTCGTGCCGATGAAGGACTGGAGCGGCACGTTGACGGGCTTTTTCTCCTTCGGCGCGATTCCTGAGAAGATTGATTTCGTCATGCTCGCCGTGTTTGCCGCGCTGGCGGGTAGCGGCGGCATTGGCAATCTCGCCATCGCCAACTGGTTTCGAGACAAGGGCTTCGGCATGGCCTCCAAGACGGGCAACATGGGCGGTGTGTGGAGCACGGAGCAGACGCTCGCACCGGTGGGCAGCGTGTTTCCGATCAACACGGAGAATCTGCGCCGCTGGCGCGACTGGTGGCGCTACGCGATGATCGACCAGTCCGGCCTGTGGCTGCTCGGCTGCATCGTGGGCATGTTTTTGATGACGAATCTGGCCGCGTCGCTGTTCCAGCCGGGCATGCAAGTCTCCGGCGTGGCAGCGGGCGTGTTTCAGGCCGCGGAGATGCGCAAGCTGTGGGACGGATTCTGGTATCTGGCGCTGCTGAACGGATTCTGGATTCTGTTTTCGACCACGCTGACCAATGTCGATGTGCTGGCGCGCGTGATCGCGGACATGGCCTGGGCGGGCGGAGCCGTGACAAAGAAAATGCCTGTGGGCCGGATCTACGGTCTGCTGCTGCTCGGCTTTACGGTGTTCGCCTGCTTCGGCGCGTTTGTCGGCGATGCAAAACTGCTGCTCTCGATCCTCGGCGCCACCGCTGCGCCTTTGACGGCTTTCTCCGCGCTGCAAATCCTGCGCGTGAACACCACGTTGCTCCCAAGTGAACTGCAACCGCCGCTCTGGCGCAAGATCGCGCTCGTCGCGACCGCCTTGTTCTACGGCGCGATCTCCGTCGCCATGCTTCACCAGATTTTCTTCCCCTGATCCCCACCATGTCACGCATCACCGCCATCGAAACCGCCATTCCGTCCGGCATCATGCCGAATCTGCTGCTCGTCCGTATTCACACGGAGGACGGCTTCATCGGCTGTGGCGAGACGTATTACACGCCGCATGCCATCGCATCGCTCATTCACGACTGGATGGTGGAACGCCTGCTCGGCGCAGATGCGCTCGCCATCGAATCGCACTGGCGCTTCCTCTACGAGCGCTGCACGCCGTTCGGTCATCCGGGCGCGGAAATGCGCGCGCTGTCGGCGATCGACCTCGCACTGTGGGACATTCTCGGCCAGGCGTGCCAGCAACCTGTGTATCGTCTGCTCGGCGGGCCGGTGCGCGATGCGATTCCCGTTTACAACACGAGCGGCGGACCAAGTTACGGCGCGCTCGTTGGCGTGAAGGACTCGCCACGGCATCCGGGCTGGCCGGGTTACGGCGACATCGGACAAAAAGGTCCGCTACAGGACAACTGGGCCTCCCATTTCGCCGCAGGCGATCTGGCGGAGGAACTGCTCGCCGAAGGCATCACCGCGATGAAGTTGTGGCCCTTTGACCGCGCCGCGCATCGCAACGGCGGCCTGCATATCTCGTGGGCCGATGTCGAGGAGGCAATGAAGCCGCTGCGCGAGATCCGCGAACGTGTGGGCATGGAAATGGACATCGCCATCGAAGGACACGCGTTCTTCCATCTGCCCGCCGCCGAGCGCATCGCGGACGCGCTGCGCGAGATCAAGCCGCTGTGGCTCGAAGACGTGCTGCGCGTCGATCACGTCGGCACGCTGGCCGATTTCCGCCGCCGCAGCGGCTTGCCCATCGCCGCCAGCGAGATGCTGCTCGGGCGGAAGGAATACCTCGCCGTGCTGCAAGCGCAGGCCTGCGACTACTGCATGGTCGATCCCACGTGGAACGGCGGCATCAGCGAAACGCGCCGCGTGATCGACATGGCGCAGACATTCAACGTGCCCTCCACCATCCACGACTGCACCGGCCCGCTCACGCTCTTCAGCGGCCTGCATCTCGCCGCGTCATCGACGAACGTCGTCTTCCAGGAAACCGTGCGTGCGCACATCCGCTCGTTCTACGACAAGCTGGTCGACACACTGCCTGTCATCACGAATGGGAAGGCGCAGTTGCCAACGGGAACGGGTT
The DNA here is from genome assembly GCF_020439865.1 of Prosthecobacter sp. Classification (GTDB taxonomy): domain Bacteria; phylum Verrucomicrobiota; class Verrucomicrobiia; order Verrucomicrobiales; family Verrucomicrobiaceae; genus Prosthecobacter. Next base: position 25,440 of record NZ_JAGRPF010000027.1, read on the forward strand.
TGGGGACGAAGCTGAAGGATGAATTGTTCCGCGAAGGCGTGAATGCGTGGCGGAAGAGTGTGGTTAAATAGGAATTGGTTTAGTCCAGAACCAATCATGGGGATTTGCCAACCATCCAAAGGCCATCCAATTTGATCTATGGACGATCTCTTTTCGCAAGCAGATGCTCAATCAACCGTGAGCCGTCAGGCGCGCACTCGCATCTTGAATCCCGACTTGGTCACCAAGCGATTCTCCACCGAATGGGCTTTTGTGATGCCATCTGCATTCAGGGCGGCATTGGACATTCAGCTCTCAGCAGTCGTGGAAGATGGCAAGTCAACGCAAGCTTGGACTCAAGGACAGAACTATGACTTCAGCGCAGGCGACACCATTTATGACACTGCTCTCGCCTATGAGGGTTGTTGGTCTGAAGCATTGCCTCACATTCGCACATGCCTTCAAGTCTTATCAGCTCGAAAAGCGGCTCCTGCGGCTTTCACGCCTGGTGAAGTGACGTTTCAAGCTCTGCACCCCAGCAACGGCAAGCTCACCACGAGTGGCACCTACAAGGGAACACAAGCCGAGTTTGTTGCACTGCTTCGCTCAGGGACGTGGCAGGACAAGAATCACTCCGACCTGTAGCCATGGCCCGCCTCTATTACCTGAATCGCACTGATCGGCGCACGCCACAGTATCAGGCTCCCATGCAAGCATGGGAGAACGCTGATGCCGTCATTGCGCAGATCAAATCGTTCATCGCAGGAGTATTGGCGGACAATCAGGTCAACGAACCTGAAGCAAACGCACTTCATCGACTCCTGATGGAACGTTCGGACGCCATCAAGCAGATTGGCTTTCCACTTACGGATCTCGCAAGCCGTGTCGAATCCTTCGCCGCAGACGGCATATGGACACCTGGCGAGTTGACCGAACTTAAAGAAGAACTGGATGCGTTCACGAACCAGCCGCTGAATCAACAACCTCCCCGTTCAAGCCTTTCCATTTTCACCGAACCAGCACCTGTGATCTCTTATCCAGGAAATGAATTCGTGATTACTGGGAACTTTGCCTTCGGAACACGCAACCAGGTCCTCAAAGCGATTGAAGAGCGCGGCGGCATCCCCCACGAACGTCCCCGTCAGAATACTCGATATGTCGTGGTGGGTTCTTTTGTCTCAGAAGGCTGGGCTCACGGAAACTACGGACGCAAGGTTGAGGCTGCGATGGATTTGAGAGCCAGCGGATGTGATGTTTCGATCGTCAGCGAAGAGCATTGGCGATCCTCACTTCATTAGAACTTCGACTTCATCCACGAATAAAAGCTCGCACCGATCTGGGCGTAGCCGGTGGCGTTGGGGTGGACGCCGTTGTTGTTGGGGTAGCCATCGACGGGATCAAGGTTGAGTTCGGTGGGGACGATGAAGATGCCGTCTTTTTCGCGATTGGAGAGACGTCCGAGCATGCGCTGGACGAGGCGGTGCTGAATGCGCTTCCAACCCCAGCGCGGGTATTTGTCCTTGTAGTTGGCGGTGAAGCCTTCCTGACGTGAATTCGGCGGCGTGGTGAGGCCGACGGCGAAAACGGCCTTGGGCGCGGCCTTGTGAAACTCGGCGAGGAGTTTGTCGGCGTTGTCCAGCACCTCGTTGATCTTAGCGTCGGGGTTGTTGGGATCGGCCCCGAAGCAGTCGTTGATGCCGAGGAGGAAGGTGACGATATCGGGCGGTTGGTTGTCGCAATGCTCCTTGAAGTAGCGGTTCAGATCAAAGACGCCGGTTTTGCCGTCGGCCGAAGGAAAGATGAAGGGACTGGTGGCTTTGCGGGCGAGCGGGCCTGCGGTCGCGCCGGGAGTCGGCGCGGTGTATTTGGTGAGAAAATCCACCCACTTCCAGCCGCCGTAGCCTTCGTGTCCGACGGTGGGCAACGCGGACGCAGGCTTGTGCGTGCCGAGCATCGTCCACTTTGGATTGCCGGGGCGTGAGAGCAGGTTGGCGATCTCGTTTGGGTAAACGGTCGCGTGAGTGAGGCTGTCGCCAATGATGAGAAAACGCAGCGTTTTGCCGTCACCGGCTTTGCGCGGCGAGACGTGCAGCGTGGTCCGGCCCTGCTCCAGCACTTTGCCAGAGGCGTCCTTCACCGTGATGGCGATGGGATGATCGCCGACATCGGAGTCCCTAGGCGTCGCCGTCCAGCGTTGCGCTTCGTTTTTGCCGATGTCGCAGGTGAACTCGAAGCGGTAGCCCTGCGGCGTCTCGGTGAGGACGATGTTGTCGTGGTAAATGCTCATCTCCACGTCCGGCGTGGCATAGACGACGGGAGGAAGAGTGAGTTGGAGGTCACCGGCGAATGCCGAGGCAGCGTGGACGAGGCAGAAACAGAAAACACGATTCATGGCGTCCGATTACGGAATGGCGGCGGTGAATCGTTCCATGAAGCGAAGGATGGCGGCGGTGGAAAGCTGGCCGCCGGGCGAAGACGGAAAGTAATCGGTGCCGTGCGTGCCCCACGGAAACTCGATGAAGTGATGATCATCGCGATGGGCGAGTCGTTGGTTGAAAAGACGACTGTGACCGATGCCGACAAGCGAATCGAGCGTGCCGTGAATGAGCAGTGTGGGAAGGCTGTACGTATCGAGGAACTCGGTGGCGGAGGCGGTGCGATAAGCATCGGGAACCTCATGCGGATCGCCGCCCATGTATTGGCGGACGAGCGTGAGCGATTTCAAGAGATCGTCCGGCAGCGCCCACTCGCGGGCGATGAACATGTTCGGCGTGCCGTAAACGATGATGCAACCGCGTGCGCCGAGCTCCGGCATGCTGAAGGCGCATGCGGCCGCGATTTGCGAGCCAGCGGAACGGCCCATGAGCACGATGCGGTTCGTGTCGATGCTGAATTCGGCGGCGTGTTCGCGAATCCACGCAAAAGCGCGTCGTGTGTCCTCGGCTTGAGCAGGCCACTTGTGTTTCGGCGCGAGACGATAGCCGAAGGAGCACAAGACGTAGCCGTTCGAGGCGAGTTCGGTGTTCGCCCATTGGAATTCGCCCGGATCGCCGCTGTCCCAGCCGCCCGTGTGCGCGATGACGAGGCATGGGAGCGATTTGATTGCTCCAGCGGGGCGATGAATCACGATGTCGAGTGATTCGTCACCGTCCTGCCAGTAGGTGCGGCGTTCACTACTCACCGCGGGTTGATTCAGTCGGATCGGAAACCATAGACGAAGCCAGGAGAAGGGCAGCGTCTCGGCTTTGGCGATGCGCGACGCCTGAACGGCGGGAATCATGAAGACGCAGGCAAGTGCGACGAAAGGCAGGGCAAGCCAGCGTGACGTTTGAAGCGCCGGATAAGCGAGGATGAGCGACAGCAATGCGAGCCAATGGCCGAACTCCTGCGTGACGAGCTGCGCCTGCCATTGCAGACGAGTCGGCGTCATGGTCCACGCGTTGAGCGCGAGGAGAGCCAGGATGATGAGCGCCAGAGTCAGGACCACGGATTTCAAGAGACAGATTCTATCCGCCTGATGGCCGGCTTTGGTTTCATCAAATCAGAAAAAGAGGACGGACTCTCGCGAATCCGCCCTCCTCGTGAAGTTGTGTCTTTTGCGATCAACCAGCGATCGTGAACACCTCGCGGGCATCGGCGATGCTGCCGGTGAGGGCGGCGGCGGCGACCATGATGGGGCTCATGAGGACGGTGCGGCCGGTGGGGCTGCCTTGGCGGCCTTTGAAATTGCGGTTCGAGGACGAAGCGCAGAGCTGGTCGCCGACGAGCTTGTCGGGATTCATCGCGAGGCACATGGAGCAGCCTGCACCGCGCCATTCGAAGCCGGCTTCGCTGAAAACCTTGTCGAGGCCTTCCTGACGGGCGAGCACATCGACGATCTGCGAGCCTGGAACAGCGATGGCTTTGACGCCGGCGGCAACTTTGCGGCCCTTGATGAACTTCGCCACTTCGCGGAAGTCGCTGAGACGGCCGTTGGTGCAGGAACCGATGAAGGCGACGTCGATCTTCGTGCCCTTGATCGGCTGACCGGCAGGCAGCTTCATGTAATCGAGCGCGTCCTGGATGGAGATGCGCGCAGGTTCGGTGGTGGCGCTGTCGGGCGTCGGCACGTTTTCGGTGACAGCGATGGCCTGGTCCGGGCTGGTGCCCCAAGTGACGGTCGGCGGCACGTCTTCCGCTTTGATGTTCACGATATCGTCATAAACGGAGTCCGCGTCGG
>NZ_JAGRPF010000213.1 GCF_020439865.1 Prosthecobacter sp.
CGCAGTTCCTTGAGGCGTTGCGGTGCGGGATCAGCCACGGCGGCTAGCGCTGGCAGCGGCGCCACATCGGACGAGGTGAGGCTGGCCTCGACGACTTTGGAGAAAGCGTCCGCAGCGGCGAGAGCGCTGTTCGCGGCAGTTGCATCGGCGAGCACGCCGCTCTTGATGGCTGCGTCCTTTTCCGAGCTTAAGGCGGCGCGGTATTTTGCAGTGAGATCAGTGAGCTGAGCGTGGCGTGCTTTTTGGTAGTTGGCGACGCGGGTGAGTAGCTCAGGGGGTTGGCGAACATCCGTCGTCGAGGCGGAGGCAGTGGGGCCTGGAACGGGAGCCATCTCTGACCTGGCAACTGCTGAAGCTGCCGGTAGAGCAGCCCTTGCTGCAACAGCATCGATGGCGGGGATGTTGATTTCAAAGGATCGAAATTCGATCAGCCCAACACTCGCTCCCACTCCCAACGACATCCCGGTGGATGCAGGATAACCACGAACATGAGTGATGCTGTTCCAATCCGGGTTCTCGAGCCTGCGAATTTCAACCTTGTCTAAAAAAACCCGCACAAGCCGCGGTTCGACCTCGATCACCCATTCGTGCTCCTGACCGCCAAAAGATGCCACTGCAAGTGTTGTGTGCTCGATGATGTCATTCGCAATGCCAAAGTGAACTGTTTTCCTGACTTCGCTGAGGGTGACATTCATCCCGTGAGTCGTGGTAGGAAGAAATACCGTCATGCTGGAATGCTTCGGTGAAACGTACCTTATCCTGGCTGTGTAACTCTCAAGAGGCTGGGTATCGACGCTGATCATCGCATTTGCCCCCTCCCGAATGCACTTGAGAACGCCGTTCTTAAACTCCCATTCTCCCTGTTTGATGCGCGGTGACTCGCCGATGGGGCGCAATACATCCTGCCACTGACCATTGGCGACGAGGCCGTCGATGCGGTCGGACTTTACGGCGGGCGGCGATGCGTTGGCCTTCTCCTCTGGCAGCTTCAGCCGCAGATTGCGGTAAGCGACTTTACCGGGGGGACCGAGACGGCTGAGGGCCAGGGTGCGCAGCTCTGGTCGGAGGGTGTGTTTGGCCTCGAAGACCTGCTCACCCGCCAGCCAGAAGCGGACACGGCCCTCCTCCACGACCAGCCGGAAGGGAGTGAACTGCGCATCCGGAAGCGCAGACTGCCTGCCGTTCACATTGCCGGCTTTCCCAAGCTTCGGCGCGAAGAGGCCTCCCGCGCCGACACCGCGATTCCGCGCTTTGGAACCGCATAACTGCACTTCAACGCCATCGGTGAAGTTGAGCAGGTCCGTGATCTGAAAATGAATGCCGCCATTCCCATCCGCGGAGACATAAACCTCACCGGTGAGTTCAAACCAAGGGGAATCCAATGACCGTGAAACCGTGCCGGTGCCACCGCTATCAGAGGTGATGGCCCCCTGCTCCACACGCCACACGGCAGTGCCGCGAGATGTCCAGCCAGAAAGCGATTTGTCATCGAAGAAGGCAGGAATGCCATCAGGGGATATCCCTTTCGCCGGAGTCGTGGCGACGGGAGGCGCCACGGATGTGACCGGCACTGCGGGGGCCGTCCTGACAGGGGCGGGTGTGGCTGGCTTTACCTCAGCCACAGGCGCAGATTCCAGAGCAGGTTTCTGGCTTTTGCTGGGCGGGCTTCCGTGATCCAGCCACCACCAGCCTCCGCCAAGAGCCAGGATTGCAAGCACGGCTCCGACAAACCAACCGCCGGAGGATTTTGCTTTCGGTGACGCATGCGCTGGGGACTGGGATGGCCGCTGTGGCTGTCGTGCGCCTGGCTTCCGCGGCCGCACCTCCGTGGGCAGCGCGGCGGGTGCTTCCTCAGACGGTTCCACTTTTTCCACCGGTTGCGTGAGGATGTGGTCCAGATCTCCACGCAGTTCCCGCACGGTCTGATACCGCGCCTCGCGGTCCTCCATGATCGCCTTGGCGATGATGCCGTCGTAGCGCGGGTCGAGGCCGCCGATTTGCAGCGACGGCAGCTTGAACATGCCCTGCGGGATCTTCCCGGTCAGCATCTGGTAGAGCATCACGCCCACGGCATAGATGTCCGCGCGATGGTCCACCGCGCTGCCGAGCATCAAGGCCTCCGGTGCCATGTAGTGCAGCGTGCCCATGGCCATGCCGCTCTGCGTAAGGCCGGTGTTCGCGCTCTGCGTCATCTTCGCCAGGCCGAAGTCCGCCACTTTCACCACACCGTCGTAGCCGACCATGATGTTGGCCGGTTTGATGTCGCGATGGATGATGCCGCGCTCGTGCGCGTAGGCCAAAGCATCACACACATGCGCAGTGATGGCCATCGCATGCTCGGTGTGCAGGCGGCCTTCCTTGGCGATCATGCGTGCCACATCCGTGCCATCGACGTACTCCATGACGATGTAGAGCAGCCCGCCTTCCGTCTCGCCGAA
>NZ_JAGRPF010000028.1 GCF_020439865.1 Prosthecobacter sp.
GCATGGACCGCGGCCTGCGCGAGTTCCGCATCCGAGGTGTGAAGACGAACATCCCGTTCCTGATGAACGTGGTGCACCACGCCGACTTCAAGTCCGGCCAGGCCACGACGCGCTTCATCGACAACAACCCGGATTTGCTGAAGTTCGTCGCGCGCAAGGACCGCGCCACAAAGTTGCTCAGCTACCTCGCGGACACGATTGTGAACGGGAACCCCTTCGCGAAGGGTCACAAGCCGGACAAGGCCTTTTCCGCGCCGCCGATTCCGAAATACGATCACCGCGTCGCGCCTGCGAAGGGCACGAAAGACCTGCTCACCGAGATGGGGCCGGCGAAGTTCTGCAAGGAGTGGGTCGCAAAGCAGAAGCGTCTGCTTTTGACCGACACGACGATGCGTGATGCGCACCAGTCGCTGCTCGCCACGCGCATGCGCTCGTTCGACATGCTCGCCGTGGCCGACGCCGTGGCGCGTCGCACGCCGAACCTCTTCTCGCTCGAAATGTGGGGCGGCGCGACCTTTGACGTGTCCATGCGCTTCCTGCGCGAGGATCCGTGGGAGCGCCTGCGCCAGATCCGCGCGAAGGTGCCGAACATCCTCCTGCAAATGCTCTTCCGCGGCTCGAACGCCGTCGGCTACACGAACTACCCGGACAATGTCGTCAAAGGCTTCATCAAACATGCCGCGCAGAATGGCATGGACATCTTCCGCATCTTTGACTCGCTGAACTATCTGCCGAATCTCACCGCCGCCATGCAGGCCGTGCGCGAGGACACCACGAGCATCTGCGAAGGCACGCTTTGCTACACTGGCGACATCCTCGACCCGAAGCGCGACAAGTATGACCTTAAATACTACGTCCGCCTCGCCAAGGAACTCGAAAAGATGGGCGCGCACATGCTTTGCATCAAAGACATGGCCGGACTCGTCCGCCCCTTTGCCGCGAAGAAGCTCGTGAAGGCGCTCAAGGATGAAGTCGGCCTGCCGATCCACTTCCACACGCATGACACCAGCGGACTGAATGCCTCGAGCTATCTCGAAGCCGCCATTGCGGGCGTCGATGTCGTCGATGCGGCCATCTCTTCGCTCTCCGGCGGTACTTCGCAGCCGAATTTGAACTCGCTCGTCGCCGCCATGCAGCACACGCCGCGAGATACCGGCCTCGATCCCGAGGCCTTGCAGGAGTTCAGCGACTACTGGGCCTCTGTCCGTGCCTTTTATAAGCCCTTCGACACCGCCGAGCCCTACGGCACCGCCGAAGTTTATCTCCACGAGATGCCCGGCGGCCAGTACACCAATCTCAAGGAGCAGGCCATCGGCATGGGTCTCGGCCCGCGCTGGCCGGAGATCGCCCACGCTTATGCGGAAGTGAACCAGCTCTGCGGCGACATCGTCAAAGTCACGCCATCGAGCAAGGTCGTCGGCGATTTGGCCATCGAGTGTGTCGCGCGCGGTGTGAAGCCGAGCGATGTCTTTAATCTTACCGGCACCAAGTGGAGCAAGGACGTCACCAGCATGTTCGAAGGCTGGCTCGGCGAACCTTTCTACGGCATGGAAGCCAAGAAGGCTGCCGACTCACGCAAGAAGTGGAACAAGCTCGCCGACGCCATCGTCGGCAAGGATGGCAAGCGCATCAAAGGCCGTCCCGGCACCCACGCCGCGAAGATCAACCTCGCCGACGTCCGCGCCGAGCTGAAGGGCAAATTGAAGAAGGACCCCACCGAGGACGATGTGTGGAGCTACCTCATGTATCCCGATGTCTTCCTGAAGTTCGCCGACTTCCGCAAGGCCCACGGCGACGTCTCCGTGCTGCCGACCTCCGCCTACTACTACGGCCTGCGCGACAAGGAGGAGATCAACGTCCAGCTTGAAGAGGGCAAGACGCTCTTCGTCCGCCTCCTCAACATGACCGAGCCCGACGCCAACGGTCAGCAGACCGCCATCTTCGAACTCAACGGCTACCCGCGTCACACCACCGTCACCAACAAGGCTCTGGCAAAGAACGCCGTCACCAAGACCAAGGCCGATCCCGCCGATCCGACCCAGGTCGGCGCCCCCATGCCCGGCATGGTCGCGAGCATCGCCGTAAGCGTCGGTCAGAAGGTGAAGGAAGGCGAAACCCTCCTCACCCTCGAAGCCATGAAGATGTTCGCCGCCGTCGCCTCCCCGATCGCCGGCACCGTCAGCGAAATCGCCGTCAAGATCAGCGAAAGCGTCGAGAGCAAGGATCTGCTGGTGCGGCTGGTGAAGTGAAGCCGATACATATAGCCCAATGGTGGTCTGGTTATTTGCTTGGTGGTTGCCCACCAAGCGCGCCATACGCAGTCAAGATTTGCTGCATGGTCAGTTTCTCAGAACTCGAGACGTCGCGATCTGAATAATACTGCTGTCCTTCGTATCGGAGAATTGTGCGTGTGGATCTGGATACTTTGTTGAGTAGCGCAAAGGTTTCGGCATCAACCAGCAGATCAACCCACTCCCATATCTTTCCTCCGGAGTGATCGCTCTTTCGATCCCGAAAAAATGAGATCGGCAACGAATGATTGGTGCCGTCGATGTTGAAGGTGAAGCTCTTGATAAAGAGCCAATCATCAGCGGTGTAAGTTATTTTCATCCTGAGCCAAAGGGCGTCTCCTTTTTGCCCGATGTATGCAAAAACAGCTTTGCTCGCGTCGGACCCTGGGGAGTCCTTGTGAGTATACCAAGTCACCCCTTTAACTTCATCTTTACGAGCTACCAACGACGCTGTGCTTTCCTTGATTTTTCTCTCTCTTTCTCTTTGAGCTTTTGCTCTAGCTTCGCTTTCTTGCGCAATTCGAGCGATTTCGGCTTGCTTCACGGCCTCGGCATATTTTGAAGCTTGCAGAGAGTATTGTGAGTTTCCTGGATTCAGGCTGCAGAGTTCAACGTAGATTCCATGAATGACTTTGGCCTCAGTAGAAGAAGTTGTCTTCAAACGTTCCAACGCGCTAGCCGTTAGAATCTGGGTTTTCAATGTATCGAAACCCTCGTAATTCGTTCTCCTGAATGTCTCGAACTCTTTGAGTATCTTCAGTGCGCCTTGAATGTCATTAGTGTTCTTCTTCTCGACCAAAAGTTGAAATTTTTCTGAAATCGAGCTCTCAAACTGACGCCTTGAATCTTCAAAGGCCTTTTGAGCAGCAACTTCTGCATCAAGATCCGCTGAGCGCCTGGATGAAGCACTCCACACACTAAGGGCACCCAGAAGGATGCCCATTCCAATCAAACTCACGAAAAGAGCTAAGATCAGTGTGCCGCATCCCATGCCTTTTTTCACCTTTGCACCACACGAGGGGCAGGCCGATGCAGAGGTGCTAACTTGGTGACCACATTCATGACATTTTTTCAGAGCCATGAGGAACGCTACCAATTTGGGAAGTGCGCGCAAGGTTACCCCATGAGAAAACAGGGAACAAAAACAGGCGAGCCAAGTAACCTCAAATGATTTCACCTCAGCTCAAAGCCCAAAGGGCATGCGTCTTGCAGTCCAAGAGTGCCTAGCGATAGCGAGTGCTCTCCGAGGAGCCGCCTAGGACCGTGGTTGATTGCTTTCAGATCAAGTCATGACGAGGACTGGTGTTTCGCACGACCCGCATCACGTGGGCTGTAAACTCCCGCCAAAAGTATAATCGCGCCGAGGGGCGCGCGGGGGACAGTCGGGGCGTCATGATTACTGAACCCTATGTTCTCTGGTTTCTCGCAGGCCTTGTTCTGGTGCTTCTCGAGTTTGCCGCACCGGGCGTGATCATCGTCTTCATCGGCATGGGCGCCTGGGCGGCTTCGCTGACGACCTGGCTGGGCTGGACGCCAGCGCTTGGCGGACAGATGACGGTCTTTGCCGTGGCCTCGCTGGTCTTCCTCCTCGGTCTGCGCAATCTCTTCAAGGACTGGTTCATGGGCTTGTCGAAGAGCGGCAACGCGCGTGAGACCGATGAAGAGTTTGCCGACAAGGAAGTGCGTGTGGTCACCGCCATCACGGAGGACCGCGCAGGCAAGGTGGAGTTCAAAGGCGCGAACTGGAATGCACGCTCCACCATCACGCTCAATCCCGGCGACATGGCCGTGATCGTCTCACGTGACGGCCTGCTGCTCACCGTCAGGCCTCGTTAATTCTTTTCATTCACACCAACCCTCAACCTCTCGAATCCTATGACTCTCGATTTCGGTACTCTCATCGGCATTGGCGCTGCCGCCATTGTTGTCGTCGCCATTCTTCAAGGCGCCCGCGTGGTGCCTCAGCGCAACGCTTTTGTCGTCGAACGACTTGGCAAGTTCTCCCGCGCTTTGGATGCGGGGTTCCACATCCTCTTCCCGTTTTTAGATCGCGTCGTGGCCAAGCACTCGCTCAAGGAGCAGGTCATCGATGTGCCGTCACAGATGTGCATCACGCGGGACAACATCGCCATTGAGATCGACGGCGTGCTCTTCCTGCAGGTGCTCGATCCCGCTCGCGCCACTTACGGCGTGACGAACTACTTCATGGCCGCCTCCCAGCTCGCGCAGACGACGCTGCGTTCCGAGATCGGCAAGATGGACCTCGACCGCACTTTCGAAGAGCGCGACAGCATCAACGCGAACATCGTCGATGCACTCGACAAGGCCTGCGAGCCCTGGGGCGTCAAGGTGATGCGCTACGAGATCAGCAACATCAATCCGCCGCAGTCCGTGAAGGACGCGCTGGAAAAACAGATGCGTGCCGAACGCGAGCGCCGCGCGCAAGTGGCCATGTCCGAAGGCGACCGCGAGGCACGCATCAATGTGGCGGAAGGTCACAAGCAGGAGGCGATCAAGCAGTCCGAAGCCATCAAGATCCGTCAGATCAACGAGGCGGAAGGCAAGGCCCGCGAGATCGAACTTCTCGCCCAGGCCACGGCGCAGGGCATCGCGCAGATCGCAATGGCCATCAACACACCCGGCGGCCGTGAGGCGGTGAATCTGCGCGTGGCCGAGCAGTATGTGGGTGAGTTTGGCAACCTCGCCAAGAGCACGAACACGATGATCATCCCGTCCAACCTCAGCGACATCGGCGGCATGGTGGCCAGCATCGGCAACCTGCTCGATCGCACCCGCCCCGCTGCCGTGGCTCAGAGCTAGAAAATCTCAGCGCACTGCGGCCACGTTTGCTGAAACGCCAGGTCGCAGTGCAATCGTCTCGCCTTCACGCCGGCCCATCAGTTTCTGACCGAGCGCGGATGCCGGTGTGATGACGACGATCTCCTTGCCCTCGTGCACAATCTCGGTTCCTCCGGCAAACGGACCAAGGAAGTAGTGCGCCCGTTCCTCCGGCGTCTCCAGATTCACCAGCGCTCCCAGCGTGATCGCCGCGCCCGGCTCCAGAGCGCTTCCAGACAATGCGCCAAACGCCTGCACGGCCTGCTGCAGTTCCGCCACACGCTGCGCCTGACCACGGGCCACGTAGGAGGCTTCCAGCGTGCGTGTGTCATACTTGTTTTCCGCCTTGCTGTCCGGGTCGGTCGCCGCAGCGAAGGCACCCTGCGCCGCACGCGTCAGCGATGCGAGTTCGGTGCTCAGCACGGAGAGGATTTGATCGAGGACGTCTTGCTTGTTCACGCAGGGAGGGAGCCTGTCCGGTGCGACGCGGAGGGAAGGGGATCAAGAGGAAAATGGAGGCGCGCATTGACTCGCGGAGGCGATTTCAGGTAAAATCCCATCATGAAAACGCACCGGCAGTTTACTTTGCGAGCGTTTACCCTGCTCGAACTACTCGTTGTGATCACCATCATCGCGCTGCTGGCCAGTCTGGCGGCTATTCAGATCATCCGGTCTCTGGATGATGCCAACCGGCTAAAAGTCATGGCGGTGGTCCTCGATTTGAAAAGCGACATCGACGCCTACCACCTCGAATACAACCGCTTCCCCATCGCCTCCAATTCCGCTTCAGGTGATCAGGATGCGCCCGAACTTCTCACGGACGGCAGCACCCCGCTCGTGGATGCTCTTCTGGGCATTCCTCCCAGCGGAAGCGGAGTGCGTGACCTCAACCCCAAGCACATCCCCTTCTCCAGTTTTCCGGTGGCCAAGAATGATCGCTACGGTCTCGCAGGTGCCGCTCGTCCCTACAAGCTGACGGACTTGTGGGGCCAGCCTTATCACATCCTGTTCGACACGAATGGTGACAACCAGGTGACCAACCCTGATGTTGCGAACTCCGATCCGAAGATCTCGCAAAACCGCGCTTCACACCTCGCGAGCCGGGTGGCCATCTACAGCAGCGGCAAAGATCAGCTGCCGGGCACTGCGGACGACATCGTCTCGTGGCGTTCGAGGTGAAGACCGCCGCTACTTCCCGGCGTTTTTGAACACCTCAGGATGATCCAGCAGCATCTTCTTCACGCGCTCAAACTGGATGACGGGGCAGTCTGGCGGCACCCAGTTGGATAGCTCGATCACGTCGCGCCCTCCGATGGATCCTGCGAGGACCAGCGCGCTCAGCAGCGTGCCGAGCATGTCTGGATGCGTGCCGTCCTCCGCGTAAAGCGGCAGCGCGGGATACATGTCATGCACCAGTCGCCAAAAATCCCCCACAGGGCTTACCAGAATGTTCGCACCGGCATTCTTCTCCAACGCCGCTTTCACCGCATTCGCATTCGCCTGACGGATGCGCGCATGCGCCACGTCCGGACTCGCGCCGGTGGAAAGTGCTTCAGGCGAATTCTTTGCCCACAGGCTCTCATGCCGTGCCCACACTTGGAAATCGACGACCAGCACCTTGGGGTTCACTTCGCGGGCGAGCGCCACCAGCTTGGACAGTCCGCCGCTCATGTACTGCTGCGCGTCCCTGTCGATTCCGGCGAGGGAGGAGATGATGCTCTGCTCCTGCACAACGAGGACGTCCCATGGCTTGCCGTCGTCCGCTCCGTCCTTCAGCAGCTTCAGCACATTCGGATCTGTCGCATGCTGCTCGAGCTTGTAACTGCCCAGCAGGTAGCTGGCGATGTGCGGTGCCAGCAGCTTGGAAGATTGCAGCAGCTCTCCGACCATGGCCGGCAGGCCGTTGGTGGCCATGTAGCTGTTCCCCAGAAACAGGATGCGCACCTGCGGCGGGCTCTCTTCGGCCGCCTGTGCGCGAGAGGCCAACGCGGCAAGGCCTGCGACAATGAGTCTGCGTCTGGACCAGGGCATGAATGAAACAGAATTCATAACTTCAACGGCACAGTTTGTCCGCCAGTGCCTCCGCCTTTTCGTTTCCTTCTTTCGCGGAGACGTGACCCACGACGTGCGACTTGCTGCCGTCGAGCTTGATGATGATCAGTGTTTCGATCGGTGTCTGCTTCGCGTCGTCGGCACTCGACACCATGCGGTAAATGATCGCGTAAGGTGCAAACGCGTCACCTTTGCGATATCCACGCCACTGCACCACGTTGTTCGCCTTCGCAGGAAACTGACCTGGGCAGGCGGCGAGCGAGTCGCCCATCAGGTCGGTTTTTTTGCCGTTAAAGATCAGATTGATCCAACTGCGCAAATCACCGCCTTCATGGATGACCTGATAGCCACCAAGGCCGGGGCACAGGTGTTTGAAGTGGTCGATTTCCGGATTCTTCTCGAGAGCGGAGTCTTCCAAGATTTTGACCTTCTTCGGATCCGTCGTGGTGAACTCAGATGCTGGTTTCATGTCCGCCGCAGCGGCGAGGACGGCGCCAAAGAGGCAGAGGCTGAGGAGGGAAAGAGTTCTCATAAGATGGGGCAGGATTATTTCAGCGATGCATCCGCTTCGCCATCGGCTTTGCGATACAGACTCGTCGGGATGAGCATCTGCGGCGGCAGGTCTTCGCCTTTCGAGTGGCGTACAAATGCGCGTACGACCTCCACGCCCATCTTGTCAGGAAACTGAACCGGATCGGCGTAGATCTTGCCGTCCTTGATCGCCTGTTTGCCTTCGGGCTGTCCGTCGAAACCGATGATCACCACCTTGTCGACCTTGCCCGCCTTTTCGAGCGCACCACGTGCACCGAGGGCGGAGGGATCATTGATCGCAAAGATGCCCACCATGTCAGGATGCGCCTGCAGCATGTCCTCGGCGGCCTTATAGCCTTTGTCCTTTGCGCCGCCGCCGTCGAGCTCGCTCACGATCTCGAGTTTCTGCGCCGCCGTGGCGTTGTGTGCGTCGAGCACCTCCTTGAATCCTTTCACGCGCAGTATGCATGACTCGACCGCTTTCAAATCGAGCACGCCGATCTTCCCGCCTTGTCCCTTGAGCGCTTCGATCATTGCGTTGCCGGCTTCCTTGCCGCCGCCGAAATTGTCCGTAGCCACCTGCGTCACGATCTTCACGTCCGGCTCGTTGCACGGTACATCGACGGTGAAGACCGGAATGCCTGCAGTGTTCGCCTCCTGGATGACCGGCACGATCGCCTTCGAATCCGCCGGGCTCAGCACGATGGCCGCGGCCTTTTTCACGATGAAGTCCTTCACCTGGTTGCTCTGCCGCGCCACATCGTTGTCTGCGCTCACCACCAGCGTGTCATAACCATGCTTGGCCGCCTCCGCTGTGATGTTGTCGCCGATCACTTTGAAGAACGGATTCTGCAACGTCAGCAACGACACGCCGATCGTTCCCTTGGTCGCAGCCGCCGGTTTGTCACAGGCGGCGAGCAGGGTGATGCATGCGAGGAGGAAAAGGCGTGATTTCATTGCCGACATGCTAGCACAAAGGCGAGTGGTGGGCGCAAGCCCTCAATTCGAGTAACGCAAAAAGCCTCTCCTGCGAATCTCGAACGCAGCGGCCTCATCGGCCCACGCCTCGACCACCTTCTTCCACGATTCCCCGGCACGAATCATCTTCACGCTCTTGTCGCGATTGAGCAGCGTGTTCACTTTTTCGAGCGCGAACGATTTCGGATGCAGATGCTGAAGCGTGCAAACGATGGCAATGCCCGTCGTCACCGGCTTCAAAGCCGCACGATCCGTGATTGTGATGCGCACGCCGCCACAAGTTTCGTTTTTGAAAATGCTCGTCGTCGGTGTGAATCGCACGGGCGTGAACTGCACGCCGGGCAGGCCAAGCTTGTTCAGTTCATACGACAACCGCAGATCGTTTACATACGGCGCGCCGAGGATTTCAAACGGTGTGTCGGTACCGCGACCGACGCTGACGCTGAATTCGAGCAGGCCGATGCCGGGATAGAGCAGCGCCGCATTGAGCGAGCGCATGTTGGGCGACGGATTGATCCACGGCAGGCCGGTTTGGTCGAACAGCATCTCGCGCCGCCATCCTTCGACGGGAATGATTTTCAAATCGCAGCCGATGCTGCGCTCCGCGTTCATCATCGCGGCCAGTTCACCCGCCGTCATGCCGTGGCGCAGCGGAATCGCATGCGTGGCCGTGAACGCCTCCTTGTCCGGCACCGCGGGGCCTTCCACCGCGATGCCGCCGATGGGATTCACGCGGTCCAGCACATAGAGCGTCTTCTTCGCCTTCGCCGCCGCTTCCATGCAAACGCGCAGCGTTGAGATGTAGGTGTAGAAGCGGCAGCCGATATCCTGAATGTCGAACACCAGCGCGTCGAGATCCGCCATCTGCTCCGTCGTCGGCGCACGCTGCTCGCCGTAGAGGCTCAACACCGGCAGACCGGTCTTCTTGTCCTTTGAGTTGTCGATCTTCTCCTGATCGAGTTCACCACGAATGCCGTGTTCGGGACTGAAGAGTTTTTTCAACTTTACCTCGGGCGCGTTCGCCAGCAAATCGATCGTGCTTCGTCGTTGGGCGTCGATGCCGGTCTGATTCGTGATCAATCCGACGCGCAATCCCTTCAATTCGGCAAACTTCCGCCGCACGAGCACATCAATGCCGTTCAGCACGGTCGGCACTTCCGTTTCCGCACGCGGCCACGGAGGAACGCTTGCCGCGGCAAACGTCATCCCCTTGGCCGCAGCCGTGCCGATTTCCTCATAGAGTTCACGCACGCTGCCCTTCCCGTTTGGATGCAGGCGCGAGCTCATGAAAATGACAAACGTCTTCGTCTGCGGCTCGATCCACAAACTCGTGCCGGTGAAGCCGGTGTGGCCGAAGGATCCGATGGGAAACGTTTTTCCACGTGGCCGGCTGAAAGTCGAGTCGATGTCCCAGCCGAGCCCTCGTCGTTCAAACACCGTCGCAATCGTGTGCGGCGTGGTCATGAGCTGCACGGTCTCGGGTTTGAGCACGCCTGCGCCGTTGTTGAGGATCATGCGTGAGTACTTTGCCAGATCATCTGCCGTCGTGAACAAGCCCGCGTGTCCGGTGACGCCACCCATTTTGCGCGAGTTCGGATCATGCACCACGCCGCGCAGCATGACACCCTTGTCGTCTTTTTCCGTCGGTGCGATGCGCGGCTTCCAGTCCTCCGGTGGCAGAAAGCGCGTTGAATCCATCTTCAGCGGCTCAAAGACGTGCTTCGCGGCGAATTGATCGAGCTTCACGCCGCTGACGCGCCGCACGATTTCGCCGAGGAGGATGAAGTTGATGTCGGAGTACCGAAAGAAGCGATCAGGCGGACCATCCGGTTCCAATGCGATGGCAAGCTTGATGCCGGTGTCGTAGCCGCTCCACGCCGGTTCCTTCGGAATGCCGGGTTTCAAACCTGACGTGTGTGTCAGAAGATGCCGGATCGTGATGCCGGGTCGCATTTCGGGAAGATAGCGTCGCGCTTCGGCCTCCAGTTCGATCTTCCCCTGCTCCATCAAGATCAAGATGCTCGGCAGCGTCGCCACCACTTTCGTTAGCGACGCCGCGTCGAAGACCGTGTCCTCCGTCATCGCTTCCTTGGCAGGAACGAGCGCACGCTGGCCTTCAACGAGTGTTGTCTTCTTTTCACCGCTCTCGATGAGAAGCACCGCACCCGGCGGGTTGCCTTTTGCGACAGCCTTGCGAACCACTTCGCGTGCTGGTCCGAAGTCTTCGGCTTGAGCGAGGGCGCTGAAAAGGAAAAGCAATAGCAGGCGCGGCATGGCGGACGTCATCCTGCCAGAAACGCGCCCATGCAGCCTATTTCTTTTTCTTCTTCGGTCCCTGCTTGGGACTCTGGAAGATGGGAGGGATGGTGCCTTTCTCCCATTCGGCGATGGCGCCGACGAGTTCCTTCACGATCTCGGGCTTCTCAGCGGCGAGGTTCTTGGTTTCGCCGATGTCAGCAGCGAGATCGTAGAGTTCCGGCTCCGCTTTGCCGAGGCGGACGAGCTTCCAGTTGCCGCGACGCACGGCGTTGTTGCCGCCGGGTCCGTTGGTGCGCCAGAAGAGCGTGTCATGCGGCGCGCTGGTGTTTTCACCGGAGAGGAAGGGCAGCAGGTTCACACCATCGAGGTTTTTCGGTGTCAAACCAGCCTCATCCGCCGCGGCGAGCGAGGTGGGCAGGAAATCGAGTGCGATCACGGGCTGTTCGTAGATGCCCGGTTTGATCTTCGCGGGCCAGCTCACCAGGAAAGGCACGCGCATGCCGCCTTCATACACCATACCCTTCGCTCCGCGCAGAGGGGCGTTGTCGGTGAAGTTGGAACCGCTCTTCGCCGCGAGATTCGGACCGCCGTTGTCACTGACGAAAAAGATCAGCGTGTTCTCGCTCTGCTTCGTCTCGTCGAGCTTCGCCAGCACACCGCCGACGGCTTCGTCCATCGACGCGACCATGGCCGCATAGATCTGACGGCTCTTGTCGGGGATCTGGGAGAACTGATCGAGCCATTTCTGCGGCGCCTGCAGCGGCGTGTGAGGTGCGTTGAAGGCCAGATACAGCATCCACGGCTTCTGTTCGCCCGCATGCCGACCGATGAAGGCGGACGCTTCATCGCCAAACTGCTCGGTGAGATACTTCGTCTGAGCTTCGTCCTTGCCGTTGCGGTTCAGCGGAATCGTGTACTCCACGCCGCCCTTGTCGCCCGGGAAATACTGGTGCCCGCCGCCGAGGATGCCGAGGTATTCGTCGAAGCCGCGCCTGTTCGGGTGAAACTGCGGGTGCGCACCGAGATGCCATTTGCCGACGGCGCCGGTCGTGTAGCCCGCCTGCTTCATGAGCTGCGGGAAGGTCGTTTCCGTCACCGGCAGTCCGGCGATCGTGTCCTCCGGCAGCCACGCGGGATTGTTTTCGTGCCCGAAGCGATGCTGATACCGACCCGTCATTGTGCCGGCGCGAGTCGGACTGCAAAACGGGTGCGAAACGTAGCCGTTGGTGAAGCGCAGGCTGCGCGCGGCCAGTTTGTCGAGATGCGGCGTGGGGATCTCCTTGCAGCCCTGAAATCCGACGTCGTTGTAGCCGAGATCGTCGGCTATGATGAGCAGCACGTTGGGCTTGGCAGCAAAGGCAGGGGCCGAGATGAGCAGGGCAAAAAGAAGCGAAAGAAAGAGGCGCATGAGGAAGATGAACTGGCAGCCCCAAACGAACGCAATTTCCCCATGTTTCACTTCAAGCTTGCAACTCCCCCCATCCTCCGTCATGCCCCTGGTATGAAGCGTTCCCTTCTCCTGCTCCCACTCCTTTTGACCCAATGCGGTGACGAACCGAAGAAAGCCGACGCGGCTCCTCCTGCGAAGGCCGTGGCGGAAGAAAAGCCGAAGGTCGCCGAGACAAAGCCTGCCGCCGAGGCCCCTGCCAAACCCGAGCCAAAGAAGGTCTACTGGACGCAGGAGATGATGCACACGGAGATCAAGTATCACAATCCGGGCTACGAGGGGAACGCGCAGTTCAACATCGAAGGCGGCAACGTGATCGCCCTCAGCCTGCGCGGCGCGAAGATCGACAACGTGAAGTTCCTGCAGCACATCGAGCCGCTGGCGCTCGATTTGAGCGAAACACCGATCACCGACCTGCGGCCGATGCAGGGGAAGAAGCTCATCGAACTCTACCTCGAAGACACTAAGGTGAAGGACTTGTCGCCCATCCGCGGCATGCCGCTGGAGAAGCTCTACCTGAGCCGCACCCCGGTGGAAAACCTGAGCGCGCTCGAAGGCATGCCGCTGGTGGAATTGAACGCCGTCGGCTGCCCGATCGGCGATATCTCCGGCATCGCCAAATGTCCGATCGAGATGCTCTGGCTCACGGACTGCCCTGTCGAAGACATCCGCGCCCTTAAAACGGTGCCGCTGGTCAGCGTGACGCTGCATCGGACGAAAGTGAAGGACCTGTCGCCGCTCAGCGGCACGAACCTGCAGCGCGTGCACATCGCAGAAACCCCGGTGACGGATCTGACACCGCTGAAAGGGATGCATCTGACGCGCCTCGTTTTCACCCCGGCGAACATCACGGCGGGCATCGACGTGGCCAAATCGCTCCCCCTTCAGGAAATCGGCACACGTTTTGACGAGAGCGGCAAGGATCTTGTCTCACCGGCCCAGTTTTGGCCCGCGTTCGACGCAGCGGTTCAGGCGAAACCCAAGCCCTAAGAATTCCCAAGAATTGTCTTGTCGCGGGAGCCGTTCCCCTGCCACAATCGACGCGAATTCCATGAAAGAGTTTGCGTACATCCATGACGAGAAGCACAGCCCGTCGCCTCTGCGCGCGGTTCCGGCTCTCGCCAGTTTCAGCGATGACCAGCTTGATGATGTGTTGAACTCCAGCAGCCTGCTTCAGTGCGAGCCGGGAGATCACATCATCAAGGAGGGAAGCATCGACTCCCGCATCTACGTCCTGCTCAGCGGTGAGCTGGAGGTGCGGGTCGGCAGCAAGAAAGTTGCCTCCATCACCCGAATTGGGGAAGTTTTTGGCGAGCTGGCGCTCGTCAACCACGACAAGCGTCTGGCCTCTGTGATCGCCTCGACGAAGGCGGTTTGCCTCGCGGTCGATCAAAAGTTCCTCCAGGACATTCATCCGCGTGAAGAAGATCCTGATTTCCACGCAGCGCTCTACGAATTCGTGGCCCGCCTCGTTGTTCGAAAGCTCGAGGCAACCTCAAAGCGTCTCGCCGATGTGGAAAGGGAGCTTCGTCTGGCCCAGGAGGCCTTGGCGCATGCCCAGGCCGCGCGAGTTGATTCGGTGAAGCTCAAACGTCCGGTCAAGCGTGCCGCGCCAGCGCCGCGGACACCCGTGCGCGTGAGGTAGCCAGCGGGATCATCCGGCTCCGACGCCGATCGTGATTCGTTTCGCCGGAATCGGCGATTCGATGATGCCGAGTTCTGTTTCCTGCTTCAATCGAAGCTGGCCGCATGCTGCGGAGATGTCGTGGCCCTTCTCCCGGCGCAGCGTGGCGGTGACACCGGCTTTGGTGAGCACATCAAGAAAGGCGTCCTGCTGCGCTTCGCTCGGGCGCACCCACGGCAGCCCTTCGACGGTGTTGTAGGGGATGAGATTGACCTTGGCGTTCACGCTGCGCGCGCGTTTGGCGAGCACACGAGCCTGATCGAGGCTGTCGTTGATGTTCTCGATGAGGATGAACTCGAAAGTGAGGAACTGCTTCCGATGCGCATTCCAGTATTCGAGCGCCTCGAACAGCTCGGCGATGTTGTGTTTGCGGTTCACCGGCATGATCTTCTCGCGCACTTCGTCGGTGGCTCCATGCAGCGAGATGGCGAGGCGGATTTGCAGCGGAAAATCGGCGAGCTTCTTGATCTGCGGTGCGAGTCCGCTCGTGCTGACCGTCATGTGACGAGCGCCGATGCCGATGCCCCAGTCCGCGTTCAGGATTTCGATGGCCTTGGTGACGTTCGAGTAGTTCGCCAGCGGTTCGCCCATGCCCATGAAAACCAGATTGTCCACGCGTTCGCCCGCATGTGCCTCGACCTGAACGATCTGCTCGACGATCTCGCCCGCGGTGAGGTTGCGCGTGAATCCGGCGAGGCCGCTCGCGCAGAATTTGCAGTCGTAGGCGCATCCGACCTGGCTGGAGACGCAAAGCGTGCGGCGATCGCTTTTCCCACCGTAAAGGGCCGGGTTGGCAGGGATGAGCACGGTTTCGACATAACGGCCGTCGTGCAGCTTGAGCAGGAATTTGCGTGTTGTATCCGCCGAACCGGTCACCTTGGCGATCTGCATGGTGCGTGTGACGAATCGCGTGGCGAGCGCCTCGCGCGTCGCCTTTGGCAGGTTCGTCATATCATCGAAACTCGCGGCGCGCTTGGCAAAGACCCACTCCACAAGCTGCCGGGCCCGGAACGCCGGCTGGCCGAGCTCCGCGAACACGGCGGCGATCTCCTCCGGCTTCATGCCGAGGAGTCCCTGGGGTGCGTTCGTGGTGCTCATCAGGACGACAGTGGCGATGAAATGACGATTTGAAATTCGAGATTTGAGTTTGATGCTCAGCCCATGGGAGTTCCAGGCCTTATCTTTCTGCTGGTCATGCTTGTGCTGATTGGAGTTGGCATCGCCGTGGGCCTGTTTGCATGCGCCATCGCTGCGGCCTTGGTGATGCTTGGCATGCTGTCGAGTTCCGTGGCACTGGGTTTTCTGACAAAGCGACCGGCAACCGCTGTGCGTGCCTTTTTGCTGCAATTCGGTGTGCTTGCCGGCATTCCGGCAGGCGCGGTGACCGCGTGGCTCGGGCGCACACTTCTCGACAAGGTGGACGAAAGCTGGCTGATCGCCGTTTACGGTGGCATCGCGGGTGCGGTGGCGGGCGCATTGCTGGCGCTGCTGCTCGATTTCATTTTTCGCCGCACCCATACGTGGCTGGAACAGCGCATGCGCCGGCCCGAATTGCCGGGCTGATCGTCACGGCTGCTTTTCCTGATCGCGGAACTGCGTGGGCGTGAGCTTGGTCATCTTCTTGAAGTCTTTGGAGAAGAAAAACTGATCGTGATAGCCGACCTGACGGGCGATCTCCTTCACGGGATCGTCGGATTCGATGAGCCGGCGCTTCGCCTGATTGATGCGTTCGCGGCGCAGCCAGTCGATCGGACTGGTGCCGATGGCGGCTTTGAACTGACGGCTGAAATGACTTTCGCTCATGCCGCTGAGCTGGGCGAGTTCGACGACGCGCATGGGCAGATGGAAGTAGAGCCGCATGCGCTCAAGCGCCTTCGAGACCGCGGAGGGCAGCTCGGGCTGAACCAGTCCAGGCTCCGAGAGACGAACATGGAACGCGAGGCCGATGATGGCGGCGACGGCTGCGCTGGCGAGTGCGGCATCGCTGGGACGCGTACCGCTCATGTAGTGGAACGCGCGCTCAAATTCCTGCGAGACAGCCTGCTCGTTGATGCCTTCGAGCACGGGCTGGGAGCGTGCCTGAAGCAGTTCGGCAATACGGTCGAGCGAACGGCCTTCGATGCGCATCCAGTACAGTTCCCAAGGATCCGTTTTGGCAGCACCGTATAGATGCGGGTGATGGCAGTTGACCCATACCAGTGCACCCGGTCCGACTGCGTGCCGTTTGCCGGCCACCTGCACCCAGCCGCCACCCCTCAGGCAGAGGATCAGCTCGTGGCCGGGATAGGTCTCGCGTTCGATGCGATGTTCGAACCCAGCCCGAAGATGTCCTGCCCGGACCACGGAATAAAACAAATCACGCTGCCAGTCTGCGGGTGTGGCATAAAGATTCTTCAGGAAGACGGTTTCCTGGAACAGCGAGGACATGAACGGATAATACATTCCACGCCGGCCCGCTGTCGAGTCTGGATTTCCCAAAGCGGGTGACGCGGGGGAAAATCCTTTTGCAGCAGGGGGCGCTACAAGGCATAATCATTCCCCGCTGCGCAATTCAGCTCTCCCCCTCGCAGCCTGTTTTCCATTTATCATGCCCACCTACGATTACGAATGCCAGACGTGCGGTCACAAATTCGAGGCCAAACAGTCCATGAAGGATCCGCATCTCACTGAATGTCCGCAGGAAGGCTGCCCGGGTCCGGTGAAACGTAAGATCGGCGCGGGAGCAGGCTTCATCTTCAAAGGCAACGGCTTTTACATCACAGACTACCGCAGCGACTCCTACAAGGCGGCGGCGAAGAAGGACTCTGAAAGCGCTTCTGCGTCCACGCCTTCGACGCCTCCCCCTGCCACCAGCAGTTCTTCGTCGGCGTCGGGGACCGGGAGCACACCTGCCAAGACCGGAACGGCGGCCTGATCCCGCCATCATCATCCACCCCTGCCATCGTGATTCGCCACCTGCTCCAGACGTTGCGGCTGTTGCTGGTCAGTGCGCTCGCCGGAGCGGCCTGGGTGGCGCACCGGCCCGCAGATCTTCCTGTTCCACCGCAGGCGGGTGCCGTCAAAAACGATGACATGCTCGACATGCTGCGTCAGACAGCGATCAAGCGTGCTGCGGCGATGGAAATCAGCGAGGCTGAAATCAACCGTCATCTCAAAACGGTGCTCTCAGGCAAGGTCGCGAACATGTTTGGCGGCTGGGTGACTTTCGAGGGCGCACGGGTTGACTTGGAACCGGACAGCGCCCGGCTCTTTCTCATCTGGAACCTCAAAGGGCATGTCCGCACCGCCAGTGTCGATCTCGCGATCAGTCGTGATGCGGACCATTTTCATGTCGAGCTGTTGCGCGGTGCCTACGGTCATCTCCAGATGCCGCGCGGCATGATGCGTCCGATCTATCCGGCGCTGACTTCGGTGGCGGAGGCTCTCGACCCTGAAATCAAGGCGCTGTTTCAGATGACGAAGATCACTATCGCCAAGGACAAGCTCGTGCTCGATCCTCGTTTCCCTCCCACATGAACCGTCGTTTTCCATTCGCCCGGATGGGCGTGCTCGTCGTCTTTTGCACTGCGCTCGGAGCTGGTGCCCAGACACCTGCGCCGCCGGTGCCAAAACTGACGAAGGAACAAAAGGAAGCCGCGGCCGCCATTGAGGTGCCGAAGACATTTGCTCCTCCGCCGTTGCCAGGTCAGTTGCAGGGTGGGGGATCCGTTAAGCCATCGGCACCAGCTGCGCCAGTTCCTGCACCCGCACCTGCGGCAACTCCTGCACCTGACAATTCCGCCAGCAAAATGCAGGCGCTTGAGGCCGTCACCCAGAAGCCCTCCACCGTCGAAGCGCCGCATGTGTCGGCACCCTCGGACAAAATACCCGTTACGAGTTCCACCAGCACCAGCAGACAGTTCATTGTGCATGGAAAGGTGTTCGAGACCCGCAGTGCCATGTCCTCACGTTGTGAGGAGGTCTCGGCTGAGCTGCGCAAGGTGCTCAATGATAAAGAACCGTGGGTTCTCCCCGTCGTCGTATTGCTCAACACGGGGGAAGAGGCGTCCAAATCAACCGGTCCGCCGGTTTCCACCGCGATCAGCGAGCTCACCCACGGAGGCTTTCATCTTCAGGTGACGGTCAATGAGCGGGCCGGCCTCAATGCCGAAGATTTGCGCAAGGAAATCGTGCGTGCGCTCCTCGCCGAACGCATCCTGCGCAATCACCAGAAGATCTCCATGCCAGAAGGGCGTCTGCTGCTGCCGGACTGGGTGATGACCGGCGTGCTGCATGCGATGGAGTACAAGGCCAGCGCCCGCCCGAGCGCCATGTTTGCCACCATCTTCCGCAGCGGCAAAATTTATGGCATCGAGGAAATCATCGCGGCATCTCCGGTCGAGATGGACGGGCTCTCCCGCACCATCTACGAAACGTCCTGTTGTGCTCTCGTGCTTGCTCTCGTTGATCAGCCGGATGGTGCGGCACGTTTCAACAAGTTCCTCAATGCCCTCGCCAGTGATCCGCGTTCTGAGCGAGAATTGCTCAGCGCGGCGTTCCCGAACTTCGCCGCCTCAGCCTCGAGCCTGAACAAATGGTGGTCGCTTCAGCTCGCGACTTTGTCCAAGCCGGGTATCGCCGAGCCATACACGCCTGCCGAAAGCCTGAAGGCCATCGAAGAGGCCATTACCATTCATTATGAGGCGCCGCTCGCCGAGGTGCCAAAGAATGTGAAGCCGCGCCCCTTCGTCCTTCCCGCGCCGCTGCCGGTCATCGCGGACAGCCCGCCTTCGGCACAGACGTCGACTACGAACGAACCTTCGAAGCCCAAGACGAAAGAGGCGGCAGCGATCGCGGAAGAGCCTCCGGAGGAAAAAGATGGCAAGCCCAGGCGCAGCATTCTCCGTCGTCTGCTCTTTTTGGGTGATCCCGATGTCAAAGAGAAAGAGTCCGATGAGGAGATGGCTGCGGCCAAAGGGAAGGATGAAGAGGGCGACAAAACGGAGGAGGAGAAAAAGCCCGGATTCATGGCCCGTCTCTTCGGTGGCGGCGACGAGGAAAAGAAGGAGTCCGAAAAAGCCAAAGCTGCTGAGATCGAGAAGCCCAAGACTGCGGTGAAGGAGGAACCGGAGGTCAAAGAAGACGAGAAAAAGCCCTCCAAGCTCAATCCGCTCAACTGGTTCCGGGGTGACAAAAAACCCGCCGAGGCAAAAAAGGACGACAAGGCAGACGGGGAAGAGCAGGCTTCCACCGCACCTTCCGCCAACACGCTGGACGTGGCACGTCTGCTTTCGCCTTCGCTCGCCGATGCCTGGCTTTGGCTGTCCCCAGAAGCAGCGCGTCCCACCAAAACGCCGCTGTTGGACTTCTTCAAAGGCAAGTCCAAGGACAAGGACGAGAAACCTGCGGAATCTGAGAAAAAAGAAGAACCCAAGAAGGCGGCTTCAAAGCCTGAAACCAAAGCTAAGGAGCCGGCCAAACCTCGCACGACCAATCCCAACGCCAAACCGGCCTCCAAAACCTCCTCATCTTCCTCCAACGCACCGCACACCACGAATCCGAATGCCAAACCGGTGCCGGCCGGCATGATCAAGCCTGCGGCAGGCGACGCTGCAACTGCGGCGGCCGTCAAATCCGACAAGGTGCCGGTGGTTCTGCCCCTGGAGGAATATCAGCACATCCTCAAGCACCCGGATCGTGTCGGTATCCTCAATTACAATGTCGCATCGCTTCGCGCGTTGGAACTTCGAGTCAGCATTCTGTTCCGTCCGGTGGTCACCGGCTACCTTGCCGCCGTGAATGACCTTCAGGCGGGAAAGACCAAGGACATGGACAAGCGCCTCGCCACCCTGCATGCGTTTGCTCTCGTCGCTTATCAGAAATCCATCGCCGTTCGTGACTACCTCGACTGGTTCGAAGCCAGTGAAACGGACCGTCTCTCCGGCAAGTTCGACGACTTCCTCAATCTGCCGCAGACCATCGAGAAGGAACTCCCAGCGCGTGACGATCCGATCTCGAAGTACCTCGACGCCATCGACAAGGAATTCTCGAAGTAAGGCGCTCCAGCCAAATGGAACGAAGCGGGAATCTTCGAGAAGAACCTATTCCGATCAGTTCAAGCTCACGTCCTCGGGCATTCCGGCCATCACCTGATACACCGGCCCCATGTCTTTGAGAATGGCGCCCCACATCTTGGTTGGGGTGTCCACCGTGAGCACGAGCGGTCGTGCGTTGGTGGTGATCCAGGAACGCAGTTCGAGCTCGTTTTCGAGCTGACCTCCGCTCCAGCCGGAATAACCGACGAAGCCGCGCACGTCGTGACCGAGGCTGAGGGCGTGCAGCGCATCAGCCACGGACAAATGAGTCTGGCAGCGCAGCGTGCGGCGGCGCTTGTTCCAGTGTAGTGCGGCAAAGGCCAGCTTGTCGGTGGAAACCGGGCCGCCCATGAAGACCGGCACTTCACCGAGCGCTCCCAGATCCTGGTCAGGAAGGAGATCGGCCACGCATTGCTCCAGCGGGCGGTTCAGGATGTATCCAAAGGCTCCGTCCTTCGCATTGTGCGCTGCCATGAAAACCACCGATCGCGCAAAGTTCGAGTCGCGCATGGCTGGTGACGCAAGCAGGAGGCTGCCGCTGAGAGAGGGGGACGATTCGTTCATGTGTTCCGAATTCATACCAGTGTCTGACGCAATAACTACGCCAGCCGATCAATTGCGCATCGAAAAAAATACGCGCCGAACTTACCCGTTCGGCGCGCAGTTTTTTTGAAATTGCCCAACCTGGTTGTTTTACGCAGCCTCGACTTCGAAGCCCTTGCGATAGGTCTTTGTCAGCAGCTTGTCGGCTTCCGGCGCGTTGGTGAAGCGCAGGTTGGCGGCGTCCCATTCCAGCACCTTGTTCGCCTCCTCCATGCGTCCCGTGACCGGGTCGATCTTCGGAATCGCGAGGCGCGTGGCCACGTTGCCAAGTTGCACCGTCTCGGCCAGCGGGCCTGCATAGTGGAAGCCGTCGCTGGTCTTCTTGCCTTCGAGACAGGCGTCCACCCAGGTGTGCCAGTGGCTGCGGCCTTCTTCCTTCGGATATTTGAAGCCCGTGAATTTGTCGAGCGGATACAACCGCGGCCCCGCTACATGTGCGAGCACCATCGTGCCGCCTTCGCCGATGAAAATGCTGCCGCTGTTGGGCAGATCGATGTCGCCCGGCATCTGCGCCAGCTTGTGGCTCGGCTTCAGACCGCCGTCCATCCAGGTGAGCTTCATCGTCTTGCCCGCCGTGTATTGCGTGCCGGGGAAGACGTAGTGGATCGTCTCGTGCGTCGGCCAGATTTGATTGTTGATGCCGCTGTTCTTGGCCACGACGCTGATCGGAGCGGTCAAATCGAGCGCAGTGAACACTGGATCCATGATATGGCAGCCGAAGTCGCCGAGTCCGCCGCCGCCGAAGTCCTGCCAGTCGCGCCAGATGAAAGGATGATACGCGTGCGCATACTCACGCATCGGCGCGGCGCCGATCCAAAGGTCCCAGTTCAAATTCGACGGCACCGGAGAGGAAGGCGGCGGATTGAACATGCGCGTACGCTCGTTGCCGGTGACACCGACCCAGGAGTACACTTCCTTTACCTTCCCGATCGCACCTTCCTTGATCAGCCGCGTGCCGAGACGGTATTCGATCGACGAGTGAATCTGATTGCCCATCTGCGTGGTGAGATTCTTCTTCTCCGCCCACAGGCGCATCTGCCGCGCTTCCCACACCGTGTGTGCGAGCGGCTTCTGGCAATAGACATGCTTGCCACGCTGCATCGCCGCTACAGCGACCGGAGCGTGCATGTGATCGGGAATGCCCACGGTCACGGCGTCAACGCCGTCGCCCAGCGTGTTGAACATCTCGCGGTAGTCTGAGAAATGTTTCACACCGGGGAACTCCTTGTCCGCCTTGTCGAAACGGTTCGCGTCCACGTCGCAGAAGCCGACGAACTTCACCGCCGCGTGCGATCCCACATTGTGCAGGTCGCTGTAGCCCATGCCATTCACGCCCACGCAGGCTACTTGCAGCTTGCTATTGAGGTTTTGACCACGCACCAGCGCCGGGAAAGCGACGGCGGCCGAGGCGAGCGTGGAGTTCTTCAGAAAGGAGCGACGTGAGTTGGGCATGATAACGTGGGTTGAATGGGAAGAGTCAAACCTACGTGTCATCGAACGCCCTTTATTCGGGCGGACATCATTTGCCCAGAAGCTTTTCGTAATAAGCGGCATCCGGTGACGGTGAATACACAAGATTCACTTTCTGACGCAGCCTCACCCAGCGCTCATTGCTGGCATCCACGCCGTAGTCCATGAAGGCGAAGTCACCGAGATTCCAGACACGAATGTATTGAGCTTTGACGACCGGCGCACCTTCCTTCTCGCCCGTCACATCACCAATCACGCGCACGAGACAATGGTGCTTGATCTGTTTTTTGGAATCGACCGCCTCAACACGGAAGTCCCCCGCGCCATAAAGCGAAGCGAGCTGCATGTGCGCGTCGTTGAGTCCGTCGTAGTACTTGTTCTCGATCAGGAAGGTTCCCTTGCCGCCTTCCGGGATTTCACGCACGATTCCAAACCAGCTCACAAGTTTGCCCTTAAAGCCAAGCAAGGTGCCCGCCTTCTTCGCTCCGAAGCCATTGTCTCCACCCATGTCAGGCTTCTTGGCATGAAACGTCTCCTCCTTCGACGTCATCTCGTAACCGACAGTGGCATCAATGGTGTGCGGTTGTCTCGGAGGAGAGACTTCAATCACTTGAGCGTTCAGGCAAACGGGCAACAGCAGGAAGGAGGCTATTAGCAAGTGTCTCATGCGAGCAGGCTACCATGAACGCGGCAAAACACGCAACCTCCATCAAGACGGCTCACAGCATTCCACCCAGCCTCGTCAATCGCTTCCGGCTCTCCTGTTTGCTTACGGCCAGCGACAACGCCCGTTCGTCACCGACCAGCACACACAACTTCTTCGCGCGCGTGATGGCGGTGTAGATCAGGCTGCGTTCCAGCAAGACGTAATGCTGCGTGCTGACCGGAATGATGACGCAGGGAAATTCGCTGCCCTGGCTTTTGTGAATCGTCAGCGCATAAGCGGGCTGCAGTTCGTCGAGTTCGCCGGGTTCGTATTCGACGAGACGCTCGGCATCATAGCGGACGTGAATCTTCACGGGGTCGGCATCGATCGCGACGATGTGACCGATGTCGCCGTTGAAGACTTCCTTGTCGTAGTTGTTGTGCGTCTGGATGACCTTGTCGCCGACGCGAAAGGTCGTGTTGAAGCGTTCAATCTCGAACTTCACCTCATTCGGCGGATTCAGAGCAAGCTGCAGCGAGTGGTTGAGCGACGCGGTGCCGAGCAGGTTGCGATTCATCGGCGTGAGCACCTGAGTGTCCGCGATGGGATCGAAGCCGTATTTGGCCGGAAGTCGTGTGTGCGCGAGTTGAACGATCAAATCGCGAATCTCGTCCGGCTCGCCCGCCTCGAGGAAAAAGAAGTCGCTGCCACGCGTCGGCTTCAAATCCGGCACCTGCCCACGATTGATCGCATGCGCACTGGTGATGATGCGACTGCTCGCGGCCTGCCGGAAGATTTCCGTGAGCTTCACGCAGGCCACGGTGCCGCTGGCGATCAGATCATGCAGCACCATGCCGGGACCGACGGACGGAAGCTGATCGGCATCGCCAACGATGAGTAAATGCGCACCCTGCGGCAATGCGGAGAGGAACTGCGCCATCAGCGGCGCGTCGATCATTGAAGCCTCATCGACGACAAAGAGATCTCCAACGAGCGGCTTGCCGCGATGTCGTCCCCAGCCGCTTTCGCCTTGGTATTCGAGCAATCGGTGCAGCGTCTTCGCTTCGAGCCCAGTGCTTTCGCTCAAACGCTTCGCCGCGCGGCCGGTAGGCGCGGCGAGCACGAGTTTCACCTGCTTGCTTTGCAGAATGAGCAGGATGCTGCGCAGGATCGTCGTCTTCCCCACACCAGGACCACCGGTGATGATGAGCAGGCGCTGCCGCAAGGCCTCGCGAACGGCCCGCTGCTGGCTTTCGGCCAGTTCCTTGCCTGCTTTCTTCATCACCCACGCCAGCGCCGCGTCTTCATCGATGGGCGGATACGCTGCTGGCAATGTCGAGAGCGATTTCACACTCGCGGCGATGCTTTGCTCGGCTTTGCGCAGGTGAGGCAGATACAAGAACTCGCCGTGACGTTCGACCTGATCGCCCCCGATGAGCGCTTCGATCTGCGGAGCGATCAACGTCTCCACGCCGAGCAGTTCGGCCGCCTTTTCGACCACTTTGACTTCAGGGAAGCAACAGTGGCCGCCTTGCGCCGCCGTTTCGAGCACGTGTAGAATTCCCGCCTTGATGCGTTCCGGTGCGTCCTCGGCCACACCGAGTTGATAGGCGATGTCATCCGCCGTTTTGAAGCCGATGCCGCGAATGTCCTGCGCCAGCCGATACGGATTCTCCTTCAACACCGCCTGCGCCTCCTCGCCATACGTCTTGTAGATGCGCAGTGCCCGCGACGAGCTGATGCCGTGCTTGTGAAGAAACAGCATGATGCCGTGAATGGACTTCTGCTTCATCCACGACTCGCGGATCTCGAGGCGACGTTTCTTGCCCACGCCCTCGACGTCTTCGAGCTTCTTCGATTCGTTCTCGATGATGTCGAAGACCTTCGGCCCGAACTTTTCGACGATGCGCTTCGCGTACTTCGGCCCGATGCCTTCGATCAGCCCGCTGCCGAGATAGCGCTCGATGCCGCCGAGTGAATCCGGCCGCCGCAGTTTAAGTTCATCCGCCTTGAACTGCGGCCCGAAGTCGCGATTTGGCTCCCACACGCCGCGTGCCTCGAACTCCTCTCCCGCCACGACCCGCGGCGCCTTCCCGATCAGGCTCACGACATCCTGTTTGCCCGCCGGCACCACCTTGAGAATGCAGTAGCCGTTGTCCTCATTGTGAAACACCACGCGATCCACGAGTCCGCGCAGGACTTCGGGCTGGTTGGTTCTTCGCGGCGCAGGCATGGGGGCAGGCTAGACAAGGATGCGCCTCCTCACAAACTCGATTGCCGTTCGCTCTTTCTGGCATGCCTGATGCAACCGTGACCGACTGACGGTTGATCCCGTTCTGATTTGGCCTCTTCTTGGAGAAAAACTGACATGCTGCCCCACTATCGGTTGAAACTCGGCGATCGGCTTCCCGTCATCCTGCGTCCGCTGCTTCCGGACGACCGGACGCGGATCATTGACGCCTTCAAGCGGCTCTCGCCTGAATCCACGTACTTCAGGTTCTGGACGCGCTTTCACGGGGTCAATCCGACCTTCATCGACCGGCTCTGTGCGGAAGATCAGGGTCAGCATGTGAGCTGGATCATCGTAATCGAAAACAACGATGAGGTTCCCGGGGTGGGTGGCGGCTCATTCTGGCGATCCGGCGAGGAAGCCGATCTGGCCGAGGTGTCCTTCACCGTTGCGGATGAGTTTCAGGGCCAGGGTGCGGGCACTCTTTTGCTTGCCGCCTTGTGGGAGCATGCACGGGCGTCGGGTATCCTTCGGTTTGTGGCGAATATTTTGGAGTCGAACGAGGTCATGCTCACCTGGTGGACCAGCCTCGGTGCGGCATCCGTGCAGCATCCGCATGGACGGGAGATGACACTCGTGCTCGATGAAGCCGCGCTGCCTGATACGTCTGCGGCCAACCGGCTGCAGCGATGGCTCGCGTTTCTGCGGTCGCCGCCTCCGGATGCTCAACCCTGATGCCGCTTGCGAAATTCCTTCGGCGTCATGCTGGTGCGCTTGCGAAACTGCTGGGTGAAGGCGCTTTGATCGCAGAAGCCGTGATCGAGGGCGATTTCGATGATGGGCGTCGAGGTTCGGGCCAGTGCTTCGGCGGCGGATTGAATGCGGGTGCGCAGGAGCAGCTCGTAGGGGCTGAGGCCGAGCGCACTGCGGAGCTTGCGATGGAGGTGACGTTCGGACACACCGGCTGCGCGGGCGAGTTCGGCGGCGGTGATGACTTCGCGGCAATGCTCGCGGGCGTATTGCACAGCTGCGGTGACTTCACGCACGTCATGGTGGCGCATGCGGTCTTCGTCGCGGCGGGTGATGCCCATCACGCCGATGACCTTGCCGCGTTTGTCGCGCACCGGCAGCTTCGTGCAGAGGAACCAGTTCAGGTTTCGCTGCTCGTCATACCAGACTTCGAGACGGTTGATCAGCGGTTTGCCGCTGCGGATGACCTTCTGGTCGTCTTCGCGGTAGGCCTTGGCGATCTCAGGAGGAAAGAACTTCTCGTCCATCGCACCGACGAGCTCGCGCTCGCTCTTGATGCCGAAGCGCTCAAATGTGGCACTGTTGGCCGCGACATGCCGCCCCAGGTCATCCTTCATAAAGAAGAACACGCCGGGGAGGTGCTCAAAAACGGCGCGTACGCCCTGAGGATCGGCGATCCGGGCGAAAAACTCAGCCTGAAGGCGTGGCGTCGGCATGGCCGGATTTTAACAAAGAATGGCAGCCTGTCACCAAACGTACGATGCTCGACGAAAGTATGATTAAAGCGTTCCAAACCCCGCCTGCCATGCATCTCCGCACCCTCTTCCTCGTCACCGCTGTCAGTGTTCGCTGCCTGCTGGCCGACGACGCCCAAGATTTTCCGCCCATGCCTCCCGTAAAGCCGCTGACGGCTGCGGAGGAGGCGAAGACCTTTCTGCTGCCGCCGGGCTACCACATGGAGCTCATCCTTTCGGAGCCGGACATCACGGAGCCGGTTTGCATGGCCTTCGATGGCAACGGGCGGCTCTACGTCGCGGAGATGAGCAGCTACATGCGCGACATCGACGGCTCGAACGAACTCGTGAGCACGAGCCGCGTTTCAGTGCATTGGTCGAGCAAGGGCGATGGCAAATACGACATGCATCGCGTCTTTGCCGACAAACTGAAGCTCCCGCGCCTGCTGCTGCCGCTGGCGGACGGCGTGCTCATCGGCGAGACCGACACAAATGACATCTATCTCTACAAGGACACGAATGGCGATGGCGTGAGCGATGAGAAGAAACCTGTGTATCAGGGCGGACCGCGCGGCGGCAATCTGGAGCATCAGCCGAGCGGCATGACGTGGGCGCTCGACAACTGGATCTACACCGCCGTGAACAACTACCGCCTCCGCTGGAAGGACGGCCAGCTCATCAAGCAGGACATTCCGGGCAATGGCGGCCAGTGGGGCGCCACGCAGGATGACGAGGGCAAGTTCTGGGTCGTGAACGCTGGTGGCGAGAAAGGCCCGCTCAATTTCCAAAACCACATCCTTTACGGCCAGTCGTTCGCGCGTGCGCAGTTCGAGCCCGGCTTTGAAGTCGTGTGGCCGGCGATGGGTTTGCGCGACTACCAGGGCGGCCCCGGCAAGTCGCGTGATGACAACACGCTGAATCATTTCACCGCGACCTGTGGTGGCGAGATCTATCGCGGCGATCAACTGCCGGCCGAGTTGAAGGGCGGTCTGTTCTTTGGCGAGCCCGTGGGCCGCCTCGTGCGCCAGACGAAGATCGAGGTCGCCGATGGCATCACCATTCTGCACAATCCGTATCCGCAGAGCGAGTTTCTGCGCAGCACGGACGCGTGCTTCCGGCCCGTGGACATGAAGACCGCGCCCGACGGCACGCTCTTCATCTGCGACATGTATCGCGGCATCATCCAGGAGGGAAACTGGACGCGCGAAGGAAGCTACCTGCGCAAGGTGATCCTGCAGTACGGCATGGAGAAGATCATCAACTGCGGCCGCGTGTGGCGTCTCGTGCATGACACGACCAAGCCTGTGCCTGCACCGAAGCTGCTCGAAGCCACGCCCGCTCAGCTTGTCGAAACACTCGCGCATCCGAACGGTTGGTATCGTGACACCGCGCAGAAGCTGCTCGTCTTGAAGCAGGATCAAAGCGTCGTGCCCGCGCTCGTCGCGATGCTTCAGAAAAATGACAGCGCGCTCGCCCGCATTCACGCGTTGTGGACGCTCGAAGGACTCGGCGCTCTCACCAGCGAACACGTGCGCATTGCGTTGAAGGACGCCTCGCCCGTGCTGCGCAAAGCTGGCATCCGCGCCAGCGAATCGCTCACGGATGAGTCGCTCGTGGCCGACGTCACCGCTTTGACGAAGGACAGCGATCCCAGCGTCATCATCCAGGCGCTGCTCACGGCGAAGCAGATGAAGTGGAAGGATTACGCGAAGCTCATCAACTTCGCCGCGCTCAGCACGCCGTCGAAAGGTGTCAAAGAAATGGCCGGGCAGATGCTCAACAGCCAGATCAATTTCCCGCGCGAGTTCAGCAACGCACAGAAGGATCAGATGCGCCGCGGCCAGGCCATCTATCAGGAGCTGTGCTTCACCTGCCACGGACTCGACGGCAAAGGCACCGCCATCGACGGTCTGCCGACCGGCATGACGCTCGCGCCTGCGCTTGCAGGCTCGAAAACTGCCGTGAAGAGCGACTTCATCCTGCGCGTGCTGCTCCACGGCCTCTCCGGACCGGTGAATGGCAAGACGTATCAGGCGCAGATGATCCCGATGGCGAACAACACGGACGAATGGCTCGCCGACATTGCCAGCTACGTGCGCAAGAGTTTTGGCAACAGCGGCCGCTTCATCGACAAAAACGAAGTCGCCAAACTGCGCAAGGAACTCGCCTCGCGCACCACGCCGTGGACCGAGCCCGAGCTCCGCAGCTTCGGCCCGCAGCCACTGGAGAACCGCAAGGAATGGAAGCTCACCTCCAGCCACAACGACAAGGAACTCGCCCGGGCTGTTGACGGCAATCTCGAAACTCGCTGGGACACGCACACGCCTCAGAAGCCCGGCATGTGGGTGCAGATCGAACTGCCGCAGGCCGCCGACATAGCCGGCCTCGTCCTCGACACTGGCAGCTCCCGTGGCGACTGGCCGCGCGGCTGGAAGATCGAAGTGTCCATGAACGGCAGCGAGTGGGAAAAACCCGTCCTCGAAGGTAAAAGCGACACGAGCGTCACCGAATTCATGTTTCCCAAGCAGGTGAAAGCAAAGTTCATCCGCATCACCGACACCGGAAGCGTGAAGGGACTCTTCTGGTCGATTCACGAGCTGGATGTGCTGGGGGCGGTGAAGAAATGAGACAATGCAACGCTATGAATCTTTGCGCTGGTGAATGGCTTTCCCCAGCGCAAGGAGAATCTGGCTCACATATGGGATTTGCCGGGCTTCTTCGACGATAAGCTTCATCTCTCCTTTTTCGTTGATGGAGTAACTGCCCAACTTGAGCTGATCAGCTTGTGAAGACGCGAAAAAGCTAAACAGAATGCCATTGATAATGATTCGGTAAACGGTGCAGCCATTTACTCGGATCTTGTCCGGCGGCATCAACCATCCTGAATCATAATGTCCATCAATCAAAACCGGGCACAGCAGACACGGAAATTCATCTGATGTGAGTGGGTCTGATGTTAACAAGCACTCTCTAAGACGAGCTTCAAGCGGCCCCAGATTTACTTCTTTCCAGAAATCTCCTTTTGCGACGCTCATGCGCCACAACAATGAGAAGAGGAAGAGTTTGAACTTGGGGTAGTCGATTCCTTTGAGGTGGATGGTCTTTTCTGTCTTTGAATGCAGCTTCGCAGTGTCGCCAAAGAGAACCCGGAAAGAATAATCTTCCCAACCTGAAAACAAGATTTCGCACGCGTCACATAGCAGCTCTTCACGAAGTCCCTTTTGGACGTATCTGTCGCGTTTATGTGGATTGGACGAAATGGTGAGCAGCCTATGTTTAGGGTCGTAGATTGGCTTGTACTGAAACTCGGGAATGATGTGCGAGTTCCGCAACGGATTCAGGGAATGACATAACGCGCATTTCATTCATCGAGTTTTAGCATGAACCAGGCAGGCTGCTAAGAGCCAATTGCTCCCTCTTGGGGGTGCGGTGGAGCGCCGTCGGAACAACGTTGACGATGCCTTGCATCCGCGGACGAACCGCGATAACTGCTCCCGTGTCTCCGCGATTCATGAAGCAGTTGGTTCACTTCCTCGGCGCCGTCCTGTTGCTCGCAGGCGCAACCGGATGCAAGCGCGCTCCCAGTCATCTGCTGCAAGGCTATGCCGAGGGCGAGTTTGTTTATGTCTCGTCTCCTCTGCCCGGCAAGCTGACGAAGCTGTCGGTGCAGCGAGGACAGAAGGTGGACAAAGGGGATGCGTTGTTCGCGCTCGAAAGCGTGGCCGAAACCGCGGCACGTGATGAGGCAACCCACCGGCTGGCGCAGGCGAAGGCCACGCTGGAAGATGCTAGGAAAGGTCGGCGGCCCACTGAGATGGAGTCGCTCAACGCGCAATTGAAGCAGGCGCAGGAAGCGATGTCGTTTTCGTTGTCGGAACAGGTGAGGCAGGAGGCGCTGCGCAAGACAGGAGCCGTTGCCGTGGAGAGCATCGACAAGGCGCGCAGCCTGTTCACGCAGGACAAGGAACGCGTGGCTCAACTGGAGGCCGACATCAAGACCGCGGAGCTTGGACTGCGCAGCGATGCGGTCAGCGCACTGGAATTTGAAGTCAAAGCGCGGACCGAGGCGCTGGCGAAGGCGGAGTGGGATCTCTCGCAGAAGCAGCAGAAGTCGCCAGCTGCGGGTTCGGTGTATGACACGCTGTATCGTGAGGGCGAATTCGTCGCCGCCGGGCGTCCCGTAGTCTCGCTGCTGCCGCCTGCGAACATGAAGGTGCGCGCGTTTGTGTCCGAGACGAAACTGGTGACGTTGCATCCCGGCGATGCGGCCAAGGTGCATGTCGATGGTCTTGCGGAGCCGATCACGGGCAAGGTGAGCTTCATCTCGCCGCACGCGGAGTACACGCCGCCGGTGATCTACAGCCAGGAGAACCGCAGCAAGCTCGTGTTCATGATCGAACTGCGTTTTGAAGACGCGGATGCGGTGAAGCTGCATCCCGGACAGCCGGTGGACGTCGAATTTCCGCATGAGCCATGAACGGCGACCTCGCGATCGACGTGAAAGGCATGACGAAGCGCTTCGGGACGCGCACGGTCGTGAACGGCATCGATCTTCAGGTCCGCTCCGGTGAGATCTACGGGTTCCTCGGCCCGAATGGCAGCGGCAAGACCACCTTCATCCGCATGCTGTGCGGCCTGCTGAACGCGGACGCCGGCAGCGGCACCTGTCTCGGCTTTGACGTGATCAAGGAGAGCGAGGCGATCAAAACGCAGGTCGGATACATGACACAGCGCTTCAGCTTCTACGAAGACCTGAGCATCCGCGAAAACCTCGACTTCGTCGCACGCATGTATGGCGTGAAGCATCGGCGCGCGGCCGTGGACGCGTCCATCGAGCAGCTTGGCCTTGCGGGGCGCGAACGGCAGCTCGCGGGACAATTGTCGGGCGGCTGGAAGCAACGCCTCGCACTCGCGGCGTGTTTGATTCATTCGCCAAAACTGCTGTTGCTCGACGAACCCACCGCAGGCGTCGATCCGAAGGCGCGACGCGATTTTTGGGAGCAGATTCACCGGTTGGCCGCCAAAGGGCTCACGTTTCTCATCACGACGCATTACATGGATGAAGCGGAGCGCTGCCACCGGCTGGCCTATCTCGCCTACGGTAACCTGCTCACGCACGGCACCGTCGCGGAGGTGATCGACGGCGCGAAGCTCACGACATGGGCGGTGCGTGGCACCGATCTGCTGAACCTCGCTGAAAAACTGCGCCAGTGCCCGGGCGTGCATCAGGCCGTTGCGTTTGGCACGTCGCTGCATGTCAGCGGCGGCGATGCGACCGCGCTGGAGCAGGCCATCGCGCCTTTCCGCAGCGATTACGAATGGACGCTGATCCGTGCCTGCCTCGAGGACGTGTTCATTCACCTGATGGATCAATCGAAGGACAACTTCGCCGCATGAGCCATCGATTCTCCATCACCCGCTTCCTCGCGATCATCACCAAGGAGTTCATCCAGATGCGTCGTGACCGCGTGACCTTCGGCATGATGGTCGGCATTCCGATGCTGCAGCTTTTGCTCTTCGGCTATGCGATCAATTCGGATCCGAAAGACCTGCCGGCCGCCGTGCTGATGAACGACAACGGCCCGCAGGCGCGTACGCTGCTCGGCGCTATCCGCAACAGCAGCTACTACAAGTTCGTGAAGCAGCTGCACAGCGAAGACGAGGCGCGTGAGGTGCTGGAGCACGGCGAGGTTCAGTTCGTCATCACCATCCCGCAGGATTTCTCGCGCGACCTCCTGCGCGGCGACAAACCCGCGCTCCTCGTTGAAGCAGACGCCACCGATCCCGCCGCGACGAGCAACGCCATCGGCACCGTGCGCACGCTGATAAACTCCGCGTTGCAGAACGACCTCAAAGGACCGCTCGCCTACCTCGCCCAGACCGACGTGCCCGTCGATCTCCGCGTGCATGCGCTCTACAATCCTGAAGCCATCACGCAGTACAACATCGTACCCGGTCTCATGGGCGTGGTGCTCACGATGACGATGGTCATGATCACCGCGCTCGCCATCACGCGCGAACGCGAGCGCGGCACGATGGAAAACCTGCTCTCGATGCCCACGCGCCCGTTCGAAGTGCTGCTCGGGAAAATCATTCCCTACATGCTCGTCGGCTACATTCAGGTCGTGCTCATTCTCGTCGCCGCGCACTTCCTGTTTCACGTGCCGATGGTCGGCAATCTGGGCCTGCTCTTCGCCGCCGCGTTTGTCTTCATCGCCGCGAATCTCGCCGTCGGCATCACCTTCTCGACCGTCTCCACGAACCAGCTTCAGGCGGTGCAGGGTTCGTTCTTTTTTTTCCTGCCCTCGCTGCTGCTCTCCGGATTCATGTTTCCCTTCCGTGGCATGCCGCAGTGGGCGCAAAACATCGGCGAAGTACTGCCGCTCACCCATTTCCTGCGTATCGTGCGCGGCGTGCTGCTGAAGGGAAACACCTTCACCGACATCTCGTTGGAACTCTGGCACATCTCGATGTTCGCCATCGTCGCCCTGATCATCGGCGTGCTGCGCTACCGGCGGACGCTGGACTGATGCTAGACCCTCAGCTTGTAAAACCGGATCGCATTCGAAGACCACAGTTTGCGTTGCTCGCTGGCGGGTCGTGAGGAGACGATCTGTTTCAACGCATCGACCCAGCCGCGCACGGGGCTGCCGAGGAGGCAGACGGGCCAGTCGCCGCCAAAGAAGACACGATCGGGACCGAAGGCGTCGAGGCAGTGATTCACGACCGGCGCGAGGTTTTCCGCATGCCATTTCCCCGGCGGCACGAAGGCGACGATGCCGCTGATCTTGCACATGACATCGGCGCGCGCGGCGGCGACGGCATCGATACCGCGTTTCCAGCCGTCGATGGTGCAGGTGCGCTTCAAGCCGGGGCCGAGTTTTGAATTGAAGGCCTTGGGATCACCGTTGCCGCAGTGGTCGAGCACGAAGGGCGTGTCCGGGCACTGCTTGATGAGCTTCGCGCCGTCCTCCAGTTCCATCGGACGCATCGTGAGCTCGAAATTGAGGCCGTGTTTGCCGAGCGTCTGAATGCCGCGCACGAAATCGTTGCCCAAGCAGAAGCCTGCGGGGGTGGAATCGCCATGCAGCACCTGGCGCAGGCCTTTGACGATGCCGTTCCCCGCGTAGCGCTTCACATAGCTTTCGAAATCCGCCGATGCAGGCCGTCCGCCGATCGTCGCGGCGATGGTCGGTGTGTTCTTCGCGCGGCATTGCGCGACGATGCCATCGGCTTCCTTGATGTGATCGCCCGGGGCCACATCGACCTCCATGTAAATGGCCTTCACGTTGAGGCCGGCGGTGGCCTTCAAGTAGTCGGCGGTGACGTAATCATGGCGCAACACCTCCGGCGCACCTTTGAGCCACGGCGGATTCATCACGTGGCTGTCCCAGAGGTGCTGATGCGTGTCGATGATCAGCGAATCGGGCGCGCTCAGTGTGGAGCACGAGGTGAGAGCGGCGGCGGAGGTGGTCTGGAGAAACTGGCGGCGATTCATGGTGGTGGAAGCTGTACGAATCCTGAGCGCAGGGATTGTCACCCCGTTTGCAGAGCTTCCGCGCAAAGATCGCGCGCTGGTGCGTTTGATGTCGGATGTCACCCGTCCGAATCGCCCTCCTCCTGCTGCCGCTTGCCACCTTTGCCGCCGATCAACCGCAGTGGGGGCAGGCGTGGACGAGGAATCTCGTGTCCGACGAGAAGCAGCTGCCGGACAGTTTTGATCCCGAGACGAAGCAGCATGTGAAGTGGGTGGTGGACCTCGGCACGCAGACGCACTCGACGCCAATGGTGGCAGGCGGGCGCATTTTCATCGGCACGAACAATACGAACCCGCGTGATCCGAGGCATGCCGGTGACCGCGGTGTGTTCATGTGTCTGGATGAACAAGACGGGCATCTGCTGTGGCAGCTCGTGGTGCCGAAGCTGGAGGACGACAAGTACTTCGACTGGCCGGAGACGGGCATGTCCTCCGAGGCCACCGTCGAAGGCGATCGCGCCTACCTGGTGACGAATCGCGGTGAAGTCGTATGCCTGGACGTTCACGGTCTGGCGAACGGCAACGACGGTCCGTATCAAGACGAGGGCAAACACATGGCGCTGCGCGGCGAGCCGGCGATGACGCCCGGACCGCTGGACGCGGACATCGTGTGGATGCTCGACATGAAAGAGGCCTGCGGAATCTGGTGCCATGACAACGCGCACAGTTCGATCCTCATTCGCGGCGATCATTTGTATGTGAACACCGGCACCGGAGTGGACAACACGCACCGTTTCATCCGCAAACCGGACGCGCCGAGTCTGATCGTGGTGGACAAAAACACCGGGAAGTATCTCGCCCGCGACGACGAACACATTTCACCCAACATCTTCCACGCGACGTGGTCGTCGCCGAGCTTCGCGGAGGTCGATGGCAGGCCGACGATCTTCTTCTGTGGCGGCAACGGCATCACCTACGCCTTTGAAACGCTGGAGAACGCGTCGCCAACCGATGCCGTGGTGACGCTGACGAAGCGCTGGCAATACGACCTCGATCCCACGGCGCCGAAGACGAAAGTACACTTCTACACGCAGAACCGGCAGGAAGGCCCCAGCAACATCTATGGCATGCCGGTCATCGTTGATGGCAAACTCTTCGTCGCCGGCGGTGGCGACGTGTTTTGGGGCAAGAACGAGTGCTGGCTCAAATGCGTCGATCCGCGCGACGGGCAGGAATTGTGGAGTCATCCGCTCGGCAAGCACACCCTGACGACAGCCGCCGTGCACGATGGACTCGTGTATGCGACCGACGCGGACGGTGTCGTGCATTGCGTCGAAGAAAGCACCGGCAAGGGTGTGTGGACGCACGAGATGAACGGCACCTTCTGGGCCTCCCCGATGGTGGCTGACGGCAAGATCTACCTCGGCACACGCAAAGGAA
This sequence comes from Prosthecobacter sp., assembly GCF_020439865.1. Classification (GTDB taxonomy): domain Bacteria; phylum Verrucomicrobiota; class Verrucomicrobiia; order Verrucomicrobiales; family Verrucomicrobiaceae; genus Prosthecobacter. The sequence continues at coordinate 35,505 of NZ_JAGRPF010000028.1, forward strand.
ACTTCTGCGTGTTGGCCGAAGGCCGGGAGAAAAAGGTGCTGTGCAATCTCGAACTCAAAACGCCCATCAGCGCCACCGTCACCGCCGCAAACGGCGTGGTGTATCTGGCGACGATGAAGCAGCTCTGGGCGTTGCAGCAGTAGCGGCCTGCAATCTGCGCCCGCAAATGGAACGGGCCGGGGTTTGCCAAGCCCCGTGATCCCGCTAGCGTCCGCGCATCATGCTTGCCAACGCCACTGCCGCCGTCACCGCCAACCTGAATGTGTTTGATTTCTCCTGGGTCTCGTCTCCGGAGGCTTGGATCGCGATGTTGACACTGTGCGTGCTCGAGATCGTCCTCGGCATCGACAACATCGTATTCATTTCCATCCTGGTGGACAAGCTGCCGGAGGAGCAGCGTCAGCGCGGCCGCTTCGTGGGGTTGGCGCTGGCGATGGTGACCCGAATCCTGCTGTTGCTGTCGATCACGTGGGTGATGTCGCTTACTACGCCGTTGTTTGAGTTGCTGGATCACAAGGTCACCGGAAAGGATCTCGTCCTCATTTTGGGCGGTCTGTTTCTGATCTACAAAAGCACGCACGAGATCCACGAGAAGCTTGAGGGTGATCCCGAAGGTCAGGTGCGCAGCCGGGTGGGAGCAGGCGCAGCGTTTGGCGCCGTGATGGTGCAGATCGCGCTGCTCGACATCGTGTTCTCGCTCGACTCCGTGATCACCGCCGTCGGCATGGTGAAACACATCTCGATCATGGTGTGCGCAGTGCTGATCTCCGTGGGCTTCATGATGGTCTTCGCGAGGGCTGTCGGCGAATTTGTGGCGCGTCATCCCACGGTGAAGATGCTCGCGCTGAGCTTCCTCATCCTCATCGGCACCGCCTTGATTGGCGAGGGCTTCCATTTCGAGATTCCGAAGGGCTACATCTACTTTGCCATGGGCTTCTCGATGGCGGTGGAGATGCTGAATCTGAAGGCCAAGAAGAAGGCTGCCATGGCGCAGGCTTGATTCGGAAGAATTGTCACATCGAAGTGACAGTCTGTGCCAGTTTTGTGGCACAAACGACCCCTCATGACCGGGGGGCTGCGAGGTCGTGATTAGGCTGAATCCCTTGTAAATCAAGGACTTCAAGGGCGTCCGGAATGCACTGGCACGGCTGATGCAGAGGCAGAGAAGCGGAACTTCATTCCAACCCAAAACTCAAACCAACCCAATCAGACCATGAAACTCATTCGCTCCAATCCTAACAGCCTCAGCCGTGTCTCCGACTTCGACGAGTGGTTCCGCCATCCGTTTGCCGGACTGCCATCGCTGAGTCACTACTTTGGCAATCTCGGCGAGGTGTTCCCCGGCGTCACCAGCGACAAGCTCGCGGTCGATGTCCATGAGGACAAGGACAACTACTTCGCCAGCTTTGAAGTGCCCGGCGTGAAGAAGGAAGACGTCAAGATCGAGCTGCAAAACGGCATGCTTACCGTCTCCGCCGAGAAACGCGAGAAGGACGGCGACAACGAAAGCTCCTACAGCCTCACCCGCTCCGTGTCCGTGCCCGATGGCGTCAACACCGAGGCCATCGCTGCGAAACTCGAAGATGGCATCCTCACCGTGACGCTGCCGAAGGCCGAACACCGCAAGCCACGCACCATCACCCTGAACTAAACCATCCTGGAGTGATGGAGCGCTGCAGTTCTGCTCCCGCCCATCACTCCACCATTCCAAAACTGTACCACTCTATCTCACAACACCATGAATGCCACCTGCTCCCCCTCCACCAGCGCTCCCGCCACTTCCGGTGTCACCGAGTCGCTGCGCAAGCCGCTCTACAACGTCAACGGCAGCACCGACGCGTATGAAGTGCGCGTCGAGATGCCCGGCGTGCCAAAAAGCGGCGTGAAGCTCGACCTCGAAGACGGCATCCTGACCGTCCGGGGCGAACGCAACGCCACCGTGCCGGAAGGCATGAAGGCGCTCCACCGCGAACTCTCGCCGCTGAGCTACATCCTCCGCCTGCGCCTCAACACGCCGGTCGATGAGGACAAAATGAGTGCGAAGCTCGAGGACGGCGTGCTCTCGATCCGACTCCCGCTCAAAGAAGTCGCCAAGCCGCGTCAGATTGCGATTCAATAATCGGGTCGCGCATCAATCCAATCCCCCGGAGCCCGCATCGCCAAAACAGGCGACGCGGGCTTCTCTTGTTGCCGTCATGCGGCTTTCGCGGCATAAGCTCGGCTCATGTCCCAGCATGAACATGCCAAGTCGCACCACGGTCATCAGCACTGGCCGATCGTCATCGCCCTGATCGGCGGCATCGGAGCCGGAGTCATCCTCCAGCAGTTCGCGCATCCGGCGGAAGGCGATGTGCCGGGCTGGGTCGCCTCCATTCTGACCTTTTGCCGCTTCGTTTCGGATCTGTTCCTGCGGGCGCTGAAGATGGTCATCGTGCCGCTCGTCGTCGCCAGCATCATCAGCGGCATCGCAGGATTGCGTTCGCTGGACGGCTTTGCGCGCATGGGATTGAAGACCTGCGTCTATTACGTGCTTGGCAGTTTCGCCGCCGTCTGCGTCGGCCTGTTCATGGTGAACACGATCAAGCCCGGTATCAGCGAAGGCAAACCGAACTCGACACTGCGTGCGGCGATGGATTCCGCGCTGAACAGCAAGAGCGCCAGCGAGGTGGGCGATGTGATGAAGAAGGCGGAAGGCGGCGCCAGTTCGCTCCTCGACATCCTGAAGCGCATGATTCCAACGAACGTGATTGAGGCATGTGCGAAAGGCGATCTGCTGGCAATCATCGTCTTCAGCATTCTCTTTGCCGTGGCGATGGTGCTCGTGCCCGGCGGTTCCCCGGAGACGCTGCGAGAGGTCTTTGCGCAGCTCGCGGATGTGATGACGCTCATCACCACCTGGGTGATGAAAGTCACGCCGCTGGCGGTCTTCTGCCTCGTCATCCCCGCCATCGCGGAGGTGGGACTCGGCGTGCTGCAGAATTTGGTGCCCTATGTGCTCACGGTCGTTGGAGCGCTGCTGCTGCACACGCTGCTAGTCATGCCGATTGTGCTGAAATTCTCCGGCGTGTCGCCGATGAAGCACTTCCGCAACATGAGCGAGGCGCTGCTCATGTCCTTCTCCACCGCCTCTTCCACCGCGACCATTCCGGTGACGATGCGCTGCATTCAGGATCAGGCGAAGGTATCCGAGCGCGTCAGCAGCTTCGTCATTCCCCTCGGCGCGACGGTGAACATGAACGGGACCGCTCTGTATGAATGCGTCGTCGTCGTGTTCGCCGCGCAGGTCATGGGACTCGACCTGTCGCTCGCGCAGCAGTTCATCGTCGTGCTGCTCGCGCTTGTCTCCAGCATCGGCGTGGCCGGGATTCCGGCCGCCAGTCTGGTCGCGATCATCATCATCATGCAAAATGCCGGCTTCTCCGAGGACATGATCAAAGCCTCGCTCGGCCTCATCCTCACCATCGATCGTCCGCTCGACATGGCCCGCACCACCGTGAACGTCTTCGGTGACACGGTCGGAGCGGTGGTCATTGCGAAGTCGGAGGGCGAGTCTCTGGAAGCCGAGTCGATTGCGTGATCGCGTCCCGAGGTGATTTTTGGATGAGCGAACGGCCGGGTGATGCTATGTGCACGCCCCCATGAGCCAGACTGCCAATCTCCACATCGCCTCCAACATCGCCCTGCCAGCTCCGCGTGATTTGGTGGCTGAAATCGCACCCACCGAGGCGCAGACCGCTTTTATGGCCGAATCTCGGCGCGAAATTCGTGAAATCATCTTTGGCAGCGATCCGCGCTTCCTCGTCGTTCTGGGGCCGTGCTCGATTCATGATCCCGAGGCCGGTTTGGAGTATGCGCGAAAGCTCACGGTGCTGGCGAAGGAACTGAACGACCGCCTCTGCATCGTGATGCGCGTCTATTTCGAAAAGCCACGCACCACGGTCGGATGGAAGGGCTTGATCATGGACCCGCATCTCGACGGAAGCTGCGACATTCCGGCCGGTTTGCGACTCGCGCGGAAGATCCTGCGCGACGTGCTCGATCTCGGCCTGCCAACGGCCACGGAACTGCTCGATCCCATCACACCGCAGTATATTGCCGATTTGATCTCGTGGAGCGCGATCGGTGCGCGCACGACGGAATCACAGACGCATCGTCAGATGGCTTCGGGTTTGTCCATGCCGCTCGGATTCAAGAACGGCACGTTTGGGCACATCACGCCAGCCATCAACGCCATCAAGGCCGCCATGCAGCCACAGACTTTCCTTGGTGTCAGTGAGGACGGCGTGGCCTCCGCGGTGACCACCAGCGGCAATCCCGACTGCCACATCATTCTGCGCGGCGGCGACAATGGCCCAAACTACGGCGCGGACAACGTCATGGAAACCATCGACGGCCTCGAAGCCGCCAAGTTGAAGCCTGCGATCATGATCGACGCCAGCCACGGCAACTGCGCCAAGGATCATCGCCGCATGCCGGATGTTTTCCGCGAGATCGTGCGCCAGCGTGCCGCCGGCCAGAAGGCGATCATCGGGGCGATGCTGGAGAGCAATCTCGTCGGCGGCAGCCAGAAGTTTCCGCAGCCGCTCGATCAACTCGTCCGCGGCCAGTCGATCACGGATGCCTGCATCGATTGGGACACGACGGATAAGCTGCTGCGCGAGGCGCATGCGTCGTTAAAATGACGGGATCATGGACGACCTCGCCGAACGCATGCGACACGATCTGGAGGAGATCGGGAGCACGTTCATGCCGTTTGGTAAATACGGGCCGCAGCATTTCCCGCCGAAGGGCGTGCCGATTTACGACATCCCGGCGGAGTATCTCGGCTGGTTCGCGAACAAGGCGGGATTTCCGAAGGGCCGGCTCGGCGAGCTGCTGCGGATGGTGCACCAGATGAAGGCGGACGGTTCCGACCTCGTGTTTGATGTGTTTCGGAAACGAAACGGGCGAACGGACCTTAAGCCGCCAAAGCGGAAGACGTGGACGTTCGAGGAGTGATCGAGTCTAGGCGCGGATAGGCGGTCCGTACCACACGTAGCACATCAGGTACACGATGATGCCGGTGACGGAGACGTAGAGCCAGACGGGAACGGTCCACTTCGCCATGCGACGGTGCTTGTCGAAACGCTGACGCAGCGCGGGAACGACCGTCATGATGATCATCGGCAGGCTCAGTACCGCCAGCGGGATGTGGGTGAAGAGGATCGTGAAATAGATCGGACGCGTCATGCCGGTGCCGGCAAATTTCACGTGGCCGGCATGGTAGTGATAGTAGAGATAGCAGCCGAGGAACGCGGTCGAAAACAGCAGCGCGATGATCATGCTGACGATGTGGCCTTTGCGCAGGCCTGCGGCGATCAGGAGCTTTTGTGAATCGCCGGAAGCCGCCTGACGGCCTGCGGCTTTGATGAGAACCAGGCCGAGGGTGATGTGAAACAGCGCGCAGCCGTTGAAAATCGTGTAGAGCTTCGGGAGTTCGGTGACGTCCATGGACTATTTCGTTTCGAGGGGTTTGTAGGGGTTCTTTTTCTGTTCGTTGAGCAGGTAGCGCAGGTCCTTGCGCAGCTTTTCGTCCCAGAACTTCGCGAATTCGGGATCGGTGTTCAAAATGTCCTCCAGGCCGCGGACGTGCCCGAGATGATCGATGACGGCGACACGGAGATCGTGGATGTATTTGTCATCCGGCGAGAGACGGTCGGCCTCAGGCATGTCCTGCACGGGGCGGAACTGCACCTGGCTGGTCATGAACTTCCGCACTGCCTCTTTTTCACCGTTCACGAACCACCAGTTGTCGTCGTCCTTGATGCCGAGACTGCTGGCAAATTTTTTCATCATCTCGGGCGTGTCGTCGGCGTCGAGAGTGAAGCTGACGAACTGCAGGTTGGGCTCGTTGCCGAATTCCTGGTGCAGTTTCATCAGCTTCGCGATCACGGCGGCGCAGCCGCGCGGACAACGGGTGAAGACCCAGGAGATGACGAGCACCTTGCCCTTGAGATCCGACATGTGCACCGTCTTGCCGTTGCGCTCGGTGAGTTCGAGGTCCTTTTCAAGACGACCGAGGATGGCAGGACGGCCAACGTCATTGTCGATGCGCGAGCGATAGATGAGGTAGTTGTAAAAGACGACGATGCCGAGTGTGGCGATGATGATCGGCACCCAGATGGTCCAGGGGCTGAGCTTGGTGTTGGCAGGGGATTCGTTCATGGCGGTGGCGGGTTTACGCGCGTTTCCAGGCGAGGATGGATACGATCAGGATGGCCGGGAGATACATCAGCGTGCAGAAGAAGAGTTTGCGCGCCGCCGGACGCTCGGGCTGGCGGTTGAACCGCAACGCGAGCATGCAGAGCCAACCGCTGAGCAGCAGCGCGGGGGGCAGGAACCACCATGCATAGGCGACACCGGCGTAAACCGGGTAGAACATCAGCAGCACGGTGCTGATCGAGTACGCGAGAGCATGCTGCGAGGTGCGCGCGCCCTGCTCGTCGTCGTTGGCGAGCATGACGAAGCCGCCTTTGCGATACTCGTCGCGATACATCCAGTTGATGGCGAGGAAGTGCGGCAGCTGCCAGAGGAAGAGCAGCAGAAAGAGGTAAATCGCACCGGGTTCAATCATGAGTTCCCAGCGGAAATGCGTCGCGGCACCCGCTGGCAGCGGTCCAGCGGCACCCGCCCATCCAATGAGCGGCGGCAGAGCTCCGGAAACAGCGCCGACGAGCGTGTTGGTGGCGCTCTGACGTTTCAGCGGTGTGTAGATGAAGAGATACACTGCCAGCGTGAGCGCCGTGAGGGCAGCTGCTTCCATGTTCACACGAATGGTGAGGTGGATGAGCGCCCAGGCGCTGAGCAGCCAGCCGATGCCGAACGCCGCCGAGGGACTCACGCGTCCGGAGGGCAGGGGACGATCCGCCGTGCGCTGCATGCGCGAGTCGGGCTCGATCTCCATGAGCTGGTTGAACACCGCGGCACCAAACGCGGCGAGCGTGCTGCCGATGATCGTGTGGAAGAGCAGCCAGAAATCGAAGCCTTTGGGCGCCCGCAGCCAGAAACCCACAAACGTGGTGACGATGACAAGCACGCTGAGACGAAACTTCGTCAGGGTCATCAAGTCGCGGGCGGTCATGGCGGGCTAGCGGAAAAACTTCTTCGCCTTCTCAAAGAAGCTCTCTTCCATCGGAGAGGTTTGTTCACCGAGGGACTGCGCAAATTCATCGAGCTTCTCGCGCTGTTCGGCGCTGAGCTTGGTCGGCACGGCGATCTGGACATGGACGTAGAGGTCGCCGAAACGATCCTCGCCGAGAATCTTCATGCCCTTGCCGCGCAGGCGGAAGGTGGTGCCGTTCTGCGTTCCGGAGGGCACTTTGACGGTGGCCTTGGCCTCCATGGTGGGAACGGTGATTTCACCGCCGAGCGCCGCGGTGGCAAAGGAGAGCGGCATATCGCAGTGCAGGTCGTTGCCCTCACGTTCGAAGATCTCATGCGCTTTGACCTGAACGACGATGTAGAGATCGCCTGGAGGGCCGTTCTTCACACCGAGGTCGCCATTGCCGCTGGAGCGGAGACGGGAGCCATCTTCGATGCCGGCAGGAACTTTGACGCGCACCTTGGTGCGTTCCTTGGAACGTCCGGTGCCGTGACAATGGCGGCAGGGATCGCTGACCGTCTCGCCGGTGCCGCTGCAGTCGGGGCAGGTCTGCTGGATCTGGAAAAAGCCGCGGGAACTGATGACCTGACCGACACCGCCACAGGTTCGGCAGGTTTTTTTGCCGCCGCCGCTGGCAGAGCCGGAGCCGGAGCAGGTTTTGCACGAGGCACTCCGTTCGTACTCGATCTCGCGCTCGCAGCCATGGGCCGCCTCTTCAAGCGAGATCTCCATGCCGTAGCGCAGATCGCTGCCGCGCTGAGGACCGTCGCGACGACGACCACCGCCGCCACCACCGCCGCCGAAGAATTGTTCGAAGATGCCGCCACCACCGCCGCTGAACACTTCGCGGAAGATGTCGAAGGGATCGTGGAATCCACCACCGCCTGCGGACGGGCCACCCATGCCACCGGCGAAAGCGGCGTGACCGTAGCGATCGTAGGCGGCGCGCTTTTGGTCGTCGCTGAGGACGTCGTAGGCTTCACCGACCTCCTTGAATTTGCCTTCGGCGGTCTTGTCGTCCGGGTTCTTGTCCGGATGATATTTCACCGCGAGCTTGCGGTAGGCTTTTTTCAAATCCTCGGCCGAGACGTCACGTGAGACGCCCAGGACTTCGTAATAATCGCGTTTGTCGGCCATAAAGTCGGGGAAAGAGGTTTTACGCTTCTGCCGGCGCGGCGGGTCCGCTGGAAACGATGACGCTGGCGGCGCGCAGGAGGCGGTCCTTGAGTTTGTAGCCGCGGCGTGTCACGCGGATGATCGTGCCCTCTGGAACTTCGGCGCTGGCTTCTTGGGCCACCGCCTCGTGAAGGTTGGGGTCGAAGGTCTTGCCCATCGCTTCGACTTCCTGAACACCGCTGTCACGCAGGAAATCCTGGAGCTGGCGGTTCACCATGCTCATGCCCATGAAAATCATCGACTTCTCCGATTCGGCACGTGCGGCTTCGAGGCCCATGTCGAAATTGTCGAGAATGGGGAAGAGGGCGCGCAGCAGATCACCGTTGGCGTAGGCGCGGGTTTCCTGGGCCTCACGGGCGGAGCGTTTGCGGAAATTGTCCAGTTCCGCCTGGCTGCGGTAGGCCATGTCCTTCCAGCGTTCCATTTCCTGGGTCAGCTGCGCAACGGGATCAAGCGGCGGCGCCTCCTCCACGGTTTCGGGGGCGGCTGGGTTGGGGACTTCTTCGAGAGGTGCTTGCTGGGTCGTCTCGGGACTCGGCTCGGTCATAGGTTTTCGCGGGTTTTTGGGGGGCCGCGACTATGCCGTCTTCTGCATGGCAATCAAGGTGATGTCGTCATGGGACCGCCGCCCCTTCAAAAAGTGCTCCAGATCGGCGATGATGCCGCCGATCACTGCTTTGGGGCCGTTCGGAGCGTGCCTGGCCAGTTCCTCTTGGACGCGCTCCTCACCAAATTCCTCCCCTTTGGGATTCATGGCCTCGTTCACGCCGTCGGTGTAGAGCAGCAGGCAGTCCCCGGGTTCCATCTCGAAACTCTCGTCACTGGTCACTCGTTCAAACACCGCGCCTTTGTCGATGCCGACACCGAGCCCAGGCGGGTGGATCAGTTCGACCTTGCCGGTCGCCTTGCGCCAAAGCAGGGCGGCGTTGTGCCCTGCCCGCGAAAGGGTGAGCCGGGAGCCGTCTGCGTCCACCACGACATAGGACATGGTGATGAACATGTCCTCACGGATGTCAGGGGCGATGTTCCGGTTCACCGCCGCCAGCACGGCGCTGGGAGAGGCTCCGGTGGGAGCCTTGGCACGCATCAGGGTGCGGCACATGACGGTGATCATGGCGGCACCGAGGCCCTTGCCGGACACGTCTGCGATTACGGCTCCGAAACGACCGTCTGGCAGGTCAAAGTAGTCGAAGTAATCCCCGCTGAGCGTTCGTGCGGGAATGTTTTTCCCTGCGATAACAAACCCCGGCACTTCGGGATCGTGCTCTGGCAGCAGCACCTTTTGGATCTCGCTGGCGTTGTGCAACTCCTGCTGGTCCATGCGGTGTTTCGCCGCCTCCTGATGTGACATGGCATTGGCCAGCGCGAAGGCGGACTGCTCAATGAGCGAATTGAAGACCTCAAAGTCGTTGGCGTTGTAGCTGCGGCCGTCTTTGGGTGAGGTGACGGCCAGAACACCGAGCCTGCGCACACCGAAACTGAGCGGACCGATCATGGCCGTTACGTTGTGCTGAGTGGGAACCAGCTGATCGCCCAAGCGGGGATCGGCGCCGAGATCGGTCAGCAACTCCGTCTTCTGCTGCATGAAGATGCCGCCCAGCAGGCCCTGCTGAACGCTTTCAGCATGCATGCGCAGAGTGCTCAGCAGGGTGGCGGAGTTGTCCTGCATCTGCTGCTGCACTCGCTCAGGCACGCTGATGAGCGGGGCGCAAAAGTCGGAGTAGTGTCGCGGCACGAGCTGCTGCGTGGCTTCATCGTAGAGGTAGAGGGCGCCGCCGGTGCTCTGGGTCACGCGAATCGCTCCCTCGACTATCAACCGGTACATGGACGCCTGCTGGTCGTCGCGCCAGATGGCCTCACCGAGGTCGTGCAAGTAGTGAAACATGCGCCGTTCCTCGGCCACGATGGCCTCCTCCTGGGCACGCAGCGCCGCAATGGCATGCTTTTGCTGCCGTGCGATTTTTGCCAGCATCGCGAGTCCCGCCGTCAGCAGCACTACGATCAGGACGAGAAGAGCGGTGGTCATGGGTTGAAACGGCGGTCCCGGCTTATCCGGGCGGGCGCCTCAGCTGGAAACAGCAGCCGTGCCAGCCTCCAGCTCTTTTTCCAAAAACTCGATCACGTCATGAAAGCGGCTTTCATTGGCGGCGCTGACTTCGGCCAGGGCCTGATGTGCAGAGAGCACATGCTGAGTCTGTACTTCCTTGCATTCGGCGTTCGTCTCCCCGCAGTTTTGCAGTGCGTTGCAGGCCGCGGCACGTTCGTCGGCCCACAGTTTGCCTTCGCGATCCAGTTCAAGGATGTGATCCAGGCCGAGGCTGGTGAGCAGCTGCAGGTTGCGCTGGTTGGCGTTCAAGACGCTCAGGGATCCGCCTCCCGACTCGCGCAGGGTCAGGGCGGCGCCGGTCAACATGCCCAGAAAAGTGGAATCCATCATGGGACAGCGTTCAAGATCCACGACCAGATTCTTCACGCCCTTCGTGATCACCCGCTGCAGGGCCTTCTTGGCCTGGAGACTGTTTTGAAAAGTGCCTCGTCCGTCAACCCGCATCCAGAACACTCTTCCGATGGTGCCGACAAGAATATGAGTGGGGGGAGTCATGCAGTGCGGGATTAGTTCCAGAGCGCGGACTGCTGGCTGACCAGCTCTTCCTTGCCGCGCAGGACGCTCACGCGCCACGCGATCACCCGGCCGCTCTTCTGATACTCCTGGCCGGTCACCTGGAATTTGGAAACGTTGTGACGATGAATGTCGTCGACGACCTGCTCCTGCACGCGCTTGGTCAGTCCGGAATGTGTCTGCAGATATTCGAATCTCACGGTGACCGGGCCGGTGCGGTCGTCGGCCTTCCAGAAGATCGTGTAGTAGTGGCCGAAGCGGTCGATGATTTCATTCTTGGTCACCCCGCCGAAGAGGTGATGCTGGCGCTCAAACAAAATGGTCGGATCCACGCTCCGGGGCACGTGGTTTGGCATCAGGTGATAATATTTCACCTTGGCGATACGGCCTCCGGGGCCATTCACCGCACTGGAACACGACGAGAGGCAAAACATCAGGATGGCAAGGCATCCGAAGCGGAAGCAGGAGGTGCGTGTCTCGGTCGTCATGGAGTGTGGAATATTGAATCAGGACGCTTGATGTCAACGTCCCCCTTTGATTCTTCATCAACTCTTCTGAAATTCACAAAAGTGAGACAGGATCGACATCCCACGTCACGATCACATCCGCCGGCAGCTTGGTGGCCTGGACCACCTGCTGGATGTGGCGGCACAGCGGACGGATCTTGAGCGCCCGCAGCAGGAGCTGGTAGCGGAACTGCCCGTGCGCCTTCGCCATTGCGCAGGGGGCGGGCTCTCCCATGATCACGTCATCCGGCAAACCTTCCAGCAACCGCCGGTGCAGGGTCTGCAGAGCGAATTCCGCCATGTTTTCGTGCTTTCCGCGGCTCGCCAGGAGCACGACGTGTGTGTAAGGCGGGTAGTGGAAAGCGCGTCGCTGTTCCAGTTCCTGCTCGGCGAAGCCTTCGAAGTCGTTGTGGCGGGAAAACTGCACCGCAGGGCTGTGAGGCGCGTAGGTTTGAACCACGACCTCTCCTTTCACCTCCCCGCGTCCGGCCCGGCCCGCCACTTGTACCAGAAGCTGCAGCGTGCGTTCGGCGGCCCGGAAGTCAGGCAGGTTCAGCGCCAGATCGGCATTCAGGACGCCCACGAGTGTTACATTGGGGAAATCGAGGCCCTTGGCGATCATCTGTGTGCCAATGATGAGATCAATCTTCTGGGCCCGGAAGTCCCGCAGCAGATCGCGAAGTTGGTTTTTTCGCTGGATCGTGTCCGTGTCCACACGCGCGATTCGCGCCTGCGGAAACACTTCCCGAACTGCGGTTTCGACGCGCTCGGTGCCAAATCCTGCAAACTTGAGCCCCGGCTCGTGGCAGGAAGGGCATTTCGAGGGTGGCATCCGCCGGGATCCGCAGACGTGGCAGACGAGCCGGTTCTCGTGCTTGTGCAGGGTCATGGGGATGCTGCAATCCTGGCACTGCACGGTTTCACCACAGGACAGGCAGGTCAGCGAGGTATTGAATCCGCGCCGGTTCAAAAACAGGATCGTCTGCTCCTTCTTCTCCAGACGTGAGGTGATCGCCGCACGCAGCTTCTCAGAGAGGATTCCGGCGTTCGCCACGCTCACTCCGGTGCCTTTGCGCCGCTCCATCCGCATGTCCACGACCCGGATCAGCGGCAGCGTGCGGCCGTCCGTGCGCTGCATCAGCTTCAAGAGTTCGTACTTCCCGCTGGTCGCGTTCTCGAAGGATTCGAGGCTCGGTGTCGCGCTGCCGAGCAGGACGACACACTTTTCGATGCTGCCACGCACCACGGCGACGTCCCGCGCATGATAGCGCGGCGTTTCGTCCTGCTTGAACGAAGGTTCGTGTTCCTCATCCACAATGATGATGCCCAGCTTTTCCAGCGGCGCGAAAATGGCGCTGCGTGCACCGATCACGATATCGGCGCGTCCTTCGTGAATCTTGAACCACTCATCGTGGCGTTCGCCATCGCTCAGGTGGCTGTGCAGCACCGCGATGCGTCCGCTGCGATCGGAGAAGCGTGCCTTGAAACGCTCGATCGTCTGTGGTGTCAGCGCGATTTCGGGCACCAGCACCAGCGCCGTGTCTCCGCGCTCGAGCACACGTGCGATGGACTGAAGGTACACCTCCGTTTTTCCGCTGCCGGTGATGCCGTGCAGGAGGATCGGCTTCGAGGGCTCTTCAGAGTCAATTGCAGCGGCGACCCGGTCGTAGGCCGCCTGCTGTTCGCTGGTGAACGTCAGCGCCTGGCTCGGCAGAAATTCTTCGTCGTGAAACGGATCGCGCTCCACACGCACTTCGCTGCGCGTGATCCAGCCCGCCTTGAGCAGCGGCTTGAGAATGGTCGCTGCTCGCGGGACGTCTCGGCGGATCTGGCTCAGAGTCGCCTGGCCCCCGCAACTGCGCAGGATGTCGATTACCCGCGCCTGCATCGGCGCTTTGTGGAGCAGCTTCTCGGATTCTTCCGGCGACGGTTCACGCAATAGTTTGAGATGGCTGTCCATCACAAAGCTGCCCGGTTTGTCCCGCACCGCCTGCGGCAGCATCGTGCGCAGCACCGTGTGGACCGGCACCACATAGTATTCGGCGATCCAGCGTGCGAGTTTGATCAGCCCCGGCGTGAACATGGGCCGCTTGGCCACGATGGAAATGATCTCCTTGAGTCTGCCGCGATGTGGCGAATCGTTCAGCAACTCCAGCACCACCGCATGCATGTGCCGGTTCTGCAGCGGCACGGTCACGCGCGATCCGACGACGATCTCTTCCGCGAGCAGTTCGGGAATGGCATAGTCCAGCTCTGTCGTCGCAGCGCCTTCGAGCTGCACGCGTGCGACGCGTGTTGTTTCCGGCGGAAGTTCCGGTGCCGCCGCCAGCACGCCGAACAGATCCCTCTGTTTCGGTTTGGAAGCATCGTTTCGGCTGGGTGGCGGCATGCGGTCACCCTAGCCGCCGTGAATCACACGCCAAAACGATTCTTCTTTTGAGAAACAAACCTGCCCGTGCCATTGTTTCCACGCAGCAGCACGGAGCGAACGGCATGTGGGATTTTCTGACAAAGCACTGGCGCGACGGCGTGGAGATACTGATCCTCGCCGCGCTGGCGTATCATGGTTACCTTTTCTTCCGCGCCACCCGTGGTGCGCGCATCCTGACCGGCCTGCTGGTGCTGCTTCTCAGTCTCGCGCTGATCTCCTTGTTGTTGGAGCTTTCGGTGATCAGCAGCCTCCTTCAGCGCTTTTCCGTCTTCCTTGCCATCGCGCTGGTCATCATCTTTCAGCCGGAGCTGCGCCGCGTGCTGGCCGAGCTCGGCAGCAGCCGCATTTTTTCCTTCAACCGCCCCGACCCCGAAGCGCTCGACATGCTGATGGAGGCGATGCAGCAGCTCTCGTCGCGACGCTGCGGTGCTCTGTTTGCTTTGAAGCGTGGCATCGATCTCAAGCCCTATGCCGAATCCGGAGTCGAACTCGACGCCGTGATCTCCAATGAACTAGTCACCACCATTTTTCAGCCCAAAACTTCGCTGCACGATGGAGGCGCCATCATCGACCAAGGACGCATTTCCGCGGCCGGTTGTGTGTTTCCTGTGAGTCAGCGTGAGATTCAGGACCGCGCCATCGGTCTGCGTCATCGTGCCGGCATGGGGATCTCTGAGGAGACGGACGCCATCGCGCTTGTCGTTTCGGAAGAGACCGGTGCGCTCTCACTTTGCTTCCAGGGCAAGCTGGAGCACGATCTGGAACCCGCGAAGCTGCGCCAGCGGATCAACGAAATTCTCATTGAAGGCTCGGATGCCGCGTTGGAACCCGAATCGGAGGGCGGTCATGAACTGGGGGCATCGGCTTAAAGAACTCATCACCCGAAACTGGCGGGAGAAGATCATCTCCCTGCTGCTCGCGTTCTTGTTTTGGTACATGATCAAGGCGCAGGATGCACGGCAGACCCTGCCGTACTCGATGCCGCCTCCTGTGAGGGTGTCGCCTTCGACTTCGCCCGCGCCGCCACAGCTCACGCCGGTGCTGCCGCCGCCTGTCGAAGTGCCCACTCAACTTGAACCGGTGCTGCCGCCGCCAGACTCGGGCACGGTGCCTGAGAGCGGAGACGGCGTCGGGATCAGTGGTGCCACCGGGACCGGGCTTTGACACTCCGGAAGTCCTGCGCTAGAACCGCCGTCCTATGTCTGAAAAGCGCCAGTTCTTCGGCACCGACGGCGTTCGTGCCGTGGCCAATCGTCATCCCATGACTCCCGAGTTCGTCATGCGGCTCGCCCAGGCGGCTGCCGTCGTGCTCGGAGGGAAACCGGAGGGCGGAGAGCGCCCGAAAGCAGTCCTGGGCCGCGATACCCGTGCCTCGGGTGAAATGTTGGAGTGCGCGCTCGCCGCCGGACTCAATTCCGCCGGTGTCGATGTCATTCTCGCCGGCCAGCTTCCCACGCCGGCCGTGGCCATGCTCAGCGCACAGCTCGGTGCGCAGATGGGCGTCATTGTTTCGGCCTCGCACAACCCGTTTAAGGACAACGGCGTCAAATTCGTGCACGGCGACGGCCACAAGCTTGACGACAAGACCGAGATCGCGATTGAGAAATTCGTGCTCGGTTCGGAGGACACGCCGCGTCCTGAGGGCCGTGGCATCGGCCGCATTACCCAGCTAGCAGACGGCGCGGAGCGTTACATCGCCCACGCAGTCGCTTCGATGGAAGGCGTGCGCCTCGACGGCATGCGCGTCGCTCTCGACAATGCGCATGGAGCGTCCTCCTACACCAGCGCTCTGGCTTTGGAGCAGCTCGGCGCGGATGTTTCCGTTTTTCACAGCGAGCCGGATGGCTTCAACATCAACGAGGAGTGCGGCTGCACTCACGCCGAGGAAATCGAGCGCATCGTGCGTCAATCGCAGGCGCAGGCAGGCATCGCGCACGACGGCGACGCCGACCGCATTGCACTCTGCGATGAAGAGGCTATCGCACTCGACGGCGACGAGCTGATGGCCATCGCCGCCGAGTCCATGCTGCGCAAAGGCACGCTCAAGCAGAACACGCTCGCGGTCACCATCATGAGCAACTACGGCCTCGACGACCTCGTCTCCCGCCTCGGTGGGCGTGTTATTCGCACCGGCGTCGGTGATCGTTACGTGCTCGAAGAAATGCGCAGCCGCGGATTGAACCTAGGCGGCGAGCAGAGCGGCCACATCATTTTCGGTGACTGGGCCACCACCGGCGACGGCCTCATCGCCGGCCTGCAGGTGCTCCGCATCATGAAGGAGACCGGCGAACCGCTCAGCCAGCTCCGCAAGTGCTTGAAAAAATTCCCGCAGTGCGCGCGCAACCTCCGCGTTCGGACGAAGCCGCCGATTGACCAGCTCGTTGAAGCGCAGAAGATCATCAAGGAGACCGAGAAGAAGCTCGGCGACTACGGTCGTGTGCTTCTGCGCTACTCTGGCACCGAATCGCTCATCCGATTGCTCGTCGAAGGCCGCGATGTCGAATACCTCGAAGCGCAGGCGGATAAAATTGCCTCCGCGGTGCTGGCACAAATCGGCTGATGTCTCACTACTTCATCACCGGCACAGACACCGACGCAGGGAAGACCTACGTCACCTGCCTGCTGCTTGAGGCTTTGAAGCGCGAAGGCAAACGCGCGGCTGGTTTCAAACCCTTCGTTTGCGGCTCGCGCGACGACGCCATCCACCTCGCCAACGCCAGCCGCCATGGATTGACCGTCGAGGAGGTCAATCCGGTGTGGTTCAAAGTGCCAGCCGCACCCTACGCGGCCGCTTTGATGGAAAACCGCCGCTTCGAACTGAACGACGTCATCGCCAAGTTTTATGAACTCGCGCAGACGCACGATCATGTGCTCATTGAAGGTGCGGGCGGATGGGAAGTGCCGTTGAACGAATTCTCCACCATGGCCGACTTCGCGCAGCGTCTCGCGCTGCCGGTGATCGTCGTCGTGAACAACAAGCTCGGCTGCCTCAATCACACCATACTCACCGTGCGTAACATACAGGCGCGCGGTCTCACCTGCGCCGGTGTCATCCTAAACTACGTCCAAGAGGAACGCGACGCCGCCAGCATCAGCAACCGCATGGTGTTGGAGCATTTTTTGGACGTGCCCGTTCTCGCCGAAGTCATGCACGGCGAAACGGAGGTTGAGTGGCCGCTGTAATCGGCTCGAGAGCCGAAGTTGACAAAGAACTCGTAAACCCCGTCAGTCACCCGAACTTGGCCGGACAGAAATCGACCAGATCTCCCACATCGCAAACTCTCCCCCCACATGAAAACCGCTCTGCTCCTCTGCCTCGCCATTTTGTCTCTCACGCCGATCGTGCACGCCGACCAGGTCATCAACTATCCGGCCGACAAGCCGATCTTCTCCATTTCTTTTCCAGACGGTTGGGATGTGGAGATTGGCGAAGAGTCGGTTTCCGCCGCGTCGCCCGATGAACTGGTGAACATGGAACTCATTGCCCTCGATGCAGGTGAAATAGCCACCGCCATCGATGACGCCAAGGAAGGGCTGGAGGAGGAACTCAAAGGCATCAAATGGACGAAACCCGAAACCGGGGAACTCAACGGATTCAAGGTGACCTTCTTGAATGGCAACGTGACCACGGAAGGCGTGAAGTTGGCGGTGAACTGCGCCGTGTTTGCCCCCAAGGGCGGAGAGACATTCTTCATGCTGTTCAATGCCATCCCATTGGTGGCCCTGGAGCAGCACGGGGGTGATGTCAGCAAGGTGCTGAACTCCATCAAGGGCAAATGACGAGGATGCTCCCGCCGCACTTCGAAGGCGGGATTTTCCGCCTAGCTGGTGGTTTGCGGCATCCTTTTCATCATTGTCTGGATCATCGCCCACGTCGCCTGGAGCGCGATGGCGTTGATGGTCGATCTGATGGCGAACGACTCAGGCGCGGCTCCCCAAGGCAAACATCTGATGTTGATCTTCGGCGTGCTCGGCGGCCAGGTGCTGTGCAGCTCGGCCGGCATTCCCGCCGGACTGGCATTTTACTGGCGCGGAAAGCGCAACCGTTTGCTCGGAATCTTTGCAGCGCTGTTCGTCGTGGGCGCCCTGCTTCAGGGCGGCGTTTTCTATTCCTTCTTTTCCTCCGTACCATGAGCGGATGGCTGCCTTCGGCTCATGCGGTTTGACAGGCTCACCACGCCCAAACCCACCAAAACACCCAGCGCCACAGACGGCGGAATGTCACTGGGCCAGTGGGCGCCACAGTAGACGCGAGAGTAGGCCACCGCCGCGGCCAGCAGATACATCAGCATTCCTGCACGTCGGTAAAAACTGGCGATGACCGTCGCTGCAGCGAAGAGATTGACCGTGTGGCTGGAGGGTAAGGATTTGCCGCGAGTGTCACCGTTCGGCTCGCAGGGCTTCACCACCGGCGTTTCAAACAGTCGTATGAACGCAGGCGAAGCGATGCCGAGATCCCGCACGATCACACCTTCCATCGCATCGCGGGGACGAACGCGGCCGATTGTCTTCTTCAAGGTGTTGGAAATGACGCCGTCGCCAAGTCCGATGGCCACGCCGAGGCAGAGCAGCATGACACGCGTGCGTTTGCTCCCGCGCCAGGCGGTGATCAGCACGGCGGCGATGATGAGCGGAAGCCAGGCCTCAATGGCGGACAGCGCCGGCATGAGCCAGTCGAGCACCGGATGCGACCACACGGTGTTGATTTGATGCAGCAGACTGAGATCCCAGGCGTTCATTTCGTGCCCACCGCTTTCCACGATTTCAGATTGTGCCCCAAATACACGCCGAATTCGCGCGTCTCCTGGCCCAGCGGAATGCGGATGTTCTCAAGGCGTTCCACTTTTTCGAACGCGTCTGCAACTTCCGGGCTGAGCGTCATCTCTTCTTCTTCTGATGGCAGCAGAATGAGCGCATCATCGCCGATTCGTTCCTCTGGTCCCGGCCAGATCTCGTACTGTGACTGCACCGTTCCGCTCGGCTCCCAGCGATACACGCGTGGATGCGAGGGCATGTAGAAAGCCATCTGCGCCGCGTGATAACGATGTCCCAGCGCCATGACGAAGGTCTTGCCACGCCGAGGCACTTGATCGAGAAATTTCTGCGCCTCGACGCCCGCCTCACGCCAGCCACGGATGCTGGCCAGCTTGTTGATCCCCTTCAAATCCGTGGCGAAGACGATGACGAGCAAAAGATGCAAGATGACCACCAGCGCTCCGCCCACTCGCAACGACCATTTCTGCCAGCCGGGATTCGCCTTTGTTGGCAGTAGTCCGCGCATCCACGCCGCCGCCAGCACAAACGCAGGCACGAAGAATGCCGCCGGCCAGTTCGGATTGATGCGCTGGCGCAGTGCCAGCACCGCAAAACAGGTCAGCGCCGGCGCCGAGGCCAGCAGCAGGAATAAAACCGGACGTGTGACCTGCTTCCGCTGCTTGATCGCCGCGAGCATCGCCGCCACCAGCGCCACAAACGTCACCGGCGTGTAGATCAGCGCCTGCAGGCCCACGTTTTCCAGCGTGCGGCCGATCCATCTGCCAACCCCGAGCTCTTTCGTGTCGAAGTGATGTTTCGTGTGCTCCAGCGTGATCCATGCGTGCTCCTGGTTCCACCGCAGCACCGGAATGATGAACGCCATGCCCGCCACGATGGCGACCCACATCCGCGGATTGCGCAGGAGCGCACGATCTTCCCGCGAAACGGCCGCGAAGAGCAGCATCAGCGCCGGAAACGCCAGCATCATCTGCTTGCTGAGCGTGCCGATGCCGATCACGAGCGCAAGCGCGAGCCAGCGCACGTTGCAGGTCGGCTTTTGTGCCGCGAACCAGAACAGCAGCAGCCCCAGCGTCCAGCAGACAAGCAGTGGCGCGTCGATGGTCAGCAGCAGGTTCAGTCCCGCCGTGGCAATGGTCAACACCACCAGCAAGGCAGTGAGGAAGGCCGTTTTGGCATCAAACAGCACGAGCGCGATGCGGTGAATGATGACCAGCGTCACCGTGCCCAGCAGCAAGGCTGCAAACCGGATGCCCCATTCCGCATTTCCAGTGAGCCAACCGATCACGCCCATCATCCAGCCGATCATCGGCGGCTTGCTGAAGTAGCACCAGTCCGGCCGGCGGCCCCAGTCCCAGTAATAAGCCTCGTCACCAGCCAGATCCGCCCCGTTCACAAACAGAAGCATCACGCCGATGCGTGCGATGAAAACGGCGGCCAGAAGCTGCCAGAAGCGTTTTTGCCAGAGTGCGGAGTCAGGTTCGGGAGTCACGGACATGTAGTGGCACGTTAGCGTGCCCGATTTCATCGCGAAAGCCGAGAGTTGCACCGTGATCGCCCGCTGGCACCATGGGCCTCACGGGAATGACACACGACACGGCGCAACGCGAAATCGACTGGCTCTACGGCACGCAGTTTTTCGGCATCAAGCTGGGGCTGGAAAACGTCCAGCGCCTGCTTCGCGAGCTGAATCTGCCCGCCGCAGGCCAGAAGTTCATCCATGTCGCCGGAACGAACGGCAAAGGTTCCACCTGCGCCTTCATTCATTCCATTCTGAAGGCCGGCGGCATCAACGCCGGGCTCTTCACCTCGCCGCACCTCATTCACTTCGGAGAGCGCATTCGCGATGCCGAGTGCATGATCTCGCCCGACGAAATCGCGGCAGGCATCACGCGTTTGCGCGAACGGGTCGCTGACTGGAACCCGCATCCGACCTTCTTCGAACTCGCGCTCGCTCTTGCACTCGAATGGTTCATGCAGCGCGGCAATTCGTGGGTCGTGCTCGAAACCGGTCTCGGCGGACGATTGGACGCCACCAACGCCATCACGCCTGCCGTCACCGTCATCACGCCCATCGGTTGGGATCACATGGACATGCTCGGCGACACGCTGCCGAAGATCGCAGCCGAAAAAGCCGGCATCATCAAGTCCGGCGTGCCCGTCATCACGATGCCCCAGCATGCGGAGGCGCTCGAAGTCATCGAACGCACGGCGAAAGAGCGCGGTGCGCCGCTCACCATCGTGGAAGCTCCGTGGGAAGGCGAGACAGGTCTCGCAGGCGAGCACCAGCGCTGGAATGCCGCCATGGCCGTTGCCGCGCTTCGCGCGACCGGTTTGAGTTTCGACGAGAACGTGATCGCCCGCGGCCTGCGCGATGTGCAATGGCCGGGACGGTTTCAAAGAATCCGAAATCTCATCGTCGACGGTGCCCACAACCTCGAAGCCGCCCAAGTTCTCGTCCAAACCTGGCGCGAACAGTTCCCCAACGAAAAAGCTAAGATCATCTTTGGCGCCGTCTCTGGCAAAGACACCGCCGCCGTCTTGCGCGAACTCGCACCCTTCGCGGCAGCCTGGCATTTCACTGGCTTCGAGTCACCGCGGGCATTGCCTCCAGAAACACTGTGCGAAATCTGGAACAGCATCGGCCTCGAAGCTCGTCCTGTGACCACGCATTCACGCATCGCCGACGCCTTGCAGGCGGTGAACGTCAAGGACCGCGTTTTGATCGCCGGATCCCTCTATCTCGCCGGTGAAGCGCTGGCATTGCTGGAAAACAAAACCAGCGCCTTCGAGCGCAGCGCTCAGTGAGCTGAGACGGTTTTGAAGGCGGCTATTCGACCGTCTCGGGAAACCGGTTCCATCCAGACTGTCTTGTAGTGACCATTTACGGGACGCTCAAACGGCAGCAATACCAAACCACGCTGTATTTTAACCCGTAGTGTGTGCACCCAGTTTTGGCTGAACCAAGAATAGTAGAAGTGATGCCAGCGGGCATCTGATGCTCCGTACTCCCATTGGTTAACAGTGAGACTGCCGGTGTAGATCCCCTTGTTGCGCGGCAGGCGGTCAAAATCTGAAACTGCGACTATTTTCGTCGAGCAACTCACCAGTCCGACCGCGCAAATGACAGGAAGGATCAAGCCTGTCATTTTCACTCCTCCGATGCCGAAACCTTGATGCGGTACCCGTTTTCGTTTTTCTCCAGCTTCATCAGTCCTCGCTCCGCAGCCGCTTCAAGAAGTGCGCTGAAGGTGCTGAAGCCGTAAAAGCGCTCGTCGAATTGCGGCTGGCGACGGCGGATGGCCTGTTTGACAGGACCGGCCCACACCGTGTCGCTGCCGCTGCGGCCCAGCATCGCTTCCACGGTCTCCACGACCATTTGAATTGCCTTCTCGGGATCGCCGCCGCTCTTTTTCTCCGGCGCGTTTGCCTTCGGTGCCGGTTTGGCGCGGGCAAGCCGTGATTTTGTCTTCTCCTCCTCGCGTACGAGGTCGTCGTAGAAGATGAACTCGTCGCAGTTGTCGATGAACAGCCCGCTGGTGGACTGCTTCACGCCTACGCCGATCACGGTCTTGTTGTTCTCGCGCAGCTTGCTCACCAGTGGCGAGAAATCCGAGTCTCCGCTCACGATGGCGAAGGTGTCCACATGCGGTTTCGTGTAGCAGAGGTCCAGAGCGTCCACGACCATGCGGATGTCCGCCGAGTTCTTGCCCGACTGCCGCACATGCGGAATCTCGATCAGCTCGAACGACGCCTCATGCACCGCCGCCTTGAAGCTCTTGTAGCGGTCCCAGTCGCAGTAGGCCTTCTTCACCACGATGCTCCCCTTCAGCAGCAGCCGGTCTAGCACCTTGTTCATGTCGAACTTGTCATACTTCGCATCCTTCACCCCGATGGCGAGGTTTTCAAAATCGCAGAAAACAGCAATCGTATGCGCGCGGTCCGTGTGTGTGGCCATGATGGCGGATCGTCCGCCCTCCCGGTATCCGGGTCAACCGGCGTTCCTACCGCAAATGTGATCAGGTCACTACTTGCGCGGCGCATGGACGATCCCGCTCTGGGGGCCGCAATCGCAAGACAACCTGTCCCGGGGACGTTTTTTCGCTCCCCCCAACTCTGCCTATGCCACTCATGAAGACGCGCTTCATTCTCCCCGCCTTGTTCCTCGCCGCCGCCGTGCATGCCGCACCGCCGAAGAAGGAGGAGGGCATCGACCCGAACAAGCCGGTGTCGTTCTACAAGCACATCCGCCCGATTTTCCAGGCGCAGTGCAACGGCTGTCATCAGCCGGCGCGGAACAAGGGCGATTACATCATGACCGACTTCGTGGCGCTGCTCAAAGGGGGTGAGGAAGGCCACGCGGTCATTCCCGGGAAGGCGGCGGAGTCGAACCTCATCAAGCTCATCAAGCCGGACGAAAAGGGCAAAGTCGAGATGCCGCAGAAGGCGGATCCGCTGCATGAGACGCAGGTGGCGTTGATCGAACGCTGGATCAATGAGGGGGCGAAGGACGACACGCCGGCTTCGGCCAAGGCACAGTATGACATGGCGCATCCGCCGGTTTACGTGAAGGCCCCGGCGGTCACCTCGATCGATTATTCGCCGGACGGCAGCATGATCGCGGTGGCGGGTTATCATGAGGTGCTGGTGCACAAGGCGGACGGCAGCGGCATCGTCGCACGCCTCGTCGGTCTGGCGGAGCGCATTCAGAAGCTCGCGTGGTCGCCGGATGGGAAGAAAATCGCGCTGACGGGCGGAAGTCCGGCGCGCATGGGTGAAATTCAAATTTGGGACGTGGCGGCGAAGAAGCTCGAACTCTCAAAGTCGCTGACCTTTGACACGCTGTATGGCGCGAGCTGGTCGCCGGATGGCAAATACCTCGCGTTCGGCTGCGGCGACAACGCGGTGCGCGCCATCGAGGTCGCCACCGGCAAGGAAACACTCTTCATGGGCGGTCACAGCGACTGGGTGCTCGACACGGTCTGGGGCATCGACGGCAAGCACGTCGTCTCCTGCGGACGCGACATGAGCGTGAAGCTCACGGAGGTCGCCA
>NZ_JAGRPF010000029.1 GCF_020439865.1 Prosthecobacter sp.
GGCATCAGGAAGCTGCCCATGTCATCGCGGCTGATGCCGAGAGCGGTCTGAGTGAGGTCGTTGGTGCCGAAGCTGAAGAACTGCGCCGTCTCGGCGATTTCATCAGCCGTGAGTGCTCCACGCGGCACCTCAATCATGGTGCCGACGAGATAATCGAGCTTCACTTTTTTCTCGCTCATCACTTCTTTCGCCACTTTATGCACGATTTCGACTTGAAGGTCGAGTTCTTTTTTAAAGCCGACGAGGGGGATCATCACTTCCGGCTTCACCTTGATCTTCTTCTTCGCGACATCAGCCGCAGCTTCAAAGATCGCGCGTGCCTGCATTTCGGTGATCTCAGGATACGCGATGCCAAGACGGCAGCCGCGATGTCCGAGCATCGGATTGAATTCATGCAAGGCGCTCACACGTGCAGCCACTTTCTCGACGGACACTCCCATTTTCTTCGCGAGCTCAGCCTGCGCTTTTTCTTCGTGCGGAACGAATTCGTGAAGCGGCGGATCGAGAAGACGAATGGTGGCAGGAAGACCTTTGAGGGACTCAAAGATGCCGGTGAAGTCTTCACGCTGATACGGAAGCAGCTTGGCGAGCGCCTTCTTACGATCGGCCACATTGTCGGCGAGAATCATCTCACGCACAGCGTCGATGCGGTCGCCCTCGAAGAACATGTGTTCGGTGCGTGTGAGGCCGATGCCCTGCGCGCCGAACGCGATGGCGTTCTGCGTTTGCTCCGGATTGTCCGCGTTCGTGCGAACCTGAAGGCGCGTGGCCTTGCCGCACCAGTTCATGAGCTGCTGGAAGCTCTTGAACTTCTCAGTGGCCTTCGCGGCAGCATCACCATGCAGCATGCCGGTGATGATCTCGGAAGGAGCAGTCTTGAGCTGGCCGGCGTAAACCGTGCCGCTGGTGCCGTCGATGGAGAGATAATCGCCTTCGCTGAAGGTCTGGCCTGCGACGGTGACGGTCTTCTTATCGTAGTCGATTTCCAGAGCGGCGGCGCCGCAGATGCAAACCTTGCCCATTTGGCGGGCAACGAGGGCCGCGTGAGATGACACACCACCACGTGCGGTAAGAATGCCTTCGGCGGCGATCATGCCGCGAAGATCTTCCGGGCTGGTCTCATTGCGGACGAGAAGGACTTTCTCACCCTTCTGCTCGGCAACAACAGCGCGATCAGCATTCAGATAGATCTTGCCAGAAGCAGCACCAGGGCCGGCAGGAAGACCTGAGGCGATCGCCTTGGCTTTCTTGACGTCGGCGAGATCGAAGATCGGAGCGAGCAGCTGGTCGAGCTGATCGGCGGGATTGCGCAGCACGGCGGTTTCCCAGTCGATGAGCTTTTCCTTCACCATGTCCATGGAGAACTTCAGAGCGGCGGCGGCGGTGCGCTTGCCGTTGCGGGTCTGCAGCATGAACAACTTGCCTTCCTGAATGGTGAACTCTACGTCCTGCACGTCCTTGAAATGCTTCTCGAGCTTCTGGCGCACCTGGAGCAGTTCGGCGTACGACTTCGGCATTTCCTTCTGAAGCTGGATGACAGGTTCAGGAGTACGAACACCGGCAACGACGTCTTCGCCCTGGGCGTTGATGAGGAATTCACCGTAGAACTCGTTGGCACCGTTCGCCGGATTGCGAGTGAAGGCCACTCCAGATCCGGAGGTCGGTCCTGTGTTGCCAAACACCATGGCCTGAACGTTCACCGCGGTACCCCATTCGGCGGGGATGTTGTATTTGCGACGATAAACAATCGCGCGATCGTTCATCCAGCTTCCGAACACAGCGCCGGCGGCGCCGCGAAGCTGATCCCAAGGATCGGACGGGAACACGTGGCCCGTGCGTTCCTTGACGAGCTGCTTGAAGCGCTTCACTAGCTCCTGCTGGTCGGCTGCGGTAAGGTCGCTGTCGAGAATGTCCTTGTGATAGGTTTCGTGCTTGTAGTTCTCGATGACGACTTCGAAGGGCTCGTGGTCTTCGCCCTCGCGCTTTTGCACGCCGAGCACCACGTCGCCGTACATCTGAATGAAGCGACGATAACAATCCCACGCGAAACGCTCATTGTTCGTGGCGGCGACAAGCGAGAGAACCGTCTGGTCGTTCAATCCAAGATTGAGAATGGTGTCCATCATGCCAGGCATGGAGTCACGGGCACCGGAACGAACGGCGACCAGCAGCGGGAAACCTTTGGCATCGCCAAACTTGTAACCCATGATTTTTTCCATGCCTTTGACGGCGTTTTCCATCTGCGACTGAAGCGCTGCGGGATAGGTCTTCTTGTTCTGATAAAAGTATGTGCAGACCTCGGTGCTGATCGTGAATCCGGGAGGAACCGGAAGACCGATGCGGCTCATCTCGGCAAGGTTGGCGCCTTTACCACCGAGCAATGCTTTCATGGAACCATCACCGTCTGCTTTTCCTGCTCCGAAAAAATAAACGTACTTCTTTTTGTCTGCGCTGCCCTTGGATGCTGTCTTTGCCATAAATGTTGCGGACCGTCTGATGCGACCCGTGGTTGTATTTGTTCTGTGGGGGGGTTGAAGCGCGGATTTAAATCGTTGGAGTATATGATGCAAGCATTAGTTGACAGGCTGGAGCCCCCTCACCCTCGGCCGCTTCAACGACTATTTTGATCATCATGTGAGCGTCTTGCCGCTCGCTGACTAGCGCTCAACTGAAGTCGGTGCCTGTTCACGACAAGTATTGACGTGGCTTTCCAAAACCGATTAAATGACCAGCACGCAACGCCAATATCCTTGAACAAATCATCGAACCTTAGCCTGCGGAAACACACCCAAACAAGATCATGAAAAACAACCTCCGCTCCAACCGCCTCATTGTACGTGCGGGCTTCACACTCATCGAACTGCTGGTGGTGATCACCATCATCGCCATTCTGGCCAGCTTGGTCGTTAGCCAGGCCAACAAACTGATGGCAGATGCGCGAAAGCTTCAGGTGCAGACGGTCATCAAGGATCTGCGCATTGCCATTTCAAGCTATCAGGTCGAGTACAACCGCTACCCTGTGAACCCAAGCCTCCTGAGCGGCGGATCTTCAGGCCAGGACATTCAGGTGCTGCTGACCGATGAAAACAGCGGCATCGTAAGCGCCCTGATGGCTACTTCATCGAGTTCCTCGAGCGGGAGCGGCGGAGGTTCAGGGGGATCGAGTGGGTCCACCAATCTCAACCCGAGAGACATTAAGTTTATCGATCTTCCGTTGGCGAAAAACGGGAAGTTTGGCCTCGTCAACGCCCAGCCGCCCTACAAGCTGGTTGATCTATGGGGACAGCCTTACTACGTATTGCTTGATACGAATGGCGACAAGCAGGTGATGAATCCCGATCTGCAAAACACCGATCCTTCCATCGCCCAAAACACCATCAGTCCGCCTCCTCAAATGCTGCCCACGGAAATCGCCATCTACAGCATCGGTCTGGACAAAACCCCGCAGACCAAGGACGACGTCGTCTCCTGGCGGGCAAAATAGGCCCAACCTGGAAGGTCCAGATTCACGAGCGCAGCGGGGAAAATCCGCTGCGCTTTTCTTTTGGGTTCAATCAGGCCCACTTCGCCAGCAGGTCCCCTGCCTTGGCAGGATCGACCTTCTCATAGAACTCGTCTTCGACCATGCAGACAGGGCCGAAGCCGCAGCTCGCGAGACATTCGGCAAACTCGATGCTGTATTTACCATCGGCACTCACCGCGATGGGGTGGTGATGATCCGTGTGGGATCGATCGATGTTCCCGGCTTTGCAGAGGGCGTCCATCAACTCATAACTGCCTGCCATGGCGCACGAAAGCGTGCGGCAGACCCGAATGTGATATTTGCCGGGAGCGGATTGACGGAAACCCGGATAAAACGTCACCACCTCAAGCACCTGAATCGGTTCCAAGCCGAGCTTTGCGGCCACCCAGTTTACCGCCTCAGCTCCAATGAAGCGGAAGTGTTCCTGCACCAGATGCAGCAGGGGCAGGACGGCGCTGCGCTTTGAGACAGGGTAATGCGAGATCGCCTCGTCCATGCGTTTTTCCAATTCGACTGGAACTTCAAAGGCCATGCGTGCGTGTCTCGGATGAAAAGGTTGGGGTGAATCAGCGATCACACTCGCCCATGACGAAGTCCAGGCTGCCAAGCACCGCCGGAATGTCGCTGAGCATGTGACCGGGGATCAGTTTGGAAATGATGCTGAGATTGAGGAACGAGGGGCTGCGGATTTTCAGGCGATGAGGCACGCCGCCGCCCGTGCTGTTGATGTAGAAACCGAGTTCCCCCTTGGGATTCTCGGCCGCAAAGTAAACTTCACCTGGAGGGGCATCAATCCCCTGCGTGGCGATGATGAAATGGTGGATCAACTCCTCCATCTTCATCAGAACCTTCTCTTTCTTCGGAAGAAGCCCCTTGGCATCGGCCACATTGATGGGGCCTTGCGGCAAAGTGGCGAACACCTGGCGAAGAATGCGCACGCTCTGGCGCATCTCTTCCATGCGCACGAGGTAACGGTCATAGCAGTCGCCCTTGGCCCCGATGGGGATGTCGAACTCGTACTTGTCGTAATCTAGATACGGCTGCGATTTGCGAAGGTCGTGTTCGACACCTGAACCGCGCAGGTTCGGGCCGGTGAGTCCGTAACCGATGGCGTCCGCCTTGGAAATCACACCGATGTCCTGCGTTCGATCGATGAAGATGCGATTACGCGAGAGTAGTTTGTCGATCTCATCGATCACAGGCTCAAGCTCATCAAGGAAGTGCTTCACCGCTCCAACAAACCCCTGCGGCAGGTCGCGGATCTGGCCGCCCACGCGCGTGTAGCTGGTGGTGAACCGGGCACCGGTGAGCTGCTCGCAAAGGTTATAGATCTTCTCGCGCTCAGTAAAAGTGTATAAGAACACCGTCATGGCACCCACATCCATCGCAAACACCCCGACTCCGAGCATGTGGGCAGAAATGCGGGCCAGCTCGCAGCAAATCACACGGATCGCCTTGCCGCGTTCAGGAACCTCCCAGCCCATGAGTTTCTCCACCGCAAGCGCATAGGCCACGTTGTTGGCCAGAGGAGCCAGGTAGTCCAGCCGGTCCGTGTAGGGCACGAACTGGTTGTAATGCATGTTCTCGGCGATCTTCTCATCGCCACGGTGCAGGAAGCCAACGTCCGGATCGGCCTTGGTGATGATCTCGCCGTCCAGTTCCAAAATCAGGCGCAGCACACCGTGGGTCGCCGGATGGCTGGGCCCCATGTTGAGCACCAGTTTCTCCCCCACGATGTCCGTCGTGGTTTCTTCCACGGCTTCGAGCTGCCGGGCCGCTTTGGCGGCGGTGTCCGGGGCCTCGTATTCTCGGGTGACTGTGGGCATGAAAAGCAGGGGGCTGATAACAGGCGTGAAGGGTATCTATCTACGCTGCCCACAGTGCGGCAAGGCGATTTTGTGAAAAATTTCACAAGCCTCGCCACACGCCCCCGTTTGCGCCACAGACACTCTATATATTAAGTGCCGATTTGCTGGAAGTTGCCCGCACGCCAGATTTGAGACAGACTGGCACCCGTCATGTCAGCCCAACCCAGCCTCAAGCAACTCCTGCGCCTACCCGCACTGGCCATGGTGGGGCTGCTCATGCTTGGGTGGACGGACGCCCAAGCCACACCGCCCGCAGATGGGATCTTGGATGACACCCGGGCGCTGTCCCCAGAGACTCATCGTCAGCTCGCGGAAGAACTGAGCCGGTTCCGTAAGGATTTGAAATGTGATGCATGGATCGCGGCCTCGAGTTTCACCCCCGCAGGTCTGACCGTCCGACGAGAGGCTCAGATCAAACGCCGCGAATGGAGCGGAACGCGCCCCGCCGTCCTCATGGCCTATGACCGCGCCAGCAACAGCAGCGCCATGTCCTTTGCTCCCGACTTTTGGGAGAAATACCCCTCCTCCGAGCTCGTCGAGATCATGCAGGACACACGCCGGATCCTAGTCAACACCAAGCTCACCCTCGACGAGCGCTTCGCGCTTGCCACGCGCTCATGGATCGACCGGTTGCGGTCCATGGAAACCGTGCGGTTGAAACAATCCCTCTGGGTTCAACGCGGTGAAAAGCGCTTCGCCCTCGCCGTTCTCATCGCCCTGGCCGGAGGAAGCGTCCTGGCCGCCCTGCTCGGCTTCGTGTCTCGCCGACGCAGCACGCGTGCGGGCCACCGTTTTCTATTCCCTGAAGTGCAGGTGGGCATGCGGTTCGGTGCCGCTTATGGGGGCGGCGTGACAGCCGAAATCAAAACGAATGCAGCAGCGCAATAGCGCCGCCCCATTCGTTATTCGTCATTCTGCTTGAGCCCCATGTCCTCCAGCTTCTTGTCGAGCTGCTCCACATATTTCCATGGCAGCTTCTTGCGCTGATACTTGCGGAAGAGCAGGTCGCGCAGTTCCAGCCAGCGTTCCGGCGGCGGGTTTTCCAACGGCATCCACTGTTCACCATCCGGATGAGCAAACCGAAACTGCCATTCGCGCGAGTTCCAATACGCGCGGATGTATTGCTTGCGGCCGTCTTCAAGACGTTCATGCCATTCGTGGATTTGGTTTTTGGTCATTGAGAGCGCGCAGGATGCGCTAGTATCGCCCCCATGCAAGCCGACAGCCCCGGCAGTTCCTCTGCCCTGCCCAAACTCCTGCTCTACCTTCTCGTCGTCATGCTTGGCGGCGCCCTGCTGGCGGTGCCGTTGTTTCACCTTGGCAAGGCGGCCCACGGCTGGCTTTCCGCGCCGTCCTGGCAGAATGTCGGTCCGGCCAAATGGCTGCTCTCTGAAATCGAGCGTGCGCACTTCACGCGCTACTTCAACCGCGCCGTGCTCGTCTGCGCCATCGCCCTCATCTGGCCGTTTCTGCGCTGGGTAAAACTGGATCGCTCGCTGCTGCCGACCTGGAAACCCTTCGGCACCGGCATCAAACAGTGGGCGCTCGGTTTTGCGCTCGCCAGCGGCCTGCTGCTCGCGCTCGGGTTCGCCTTCTTTAAACTGGGCGCGTATCATCTCCACCCGCAGCCTCGCTGGTTCAAATTCGGCGAACCCATCACCGCCGCGCTCGGCGCCGGCATCGTCGAGGAGTTCTTCTTTCGCGGCCTGCTGCTCGGCCTGCTGCTGCGCACCATGTCCACACGCTCGGCGCTGATCGCCGGGACCTTTGTCTTCGCACTCGTCCATTTCCTCAAGCCCCCCGAAGGATGGCAGATCGACGATACCGCGGTCACCTGGAGCAGCGGCTTTCTCGTGCTCCAACAAATCGCCCTTGGTTTTGGCGATGTGCAGTTCCTCCTCGCCGAATTCGCCACGCTCTTCGCCGTCGGCTGGGTTTTGGCCATTGTGCGCATGCAGACCGGCGCGCTGTGGGCCGGCATCGGCCTGCACGGCGGCTGGGTCTTCGGCCTGAAATACTTCAGCGCCCTCATGATCTACAACAACGGCTGGCTGCCATGGATCGGTGCGAATCTCAAAATCGGTCTCGCCCCGCTGCTCATGGTGCTCTTCACCGGCTGGCTGGCCACCCATCTGCTGCGATCCCGATAATTCGTTTGCAGCCGCCCTGCTCACACGGAACATAGCCGCGCAGCAGCCCTCGCCCGGGTGGCGGAATTGGTAGACGCGCCAGACTTAGGATCTGGTTTGGAAACAAGTGCAGGTTCGAGTCCTGTCCCGGGCACCATGATTGAAGTGCAAGCGCAGGCGGAGAATTGCGTTCCCATTCAGCCATGCGTTTTCTCACACTCGGTTTATTCGCCCTCTGCTCATCGCTTTTAGCGGCCTCACAGCAACCCAACATCGTCTTCATCCTCGCCGATGACTTCGGCTATGGCGACCTCGGTTGCATGGGCAGCAAGGACATCTCCACACCCAACATCGACCGCATCGCGGCCGAAGGGGTGAAGTTCACGGACTTTTACTCCAACGCACCTGTCTGCACGCCGACACGCGCCGGCTTCATCACCGGACGCTGGCAGCAGCGCTGCGGCATCGAGTTCGCCTTTGGTTATCAGGTCGAGCAGTTCCGCCGCGTGAAGGGCGAGTGGGTGCCGGAACCGGACATTCACGGCCTTGGCCTGCCCTTGGGTGAAACAACGATTGCAGAACGCCTGAAGACCGCGAACTACGCCACCGGCGCCTTCGGCAAGTGGCATCTCGGCTTCCATGACGAGTACAATCCGGTGAAGCGTGGATTCGACGAGTACTTCGGCGAACTGCTCGGCCACGCGGACTACTACAAGCACACCTACTACGATGGCACCTACGCCTTGCGCGATGGTCTTGAGCCCGTGAAACGCGACGGCTACTTCACCGACCTCGTCAACGAACGCGCCGTCAAGTTCATCCGCGATCACAAGTCCGCGCCGTTCTTCATGTATGTGCCGCACCTCGCCGTGCATGCGCCGTTTGAAGCGCCGGATGCGCCCGAAACCCCGATGGTGACGAAGGAGACCATGCTCAAGGGCAGCCGCGCGATCTACAAGGCGATGGTCGAACGCATCGACCAGGGCGTCGGCATGATTCTCGACGAACTCGACAAAAACGGGCTCGCCGAGAACACGCTCGTCGTGTTCTCCAGTGACAACGGCGGTGAACGCTACAGCAGCAACGCGCCGCTCTTTCATCACAAAGCAACGGTGTGGGAAGGCGGTATCCGCGTGCCCTGCGTCATGCGCTGGCCCGCGAAACTGCCCAAGGGCAAGGTCACCTCACAGATGGGCATCACCATGGATCTGCATGCGACGTTTCTTGCCGTGGCCGGAGTCACCTCGCCTGCGCCGAAGCCGCTCGATGGCATCAATCTGATGCCCATCCTGACCGGCGAAGCCAAACCCGTCGAACGCACGTTCTTCTGGCGCATCGACCGTTCAAGCCGCAAGCAGCGCGCGATCCGGCAGGGCAAATGGAAGTACATCAACGACGGCAACTCCATGGACCTCCTCTTTGACCTCGAAGCCGACATCAGCGAACGCACTGACCTCGGCTATCAGCACCCGGACATTCTTCAGGACCTCAAAGCAAAGCTCAAAGCCTGGGAAGCGGAGATCGACGCAACGGAGCGCGAGATCTGGGTGAGATGAAGAAGACGTCGTCACGAATCCCGATTGCCCGCTCAACCACCCTGCGTAATCCTCGCCAGCCATGAAACGTTTCGCCCTTCCAACCCTTGCCCTCTTGCTTTTCACCACCGCAGCGCTTGCCGACGGCGCTTTCTACGGTGATCCGCCGGACAAAACACACCCGTGGGCGATCCACGACATGAACCGGCCGCAGCCGGTGCGCGTGGAGCCTGGAACGTTCAGTTCGCAGGACACACCGGGAACGCCGCCGTCAGACGCGGTCATTCTCTTCGGCGGAAAGCCGGAGGAGATTGAGAAATGGATCTCCGACAAGCCGAACGGCGAACCCACGAAGTGGGAGGTGAAGGACGGCGTGCTTCAATGCGTGCCGGGCAGCGGTTACATCCGCACGAAGGAAGAATTCTCCGACTGTCAGCTTCACATCGAATGGAGCGCGCCGAGCAAGGTCGAAGGCAACAGTCAGGGACGCGGCAACAGCGGTGTCTTCCTCATGGGCGCCGTCGAGGTGCAGGTGCTCGACAACTACAACAATCCTTCCTACCCAGACGGCATGGCGTCGGCGATCTACGGCATCAATCCGCCGATGGCCAATCCACTGCGCGCACCGGGCGAATGGCAGGTCTATGACATCGTCTTCCGCCGTCCGATCTTCAAGGACGGCAAAGAGCTCGATCCCGGCTACATCACCGTGTTCGTGAACGGCGTGCTCACACAGGACCACACCCCGCTCGAAGGCGGCGGCGGGCACATGCGCCGCTCCTCTCCAAAGCCTTTCCCCGATCAGGGCCCGCTCAAGATTCAAGATCACGGCAATCCCGTGCGCTTCCGCAACATCTGGTACCGTCCGTTGCCGAAGCGCCCGATCGACGGCGGCGAAGCGAGCCACATGAGCGAGGAGATGACCGCCGCGAAGCGCAGCGAGATCGCCAAAGGCATCCGCGAAGCCGCGGCGAAGCTCGAAGGCAACGACAAGATGCTGCACCTCTTTGAATCCCTCTGCTATGAGGACGATGCCGAAGCCCGGAAGCTTGCCGTCTCCGCTGCCAACGATTTCGCCAGCGTGATGAAGGAAGTTCCCCCCGACAAGATTGAGTCGAAGAAAGGCGAGATCCTGCAGGTGGCCAAGGCGCTGCGCTATCTGACCAAGTTCAAAATCCTGCCGGAAGACATCGCCGCCAAGAGGGATTTGGAGGCCATCATCAAGGTGGAGGACTGGGAGCCGAAGCCCCAGCCCAAGGGCAAGAAGAAGTGACAGTGAACCGCACAGGAAACTGTGCGGACCGCTTAAACCGCATCCGCCGCAAGCGCGGCGTTGCCGATGATGCCGGCTTCGTTGCTGAAACGGGCTGGCACAATCTGCAGGCGTTCCCACACGACGGTGCTGAGCATGCTCTGCACCCTGTTCTTGAGCGGACCAAAAATCAGATCGCCAGCCTGGGCCACACCGCCGCCGATGACAAACACATCGGGATTGAGCAGCCAGGCGATGCTGGCGATGGCGGTGCCGAGCCAGTCGGCGACTTCGCCCCAAACTTGGCGGGCAATGTCATCACCGGCCTGTGCAGCATCCGCGATCTTCTTGGGCGTGCAGTCGGCGATCTCTTTGTCGATGCCCGCCTCGGCATAGCGCTGCACGGCGTGCTCGGCGATCTGCTGATTGCCGGTGTACTTCTCCAACGCGCCTGAGTTGCCGTAGTGACCGGCCTTGCCGTCGAAATGGATGCTCATCTGGCCGATCTCGCCCGCGGCGAAACCGCTGCCGCGAAACATCTTGCCATCGAGCACCAGCCCGCCGCCGATGCCGGTGCCAATGGTCAGCCCGACGACGTTTTTCAGACCACGCGCAGCGCCATAACGGAATTCGGCATAGACCATCGCGTTCGCATCATTTTCGACGAGCACGGGGAGGCCGGTCTTCTCACCGAGAATGGTTTTGAGCGGCACATGCTTCCAGCCGGGAACGTTCGTCAGCTCATGCACGAAGCCATGATCGAAATCGACAAGACCGGGAACGCCGACGCCGATGGCGCAGATGTCCGGATACGTGGTGCGCAGTTTCGCGACACGTGCGGCCATCTCGCCGATGAGCGCGGCCGGTCCGGCAAACTGTCCGGTGGGAATGGGCTCATCGATGACGAGGAGTTCGTCACCGCGACACACGCCGAGTTTCACGGACGTGCCGCCGAAGTCGATGCCGATGGAGGTTTTGACAGAGTCTGACATGGAGTTGGAAATGACGAACGCAGGCCGTCCGCAGCCCGGGCTACTTGAGGGCGGCGAGATTGCCCACCAAACGCAATCCGTGCAAGGTCAAATCCGGGTCCACTGCGATGCGCTCGCCCATGCCGGAGATGATCCATTCCGCATCCCCGCCGGTGGCGACGATGTGGGAATTCGGAGCGCTCAACTCCTTCTTCAGGGACTCCAAAATGCCTTTCACCATGCCGCGGTAACCAATGGCGGCGCCGGCGAGGATGGCGGCTTCGGTGGACTGGCCGATGGCGCTGGCCGGTTCGCGCAGATCGACGCGAGGCAGCAGCGCCGTGCGTTCGTGCAGGTAGTCCGTCATCAATCGAAGACCGGGGGCGATGACGCCGCCGACGTAGAACTTGTCGGCGGAGAGGATGTCAAAAGTCACGGCGGTGCCGAAGTCGATCACAATCCCAGGCGCACCGTGCATGTGCGCGAGGGCGACTGCGTTCGCGAGACGGTCCGGCCCGATGCTTTCGGGCTTCGGGTAGCGAATACCGATGCCCATCGGTGTGTCATGACGCAGTTCGATGAGCGTTTCGCCAAAAACGGCGCGAAAGGCGGGCACCGCCTTCGGCACAACGCTGCAGATCACGGCTCCATCAAAACTCCAGCCGCGCGTAAGATCGCGCACGGTGTCTGGCGAGAGTTCGCGCGTCGGATGCTCGCGCCGTTCGAGAATGTCCTCACTCGTGGCGAGGCCGAACTTGGTGCGGCCGTTGCCGACGTCGATGAGCAGCCGCCGGTCGCTCATGGTTTGGCCGGTTCAGCTTCCTTTTTCGGCTCTTCCTTTGGGGGATCGCCAAACGTGCGCACTTCCAACATGCCCTCCGGCGCGCCCTTTTTCTCTGCGGCTGCATTTTGTTTCGCCGGCTCCTCACCCTCGACGGGCAGCGCCTTCGGCGGATCTTTGGTGACCGTCACACACTGGTAGAGCAGGTTGTAGTTGTGACGCAGAGCGGCGGGATAGGCGATGCGGCCAGGTTCGGTGACGTTCTCCCGCAGCACCTTGGAGGCAAGACTCGCAAAGACGTTGCCACTAAGTTTGGCGGCCTTCTCAGCGGTGCCGCCGGCGAGGTCACCGGCCAGCTTGGCTGCCGAGTTTCCCCCGCTGCGAAACATGTCGCTGCTGATGCGACGGCCTTGAATCGACACAGCGGCCTGGGAGGACAGCAGCGTGCCGTCGGGACCGAAGCTCATCTCCAGACTGGCGTGGTCATCGGCGGAAAACATTCCGCGCACGTGGTCCACCCGCACGGAAATGAAAACGCCACCGTCCGGCGCCTGCGTGACCTCCGGCTTGTAGGTGCGGTAATCTGCCTCTGAAAACTTGTACTCCGCCGCCTTTTTCCCCTCTTTGGTCCAGCCGCCGAGGCTCTCGCCGAACTTGTCAATGTCCACCTCCACGCCGGCATGCGCGTTGGCGGCGAGAAGGAGAAACAGGATGGGGCGGAGACTCATGTGCGCCCAAGGTGCGGCATGAAACGGTCATTTCAACCTCGCTGATTGTTAGGTCAGGCGGCCGGTGATGTAGGCCTCGGTCTGCGGATCACGCGGATGATTGAAGATCGTCATGGTCTCGTCTTCCTCGATCAGCCGGCCCTTGTAGAAGAACGCCGTGCGGTCGGCGATGCGCTTCGCCTGCTCCATGTTATGTGTGACGATGACAAAGGTGTACTGGCCGCGAAGCTGCAGAATCAGCTCCTCGATGCGCGCGGTGGCAATGGGGTCCAGCGCGGCGCAGGGCTCGTCCATGAGCAGGATGCGCGGCTGCAGGGCGATGGCGCGGGCGATGCACAAACGCTGCTGCTGTCCGCCGGAGAGGCCGGTGGCCATCTCATGCAGGCGGTCTTTGACCTCGTCCCAAAGCGCGGCGGCTTTGAGGCTGCGCTCGGCGGCCTCTTCGAGATCATGGCGGTCCTTGATGCCTGCCACACGCAGGCCATAGACGGCGTTTTCAAAGATGGAGCGCGGGAAGGGATTGTACTTCTGGAACACCATGCCGACGTTGCGGCGCAGGCTGATCACATCGACGTCTGGTGAATACAAGTCCACACCGTCGATCTTGATGCTGCCACTGACCACTCGTGCAGAATCGACGAGATCGTTGATGCGGTTGATGGAACGGATGAGCGTGCTCTTGCCGCAGCCGGAAGGGCCGATGAGTGCCGTCACATCCTTGCTCTCCATGTTCAAACCAACATCGAAGAGCACCTGGTGGTCGCCGTAGGCATAGTTGAACTTCTCCACCCGGATGAGCGGCTCGGTTGAGGTTGAGACGGAAAGATCGGCGGACATTTCAACTGAACGTGCCGCGCAGATAGGCCTCGGTGAGCTTCTCGCGGGGGTTGGTGAAGAGTTCCTCGGTGGGGGCGAATTCGACGAGCTTGCCGAGGTGCAGGAAGGCGGTGTAATCCGAGACGCGCACGGCCTGCTGCATGTTGTGGGTGACGATGACGACGGTGAACTCTTTGGCGAGCTGATGCATGAGCTCCTCGATCTTCAGCGTCGAGATGGGATCGAGCGCGGAGCAGGGCTCGTCCATCAGCAGCACATCCGGCAGCGTGGCGATGGCTCGAGCGATGCACAAACGCTGTTGCTGACCGCCGGAAAGCGCGAGCGCGTTCGCATGGAGGCGGTCCTTGAGCTCCTCCCACAACGCGGCGTGGGTCAGCGAGCGTTCGACGGCCTCGTCGAGCACGCTTTTGCTTTTCTCTCCATGGATGCGCAGCCCGTAGGCGACGTTCTCATAGATGCTCTTGGGAAACGGATTCGACTTCTGAAAGACCATTCCAACCTGCTTGCGAAGCTGGGTGAGATCGACATCCGCATGATGGATGTTTTTGCCTTTGACGAGCACTTCGCCCTTCGTCACCCGGGCGCCGGTGACGCGGTCGTTCATGCGGTTGACGCAGCGCAGCAGCGTGCTCTTGCCGCAGCCCGACGGGCCGATGAGCGCGGTGACGCGGTGGTATTCGACCTTCAGGTTGATGTCGAACAGGGCCTGACTGGCACCGTAACAAAAATCCATGTCACGCACCTGCACAACAGGCGGCGGCGTGGCAATGGCGGGAGAATCGGCGGACATGAACAGAGAGTGGGATCAATCACCAGCGATACTTGGCGCGGAGACGTTTGCGCAGCAGGATCGAGCTGGTGGCCAGTGAGGCGACGAGGACAAGGAAGACAAACACGGAGCCGTACTGGGCGCGCTCCGAGTACTCGTTCTGCGGGATCTTCGCGGCGATGGTGTAGATGTGATACGGCAGCGCCTGAACCGACTCGGTGAAGATGCCGAGGAAGCGCTCCACACTCTGCTCCCAATGAGCGAAGATGGAAGCATCTGTCGGCAGCGGCGGCATGTCCTTCTGCCAGGGCAGCTTGTCTTTGAAGGCCAGCGCGGCGGTGAACATGATCGGCGCCGTCTCACCAGCGGCGCGGGCGATGCCGAGGATGCTCGATGTCAGAATGCCGGGCGTGGCAAACGGCAGCACGCTGTAACGGATCGTCTGCCAGCGCGTGGCACCGAGGGCCATGCTCGTTTCACGAAATCCCTGCGGCACGGCCTGCAGGCATTGCTCGCTGGCGGTGATGATGACGGGCAGGATCACGAAGGCGAGCGTGAAGCCGCCGGAAAGCACGCAGGTGTCCCAGCCCTCGAAACTGAGCGTCGTGAAGCCGAGCGGAATGGCGAGCACAGAACGATCCGCTGGCACATCGACAAACACCGGAGCGGTCAGCACGAACGCCCCAAGACCAAACAGTCCGAACACGACGGACGGCACCCCCGCGAGGTTCAAGATCGCCAGCCGCACCGTTTCGAGGAACTTGCCGTGTTTCGCGTACTCGCTGAGATAGATCGCGCAGGCGACGCCGAGGAAGAGCGCCACGCCGACACTGACGACCACGAGCAGAGCCGTACCAACGATCGGTCCCAGAATGCCCCCACCGGAATACGAGACAGTTTTCTCCGAACGAAAGTCGTCACCGAGTTTCTTTTTGACGGCATCGGCACCGTTCACATCGGTTTCGATGCGATGTCCCTGTTTGTCCTCAATGACGTGCAGCGTGGCGGGAAGCTTCGTGAGGAACTGGGTGTTCACGAACGGCCACTTGGACTGAAACACGACCGGCGCACCTTTGACGAAGATGTGCAGCATGATCGCCAGCGTGGTGAACACAACGATGTGGCTGCCGATGCGCAAAGCCCAACGTGCGGCGGTCTCGCGCTTCTGGATGCCGGAATTGTCCCCAGCGAAAGGATTGTCGGTGGTGGGGGCGGGGGTCATGCCTTGTGAGGTTCAAAACGGCGGGCAACGGCTCGCGCACACCAATTGACGAGAAGGGAAATACCAAAGAGAACGATGCCGACCATGAACAGCGCCTGCCAGTGAGAGCTGCCGCGCGACACCTCGCCCAGTTCCTGGGCAATGATTCCCGTGAGCGTGTGGGCAGGCTGGAAAACGACGCCGAGCCCGGCGCTGAAGTCCGGAACAGCGATTCGATTGCCCGCGACGAGCAGCACGACCATCGTCTCACCAACCACACGACCGAGGCCGAGCAGGATGGCGGAGAGAATGCCGGAAATGCCCGCCGGCACGATCACGCGGAAGACGGTCTGCAGCTTGGTGGCACCCAGAGCGTCCGAAGCGTCGATGTAGGCACGCGGGACGTTGTTGAGGGCGTCTTCGGAGAGGCTGAACATCGTCGGCACGGCCATGAAGGCGAGCAGGCAGCCGGCATTGAACATGTTGAGACGTTCCTGAATGGGGAAGCCGGGAATCCACTGCAGCCAGCTGATTTCACTGAAGTCCTTGATGAGATTTCCGACGAGCGAGATGCCGATGAAACCGAGTACGACGGAAGGTAT
Organism: Prosthecobacter sp.; assembly: GCF_020439865.1. Lineage (GTDB taxonomy): Bacteria > Verrucomicrobiota > Verrucomicrobiia > Verrucomicrobiales > Verrucomicrobiaceae > Prosthecobacter. Next base: position 16,197 of record NZ_JAGRPF010000029.1, read on the forward strand.
GGCCTGAATGAACTCGATCACCGGTTTGATGATCTCCTTCTCACGGTCGCTGGCGAACTGATTGGTGTAGATGGCCGCCACCACGCTGACAGGCGTGGCAATCAAGACAGCGATGATCGAGATGACCACCGATCCGGCGAGAAGTGGTACGAAGCCGAAGAAGTCCTGCCAGGAGCTGTTGGTGATCCATTCCGTACCGAAGAAGAAGGCGCCGAGAGAACGGTAGAAAGCAACAGGCGCATCCCATTTCCAGTTCTTGAGATTCTCCACGGCCTGATGGATTTCGCCAAGGTGTCCGGGAATCGCATGGCGAACCTCACTGACGAGCGCGGTGGCTTCGGCGGTAGTACTCTGTTCGGGCATCTCCTTGAAGGCGGCTTCAAGTGCTGTGCAGTATTCTTGCAGCTTGGAGATGAGTTCTTCCCGGCGCATCAGGATCGATTCGATGCGTTCGCCAAAATTGACACCGTCGGACTGGGAGGCCTCGGCTTCGGCAAGCAGCGCTGCTTTGCGCTCAGGATCAGTTGCCGTGGCGGCGGCGTCCAAGAGCTGCTGACGACCGGCCTTGAGGGTGAAGTACTCCGTGGCCTGTTCCTTGGTTTCAGTCGCATGGGCCTTGAGCTCATCGAGCACTTCCACGACGGGATCCGTGGCCTCCTCGAAAAGTTCTCCTGTGCTGATAATGCCGGCAAATTTGCTCCTGGCAGCCTGATCTTGGGTGCTGTACTCAGCGATCAGGGACTGCAGGAACGGCGGTAGATCGCTGACTTCGGGCGAGAGCTCGGAGAGCTCGTTCTGAAGCCGGCTTTTCTCAGCAGAAGTGAACAGGTCCGGGTATTCCGCCGCGGCCGCGGCCGCGGTGGTCTTTTGCTTCACCACTTCCCGCAGGTGGACGAGGGAATCAGCTGCGGGCGGAGGTGTCTGCTCGAGCGCATGTTCGAGATCAGCCCGAGATGCAGATGTTTTCTCCTCGACAGACGCTTTGAGCAGGAAAGCCGCGTCACGGCGTTCCCGCGCAGATTTGGTCAGCGGGTCCATCTCGATGCTCAGGGCACGCCGAAGAGCATTGGCCAGCACCCGCTGGTGCTGGAGCGGCCGGTCTGCCAGATCGCAGAACTCGAGCCCTGCCTGCCGGTAAACCTCCAGCTCGTGACGATAGGTGGTGAGGAAACCGGCACCCTCGCGCAGGAGGAAGGCCATGATGAGCACCAGCACGATGATCGCGATGCTCGAATTGGCGCCGAAGAAGTATTTGATCAGCTGCTGAGGGTCCAAGCCCGCCACCACACGGCGTTCTTTCCTGAGCAGCCTGCTGCCGAGGGTGGGTGGTGGATCGTTGGGAGGGGGGGGGACGGACGCCATCTGAAAAGGAGATAATCCAGCGAAGCCGAGACTTCAAAGCCGCTATGCAGCAATATTTGTCACGGTTCTGCGGGAGGGGGCGGACTGTGACCAAAACGTCACGGAGTGCAAACGGTCAGGCTGATCTGTGACGGAAACGTCACATTGGACATTGTGACAGATCTGGCACGTCCGGTTACAAAGGCGCCGGCTGTTCCAGCCTGAACCAATCCTCAAGACACCACCCACCCACACAAGTCGATTCCATGAAGTCCACTCCCTCAGCCCTGCTTTCCGTTGCAGGACTTGCTCTTTCCCTCCTGTTCACCTCCGGCGCAGTGAAAGCTGACGACGTCAACCGGCCGGCCGAGGTTGTCGAACCCTCCGTCACCGATCCGACCTCGGTCTATGACAAGATTTGGGATTCTGCCGTCCTGTACAAGGCGGACAGCGGGTTTTTGACAGAACTGGCACTTCAGGGCCGCCTGCACCTGCAGGATGCCCAAGGCTGGTCAGACCAGGGCGATTTCGGCACCCGCGACAGGCCGCAATCTGTGCGCTGGGGCGATTTCGAAGTGCGCCGTTTTCGCGTCGGGTTCAAATCGAAGCTGATGGACGGCAATGGCAAACTCGAGGGCCAGATCGACATCAATGCCAATTTCAATGAGTTCTATGGCCGAATCTACGATCTGCTCTTCGAATACTCCTTCTCCCCTGCGCTGAACGTCGGCTTCGGTAAGCGTAAGGCGTTCTTCAGCCTGGAGCACTCCACCTCCTCCAAGGAGATTCTCACCATCGAGCGCGCCCTGCTGACCAACGCCCTGTTCACCAGTCAGTATACGGGTGTCTGGGGCTACGGAAAGGCTGGCAACTGGCTTTGGGAAACAGCTTTGTTTGCGGGCGACGATGAACGAGAATTCACCACCTTCAATGGCGGTGCCATAATCCAAGCCGGCATCGGTTATGACTTGGCAGATGCCACCGGCTTTGACCGCGCCAACATCAGCCTTGACTATCAAAAGGCCACGGAAGACACGACCGTGAACGGTTCTTCTTTTGCCGGTGCCCCCGCTCTTTATGCCTTCGAGAGCGCCTGGTCTCTGAACAGCACCTGGGAAAAAGGCCGCTGGGCACTCGGCACCGACATCCTGCACGGCCATGGACGCGCCCCGCAGGGAGATGTGTTTGGCGTTGTGATCCTTCCTTCCGTTTTCGTCGCGAAAGGCCTGCAGCTGGTGGGACGCTATCAGTATGCCAATGGTCAGAATGACGGCCTTCGCCTCGCCAGCCGCTATGACCGCCTGGCCCCGTTCACCACCAACGGCGGACGTGGCGAGGTCTACCACGGATTTTACTTCGGAGCGAACTATTACCTTTACGGCAACAAGCTGAAGCTGATGACCGGCATCGAGTACGTCGACATGAACGGCGGCGGCAACGGTGGTGACTACAAGGGCTGGACCTGGAGCTCGGGCCTCCGCATGTTCTTCTGATCAAGTTGTCACACTGACGTCACCTGGCGTCTTTTTACTCGACACCCTCTGCTGACGACTACAGCTACATCTGACATCCTCAACTTCCCCAAATACAACCCAACATCCATGAAATCCACCCTCCTGTTTTCCGTCCTGTCACTGGCCTGCGCTGCAAGCCTGCAGGCCCAGTCCACCCTCCGCATCCGCGGTTCTGACACCCTCGGGGCCAAACTCGTCCCCCAATGGGCCGAAGGCTTCAAAAAATCCGGCGGTGACTCCCGCTTCGACATCGCCGCCGAAGGCTCCTCCACCGCCTTCACCAACCTCGCCGCCGGCACCGCCGACATCGGCATGAGCAGCCGCAAGGTCAAAGACGACGAGCGCACCTTCTGCAAAACCAAGGGCGTTTTCCTGAAGGAGTTCAACGTGGCCTGGGACATGATCGCCGTGGTGGTCAACAAGAACAACCCTGTCACCGGTCTGACCAAGAAGCAGATTCTGCAAATCTTCACCGGTGACATCACCGACTGGAGCGAACTTGGCGGCGCCCCCGGCCCGATTTCGGTCTACACCCGCAACACCTCCTCAGGCACCTACAAGGACTTCTCGTCCTTGGCGATGAAGAACAAAGCCTACAGCACCAACAGCCAGAAAATGGCCGGCAACGAGCAGATCGTCGCCGAGGTGTCCAGCAACAAGAACGGCATCGGTTATGTGGGCCTCGCCTACACGCATGGCAAGGGCACCAAGGCGCTTCCGGTTGATGGCATCGCTCCTGACATGGCCAATGTGCGCAAGTACCCCTACGCCCGCCCGACCTATCTCTACACCAATGGCGAACCCACCGGTAACGTGAAGGCGTTTGTCGATTTCTGCCTCAGCGCCACCGGCGAACAGATCGTGCAGCAGGTGGGTTTCGTCCCCCTCTCCATCGCGAAGTAGTCTTTGATATTTAGTTGGTATTGGGAGGCCGGGTGCGCTGGGTAGGCGCATCCGGCCTTTTTTGTGCCCGCGTCCCTGAGAGTGGGGCGCCGCGATGCAAGGTTGCTTTGCCAAACGTTTACCTTTAGTCTCCGTTTCGCATTTCACTCCGGCGGCCCCATGGAAAGCACCCTCCAGCAGATTCTATATGTCGCGGCGACCATCGTCTTCGCCATCGCATGCCGGTCATTTGAGAACCGCTTTGTCCAAAAGCTGGGCTGGATCGCCCTGCTCGGAGCCTCCTACCTCAGCGGCTACTACCTGACTGACACCCATGTCGGCGGAGGCATCTTCATCGGTGCCTGGTTCATGCTGCCTTGGCTGGAGATCATTTTCCGTGTGCGCCGCCTGCGCTTTCCGATCAAAAGCGAGGTCAAGCACCGCTTCCCGCCCTCACGGGAGGTGTTCCCCGAACTCTCGGACCTGAGCAGCGAGGCGGAGGACGCCGGCTTCACCGAAGTCGGTGACACCGGCTGGCAGTGGAGCCAGACCGACACCTTCATGCGCCTGCTCTATCATGCGGAAAAGCGCACCCAGGCCGCCATTGCACTCGCCCAGCAGGGCGAGTTCGGCTTTTCGTACGTCAGTCTCACCTCGCGGGCGAACAGCGGCGTCACCTTCACCACAACGAACTATCCCTTCGCCGCCACGATGAAGCATTCGCCCAAGCAGCGGCTGAACCGCTTCATCCATGCGGCTTCGTTCGAGGATCTGCTGGAACGGCATGAAGCCTTCCTCCAGCGCGAGGGCATCAGCCTCGAAGATCTCGCGCTGCAGGACACCGAATACCTGCACGCCTACATCGAGCGCGACATGAGCGTCCAGATCGACCACAACATCACCGCCGGCGTCATCGAACCCACCGGCAACGGAGAATTCCGCTACTCCTGGCGCGGCTGCATCTTCCTCTACTGGCAGGTCGTGAAGGACATGCTGCGGGTTTGACCCGCCGTCGCCCTCTACTTCCGCCGCTTCACCACCTGCTGCGTCTGCCGGGTCTTCAGCATCAAATCTGCATCCAGCACGCCGCTGAAATGCGTCAGCGGATAGACGATGCTGCGGCGGCCGATGATGCTGCCCGGGCTGATCACACTGTTGCAGCCGATCTCGGCATGATCGCCGACGATCGCGCCGAACTTCCGCAGGCTGGTGGGAATGACGTCTGTGTCGGTCTTCACGGTGACCTCCAGACGATCAAGCCGCACGTTCGATAGGACCACGCCGGCGCCCAGATGCGCCTTGTGGCCCAGAATCGAGTCGCCGACGTAGTTGTAGTGCGGGATTTCGCAGCCGTCGAAAACGACGCAGTTCTTGAATTCGCAGGAGTTCCCGAGCACGCAGCCGTCCCCGATGATCACGTTCTCGCGGATGTAGCAGCCCGCGCGGATCTGGCAGTTTCGTCCGATCCATGCCGGGCCCTTGATCACAGCGCCGGGTTCCAGCGTGGTGCCCTCGTCGATGAACACGTCCTCGCCGATGAACGCACCTGGCGGCACTTGGATGCGAAGCTCACGCTGCAGACGGAACTCGAGATACTGCTCGATCCGCGTCAACGCCGTCCACACAGGCGAGCCATCCGGAAACAGGATGCCATGCTTCGTGTGCGTGAGGTCGAGGTAGTCGCGGGCGGGAAACATCAGATCAAGTTTTGTTCAGGCAGGACAGGGCGATGTCATTCTTCAAAGTGCACTTCTAGCCAGATCCCGTAAACGCTTAAAGCCAAAAACGCCAGCAGGGCAATCAACCAAAGTCGCATCGCAGCCGTGGTTGCGTTGAAAAGACATTCGCATCGGTTGCACAGGAAACGTTTGGGTTTTGCCAGCGACCAGAGGACGCTGAAGACAAAACCACCCAGAAGCCAGAACAGGGCGTTGCCGCCATCAAACCTTGGACCGAGCGCCGGCGCACGCCGGTGAACTTCACGACACCCGCATTGCGGGCAGCAGGTTTCGTGAAGCGAGGACATGACCGGGAATCAGACCGTCATGATCTCTTTCTCTTTCGACGCCACATGCTGGTCGATTTCAGCGATGCTTTTGTCGGTCAGCGTCTGAACGTCCTTCTCCAGGCGACGGAGGTCGTCCTCGGTGATCTGGCCGTCCTTCTCGCCCTTCTTGAGCGCTTCAAGCGCATCGCGTCGGACCGAGCGCACACGCACACGAGCTTCTTCACCGAGGGTTTTGCACATCTTCACCATCTGTTCGCGGCGTTCGGTGGAGAGCGACGGTATCGGCAGGCGGATCACCTTCCCTTCGATACTGCCGTTCAGGCCGAGGCGTGATTCACGGATCGCGCGGTCGATGTCTTGCAGCGTGGAGGAGTCAAACGGCTCGATGCGGATCAGACGCGCGTCCGGCGTGGTAATCATGGCGAGCTGTTTCAGCTTCATGTGGCTGCCATAGCTCATCACGTGCACATCCATGTTTTCGACAAGCGTCGGCGAGGCTTTGCCCGTGCGCACGGTGGCGAACTCGTGGATGGCGTGTTCCACCGCCTTCGTCATGGCCTCTTCGGCCTCCATCATCGTCAGTTCAGTGTCCATATCAGTGTCAGGTTTTAAATTCGCTCAGCCTTTTGCATCGACCAGCGTGCCGATGTGCTCGCCGACGAGCGCACGGCGGATGTTGTCGGGTTCGTTCATGCTGAACACGCCGATGGGCATGTTGTTCTCCATACAGAGCGAGAACGCCGTGGCGTCCATCACCTTGAGCTGGCGCGTCAGGCACTCATGGAAGCTGATGCGGTCAAACTTCGCCGCGTCCGGATTCTTCGCCGGATCGGAATCGTAGATGCCGTCCACCTTGGTGGCCTTCAGCACGATCTCCGCATTGATCTCGCTGGCGCGCAGCGCGGCGGTGGTGTCGGTGGAGAAAAAGGGATTGCCCGTGCCCGCGGCAAAGATCACCACGCGTCCGAGCTCCAGATGCCGCATCGCCTTTCGGCGCACGAAGGGCTCGGCCACATTGTCCATCTTGATTGCGCTCTGCACGCGCGTCGGCACGTCCATGGCCTCCAGCATGCTTTGCACGGCAAGCGAGTTCATCACCGTCGCCAGCATGCCCATGTAGTCCGCCGTGGCACGCTCCATGCCCCGGTTGCTGGCGGTCACACCGCGCCAGAAATTGCCGCCGCCAACGACGAGGGCGATTTCAAGCCCCGTCTGATGCGCCGCCTTGATCTGCGCCGCCATGTCCTCGACGATCGGCGGGGAAATATTGTCCGTACTGCCCGGTTGTCTCAATGCTTCACCGCTGAGTTTGAGAAGAACACGACGGAATTTTCGAGGAGCAGAAGAGTCGGACATGAAAGATCAGATTTAACTCATAAAGCATGAGCGCAGGGGCCTTGCAAAGCTAATTCTGCATGTCCATCATCACGCCATGAAAGACGACCCTTCCCTGCCCGCCGACGCACGCTTCGAAACGCGCGCCATTCATGTCGGCCAGGACTACCGCAGCGAGACCGGCGCAGTGATTCCGCCGATCTACATGACCTCCACCTTCGAGAGCGGAAATCCCACCGGCTTCGACTACACACGCTCCGGCAATCCGAACTTCCGCAACCTCCAGTCCACGCTCGCCAGCCTCGAAAACGCACAGCACTGCACCGTCTTCGCCAGCGGCCTCAGCGCCATCTCCGCCATCCTGTTCTCGCTCAAGGCGGGTGATCTGATCCTGTCAGAGCAGCAGATCTACGGCTGCACCTACCGCATCTTTGAAAAGGTGCTGCGTCGCTTCGGTGTCACCATCAAATACGCCAACCTCTCCAATCCGGAGAACTATGAGCTCATCACACGGCTCAAGCCAGCGCTGGTCTGGCTCGAATCGCCGACGAATCCGCTGCTGAAGATTCTCGACATCAAGGCGCTCAGTGCCGCCGCACACAGCGTTGGCAGCGTCGTCGCGGTGGACAACACCTTCGCCTCCAGCCTGCTTCAGCAGCCGCTTGATCTCGGCGCCGATCTCTCTCTGCTCAGCACGACGAAGTACACCAACGGTCACAGCGACAGCCTGGGCGGCGCGGTTTGCTCAAACTCCGACGAGTGGCAGGAGAAGATGATCTTTGCCCAAAAAGCCATCGGCCTGCAGCCCAGTCCATTCGACGCCTGGCTCATCTCCCGTGGCGCCAAGACCGAAGCCGTGCGCATGGAGCGCCACTGCTCCAACGCCCTCGAACTCGCGAAGCGACTCGACGATCTCAAGGCACGCAAGGGCCGCAAACGTGTCCGCAGTGTGAACTACCCCTTCCTGCCGAGCCATCCGCAGTACAAGCTTGCCAAAAAGCAAATGAAGGCCGGCGGCGGCATGCTCCTGGCCGACTTCGGCCTCAGCTTCAGCGACACCCTCGCTTTCATCCGCCGCCTGCGCCTCTTCACCCAGGCCGAAAGCCTCGGCGGCATCGAAAGCCTTGTCGCCCATCCCGCCAGCATGACCCACGCATCGATTCCCAAAGACGCGCGCGAAGCCGCCGGCGTCACTGACGGTCTTGTGCGTTTCTCCGTCGGCATCGAGCATGTCGAGGATTTGTGGGCGGACATTGACCGCGCTCTGGCGAAGAAGTAAGGACGGCGCTTTCTCCTTTGATGTCCGATCTTCTCAAACACCCTCTTTGCCACGCCGAAGACCTCGGCAAGGCGATCCCCGATCACGACCTCGGTGTGTCCGTGTGCCTGCCACTGTGGAAGCATGTCGTCGGTTATGAAGAGGGCGATCAGGAGATCGTCTCGAAGTTCAAATCCGGCTATCCGCGCTTCTGCTGCCCGCCGGCGATCACACGACTGTTTGAAGCGGCTGAAAAGGAATTCGCAGGCGCAGGCGAACGCTGCCTTGTCTTTCCGCGTCTCGTGCATGCGGAACGCTGCGTGAAGTTCATCGAAATCGGCCGCGCCGTCGAATGGACCGCACATCAGCTCGGCGTCGCTGTGTTCCCTGCCGACAGCTATGTGAAAGCGCGCAAGTTCTGGCGCTTCTGTGGCGAGTGCGTGAGCACCCGCCAGGCCTGCGATGCCTTGGGCGAGCACAGGAGCGAAGCGACGGCTGAAGAAGGCAAAGCAGCCAATCGCATCATTCGCGAGCGCATCGCGCAGCTCGCCGATCAGCAGCCGGAGGACGTGTTTCTCTTTCCGTCCGGCATGGCGGCCAACTTTGCGGTGCATCGCATGCTCACGCATCTGTTTCCCAGCCGCAAAACGGCGCAGCTCGACTTCCCGTATGTCGATGTGCTGAAGCTTCAGCAATTCTTCGGCAGCGGTGCGCACTTCCTGCCGCTTATCAAGGACAGCGAGTATGATGATCTCCGCGCGCTCCTGCAAAACGAGCCGCTCGCGGGCATTTTCTGCGAGGCGCCAAGCAATCCGCTGCTCCGCTGCGTCGATTTCGAGCGCCTGCTCGCCATTCGTGCCGAGGCGCAGCCCGGCGTGCCGATCATCGTCGATGACACGATCTCCACCGTTGCACATGTCGATGCGCATCGCGTCGCTGATGTCGTCACCACGAGTCTGACGAAGAGTTTCTCCGGCGTTGGCGATGTTCTGGCCGGCAGCGTTGTTTTGAACCGCAAATCACCGCATCACGCCGCCTTCTCCGCGTTCCTGACCGCAAATGCCGATCACGAACTCTGGCGCGGTGATGCAGTGGCGCTCGAACTCAATAGCCGCGACTTCGTCCAGCGCGCCACGACGATGAGCCGCAACGCGAAGACGCTCGCCGATCATCTGCGTTCGCATCCCAAAGTGGATCGCGTGTGGCATGCCGCGAATGAAGGTGGGCGCGGCTACGAACTCATCCGCCGCGAGAACGGTGGCTACGGCTGCCTGTGCTCCTTCACGCTGAAAAACCCGGAACACACCAGCGCGACGTTCTACGACGCCCTCCGCGCATGCAAAGGCCCCAGCCTCGGCACCAATTTCACACTCGTGTGTCCCTACACCCTCCTCGCACACTACGAAGAGCTCGACTGGGTCGAAAGCGTCGGTGTCAGCCGCTGGCTCATCCGTGTGTCCGCCGGACTGGAGGACACACAGGAGCTGATCACGCGCTTCGACGAAGCGCTGGCGCTCGTTTGATCACTTCCTTGATCGCCACAGGAAGAGCAAAAAGTTTCCCAGCCCGCTGAACTTGAACTTCGGGTCAACCCAGCGTTCGATCACGTAGAATGCGAAGTAGTAGGCGCGGCAGAAACCCCACACGCACAACGCGAGCAGCAACGCATTGCGCCAGCTCCAGTTCTCGATGAGCAGGACTGCCGCGGACATCAGGCCGATGACAAGGAATAGCCACCCCTTGAGCCACATGGCCTTGGTGGATTGGAGATCGCGCATGGTGAGACGTAGCTCCGGCTGGCAACGAATCAGCTACTTCTTCTCCAGCCTCACATAATCGAGCCCGACCATGTTGGAGGGCACGGCATTCGGATTCGGCGGGGCGAGGGTGAAGGTGAGCTGGTGCTCGCCGGCGGTGAGTTCATGTGTGCCCCACTCTTTTTCGCCGGTGTGGATGACCTTCGATGCGTTGTAGCCATCGAACGACGACGCCACCGGTTTGCCATCGAGCGTAATGCTGACGACGCCATAGTCCTTGGCCATCGTGAGCGCTCCGTAGAGCGTGTATTTGCCCGCTTCTTTGACCGGGATGGCCAGCGTGAGCTTCTGATCTGGCTTGCCACCGGTCCACCAGAGCTGCGCGCCGCCGCTCCACTCGCTGCCAAAGCCGCCCATGCCCTGCTTGCTCGTTTTGCCGCCGGTGATTTCGAGCACTTTGAGCGATTCACCTTCGAGCGCGCCTTCGACGGTTTTCGCAGGACCTTTGGCACCACCCGCAGCGGCGCCACTCTGAAGATACTTCACCAAATCAATCACCTGCGCGGGCTGCAGGGCATCAAACAGCCCTTCTGGCATCGTGCTGAGCTTCGAGACCTCGCGCTTGGCGATGTCCGCCTGCGGCAGCGTGAATTCCACGCCGCCCATCATGGCGATCTTCACGGCGGCAGGACTTTCGTCCTTGATGACACCGCTCATGACGCGGCCGTCCTTCATGGTGAACAAATTGAGCTGGTAGGCCTTGCCGATCACCGCGTTGGGATCGAGCACGTTTTCGAGCAGGTAGTTCAGATCGGCGCGATTGCTGCCGGTGATGTCGGGGCCGACGTTCTGGCCTTCGCCGAAGAGTTTGTGGCATTGGCCGCAGGTGGCGGTGTAGAGCATCTTGCCCTTCGCGAGATCGCCTTTGGCCAGTTTGGCGGGCGTGAGGAGGTCGCGATACTTTTTCGTGCGCTCGGCGAGGTCGGCTTTGGGCGCGTTCACATCGCCCCACGCGGATTTGATCAAGGCGTTGACCTCCTTGTCATCGAACGCGGTGAGCTGGCGCACCAAAAACGGTGACAACGCCGTCGCTGGCACCGTCTTGGCTTCCACCGCCTTCAGCAACGCCTTCGCGCCTTCCTTGGTCGAGGCGAGCGTGTTTACCGCATCGGGCACGACTGCTGGTGAGAGATCAGGAAGGAGTTTTGCCACGACCGCGGGTGTGTTGGGGTCTTTGAGGGCGGCGAGCGTTTGAAGCAGCTCGCGCTGCGAGGAAGGCGTGATCATCGGCTTCCAGGAGAGCATCTGCTGAAGCAAGGGTGCCGTCTTCGCATCTTTGCGCATCGTGAGGATCTTCAACGCGTTGCCGCGTTCGCTGGCTTTGTCAGCGGTCAGCAGTGCACGCAGTTCATCCAGCGCGGAGGAGATTCCCATCAGGCCTTCGATCTCCGTGAGGATTTGCTGCCGCCGGTCTTCGATTTTCGCCGTCACACCTTCAAGAAGCTTGGCACGCAACGCAGGCCACTCCTGCGGTTGGGCAACGGTGTTTCCGGACAGCCCGGCTTGCAGAACGGTGTTGATCAACGTGGCGCGTTGATCGGCCTCCTCGGTCGCCGCCGCCAGCTTCAACAACTCTGTTCGACCCGCTTCCTCCGAACCCATGCGCCGGTAGATGAACTCCGTGACCTTCGGCATCTTCGACGCCTTCGCGAGCTGCATCCCCACCGCCGGGTCCGCCGCCACCACCGGCTCGATGCCATACCAGATGAGCAGCGGGATCATCGGATCGTCCTTGTCCTCGCCATGCTTGAGGAGTGCGGTGGCAATGGGGGCGCGTTTGTCGATGGCGAGATGCTGCAGCAACGAAGCAACTTCTCGACGCACAACTGGTGATTGATCTTGTTGAGCAAGATTTTTGAGTGATTCCAGCCGGGGATTCATCAGTGAAGTTCGCACCGCCCAAGCCCGACAGGTTTCCAATTCCTTATTCGGTTCCGGCACCTCTACTTCATAGTTCCTATTTCCTGCCATGATGAGGCTTGTTGAGAGCCAGCAGTAACGAATTGTAGAACGCTCCGAAAGTACGCTTGTCTTTAACGCCGATTCTTGGATTGGAATGATTTTATGTCGGTCAATTTCCACTCTCTCGCTGAGCACCCTTCTAGCCATCCGTGACTCCCACTCGTTCTCCGTCTGCACCGCGAGCTTCGCGAGGGCTTCATCGGTTTCATTCGCGAGATCACCCTTCCACGGTTTCCAGCCGTCGTAGGTGATGCGGTAAAGCCGCCCATTGCTCCGATCCCAGTGCTCCACGGCGCCGCTGCCGCGGTGGCAGATTTGCTGGTCGCTCCAGTCGCTGACGTAGAGCGCGCCGTCGGGGCCGACCTTCTGCGTCACCGGAATGAAGTGCATGTCGTTCGCCCGCATGAAATCGCTGCCATGCTTGCCGACGTAGGTGCTGGCGTGCGGGTCGGTGTAGTTCGCGACGAGGCGATGGCCGTGGAGGTTGCCGAAGAGGAGCTGGTTGCGATACGTCGGCGGGAAGAGGCTGCTCTGGTAGATAGCGAGGCCGCAGTGCGCGTGACCGCCGCCGAGCGCGTTGGTGTCGTTGTTCATCACGCCTGCGCCGGTCGTTTTGTCGAAGGTGACATCGGGGCGCGGATTGCCGGCGTAGTGCGCGTGGTCGGCGATGGTCTTGATGTCCTCGTAAGTGTGCGCGTTGAAGTGCTGCCCGGCTTGCCGTTGATACCGTCCGCCGGGCACGATGTGGTAGAGATGCGGAATGACGCAGGCGGTGACGAAGAACTCGCCGTACTGGTCGTAATCGAGCCCCCAAGGATTGCTGGTGCCGTGCGCGAAGATTTCAAACTCATGCCGCACGGGATGATAACGCCAGATGCCCGCATTGATCGGCTGGCGCTGATCGTCCGGCGTGCCAGGCTTGCCAACAAGGCTGTGCGTGAAGACGCCATGGCAGCCATACAACCAGCCATCCGGACCCCAGATGAAGCTGTTGAGCGTTTCGTGCGTGTCCTGATTACCCCAGCCGTCGAGGAGGGCGTAGGCAGTGAAGTTGAGGCCGGGGACTTGCGGGATCGCTTTTCCAAAGAGACCCGCTTCGGCCGCATCCGGCTTGTCATCATGATCCCGATCAGGAATGAACATCAAATACGGCGCAGCGCCGACCCAAACGCCGCCGAAGCCGAGCTCGATGCCGCTGACGAGATTCAGGCCTTCGCAGAAGATCTTCTTCGTTTCGAAAACGCCGTCGCCGTCCTTGTCCTCGAGAATCTTGATGCGGTCCTGACCGGCGCCGACTTCGCGCGGTTTCGGATAGCTGTTGCCTTCCACGACCCAGATGCGGCCGCGCTCATCGAAAGCGAAGGCGATCGGCTGCACGAGATCGGGCTCTGCGGCGATGAGCTCGGCTTTGAAACCGCCGGGGAGTTGCATGGACTTGAGCGCATCGGCAGGCGACTGGCCTTTGGCATATTCGGCCTGTGGCTTGAGCGCGGGACCGTAGAGCTTCTTCGGCGTGAGGTCGGCAGTCGTGTCCTTCCTCTCCTGCGTGAGGATGAAGACGCCGCCTTTGTTGCCAACGACGATGTCGGGCAGCTTGTCGCCATTCACATCGCCGACCTGCACATCGACGCCGACGCCGCTCTCGGCATCGACGAGATGCGGGACGAAATCGACACCGCCTTTGCCATCGCGCTTCGTTTGATACCAGTAGATGACGCGTGCGCCGCGCTCATCGGGATCGTGGCCGTTGTGAGCCCAGTAGCGCTTGCCGGTGACGATATCCTGGATGCCATCGCCATCGATGTCCGCGAGATACGCCGCGTGCGGCTGGGAGAAGACGATGCCGTAGTCGTTGTCCTGCGGCTGCTCGCTCGCGAGCATGACGCGGTTCCACGTGGGCTGATCCGGAGCGGGCTTGTGTTGCAGGAAAACCGACACGCCGTAGCGATGCGCGGCCAGCGAGGTGAAGACATCGCTCGTGCCGTTGCCGTCGAAGTCATACGCAAACATCTGCGCACCACCGCCGACACCAGCAGCGAAGTTGTGCTGCGTCCATTGGTCGGTGCCGTTGTTCTCCCACCAGCGACGCGCTTCGAGCAGATCGAGCTTCCCATCGCCGTTCACATCGCCGACTCCGAGGCCGTGGGTGAACTTCGCCACCTTCATGTCGTCGGTGACGGCGACGAAGGGCCATTTCTCGGTCGGCTTGGCCCAGTTCGGAGCGAACCAGCCGAACTTCCCGCCGGTGCTGCATACGATCTCCGGTTTGCCGTCGCCGGTGATGTCGGTGAAGACGGGCGATTCGTTGTCCACCACGTCGGCGACGATGTGCATGGGCCACGGCTTGTCGTCGTGCACGCCGGGGTTCAGGTAAAGCCGCGCTTCTTTGCCGGGGAAGCCGAGGATGAGGATGTCGTTTCGTTTGTCCGCATCGAAATCGTGGACGTAGGCGAAGAAGTTGTCCGAGTAGCCATTGATGCTGAAAATCTTCGGCTCGTAGTAGGCGTGCTTCTTTTCAAAGGCCGGCCCCTCCCACCAAAACGGCCCGGCCACGACGTCCGGTTTGCCGTCGCCATTGATGTCGCCGATCGCGGCGCCCTCGGAGTAAAAGTCACCGTGCAACTGCTGGCGCTTCCAGGTGATCTGCGTGGCGGCGTGAAGGCTGGAGGCCGCGAGAAGGACGAAAAGAATGCTTTTCATGGTTGGGAGAAAACCAACGCTATCAGAAATGGGCGTTGGCAGACAAGTTTTATGCGCCATCGGCCATCTGGAGGAAAGTTGGCGTTGGATTTTTTCACCACAGAGTTCACAGAGAGGCACCGAGTTCCGAAATTCATGTCTCTGTGATTCTCCGTGATCTCTGTGGTAGTTTGAACCCATGCCGCCTGTCTTCATCCTCAGCGAAGAACCCATCCAGCCCGCACAGACCGTCTTTAAGGCGGGCGAGGGCGCGGAGACGCAGTTTCTCGGCACCGTGCGTGGTGAGGAGGAGGGCAAACCAATCTCCGGCATTGATTACAGCGCCTACCTGCCCATGGCGGAGAAGATGCTGCATGAACTCGTCGAGCGTGGTGAACGCGAGCACGGCCCGCATCGCGTGTTCATCCAGCATCGCCTCGGCTTCGTGGCCGCCGAAGAGCCGAGCATCGTCATCAAGGTGCGCACGAAACACAGCGCCGAGTCCTTTGAGCTGTGCCGCTGGTACTTGAAGGAGATCAAAACCCACGTGCCGATCTGGAAGAAGCCTGTCTTTGCGCAGTGACTCTGAACATCAAAAACCGATTGCCCGGGTTGTTTTTCCAGCTACATGCACGGCCTCAACCCACCAAGGAGGTCGTCATGGCAAAGAACCAACACACACACGAAGAAAACGACCGCTTCTGCTTTCTACGAGCGGAGCAGTAAACGTCGCCGGGGATTCCCGAGCGAAACGCAGGTGAAGCGCGGCGTGCGCATCGTCGGCGGAGACAAATGGCTGGAGGAAAAGCTGGGACGCAGGGACCTGTGCCCGTGCGGCTCGAACCGCCAGTTCAGGCATTGCTGCCTCAAATCGGGCCGCTTTCGACGGCAGCACCCGCGACATCTTTTTTCCGCGAGTGAGCCTCGTCTGCCTTCAAAGCGGCGAAGAGCGGCACTGTGGCTTGCGGTGGCGCGGATGCTTTTCAGTATCCGCGCATATCACCATGCCCACGCCCCCTTTCCACTACCAGCCTCTTCTCGAACTCGGCGCCGACGACACCGAATACCGCCTGCTGACGAAGGAACACGTCCGCGTCGAGAAGGTCGGCGACAAGGAACTGCTCGTCGTCGATCCCGAAGCGCTCACCTTGCTGGCAAACCAGGCGTTTCATGACATCAATTTCTTCCTGCGTCCGAAGCACCTGAAGCAGGTCGCCGCCATCCTTGATGACAAGGAAGCGAGCGAGAACGACCGCATGGTCGCGCTCACGATGCTCAAGAACGCCGACGTGGCCTCCGCGGGCCTGCTGCCGTTCTGCCAGGACACCGGCACCGCCATCATCATGGGCAAAAAAGGCCAGCAGGTCTGGACCGGCGGTGGTGACGAAGGCGCGCTGTCGAAGGGCGTCTATCTCGCCTACACGGAGAACAACCTGCGCTACTCACAGAACGCTGCGCTGGACATGTTCACCGAAAAGAACACGGGCACCAATCTGCCCGCGCAGCTCGACATTTACGCGACCGATGGCGAAGCGTACAAATTCCTCTTCATCGCCAAAGGCGGCGGCTCGGCGAACAAGGCCTTCCTATATCAAGAGACCCGCGCCGTGCTGAATCCGAAGAGCATCGTGAAGTTTCTCAGTGAAAAGATGACCTCGCTCGGCACCGCCGCGTGCCCGCCGTATCACCTGACCTTCGTCATTGGCGGCACCTCGGCGGAAGCAACGATGAAGCACGTCAAACTGGCCTCGACGAAGTATTACGACAACCTCCCCACCACCGGCAACGAGCACGGCCGTGCTTTCCGCGATGTCGAACTCGAGGCGCAGATGCTCGAGGAAGCACGCACCTGCGGCATCGGCGCGCAGTTTGGCGGGAAATACTTCGCGCTCGACGTTCGCGTCATCCGCCTGCCGCGTCACGGCGCGTCGCTGCCCATCGGCATCGGCGTTTCGTGCTCCGCCGACCGCCAGGCGAAGGGCAAGATCACGAAGGACGGCGTCTTCATCGAGAAGCTCGAGACGAATCCGCTGCAATACATCCCCGAGGAGCTGCGCCATCGCAAAGACACCAACGCCGTGCGCATCGACACGAATCGCCCCATGGCCGAGATCCGCGCCGAGCTGAGCAAGTATCCCACCACCACGCGCCTCCTCATCAACGGCCCCATCATCGTCGCGCGCGACATCGCGCATGCAAAACTCAAGGAGATGCTCGATGCAGGCAAGCCGCTGCCGGATTACTTCAAGAACCACCCCGTCTATTACGCCGGTCCCGCCAAAACGCCCGCCGGCATGCCCAGCGGCAGTTTCGGCCCCACCACCGCGGGCCGCATGGACAGCTACGTCGATCTTTTTCAAAGCCACGGCGGCAGCATGGTCATGATCGCGAAGGGAAACCGCGGCCAGCAGGTCACCGACGCGTGCAAAAAGCACGGCGGCTTCTACCTCGGCAGCATCGGCGGCCCCGCCGCCATCCTCGCCAAGGAAAACATCAAGAAGGTCGAAGTCGTCGAGTTCCCCGAACTCGGCATGGAAGCCATCTGGAAGATCGAAGTCGAGGACTTCCCCGCCTTCATCCTCATCGATGACAAAGGAAACGACTTCTTCCAGACCGTCGGTCCGGGATGCTCGGTGAAGCATTGAGGATATCATCCAGCCTGAACAGTTCCCGTTAGAAGCATCCAGCAAACACTCGCCATGGCGATTCAACCCAAAGACGCACATCTCCTTTGGGGCAAAGCCGCCGGTCGATGCTCGATGCCAGATTGTAGAAAACCCTTGGTATCGGTTTCGGCAGAAGAAAAAGCCCCGAACAATGTGATAGTTGGCGAAATGGCGCACATTGTAGGCCGCAAAAATTCGCAAGTTAATGCACGGGGCATATCAACGTTGCCTGTCAGTGAAAGGGACAAGTATCCCAATTTGATTCTTCTTTGCCCAACGCATCATACACTTATCGACAAAGACGAGGCCGACTGGCCAATAGAACGCCTCCACACGATTAAGCGCGAACACGAGCTGTGGGTTGAGCAGCAGTTGGGAAAGGAAATTGATCTGCAACTCCAGATTTACGATGACTTCATAGATCGAGTGGCCTTGGCGTTCAGGTTGGAGAACTGGGAATGGCTTTGCGATTGCCTGTTTAGAAAAATCATGCCTGTCGATTTCCCCGAAGACGTCTATCAGATCGGGTTTGAACACTTCCGGTCGATCATGCCAGGACGAGATAAACATTTCGAGGCATCCCTCTCAAATCTAATCACCCGATCTCGCGCTTATCTCGACTATTATATGTCTGAATCAGAAATGATTCCTGGTGACCCACGAATTATGCCAAGAAAACGCTACCGTGATGTGCCGGAGGACGACTTCGAAACGAAGCAAAAAGCAATAGCTGAACACATGAAATGGGATCGTAACACGACCATGCTTCTTTTTAACTTTGTGCGTGCATTAAACGAGTTCTGCGAGGTTGTGCGAAAAGACCTAAGGCCGAGTTTCTTTGCGCGAAAAGGCCTGTTCTGCGTCCATGACTTCATGGGGTTGATGGGTGCCACACTCACAGAGACATGGCACATCCCGCCAAGGTATTTTGAACAAGAAGAGTTGGATGCCCCATACGAGCCTCAGACCTGATATTGAAGATTAGGTCGAGCCGGAGGCTCGAAAGAGATTAGCCGGTGGTGAGCCGAGCGAAGCGAGACAGCCAGCCGAAGGCTGCCCGAAGGGCGAGCACAGCGAAGCAACGTCGCGAAGCGACCGGGAACCACCGGACACGAACCGCCCCATCGTCCCCGATTTGGGATGGTGGGGGTGCTGATCCGGTGGTTTCACCATCGGCTATCATCTTGCGAACCTCCGGTTCGCCCATCAAGGTCACGATATGAACCGATGCCACCTTCTGCTGTTTCTTGCCATCCTGTTCGGATGGCGAGTTTGGGCGGATGATGTTCCAACGGTCTCGGCCAAACTCATCACCACCTGGGGCAAGGAAGGTGAGGCGCCGGGGGAATTCAACATCCCCATCGGCGTCGCATTGAATGCGGCGGGTGAGGTGTTTGTCACCGACCATTACAACAACCGCGTGCAGAAGTTCGATGCGGACGGGAAACCGCTGGCGCATTTCGCGGTGCTGCCGAATCCGGGCGGGATCACGGTGGACGGGGACCGGCTTTACCTCACACATTTTCCGGCGTCGCGCATGATGAAGGACAAGGTGCCGGATCGTGTGAGCGTGTATTCGCAGGACGGCAAGTTAATCCGCGAATGGGGATCAAGTGGCACGGGCGACGGGGAGTTCGATTTTCCCGGTGGCGTCGCCGTCAGCAAGAGCGGCGAGGTCTTCGTGGCGGACCAGACGAACCGGCGTGTGCAGGTGTTTGATCGCGAGGGGAAATTCCTGCGCAAGTGGGGCGAGTATGGCGTGCAGCCGGGGCAGTTCGGCGGGAACACGAATCCGAAATCACGCGTGGGCGGGCCGAACTTCGTCATGCTCGACAGCGCGGGCGATGTGTTCACCACCGAGGCGAGCGTGGGCCGTGTGCAGAAGTTTTCACCGGAAGGAAAGCCGCTGCTGGCGTGGGGCACGCTGGAGGACAAGCCGGGCGGCTTTGGCGGCCTGTTCACCGCGTTCAACGCGAAGCTCGTCGGGCCGATTGGCATCGCGATGGATGCGCACGGTCGTCTGTGGATCACAGCGGTGAGCGGTCGCGTGCAGTGCTTCACACCGGAGGGAAAATACCTTGGCGGCTTCGGCGACACGCAGGGCACGGAGCCCGGTCAGTTTTATGCGCCGCACGGCATCGCGATCAGCCCGCGCGGCGAGATTTTCGTCGTCGATAGCTACAACCATCGCGTACAGAAGTTTGAAATCGTCGAGAAGTAGGCTCTGAGTTCCGCCATGCCCAACCGACCCATCCGTGTGACAATTTGGAACGAGTTCGTCCACGAACGCGAGAATTCCGCCGTCGCGGCCATTTATCCGAACGGCATTCACGGGGCGCTGGAGGAGGCGCTGTCGAAGCATGGCGATTTCCACGTGCACACGGCGACGCTCGACGAGCCGGAACAGGGCCTCTCCCAATACGTGCTCGATCAAACCGACGTGCTGCTGTGGTGGGGACACGCAGCGCATGACCAGGTGCTGGATGAAACGGTGACGCGCGTGCAGGAACGCGTGCTTGCGGGCATGGGATTGATCGTGTTGCACTCCGGACACTGGTCGAAGGTCTTCAAACGCCTCATGGGCACGAGCTGCGCGCTGTGCTGGCGCGAGGCCGGCGAACGCGAACGCGTGTGGGTGGTGAATCCGGGGCATCCCATCGCCGCGGGCATCGGCGACTGCATCGAGATCGAGCAGTCGGAGATGTATGGAGAGCCCTTCGGCATTCCGACACCGGAC
>NZ_JAGRPF010000214.1 GCF_020439865.1 Prosthecobacter sp.
ACGCCGGTTCCGGCATCGAGCTGAACAGCAAGTTCTTCAAGCTCGTGAGCTGGTACGACAACGAGTGGGGTTACTCCAACCGAGTCGTCGATCTCGTGAAATACATTGTGAGCAAAGGCCTGTAATCTGAAACGAACACAGCAACCTTGAAAGCCTTCGACGGGCCGGCTCACACGAGCCGGCCCGTTTTGTGTACCTGCTCATCTCCCCACTTCCCATGACCCTCCTTTTCTGTTTCCAACCATGTCCCTGTTTTCACAAATTCAGCTCCTGCCCCGGCCCTTCTGGGTTCTCGTAGGAGCCACCTTCGTCAACCGGTTCGGCGTCTTCGTCGTGCCGTTTCTGGCGTTGTTCATCACGCGGAACGGCAACACGCCGGCGCAGGCCGGACTGGCCGTGGCGGCCTATTCGCTTGGCGGTTTCGTCGCCTCCGCGATCGGCGGCTGGATGGCCGACCGTCTCGGCCGAAACGTCACCATGGCCCTGGCCGCCCTTTCGGGTGCGGTGTGCATGCTCGCCATGTCGCAGGCCGTGGACTGGCGGGCGCTGGCTATACTGGCCTTCATCACCGGAGCGATCACGGATTCCGGGCATCCCGCCAGCGTCGCGCTCGTGCAGGACATCGTGCCGCCGGAGCAACGCGTTACCGCTTACGCGGTGCAACGCTTCGCGATCAACCTCGCGTGGTCGCTGGGCCCGGCGACGGCGGGGTTCCTCGCTGAACACTCGTTCTTCTGGCTCTTCGCCGTCGATGCGGCCACCTCGGCCATCTTTGGCATCATCGCGTGGCTGTTTCTGCCGCGCGGACGCCGCACGGCGAGGGAGCACGCGGGCTGGAGTCATGCATGGCAGTCGATTCGCGTGAACAAGCCCTTCCTCGCGCTATTCGGTGCCTGCCTGTGCGTGGCGTGGATCTTCCGGCAGACGAACACGACCTTCCCGCTGCACTTCGAGCGCAACGGGCTAGAACTGCATCTTTGCGGTCTGGTACTGGCGATGAACGGCGCGATGATCTGTCTCTTTGAAGTCCCGCTGGCGTCGGGACTGCGGATGTGGCCGGTGAAGCAGGTGCTGGCGATTGGCTATATCCTCATGGGCGGAAGCTTCCTCATCTTTCTTGCCAGCGGGTCGCTCACGGCCTTTGTCTTGATGATGATCGTCTTCACCATCGGCGAGATGTCCGCATTTTCGCGTCAGCAGGCGTATGCTGCGAGCCTTTCTCCTGAAGACATGCGCGGACGCTACGTCGGCTTCCTTGGCTTTGCGTGGTGCGCCGGCAGCACGGCGAGTTCGGCGCTCGGCATGTCGCTCTACGATTATCACTCCACGGCGTTGTGGACGCTGAACGCCGGTCTCGGTGTTCTGGCTGCGCTGCTCATCCTTTACAGCCGCAAGGCACGCGTTTCATGAGCGATCCCAAGCCACCTTTGAATGCCGTGCTCAGTGCCGTGCTCGCGTTTGGCCTGTGGGGCGTGCTGCCGGTTTACTGGAAACAGCTCGGCCACCTCGGCAGCGACGTGGCGCTGGCGCAGCGCGTCGTTTGGACGGCTGTTGCCGTGCTACCACTGCTCGCGCTGCGCAGGGAATGGCGCGGGTTCATGATGTCATTGCGAGACATGATCGTGCTCAAAACGCATGCGTGGTCGGCGTTTCTGCTCGCCATCAACTGGGGCGTCTTCGTCTGGGCCGCGCAGCACGGGCGCATCCTCGATTGCAGTCTCGGCTACTTCATCAATCCGCTGCTCAACGTGCTCATTGGCAGCCGCTTGTTTGGCGAACGTTTGTCGAGACTGCAAAAGCTCAGCATCGCCTCCGCCGCCTGCGGAGTGATGACGCAACTGGTGCTCGTCGGACGCTTCCCGTGGATCGGTCTGCTGCTGGCGGGCTCGTTTGCTCTCTATGGACTCGCACGACGTCGTTCGCCGCTCGGATCGTTGCCGGGTCTCGCCGTCGAAACGGTTGTCGGCGTACCCGTGGCAGCGTTGTATTTGATCTGGAGCCAGCAAGGCGGAGCCACGATCTGGGGCACCGCATCCATCCACGACGTGCTGCTCATCGCCGGTCTAGGTGTCATCACCACGATCCCGCTGCTCGGCTTCGCGCACGGAGCGCGGCAGCTTCCCTTCGCCCTGCTCGGCGTGCTGCAGTTCCTCGCGCCCACCGGTCAGTTCTTGGTGGGAGCGTTCATTTACCACGAAACCATCAGCGCCGCCTCGCTCGTGTCCTTCGGACTCATCTGGACGGGAGTGCTGCTGTTCTGCAGCGATCTCTGGCTACGCCAGCCGGCGAAGAGCTGAAAACCTCAGGGTCTCGCTTCGAGCGACAGTTCAATGATCCGCGCGCAGAGGTCCGGAAACTCGATGCCCACGGCTTTGGCCGCCTTCGGCAGCAGGCTGCTGCTGGTCATGCCTGGGATGGTATTGATCTCAAGTACGAAGGGCGCCTGATCGCTGTCGCGCAGCATCACGTCGACACGACCATAGACTTCCGTGCCACAGGAGCGGAAGGCCTTCAGCGCCGCATCCTGTACGGCCTTGGTGACTTCGGGGCTCAGCTCTGCCGGGCAATGGTAGAGCGTTTTGCCGGTGCCGCTCATCCACGGATACTTGTTGTTGATGTCGTAGAAGCCTTCGGCCGGCTCGATGTGGATGATCGGAAACACCTGATCGCCGAGAATGCCCACCGTCAGCTCTTTTCCGGCCACGTAATCTTCGATCAGTGTGTCTTTGCCAAATTTCTTCGCGTCTTCGATGGCGGCATCGAACTCGGCCTGCTGATGGCAGATGTGCACCCCCACGCTTGATCCTTCGCGCGGTGGCTTGACGACGAGCGGAAGCCTGATCTCCAGCGGCTGGCTGCCATCCGTGAGGTAGTTCTGCGAACGCGGTGTCGGTACGCCGGCGGCGATGAAGCGCTCCTTGCTCAGCACCTTGTCAAAGGCCACACGGCTGCTCTCCACGCCCGCGCCGGTGTAGCGGATCCCCCGTTGTTCCAGGATGGCCTGAATCTGTCCGTCCTCGCCGAAGGTGCCATGGATCAGGTTCATGGCGATGAAGGTGTCCGCCGGAACGTCGAAATCCGGTCCGCTGACGTCGATCTCGATCACATTCGCGCCCTTGCTGCGCAGTGCCTCGGCCACGCTTTCGGCCGTTTTGAGGGAGACTTTACGTTCGGAGCCGGGGCCGCCCATGAGGAGGGCGATTTTCTTGTTCGTGAGGTCGAGCATGGTGCGGAGATATGGAATGAGGACGGCGGATTGGCAAAGGAATCCTGGCAATGTCCATGCCATGCGCCACGTCTTTTCCGGCATCATGAAACTGCGTTTGTTGTTCGTCCTCCTTTTCGCCGGAACCGCCCTGCCGGCTGATTTCGATCTTTTGATCACCAACGCGCAGATTGCCGATGGCAGCGGCGCACCGCTGGTTCGCGGCAGCATCGCTGTGAAGGATGGAAGGATTGTCGCGGTCGGAACAGTCCCGGGCACGGCGGATGCAACCATCGACGCTGGCGGCAAGGTCGCTGCGCCAGGTTTCATCGACGTGCACACTCACTCGGAGGACATCTGCCGCATTCCTACAGCAGAGAATTTTCTGCGAATGGGCGTGACGACGATCATTACCGGCAACTGCGGCCATTCGCGCACGGATGTGGCGAAATTCTTCGAGGAGATCGTGGAGTCGAAGGTTGCCGTCAATGTGGCCACGCTGATCGGTCATGGCTCCGTGCGTGAGCAGGGCATGGGCGGGAGCTTCATCCGGGCGCCGAACGCCGAACAGCTCGCGGTGATGGAGGAAATCGTCGATCAAGCGATGAAGGACGGTGCGGTCGGACTGAGCACCGGGTTGATTTATGTCCCAGGTTCCTTCGCCAAAACGGAAGAACTCATCGAACTCGCAAAGGTCGCCGCCGCACACGACGGCATCTACGTCAGTCACATGCGCTACGAGACCACCCGGATTTTTGAAGCGCTGGATGAGATCATTCGCATCGCCCGCGAGGCCGGAGTTCGCGCCGAGGTCTCCCACATCAAGCTTTCAGGACCCACGGCATGGGGAGGAGCCGACAAGGTGCTCGCTGTGCTCGACAAGGCGCGCGGGGAGGGTTTGAAGATCACGCACGATCAATACGCCTACACTGCCTCCAGCACCGGCTTGCGACAAACTCTGCCCGACAGTGCTCTCGAAGGCGAACATGCGGACTATCTCGCGCGCATCGCCGATGCAGGACGGAAGGCGGAGATCATCGCCAAAATGGCTGAGATGCGCGAACGGCAGGGCCGTAAGGACTACAGCTATGCGGTGATCGCCCGCTGCAAGGCCGATCCGTCGCTCAATGGAAAGACGGTTCCTGAAGCTGCAAAAATGCGGCGCGGTTCGGACACCCTGGAGGATCAGATCGAACTCATCCTCGACATCGAAGCGCGTGGTGGTGCAAGCGCCGTCTTCCACGGGATGAACGAGGATGATTTGCAGGTCTTCATGCGCAGTCCCTTCACGATGACCGCCAGCGACGGCGGGCCGCGTCGCCTCGGGGAGGACGTGCCACATCCACGCAGCTACGGCAACAATGCCCGCGTGCTGGGCCGCTACGTGCGTGAGTTGAAACTGCTGACGCTTCAGGAAGCCGTGCGCCGCATGACATCATTGCCTGCACACACTTTTCATCTCAAGGAGCGCGGGATGCTCAAAGCCGGAGCGCATGCCGACATCGTCATCTTTGATCCAGCCAAAGTCACGGACCCCGCGACTTTCAATGACCCGCATCATTACGCCGAGGGATTCAGCGATGTGATCGTAAACGGCGGCGTGGTCATTCGTGACGGGACGCTCACCGAGGTGCGCAGCGGCGGCCCGCTGCGCATGTCACAGTAGCCTTACGGCATGGCCGTTTCCGCGCCGAGATGGCCGTTGCGGAAAAGCCAGGAAGCAGACTGATAAAGAGAGATCGTGTCGTCGAGCTGATGTTTGGAGAGCTCGGATTTATCGGGAGTGATCGTTCCTGCCTTGAGATCGACTTTGCCCGTCGTAAACTCCTGTTTGGGCTTCAGGATGGCCAGCTCTCCCTGGGTTATGTATGCGATCTTTTGGTAGTTCGAGACGTAAATGCGCTCCTCTTCGGTGGTGTAGCCTGGGGAGAACACATCCTGGCCAAAGGAGCGCGTGGTGTAGCTCCAGTTCATCATGCCAAACAGCGTGGGGACGATGTCGATCTGGCTGCAAAGGCGGTCATAGACGCGCGGCTGAATGAGCTGGGGATTCCAAACGATGGCAGGAATGTGATACTTCGTCACGTCCAGTTCCATGCGGCCCGCACTGCCATGGCAATGATCGGCGACGATGACAAAGATCGTGTTGGCGAACCAGGGCTTTGTTTTCGCCTTCTCCAAGAAATCACCGATGCACCAGTCAGTGTATTTGACCGCGGCATCGCGCGAGCCCTGTGGCATGTCGATTCGGTTCTCCGGGAAGGTGAAGGGGCGGTGGTTGGAGACCGTCATCACATGCATGAAGAAAGGCTTGTTTGCCGCGTGGCTTGAGTCCGCCTCCTGCGTGGCCCAGCGGAAAAGATCTTCATCAGCCACCCCCCAGGCGTTTTGAAAGGTGATCTCGCTCTCGGGCTTGGAGCCGCGATCGATGACTCGGTAGTTGTTGCGGGAGAAGTAGTTGCGCATGTTGTCAAACATGGCGTCGCCTCCGTAAACATAGCTCACGTCGTAGCCACGTCGGCGGCAGAGCGATCCCGAAGTGAAGAGATTCGTGTTTTTCGGCCGCCACACGATCGACTGGCCTGGAGTGGGCGGCACGCAAAGCGTCAGCGCCTCGAGGCCGCGCACGGTGCGCGTGCCGGTGGCATACAGATTGGTGAAAAGGATGCCCTCATCCGCGAGGCGGTCGAGATTGGGCGTGAGATAGGACCTCATTTTGAAGTTCACCTTGAAATGGCTCATGAAGGCCGCGCTGAGGCTCTCCACGGAGACAAACACGATGTTGTGCCGCTTTTCAGGCCCTTCGTGCTTGATGAAACGGCGCAGGTCGTGTGGATCAGTGCTGGCGGGCGGTGTGTCGGAAAGTGTGAGCAACTCTTTCGCACGTGCGAGCGCCTTGTCCGTGTTCTGTTTCAGGTAGAAGCGCTCATAGTCGATCTCGCTTTCCCAAAACGCCGCGCAGAAGGCGTACGGGCCGTCCTTGGCCAGTTCACGGTTGAACTCATCGTTGAAGCGTGGGAGCTGCGACTGGGAGAAAACATTCGAGATGCCGATCACTACGACGGTGATGCCGAGGACAGGGACGAGACGGCGGGTCCATGCCGCATCTCCGGCACAAACCCATTGCACCGCGCCCAGCCTCCAAGCCCCCCAAGCCACGCCGGCTCCCGCCAGCCCCAGTCCGGTGAAGATCAGCGGCATCGGATAAGACTGCTGGATGTTGTCGATCACCTCCTGGGTGAAGATGAGGTAGTCCACCGCGATGAAGTTGAACCGCACTTGAAACTCGTCCCAGAAGAACCACTCCGCCACGCCGATGAAGATCAGCGCCACGGCGTAAAGGCCGGTGAGTACCGCCACGATCCATGGCGCGGCCTTGCTGCGCCAGAGCATGACCGGCAGGAGCAGCGTGAGCAAAAACCAAGGCACGAGAGCGTAGCACGCGGCCAGAAGGTCATACCAGAGCCCGAATCCGAATGAACCCAGCAAAGACAAGTCCCAGGCCACATCGTTCCTCGCCTGAAACAACAGCGCCAGCCGGGTGAACAACGCCAGGATCAGAAAGAGAGTGGCCAACATCACCGCACCGCGGGATAGAGGGGATCGAGGCGCCAAACGTTGGAGCAGGCCGCGGCTGTTCTGTGCGGGAGAGGCTTGGGAGGACATTCCCGAGACCATGTTTCCCATTGGGGGCTTGCCGAATGACAAGACTGTCATCATCATGAAAAAGCTGTCATCTTTCCGGACGTGCCGCCGGCGATGATGACAGCTTCTTCATTCGCCTTCGTTGGAGTCCGGGTTCAAACAGCGCATTCATGAAAGTTCTGATCGTCGAGGATGACCAAAAGACCGCGGCTCTGCTCACCCATGCGCTATCGCAGGAAGGCTTTGTGGTGACACATGCCACGGACGGAGAACGGGGCCTGCGCGAGGCGCTCACAGATTCCTACGATGCCATGGTGACCGACATCATGCTTCCGAAACGTGACGGTCTCAGCCTCGTCGGCGCCATGCGCAAGGAGGGGTGCACGACCCCCGTCATCATGCTCTCCGCCCGCGGGGAGGTGGAGCAGCGTGTGGAAGGCCTGAATGCCGGAGCCGATGACTACCTCGCAAAACCTTTTGCCATGTCAGAACTGGTGGCTCGGCTGCGCTCCCTGCTGAGGCGGAACGCAGGTCTTCGTCCTGCGGTGCTGACGCTGAATGACCTCGCCTATGACCTCACCACCCGGGAGACTCGGCGCGGGGGCAAACGCATCGAGCTGTCCTCTCGGGAAAGCCTGCTGCTGGAGTGCCTGATGCGCGCCGAAGGGCGCGTGGTGAGCCGCCGCGATATCATCGAGGCCGTCTGGGAGTATGACTTTGATCCTGGCTCAAATCTGGTGGACGTCTATGTCCGGCGTCTGCGGGAAAAGATTGACCGTGGGCATTCCACACCGTTGATCCAGACCGTCCGCGGTCTGGGCTATGCCCTTCGCCTTCAGCCATGAGTCTGCGCCGCCGCATCATGACCCTCTACATTGTCACGCAGTGCGTGTCCTTGGTCATCGTTGCGTTCTGGAGCTGGTTCGAATTCGAGGAGCAGCGGGAGATCGTGCGCCAGGGTGGGGTGGCGGCGGTGGAGCGCGAAAGCCCCTTCGTGGAGACTTTGGAGATTGTCACTGCCGGTGGAGTGCCCGCATTGGTGGTGGGCATCTTTGTGGGTGGATTGCTCCTTCGTCGTGCCTTGGAACCCATCGGCAGGCTGACCTTGGAACTGGAAAACACGGACATTTCGAATCTCTCGCGTCCAGTGCCTCGCAGCGGCAGCGGCGATGAAATCGACCGCATGACGATCGTGTTCAACAGCATGAAAGAACGTCTCGGCGCGTCCTTCACCCAGGCACGCGAGTTCACGCTGCATGCATCTCATGAGCTGAAGACACCGCTGACGATTCTTCATGGCACCCTCGAGCAGATGCTCGGGGACTCAGCGGTTCCGGAAGCACAAAAGGAACGCATCTCTTCGATGCTGGAGGAGGTGCAGCGCCTCGCCGGCATCGTCGGTCAGCTGGCCTTCCTCGCAAAAGCAGACGCCGGACTGCTTTCCTTTTCTCATGATCGGGTGGCCATGGACGATCTGGTGCGGGACCTGATGGAGGATCTCAACCACCTCTCCGCGCCGAATGAAATCACCGTGACTCTCACGGAGTGCCAGCCCGCCATCGTTCGCGGCGACCGCATGCGACTCCGACAGCTCCTGCTCAACCTCGCTGACAATGCAGTGAAGTACAATGTGCCACGCGGTACCATCACTCTCTCGCTAAAACCCGTGCAAGGGCGGATCTGCCTGGAGATCTGCAACACAGGACCGGTCCTGCCCGAAAACCTGCGTGCCCGTGTTTTCGAGCGCTTCTTCAGAGGTGATGAAGCCCACGGTGGGGACATCGAAGGCAGCGGCCTTGGCCTCAGTATCGCCCAGACGATCGTTCAGGCTCACCAAGGCCTCATCACGCTCCAAGTATCGCCTGAAGGTCTAAACTGCGTCACCGTCTGCTTCCCAAAGATTGCCGAATGAACCCCTCCTGTGTCATGCCAATGTTGTCCCTCGTGCTGCTCGCCGCATGCACAGCTTATCGGTCGAAGCCGATTTCACCGGAAGAGTCGGCTGCCGATTTTGCGCAGCGCCGCTTGGATTCCCCCGGTGTGAGGAAGTTTTTGGAAGAGCAGAAGGCATCCCGTGGCGCATGGAATGTGGACCGTCTTTCTCTCGTAGCAGCCTACTATCATCCGGACGTGGCTCTCGCGCGGGCGGAGGCGGATGAGATGTCTGCGGCGATCAAAACGGCGGAGATGCGCCCGAATCCGGTGTTCACCTTCGGGCCTCAGTTCGCCGGCAATCGTGTCAGTCCTTACACGCCGTGGTTCATCGCCGGCAATGTCTTCATCCCAATCGAAACCGCAGGCAAACGCAGCAAGCGCACGCAACAGGCCATCGCTGCCGCCGAAGCAGCGCGCTGGCGCGTTTCTTCACGCGCTTGGGCGGCCCGCTCTCGTGTTCGTGCGGCCATGCTGGAGTTGCATGGCGCGCGTGAGAACATCCGCCTGCTCGAAACGGAACAGAAGCTGCACGATGAGGCGATCAAAAAGCTGACCGCGCAGATGGAGGCCGGAGATGTCTCACCGTTCGAACTCACGCAAGCGCGTCTGATGCTCAATCGTGCCCGCCTGGCATTGCAGGACGCGCAGCGTCTGGCCGCAACGGGTGAGGCAAAGCTGGCGGCAGCGGTGGGTGTGCCGTTGAGCGCGATCCGGTCGGTGTCGCTCGACTTTTCGTCTTTGCAGCGCCTGCCAGATGTCAGCGAGAGTTCCACCCGTCGTCACGCACTGACCCAGCGTGCGGATCTGCTGTCGCTGCTGGCAGACTACGCAGCTGCCGAATCGGCCCTGAAACTTGAGATCGCGAAACAGTATCCGGACCTGAGGATTGGTCCTGGGTTCGACTACAATCAGGGGCAGAACCGTTGGCAACTTGGCGTGAGCCTCGACCTGCCTGTAAATGGCAATCGCGGCCCCATCGCTCAAGCCGAGGCCCGACGTGTGACGGCGGAGAAACGTTTCCTCGCGCAGCAAAACACGATTCAGGGCGAGCTCGACATCGCGCTTGCTGCTTATCGAGCATCGAGAGCCAAAGCATCCACTGCCGCACTCCTCGCGCAGGAGGCCCGGGCTGCGTCAGACACGACAAAACGCATGGTCGACGCTGGGCAGGTCTCCGCTCTAGAACTAACCCGCCGTCAGATCGAGGCCAGTAACGCGAACGTGGCGCTCATGGCCGCCAACATCGAAGCCCAAAGTGCTGCCGGCGCCCTCGAAGACGCCATGCAGGCCACGTTGCGATAACCCGCCACCTTTTATGAAGCATCTCCTCATCCTCGCCCTCGCCGCCATGGCATTGCGCGCCGCCGACTCCGGCGGTTCCGCACCTGCCACAGTCACCAAGGAGGGGGACCTGGTGGTCTTGACGCTCAAACCAGAGGCCGAACAGAATCTCCGCCTCAAAGTCGTCGCCGTTGAGAGGCGCAGCCTCCCTGAAGTGCGATTGTTTTCTGGGGAAGTCGTCACGCCACTGGCAGCAGAAGGCAAGCCGGTCGCACCTGTGCTTGGGGGCACCTTGGACGAGGTGCTACGTCTCGCGGATCTTCAAGCCGCCGCCGACGGACGCATCCTGCAGGCGCAAGTGCAGATCGACGCGGCGAAGATCGCCGTCGACCGCGCTGAAAAGATGCTCAGCGCAGAAGCCGGCAGCGCGCGCTCGGTTGATGAAGCGAAGACGGCCCTCGCTCTCGCGGAGGCGGCCATGACCACGGCCAAAGCACAGCGTGACCTGCTGGGGGCCGCAGTGGGACAAGGTGGCGCGAAGCGTGAATGGATCCGTGTGGCGATCTACAGCGGGGAGTCTGCGCTCCTCGACGCCAAATCAGCGGCCGTCGTCAAACCGCTTGGTTCTGCAAACGCTGGACAGAGCGCCAAGCCTGTCGCTGGTCCACCGACGGCCAACGCTCTTACCAACACGGTGGACTGGTACTATGCGCTGCCTGCTGAAACCTCGCTTCGCGCTGGAGAACGCGTGGCCGTCGAGATTCCCACGCTCGAAAACAAGACGGAGTCACTCGTCATTCCGTTCAGCGCGGTTCTCAGTGACATCCATGGCGGACAGTGGGTTTATGCGCAGACCGGCGAGCACACCTACACTCGCAAGCGCATCCAGGTCGCGCGCGTCGCTGGTGGCGAGGCCGTTCTTTCCAGTGGGCCGCCGGTCGGAACCAAGGTGGTCACCGACGGCAGCGCCGAACTGTTCGGCACGGAATTCATGACGGGAAAATAACTCCATGCTTCAAGCCATAGTCACCTGGGCGCTGAACATGCGCGTGCTCGTCGTCGCGGCGGCGTTGGCGTTGCTTTTTGTCGGCGTCAATGCCACGCGCGATGCGCCTCTCGACGTGTTTCCGGAGTTTGCTCCTCCTCTGGTTGAAGTTCAAACCGAGGCGCCGGGCCTTTCCACCGAAGAAGTGGATTCACTCGTCACCGTCCCGCTTGAGAATTCGCTCAATGGCCTGCCGTTTCTTAAAACCCTGCGCTCGAAGTCCGTGCTGGGACTGTCGTCCGTGGTGATGATCTTCGATACCGGCACGGACATTCTCAAAGCGCGACAACTCGTGCAGGAGAGGCTGAACCTCGCACAGAACCGTTTGCCCTCTGTAGTGAAGCCGCCGGTGCTCATGGCTCCTTATTCTTCTCTAAGCCGTGTTTTGAAAGTGGGACTGACGTCAGAGACGCTTTCGCAGATGGAGATGAGCGAACTCGCCTTCTGGACGATGCGCCCGCGGCTCATGTCCGTGCCCGGTGTGGCGAATGTGGCCATCTGGGGCCAGCGCGACAGGCAGTTTCAGGTGCTCGTCGATCCGCAGCGCCTTCGTGCCGCCGGTACGACGCTTGACGCGATCACGAAGGCCGCAGGTGATGCCGCAGTGATCAGCGCTGGCGGTTTCATCGACACGCCGAACCAGCGTCTGAGCGTTTCACAGTTGTCGATGATCACCACGCCGGAGGATCTCGCACGCACGGTGGTCGAATTTCGCAACGGCGCGCCGATTCGTCTGGGCGATGTCGCCGAAGTGAAGATCGGTCATCCGCCGCCGATTGGCGACGCGGTCATCAACGACGGTGACGGCATTTTGCTCATCGTGGAAAAGCAGCCTTGGGGCAACACGCTCGATGTCACGCTTGGTGTCGAAAAAGTGCTCGAAGAACTGAAACCCGCGCTGCCCGGCGTGAACGTGGACAGCACCATCTTTCGTCCGGCGACGTTCATCCAGCTTTCCATCGATCATCTCAGCGAGGCGCTGTGGCTCGGCTGTCTGCTGGTCGTCATCGTGCTCGCGCTGTTCCTCGGCGACTGGCGCACGACGATCATCAGCATCACGGCCATCCCGCTGTCTCTTGCCATTGCGCTCATCCTGCTGCGCTGGCGTGGCGAAACGATCAACACGATGATCCTTGCCGGACTCATCATCGCGCTCGGGGAAGTCGTGGATGATGCGATCATCGATGTGGAAAATATCCTGCGTCGTCTGCGCCAGCATCCGGACAAACCGCGGCTCAAGGTCGTGCTCGAAGCCTCGCTGGAGGTGCGCAGCGCGGTCGTCTATGCCAGCGTCATCATCGTGCTCGTGTTTGTGCCCGTGTTCTTCCTGCCGGGGCTTGCAGGCACGTTCTTCCGCCCGCTCGCGCTGTCTTACATTCTCGCCATTTCCGCTTCGCTCGCCGTCGCACTCACAGTGACTCCGGCACTGTGCCTGCTGCTGCTCAAACCCAAACAAGGCGCTCATCGCGATGCGTTGGTCTCGCGTGGTGTGATGGCGGTGTATCGCTCCATCCTTCCGTTGTTCGCACGCAGACCGTGGGCGGCCGTGTTGTTCCTGCTCATCGCCTTTGCGGGCACGGGCTGGGTCTGGCACACGCAATTGAAGGAAGAGTTTCTTCCCAGCTTCAAGGAGCGTGATTTCCTGATGCACTGGCTCGAAAAGCCGAACACAAGCGTGGAGGCGAGCAAGCGCATCACGAAAGCGGCGGCGCATGATCTCATGGCCGTGCCCGGCGTGCGCAATCAGGGCTCGCATATCGGCCGCGCGGAGGTCGCGGATGAAGTGGTCGGTCCCGATTTCACCGAGTTGTGGATCAGCATCGATCCAGACGTGCCTTATGACGAGACGATCAATAAGGTGCAGGCCGTGGTGGACGGTTATCCCGGACTTACCCGCGATTTGCTCACCTTTTTGCGTGAGCGCATCAAGGAGGTGCTCACCGGCGCCAGCGCGAGCATCGTGGTGCGCATCTTTGGCCCGGATCTCGATGAATTGCGCGACCGTGCCGCTGAAGTCGGTGCCGTGCTCAAGGATGTGCCCGGCGTGAGCGCGTTGAAGGTCGAGTCGATGGTGCTCGTGCCGCAGATCACGGTGAAACTGCGTCCCGAATCCGCCGCGCTGCATGGACTCACCGCGGGTCAGGTGCGGCAGGCTGTGACCACGCTGATCAGCGGACGCAAGGTCGGCGAGGTCTTCCAGGATCAGCGTGTGCACGACGTCACCGTCTGGAGCATTCCCGCCGTGCGTGCGGATTACACAAAACTGCGCGAGCTTCTCATCGAAACACCTTCCGGTGGTCATGTGCGCCTCGAGGATGTGGCCGATCTCGCCGTCGTGCCGACGCCGAACGCGATTAAACGCGAAGGCGCCTCGCGCCGCATCGACGTGACCTGCAACGTATCAGGTCGCACACTGGGAGATGTCGCACGCGACGTCGAAGAACGCATCGCCAAGGTAAAATTCGCGGCAGGCTATCATCCCGAAATCCTCGGCGAATGGGCCGAGCGTCAGTCGGCGCAGAGTCGGCTCGGCTGGCTGGGGCTCGCGTCGCTCATCGGCATTCTGGCGCTGCTGCTCGCCGATTTCCAATCACCCCGTCTCGTCACGCTCATCGCGCTCACGCTGCCCTTCGCGCTCATTGGCGGTGTCATGGCGGCGTGGTTCAGCGGTGGCGTGCTGTCGCTCGGTTCGCTCGTCGGATTTGTCACCGTGCTCGGCATCGCCGCGCGCAATGGCATTCTGCTCGTCAGTCATTACCGTCATTTGGAAACAGAGGAAGGTCACGCCTTCGGCCTGCCGCTTGTGCTGCAGGGCAGCGAGGAACGTCTCATTCCGATCCTCATGACCGCCGCCACCGCTGCGCTCGCGCTGCTGCCTCTTGTGCTCAAAGGCGACGTCCCAGGCAACGAAATCGAACGCCCGCTCGCTCTCGTCATCCTCGGCGGCCTCGTGACCAGCACCGCGTTGAATTTGTTCCTGCTGCCGGCGTTGTATGCGCGGTTTGGGCGTCAGAACATCGGTCCAAACAAAGGAGGGCTAGGGTGAGGTGGCGCCTGAATTTCAGACGCCACCAACGGATTTTCGCAGGGGATTAGTGTTGTGTGCAATGGTGCAAAGCGCCGCCGCAGGAGGAGCAGGTATGGTGGGTGATGTTGCCGCCCTTGAGCATTTCGACCACTTTGTTTTTGCAGTCAGGGCAGCTCATGGTGCTGGCGGAGCGCAGGGCGACAATGCCGCCCTTTTCGCCGGCCGCTCCGACTCCCCCCGTGACGGGAGCCTTGAACCAGATGGTATGGCATTTGCTGCAGGTTGCGGCGCTTGTGGGGACGGAAGCCGGCCCCTGGCAGGAGACGAGAGCGAGAGCGCCGATGGCGAGGAATCTCGCCGTGATCGTTTTGAGGATGGATGTTTTCATGATGATGGTTGTGTTTGTTTTTGGATGGAGCGGTGGCTCCACAGCGATCAACACCACCTCCTCATCAAACCCCTGGGGAGAACAATCCGTGCCCTGCGGATCGCAATGGACGCTTACTCTGCCTGCGAACTGTCGAGCGATGCACGCAAGAGCTGGCGGGCGCGATAGATGCGCGTCTCGACCGCTTTCGAGGTGCAGCCCACTGCAGCGGCGATTTCGGCATAGCTCATGTCCTCATAGGTGAAGAGCAGCATGGCCTCGCGCAGATCTGCGGGGAGTGCTGCGAGCGCCTTTTCGACGCGCTGCATTTGTTCGTGCTGCTCGAGCAGTTGGTCGGGTCCGGGGTGGGACTCCACGGCCTCAGGCACATGACCTTCCTCATCATCCATGGAGACGGTGGGATGGCGCAGCCTCCAGCGGGCGTGGTTGCGTGCGAGATTGGAGGCAATGCTGAAGAGATAGCTCGGAAACGCGGCGGTTGGGCGATAACGGGCGCGGCTTTGATACAGCTTCACAAAGGTTTCCTGCGCGAGGTCAAGGGCGGTGGCAGAGTTGCCGGTCATGCGCAGGAGAAATGCGGCGACCTTGTCCTTCCAGCGCTGCATTAGATCGTTCAGTGCCAGATCATCACCCGCGGCGAGACGCTGCATGGCGGCGATGTCGGCATTGGACGACGAGTCAGGCATGGAAGTCGGGTCAGTTGTGGGAATGAACACCGTCTGCCCGCGAAGGGTCGAGACCGAAGGCATTGGGCAGCACGAGCTTCAGATATTTGGCTGCCTGTTTCTCGTCCATGCAGGCCGCAGTTTCATAAACATGCTTCAGCATCGCCTGCTGGCATTCCATGGTGAGATCCGCCCGTTCACGCAGGTGTTTCTGCACATCGCCCTCCACTTTGCGGCTGTCTGACGAGGATTTCAGCAGGGCCTGGTTGGACCGATGCACGCGCGCGCACAGCTCCTCGCATCTGGGCTGATAAGCCAAGTGCAGGGCCTTCACTTTCTCAAACTGGGCGTCGGTGAGCGCGAGTGAATGCCTCAGCCATTCGAGTTCGGGCAGCAGGCTGCCGTTTTCCGTCGGAACATTGGATGTGTCTTCGCAGCCGCAGGATGGCAGCATGGTCCGCGATCCGTAAAACATGCCGATTCCCAGTAGGATGGCGGCGATGAGGATCAGCAGGCCACGTTTCATCGCGACACCTCCCGACCCGTGCGCAGGAGCGGATTGATCGACTCGGCATAGGCCAGTTCACCCCGGGCATCAGGAGAACCCTGATGTGTCATCCATCCAAATCCGCCACCCAAGAGCATGCAAACGGCGATGGTGGCGAAGGCCGGCGCGGGTCGTGACAGCGCCCCAAGCAAGGCGGTCCACGCCTGCGAGAGAGCCGCGAGAACCGATGGGTTCTCTTCGGCCTCAATGCGTGCCCAGACTTCGCGTGTGAAGGAGCCGGGCAGAGTGATTCGGGCGGGTGAGTCGCGCAGGAGGCGGTGCAGTTGATCGTCGTTCATGGGATCAATGGATGAGGGGTAAAGCATACACGGACAGCATGGGTCCACCAATGAGAACACCGGCCTGCGTCGAAACCCTTGCAAAATAAGTGCACATCCTGCTGTCGATTGTTCATCGGCGGTTTTTTTGAGGGTTTGGAGTGACGGCGGTGTTTGACACATTGACTGCATGGCTCGCCACCCCTGGCGATTTCCTGCTCCTCAAACCTTCACCCACTATTCCTCATCATGAAACGCATCCAGTTTATCGTCCTCTTCGCGGTTGCCGCCATCGGCACCAGTTTCATCCATGCCGCCGACGAAAAAGCTCCTGAAGGTGTGCCTGCCACCTATCCGCTCCAGAAGTGTGTGATCTCAGGCGAGTCGCTCGGCGAGATGGGCAAGCCCGTCAAAGTCACTCACGAAGGCACGGACGTGTATCTTTGCTGCAAGTCCTGCCTCAAGGACTTCAACAAAGAGCCCGCCAAGTATGTGAAGATGGTGAAAGACGCCGTTGCGAAGAAGTAGCCTGAGGCATCTGGCAGGATGTAGCCTGCCGCGTTTCTTCCACCAATCTCACGCCTTCCTGATCATGATCCGGTTCCTCATTCCTGCGGTCTCGTCCTTCGCGTTTCTCTTGGGGGCGGTGAGCTGTGTCTCCAGCAAAACATCAACATCAACATCAGTCTCAAGGAGAGAGGATCGTTTGACAGTTTCCTCGAGAGGCGCCCCGCGCAATCTGGCTTCTGGAGCGGGATTGGAGGAGTTCGTGAGTGTGGCACTTGCCAACAATCCGGAAATGGCCGCCGCCGAGGCGCGTGTGGCGAGGATGGAGGCCAAGGTGCCTCAGGCGAAGGCGCTTCCCGATCCCATGGCGATGGTCTCGCTGGGCAACATGGCGCAGACGGCGGCAGGACGTGTGACGGCCATGAGCGGTCTTCAGCAGAAGCTGCCGCTGCCGGGCAAACTGGGGGCGAAAGCACGCATGGCGGAGGAGGAAGTGACGGCTGCGCGCGCCATGCGTGATGCCAAGGCGTTGGGCATCGCCTCCATGGTGCGCAGCACGTATTGGGACCTATATCTCGCAGAGCAAACCGCACGCGTGCTGACCTCCAGCCGCAATCTGATCGGATCCGTGCAGACGGCCGTGGAAGCACGGTTGATCACGAACCAGGCCAATCAGGCCGATCTGCTGCAGGTCACCACGGAGGCCGCGAAGCTCGATGAGCAGATCATCCTCGCCAAGCGGGATGCGACCGTGGCGAAAGCGCGTTTGAACACGTTGATGCATCGTCCTCAGACCGCGGCGCTTCCGGCAGCGCGCTGGCAGTCAAGCATCGGACGGCTGCCTGCCGAGCCGCCGCTGGACGATCATCCTGCCATGGCGCAGGCCGCGGCGAAATTGCGGCAGTTTAACGCGCAACTGAAGCTCGCCCGTCTCGAACGTTTTCCCGATCTCACCGTGGGACTGCAGCATGGTGCCGTTTCGAATTCCGGCCTGTCGCCTGTGCACAATGGACAGGACCAGCTCTACGCCACGCTGGGCGTGAACATTCCTCTGTGGCAGGCGCCGCGGAAAGCCGCTGAGGAAGAAGCCCGCGCTGGCCAGCGCGAGAGCGAGGCTGGAATCTCCGCCACACGCGATGAGCTCTCCTATCAGTTGTCCGAAACGCGCACGCGTGTGGAGACGCAGAAACGGCTGATCGAACTGTTTGATGATCGCATCCTGGCTGATGCGAAGCAGGCCTTTGAAGTCAGTCTGGCCGGTTACTCCTCCGGCAAGCTTCCCTTTGTCGATCTCATCGAGCGCTGGCGGCGCTGGTTGGGATACGAGGTTCAGCAGTCGATGAATCAGGCGATGCTCGGCAAGGCCGTCGCCGCCTGGTGGCAGGCCGCGGGCATCCCTGTCACGTCGAACGCGAATTGAATCACGCAACGCTCACGCATCATGAACAAGCTCGCTCAAGTCTTACTTCGCCCGGGATTCGTCCTCATGCTGATCGTGGGTGTCCTGATGTTTCTCATCGGCTGGCGCATCGCCAAAGGACCTGCGGAGACGCATGATCATCAAAAGATGGAAGCTGCGGCCAGCACTGTGTGGACCTGCGCGATGCATCCGCAAATTCGGCAGCCGGGTCCGGGGAAATGCCCGATCTGCAAGATGAACCTGATTCCCGCCTCGACGAAGACGGCAGGAGGCCTACGTGAGATCAGCGTGATGCCCGAAACTGCGGCGATGCTCGATTTCCGTGTCACTCCGGTGATTCGTGCGGCGGCCGTGCGCGAACTGCGGCTGTTTGGCACCGTGTCGTATGATGAGAGGCGCGTGCAAAGCATCACGGCATGGGTGGGCGGGCGTCTGGATCGCATGTTTGTCGATTTTACCGGCACGCGCGTGCGCAAAGGAAATCACCTCGCGGAAATCTACAGTCCCGACCTGTTCGTGGCGCAGCAGGATCTCATCCAGGCGCGTCGCCAGCTCGGTTCGACAAATGGTGGCACGCAGCGTCTGCTCTATGACGCGGTGCGCGAGAAGCTGCGCCTGCTCGGCATTCCAGCGGAACGCATCGATGCCATGGCAGCGGCCGAGGCGCCGTCCGATCATGTGGTGCTGTCTGCCCCGCAAGACGGAATCGTGGTCGAGAAAATCGCCCGCGAAGGCGATTACGTCACCGTGGGCCAGAAGCTCTACACCATCGCCGATCTCGACATGGTTTGGGTGAATCTTGAGGCCTATGAGAGTGATCTGCCCTGGCTGCGTTTTGCCCAGGAGGCCACGTTCACCAGCGAAGCCATTCCCGGACGCGAATTTCACGGACGCGTGGCCTTCATTGATCCTGTGCTTGATCGCAAACGGCGCGTGGTGAGCGTGCGTGTGAATGTGAAGAACGAGGAGGGGCTGTTGAAGCCCGGCATGTTCGTATCCGGCCTCATTCATTCCGAGATCGATGCCAGCGGTCGCGCGGTCACCAATGATCTGCAGGGGAAATGGGTCAGTCCCATGCATCCGGAGATCATCAAAGACGGGCCGGGCGTGTGCGACATCTGCGGCATGAAGCTCGAGCGTGCCGAGGATCTGGGTTTCATCAGCCCCGGCAAGGCGGGCAAACTTCCGCTGCTGGTGCCGGCGTCCGCCGTGCTGCGCACGGGGGAACGCGCCATTGTTTACGTGAAGCTTCCCAAGGAGGACATCCTCAGCTTTGAAGGACGTGAAGTTCTTCTCGGCGCACGGGCCGGCGATCAATACGTCGTCGAATCCGGTTTGGCACAGGGGGATGTGGTGCTCTCGCGCGGCGCATTCAAGCTCGACAGCGAACTGCAGCTCCAGGCGCGTCCCAGCATGATGAATCCCGATGGCCTGCCTCAGATGTCGGCGGTGAAGCCGGACACCGTCTTGGCCGCGCAATGGCCTCCGGTGCTGCGCGCGATTCAGCGCCTCCGAAATGAAAGCGACCCCGAAGCCGGACCCATCGTGCAGCAGATCGAGGCGTTCGATCTTTCGGTCGTCGATCTGGATGTGGGAGCGGTGTGGAAGGAGCTCAGCCGCAGTCTGATCAACGATCTTCAGCAGCTTGCCAAGGCCGACACGAAGAAGGAGCAGCAGCGTGCCTGGAACGTGATCGACGGGCGGTTGGAACAACTCCATCGCCATCTGGGCCTCGGGGTGGAAATGCGCACCGAAAACACCCAGCCTGCCGACCCGCAGCGCATTGCGATGCTGCGCCGCCTGCTGGAGGCGTACTTTCCGCTGCAAATTGCGCTCGCTCATGACGATGGCGCCGGCGCGAAACAGGCCGCTGCGGAGATCGAAAAGGCTGCGGAGGCCATGCCGCCGTATGCAAAGTTCAAGCCTCTCGCGAATGCGGTGATCAAGGCGGCGGACATCAAGGCACGTCGTGCAACCTTTGAGCCGTTGTCCGCAGCCATCAGCGATGCAGTCCGCCAGGATGGGCATGACCTGGTCGGTGGCGTGTTTGTGATGCACTGTCCCATGGGGCTTGGGCGCGGCGCCGACTGGGCGCAGGGAACGCGTGACATCGTCAATCCCTACATGGGCAAGGTGATGATCACGTGCGGCGAACTCCGCCAAACACTCTCACCACCTGATACCGCTCCGGCAACGACACCGACAGAGCATGTTCATCCCAAACCCTGATCGCG
This sequence comes from Prosthecobacter sp., assembly GCF_020439865.1. Taxonomy (GTDB): domain Bacteria; phylum Verrucomicrobiota; class Verrucomicrobiia; order Verrucomicrobiales; family Verrucomicrobiaceae; genus Prosthecobacter. The sequence goes on from NZ_JAGRPF010000214.1 coordinate 20,179, forward strand.
GGACGCCGACTCCTCTTCATCGCCATGTCCCGTCTCATCCGCTTCTGTCTTGAGCAAAAGCTCGTCGTCTTCCTGCTGCTGGCCTTCTTCATCGGCTGGGGCGTGCGTGTGGCACCGTTCGACTGGAAGCTGGGGAATTTCCCGCGTGATCCCGTACCGGTCGACGCCATTCCGGATCTGGGCGACAATCAACAGATCGTGTTCACCGACTGGATGGGCCGTTCGCCGCAGGACGTGGACGATCAGGTGACCTATCCGCTCACCGTCGCGCTGCTCGGCGTGCCGCAGGTGCGGGAGGTGCGCAGCTATTCGTACTTCGGCTTCTCCAGCATCTACCTCATCTTCAAGGAGGGCACCGATTTCTACTGGGCGCGCAGCCGCATCCTTGAAAAACTCGGCAGCCTTCCTCCCGGAACATTGCCGGAAGGAACGAGGCCGGCGCTCGGTCCGGATGCCACCGGACTTGGTCAGGTATTTTGGTACACCTTGGAAGGCCGCGATCCCAAAGGCCAGCCCGCGGGCGGCTGGGACCTCGATGAACTGCGAGCCATCCAGGACTGGCAGGTGCGTTATGCGCTGCTGGCCGGAGGCGCGGTGGCTGAGGTGTCATCCATCGGCGGATTTGTGCGCGAATATCAGATCGACGTGAATCCAAACGCTCTGCGCGCGAACAACGTCATGCTCATGGATGTGGCGGAGGCGGTGCGAAGGGCGAACACGGAGTCCGGCGCGCGCAACATGGCGATCAACGGCGTCGAATACATCATTCGCGCCACAGGTTATGTGCGTTCGCTTGAAGACCTGCGCAGTGCCGTGGTGACCGTGCGCGACAACACGCCGGTGACTGTTGGTGACCTTGCGACGGTGCAGCTCGGCCCCGCCATGCGACGCGGCGCGCTCGACAAAAACGGTGCGGAGGCTGTGGGTGGCGTGGTGGTCGCACGCTATGGCGAAAATCCACTCGTCGCGATCCAGCAGACGAAGGAAAAGATCAAAGAGCTTTCCACAGGTCTTCCTCAGCGTGCCGTGGTGCGCTGGGAGATGACGGATGTGGAGGCCGTGCGGGCTTTTGCGGCGAAAAACCATCTGCCACTGCCCGCCAGCGGAGCGCACGATAGTGTTCTGGGTGACGAATGGCAGAAGTGGCTCGCGGCAACCGACATGGCGCAGTGGCCGGAGTGGCTGACCTTGTCCAAGGTGACCGTGGTGCCGTTCTATGACCGCAGCGGTCTGATTCGCGAAACATTGGGGACACTGGAAGACGCGCTGCGGCAGGAGGTGTTGATCACCATCATCGTCGTGATGGTAATGGTGCTGCATTTGCGCGGCAGCCTGTTCATCAGCTGCATGCTGCCGCTTGCCGTGCTGATCGCATTCGTGGCAATGAAGCTTTTCGGCGTGGATGCGAACGTGGTGGCGCTTGGAGGGATTGCCATCGCCATCGGGACTGTCGTGGATGTGGGAATCGTGCTGACCGAAAACATTCTCAAGCACATGCATGACGCGCCACCGGACGAACCGGTGCTCGAAACGATTCATCGTGCCACCACCGAGGTGGCGAGCGCGGTGATCACCTCGGTATCGACCACCGTGGTCAGTTTCCTGCCTGTGTTCACGCTCACGGGCGAAGCCGGGCGTCTTTACGGGCCACTTGCCTACACGAAGTCGTTCGCGCTCATCGCATCCGTCGTTACCGCCGTCATCCTCATCCCGCCGATCGCCCATCTGCTCATGCGGCGACGCGTCGATCGGACGGCCGCAGTCCTCATGGCCAAGGTCAAAGCACCGCCCATGCTAACCCAGCGCGCTTTCAGCCTGATCATCGCGGCGCTGACCGGCTGTGTGCTTGCTTCAGACTGGATGCCTCTGGGTCTCGACTACAGCACATGGCGCAATGTGATTTTCACGATCGCCATCATCGGAGGGCTGTTGCTGTTTTACCGGTTGGTCGAACATTTTTATCCCGCCATTCTCGGCTGGTGCCTGCGACGCAAGACGGCGTTCCTTCTCATCCCGGCTGGCATCATCGTGATGGGGCTTCTGAGCTGGCTCGGCTGGGAGAAAACTTTCGGCTGGACCGGTGCTCGCGTGCCGTCACTGGCGCAAACCCGCTTGTGGAAAGATTTGCAGAAAACCTTCCCCGGGCTCGGTGGTGAGTTCCGACCGGCGCTCGATGAAGGTTCGTTTCTCGTCATGCCGACGATCAATCCGCATGCATCCATGGAGGAGGCGCTCGACTACCTCAAAAAGCTCGATGCGGCCGTGGCGGAGGTGCCGGAAGTGTACATGGTCGTTGGCAAGCTTGGCCGCACCGACTCCGCGCTCGATCCCGCACCGGTGTCGATGTACGAAAACATCGTGAACTACAAAAGCGAGTTCATCACCGACGCCAATGGCAGACCCCTGCGCTATCGCTACGACTCGGACGGCGAGCGTTTCATCTTCGACGAATTCGGCGATCTCATTCCCGACAGCGGCGGTCGTCCCTTTCGTCAATGGCGCGATCACATCCGGTCGCCGTCCGACATCTGGCAGGAAATCGAGAAACGAATCTCCATCACCGGCATGACCGGTGCGCCGCAGTTGCAGCCCATCGAAACGCGGCTCGTGATGCTGCAGACCGGCATGCGTGCGCCCATGGGCATCAAGGTGCGCGGTCCATCGCTGCAGGCCGTTGAGTCCTTCGGAATTCGCATTGAACAGCTGCTCAAAACCGGCGGTGTTCCGGGGCTTTCCGCAGGCTCGGTGAGCGCCGAACGCATCGTTGGGAAACCCTATCTCGAAGTCGTTCCCGACCGGGATGCGATTCAACGCTACGGATTGAACATCGCCGACGTGCATCAAATGCTCGAACTCGCCGTTGGCGGCAAAACGGTCACCACCACGGTCGAAGGACGCGAACGATTTGCCGTACGTGTGCGCTATATGCGCGAGGAGCGTGACAGCATCGAGGCGCTTGAACGTGTGCTCATCACTTCGAAAGAGGGGGTCGCGATCCCGCTCGCGGAAATCGCCGAGATCCGCTTCACGCGCGGGCCGCAGATGATCAAAAGCGAGGACACCTTTCTCACCGGATTCATCACTTTCGGCAATGAGCCCGGATCAGCTCCCATGGACGTCGTTCTCGCCGCTCAGAAATTTTTGCGTGAGGCGGAAACGCGGGGCGATCTCGTGAGGCCACAGGGCGTCACCTATCGCTTTGCTGGCGACTACGAGAACCAGCTCGAATTTGACCGCAATTTCGCGGTCGTGCTGCCGCTCACGCTGGGTGCGATTTTCATGCTGCTTTACCTGCAGTTCCGTTCCAGCCTCATCGCACTTCTCGTCTTCACCGGCGTCGCGATCGCCTGGGCGGGCGGTTTCTGCCTGCTGTGGGCCTACGGGCAGGCGGACTTTCTCAACTTCTCCGTGTTCGGCCAGAACCTGCGCGAGCTCTTCCATGTCTTTCCGATCAATCTCTCGACTGCCGTCTGGGTGGGCTTCCTCGCGTTGTTCGGCATTGCCACGGATGACGGTGTCGTGATCGCCACCTATCTCAAGCAGCGCTTTGCCAAAGACAATCCGCGAACCGTCGCCGAAATCCGGGCCAGTGTGGTTACGGCCGGCACACGACGTGTGCGCCCGTGCCTGATGACCACCGCCACCACGGTGATCGCATTGCTGCCGGTGCTAACCAGCACCGGTCGCGGCAGTGATCTCATGATCGCCATGGCCGTGCCGATTTTCGGCGGCATGACCATCGAGATCATCACCATGTTTGTCGTCCCGGTGCTATTCAGCGCCTGGAAGGAGCGCGGGGCCGTGCGTTCGCCTGCAAGCTGAAGTGAATCAGCCGTTCGCAATTCGGGACTTCACCCAATCGCCGATGTCTTTCGCTGCTTGATCTGACACGCTGGCTTCAGTAACGCACTCGTCGGGCCTGAATTCACCGCGCGTGGCGATGCGGTCGGCCTTCCAGACATGAACACCTGCCGGGTATGGCCCGACTTTGCGCGGATCACTCCAAGTGTGAATGCCAAGCGTGTGAGGATTGACGGCTGCTGCGATGTGCATGGGGCCGCTGTCCACGCTGATGCAAAATTGCGCCTGGCGCATGCCCCAGATGAGCTCTGAGAGCGAGGTGCGATGGCTCCAATCGTGAATGTGTTCGCCTGTGGGGCGGGTTTTATCATCGGTCATGCCGACGAGAACGACGGTATGCGGCGCGAGTGCGTCGCACAGTGCCTGCAAGGAGGAGTTGGAAAGCGATTTGCCCTCGCCGCGCGACCATGGATGAACGACGATGAATTGAAACAGCGATTCCGACCAACCGGCGGGTGCAGCGCCTGATGTTAGCTCAAACGTGATGTCCTGAGGCTTGATGGGAATGCCCAAGGCTCGCGGCAGTTCCAAATAGCGGTCCACGGCGTGAGCGCCTGCATCGACAGGCACGGTGTGGTTGTAAAAGAAGCCGGCTCCCTCACGCGCATCCGAAAGGCCGATGACACAGGGTGACCCACGCCAACTGCTGACGACGCCGCTGCGGAACAGCCCTTGGAAATCGAGCACGACCTCAGGTTCCTCGCGTGGCAGCGCCATCCAGGTGCGTCGCCAGTTCCAGAAGCGCAGCAGGCCAGCGAGGCCGCGGAACGTTTTGCGCGGAAACGGAATCACTTCGTCGATGATTGGGCTGCCCTGAAGGATCGGCGTCCATTCAGTGTTGGCGAGCCAGCGGATTTTCAGGTGTGGGTGCGCGTCACGGATCGCCTTCACCGCGGGCAGGGTGTGCACGATGTCTCCCAAAGAGCTGGGTTTGACGATCAGCGCAGAACGGAAGTCGCGCAGGCTTGGAAGCTGGCGCGCGGCGGAGGTCATTTGCCCAGCGCCAGGCGATCCGCGAGCAGCGAAGGCAGACCGGCGTCGCGGATCTTGCCCTGGGCGGTCTCGATGTCGTATTCGAGACGACGGATGGAGATCGTCTGCGCCTGCACATCGTAGATGGCGTAGGCGGCGCGCCAGTCGCCATCGCGGGGCTGGCCGACGCTGCCGACATTGACGAAGTACTTCACGCCGCGTTGCAGCATGACATCGGTACCGCGTGCGGCGCGCACGGCGTCGTCTTTTTCAAAGATGCGCGGCACGTGGGTGTGGCCGTAAAAGCAGACCTGGGTGAACTGGTAGCTGAAGCTGGCCATCGCATCGAAACGGTTGGTCACGTAACCCCAGTTGCCGGGAGAATCGAGCGTGGCATGGACGACGGTGAAGTCGCGCACCTGGCGAACGAGTTTCAAATCGCGAAGCCACTGGCGCTGCTCCTCATTGAGCTGTTCGCGGGTCCAGAGCAGGGCGTTCTGGGCCAGAGGATTCAATTCTTCGAGCGAGCTTTCGCTGGCGGCACCTTCATCGTGATTGCCGCGCACCACCGGGCAGCCCAAGTCTCGCACAGCCTGCAGGCATTCCACCGGATTGGCTGCGTAACCGACGATGTCGCCCAAGCAGACATAATTGGCGCAACCTTGCTCCTGGGCGTCCCGCAGAACGGTCTGCAGGGCTTCCAGGTTGGCGTGGATGTCTCCGAAAATGGCGAATTTCATCGTCTAGGGTTGGCGGCGAGTGGTCGCATCTTCGAGACAAGCACCGGGAAATCAAGCATTTCGGTATCAGAAACCTTCCTGTGAGGCTTTCAGGGTGCGATGCGCTTGGTGGAAAAGCAAACGGGGCGGATCACCCGATCCGCCCCGTCGCTTTAATAGAGTCCAACAGCCAGAAGGAAGCACTATTTTGAAAGTTTTGATCGAACCGTCTCCAGTTCGTTATCTGTGGGTAGTTTCCCACACTTTCCAAACGATGGGTCAGGTGGTCGTAAATGAGTTGTAAGGAGGATGTGAGAATGCCTCGGAGGCGGGGTCATTTCACATTCGCCGTTCTTTCGTAGTAGCGAAATTCGAGCCCCTCCGCGTGACCGACGACTTCCTTCAGGCTGAAAAGGTGTTCGAAGGGGGGCAGCAGCACGTCGCCCTCGTAAGGCTCGGAGATCCAGGTGAGGTAGAGGCCGTCACACTGCGGGAGCAACTCCTCAAACACACGCGCTCCGCCGATGACGAAGACAGTGTCGGCGTCTCCGCAAACCTGCGGAAGTTCGGAGGCGCTGCGAATGACGGTGATGCCTTCGCGGGGCTCCATCGTGCGGCTTAGGACGATGTTTTGGCGGCCGGGGAGCGGGCGACCAATGGAGTCGAAGGTTGCACGACCCATGAGGATGGGATGTCCCAGAGTGGTGCGCTTGAAGAACTTCAGATCCTCCGGGAAATGCCACGGCAGCTTACCCTCGCGTCCGATGACACGGTTGCTGGACATGGCGACGATGGCGATGAGGCGCATGACAGGGGAGTGGCGAGTACTACCAGAGGTCGATGGGCTGATGCGGTTCGGGACGGATGATTTCGGTGTCGGGGATTGTTTCGTTGAAACGACTGGTGAACCACATCTGGGCGGGTTCTTCGCCGTGAACGAGCAGGAGCTTCTTCGGCTTCACTTTCTCGATGTATTCGGCGATCTGCTCACGTGAGGCATGGGCGCTGAGATCAAAGCTCTCGATGCGGGCGTTCAGAGCGACTGCCGGGAGATCGCGAGCGAGCTTGATCATGGTTCCGGGAGGGGCGTTGCGAATTTTGTAGCCCGGAGATTCGGGGTCGGTGTAGCCGACGAAGCAGACGGAGTTGCGCGGATTGTCGAGGAACTTCTGGGCGAACGTGTTCGAGACGGTGTGCTCGGTCATCATGCCGCTGGAGAGGGCGTACAGCGTGTGCGGGCTGGAAACGATTTCCTGGCGCTTTTTGTTCTTTCTCGGTACCAGCATGCTCATGTCCTCGAGGAGGCGGAAGCCGGGATAGCTGCGGCGGCTGCGGGAGGCGTAGTGGTCGTAGAGCACGGTGATCTTGGTGCTCAGGCCTCCGATGTAGAGAGGCATTTCAGGAATGAGGCCCTCCTGATGCAGTTCGTGCAGCATGAGCATGACCTCCTGCGTTTTGCCCAGGGCAAAAACGGGGACTAAAACGGCCCCGCCAGCCTCGTGCGTGTCACGGATGACTCCGGCGAGGCGTTCCTTTTCGGCCTTGCGGCTGAAGTTTTGCGGGCGGGCGTAATCGCCACGCGTGGTCTCGGCGATCATGACGTCGATGCCGCTGGTGGGGAAGTCGGCGGCGCGGCAGATCGTCTGCGCCTCGAAGTTCACGTCGCCGGTGTAAAACAACGTGTTGCTGCCTTCGCGGACCAGCACCCCGGTGGACCCGAGGATGTGGCCGGCATCAAACATCGTGGCCTCCAGGTTCGTGTCCGGGATTTCAAACGGACGGTCGATGTCCCGGTAGATCCACTGCGCACGGATCCCGTCGAGTTCGCGGTGGGTGAAGAGCGGGTACTCGGTGATGCTTTCCTCCTCGCGCTGCTTGGTCATCACGTTGACGGAGTTGTGCAGCATCGCGGACGAAAGTTCGCCGGTGACTTCGGTCATGAGGACCGGGGTGTTCGGCTGCTTGCGCTGAAGCACGGGCAGGGAGCCGATATGATCATGATGCGCGTGAGTGATGATCACGGCGTTGGCCGACTGATGCGGCAGCGGTCCGAAATCCGGCAGAGCGTCGTAACCTGCACGCTTCGGGTGCATGCCGGAGTCCAGCACGACACGATGATCTCCGGCTTCGAGGAGATAGGAATTGGCGCCGATTTCACGTCGGCGCGTCAGATTACGAAAACGCATGCGGTTATTTTTTGGGGGGAAGGGGAGGGCGACACTAGGGGCTTGCCAGTGTTCCACAAGGGCTATTTGGTTCTTGTGCCAGCATAACAGGCACCCGTTATCTGGTTGCCGTCACCTCTTCTTTTTTCAACTTTAGGAATCATGCGCGTCCATTTGCTGCTACTGCTGATAAACCCTTTGATCGTGCTTGGCATTTGTCTGACCGGTGCGTCACTCCAGGCCGCAGACCGTGTCTGGAAAGATGCCACTGGCCAGAATGAAGTTCGGGCTGAGCTTGTCAGCTACAAGAATGGCAGCGTCCTGCTACGACGTGAAAATGGGATTGTCATTGTCGTGTCCTTGGCAAGTTTAAGCCCCGAGGATCAGGAGTTCATTACCGGAACACGCCCAACAGATTCCGCCGTGGTGATTCCGGCACCCGTCGTGACGGTTGAGGCTCTCGCCATGATGGGAGAATTGGAAGAAATTCGGCTTGATCTCCCGAAGCCTATGTTCATTAGCGGTCCAGCTCTGGAAATTCCCAACCTCGAGCGCTGGGACATCTCCAAACGCATCAAGAGTTTCATGGCTCTCAAGGGCACCGTGAACATCGCCAAGGGCAAAAAAGTTACGTCCTCCGATCCGGCCCCCATCATCGGCACGCTTGAGCTGGTCACTGATGGAGATGCCGACGGCGCTGACGGCAACTTTGTCGAGCTCATGCCTGGCAAACAGTGGGTGCAGATCGACCTCGAAGCCACTCACACGCTTCAAAAAATCGCGGTGTGGCATTATCACAAGGCTGCCGTAGCCTACAACGACGTGATCATACAAGTTTCAGATGACCCACAGTTCAAAACCGGTGTCACCACTCTCTGGAATGCAGATCATGACAACACCTCTGGCATGGGAAAGGGCAAGGATCCCGCGTATATCGAAACCAATTATGGCCGGATTATTGAAGGCAGGTTCGCCAAGGCACGCTACCTCCGCCTTTGGAGCAATGGCAATTCGGCGAACGACATGAACCACTATGTCGAGGTTCAGGTCTTTGCCGTTCCGGCCCAGAAGCAAGAAGCGGTAAAATGAGAGATTACTTCCTGCGTCCTGCGATGCGTGCGAACACCGTCGATATGGCGATCATGGCGGCGGGAATCGTGGGCGGGCACCACATCAGGTTGGATTGGAAGGTCAAAAAGCAGACCACCAGTGCCGCGAAGATGCACAGTATGCCGCGTAGCAGGGATTTGGGCCGCGGAACAAAAAACACCAGCCAGGCTCCCACCAGCCCGGCTGCGCCCCAGGTGATCCATTGCCCCCAGGCTGGCAGAAGGTGCAGACGCGGCATGGCGAGCACGTGAGCGAGCACTTGGGCGTGCGCACGCGCTAGGCCGTCTTTGGCATCGTCATCGGTTCCGATCACAATGATTTTGCCGCCCGAGAGATTTGCCTTGTCCTGCGGGGACACCGCTTCGGCCAGCTCCGCGGTCAGCAGGTTGAGCGCATCGACCTCGGCGACGGGCTGCTTCGCGGGGACGGTGAGTTCACCGGAGTGTGAAAGCGGGACGAAAGCGCCGTGGGAAAGGTAGGCCCCGGCTCCAGGGCCGAGCAGCAACCGCTGTGTGGCGTAGGGCGTCTTGGTAAACCGCGCCAGCGCCTGTGCGAGTGCGGTGGGAAGCAGATGACCGCCTTCCTGCACGACGTAGGGTAGAGCGGCTTCTCCGTTGACGTCGTGAACGATGGCGATGCCGAGCTCGGCTTGTCGGCGCATCAATTCATCAGGAGCGGCGATCAAGGCACCCAACGGGGGCGCCGTATCGATGTCTCCATGCACTTTCTGGAAACGCGGCAGCGAGTCTTCGAGTCCGCCGAGGAACGCAGGTGCCTCACGACTGGTGGCAAGTTGTGCTTCGACGCCGAGGACGGTGCTCGGAAAGGGCATCAGCGCCTGGGCGGCCTCCGCAACGAAGTCGGGTGACGGTTTGCCCCAGTGGAGGGTTTCGGGAATGAGCACGACGGCGGGATCGTAGGCCTGCAGGCCCTTCAGCACCATCTGCCAGTCGAGCGGACGTGGCGGCCAGCCGGAATACTCTGCTTTGTCTGCTTCGCGCATTTTCACGAAGACCACGGGCGAAGCGGACATCGCATGAACGCCGGCAGTGATGAGACGATCACGGGCATTGGCGACTAGGAAGTCGAGAAACAACTCGTCCACACGCTGAAACCGCCCGGCCTGATGCTCACGATCCAGCCACCAGCCGAGGCTGCCAAGCAGGAGAATGAGAATGAGAGCGCGGATCATGAGAGGCGGCGCCCGGCTGAGAGCCTCCGGTTAGGGGGCCGGTGTCTCAGCCGGAATCTCGTTGGCGTCACGCTTGTCGGCGGCGAATTTGAGGCGTTTCTGCTCTTCGTCGTAAGAAACCTTCACGTTGTCGCCTTCGCGGATGTCGCCACGCAGGAGGTGCTCGGCCAGCGGATCTTCGATGTTCTTCTCCACGGCACGGCGCATCGGACGGGCACCATACTGCGGGTCGAAGCCCTCTTTCATGAGGAATTCGCGGGCACCGTCGTCGAGCGCGATGTGGATGTTCTTCTGCTTGAGTCGTGTGACCACCTTGCCGACTTCGAGATCGACGATCTTGTTGAGCTGCTCCTTCTCGAGCATGCGGAAGATGACGATGTCGTCGAGGCGGTTGAGGAACTCCGGCTTGAAGAATTTCTTCGCGGCCTCGGTGATCTTGCCCTTGATGCCGGCGTTGTCGGCGGAGTCTTCCTGCATGGCCATGAAGCCAAGGCTGGTCTGACGTTTGATCTGCTCAGCTCCGACGTTGGAGGTGAGGATGACGATGGTGTTTCTGAAGTCGATCTTGCGGCCAAAGTTGTCAGTGACCTGGCCTTCTTCGAGAATCTGCAGCAGCAGGTGCATCACATCCGGGTGCGCTTTTTCGACTTCGTCGAAGAGAATCACGGAATAGGGACGACGACGCACGGCCTCGGAGAGCTGGCCGCCTTCTTCGTAACCGACATATCCAGGAGGTGCCCCGATCAGACGGCTGGCGGTGTGTTTCTCCATGTATTCGGACATGTCGATCTGGATCAGCGCCTCAGCGGTGCCAAACATGAACTCGGCGAGGTTCTTCGCGAGGAAGGTCTTGCCGACACCGGTCGGACCGAGGAAGAGGAACGAGCCGATGGGACGGCGTGGGTCTTTCAAGTCGGCGCGGGAACGGCGCAGAGCCTTGCTGATGGCGATGACAGCTTCGTCCTGACCGATGACTTTGCCCTTCAGCTCGGATTCCATCTTCAGGAGCTTCTCGGCCTCCGCCGTTTCCATGCGCTGAAGCGGGACGCCGGTCCACTTCGAGACGACAGACATGATGTCCTCCTCCGTGACATCGACGATGCGTTCCTGATTGGTGGAGCGCCAGGTTTCAAGCACGTCGTCAAAACGCTTCTTGGCGTTTTTCTCGCGGTCGCGCAGGTGGGCGGCCTTTTCGAAGTCCTGCTCCTTGATGGAGCCTTCTTTTTCTACGCGGATCTCCTCGATCTCGGCCTCGATGGCCTTGAGTTCGGGTGGGCGTGTCATGGCGGCGATGCGAGCCTTCGAGCCTGCCTCGTCCATGATGTCGATGGCCTTGTCCGGCAGGAAGCGGGAAGGAAGATAGCGCGAGCTGAGGTTCACGGCGGACTTGAGAGCGTCCTCGGTGTACTTCGCCTTATGGTGCATCTCGTATTTGCCACGGAGACCGAAAAGGATCTTGATGGCGTCCTCGACGGAAGGTTCTTCAACCTTCACGCTCTGGAAGCGGCGTTCGAGTGCGGAGTCCTTCTCGATGTATTTGCGGTACTCGTTCAAGGTGGTGGCGCCGACGCATTGCAGCTCGCCACGGCTGAGCGCGGGCTTGATGATGTTGCTGGCGTCCATGGCGCCTTCGGCTCCGCCGGCACCGACGATGGTATGCAGCTCGTCGATGAAGAGAATGACGTTCTTGTTGCGGCGGATTTCATCCATGACCGCTTTGATGCGTTCCTCGAACTGGCCGCGATACTTCGTGCCGGCGACCATCAAGGCGAGATCGAGGGTGATCACGCGCTTGTCCCGCAGAATCTCAGGCACATTGCCCGCAGCAATCTCCTGAGCGAGTCCTTCAACGATCGCGGTCTTGCCGACACCTGCCTCACCGATGAGGACCGGGTTGTTCTTGGTGCGGCGGCAGAGAATCTGAATCACGCGGGCAATTTCATCCGCGCGTCCGATGACAGGGTCCATTTCACCTTTGATGGCGAGCTCAGTGAGATCGCGGCCAAAAGCTTTGAGCGCAGGGGTCTTTTCGTTTTTCTTCTTTTCACCTGACTGCGTGTTGCCGGTAGGAGCGACGGATTCGCCCTCTTCTTCCTCTTCTTCTTCGTTTTGGGAGGAGAAGTTGGGGTCGAGTTCCTTGAGGATCTCGCTGCGCGCCTTGTCGAGGTTCACATCGAGGTTGCGAAGCACCTGGGCGGCGACGCCTTCGCCTTCACGCAGTAGGCCGAGCAGGATGTGTTCGGTGCCAACGTAGCTGTGGTTGAGCGCCTTGGCTTCCTTGGAGGCGAGGGCGAGAACCTTTTTCACCCGCGGGGTGTAGGGGATGTTGCCGACCATCTTCGTTTCCGGGCCGGAACCGACCTGTTGTTCGACCTGCATGCGCACAGTCTCGAGATCGAGGCCGAGCTTGGTCAGCACATTGACGGCGACGCCCTGGCCGAGCTTGATCAGGCCAAGCAGCAAATGCTCCGTTCCGACGTAGTTGTGGTTGAAGCGGTCCGCCTCCTTGCGTGCGAGTGCCAGGACCTGTTGGGCGCGTGGGGTGAAATTATTCATCATGAGGTGCGGAGGGGGTGCCTCCTGGGGTTGAATTTGATGGTGGAAGGTTACCCGGGCCGTCGATGGATTGCAACCGTGCGCGGGTTATTTCAGCGCGCATGCTGTCACGTTCTTCAGGGGACAATTCACGCGCAGCATTGAGCTGTAAATGAGCGGGCTGAATCTCCAGCAACAGCATGTCAATCAGGCTGCGGTCGCAGTTGCCGATGAGGTCGAGATCAGCACCCAGTCGGAGCATGGAAAGAAGGTTCAAGGCTTCCTTGGAGGTCAGGATGTGCGCGTAACGCAGGATGGCGAAGGCGCGTCCTACCTGATCGCGCAGCATGGTCTGGTGGTCTTCCTTGAGCTTTGCACGCGCGGTCGTTTCGGAACGGACGACACCTTCGATCACTTTTTCGATCTGGGCGATGATCTCGGGCTCCGCCTCTCCCAGCGTGTGCTGGTTGGAGATCTGGAACAGGTTTCCGAGCGCCTCGGTGCCTTCGCCATACAGGCCGCGCACCGCGAGACCGATCTTGCCGACCGCCTTGATCACCGGATTGATCTGCTCCGTGAGAACGAGCGCCGGGAGATGCAGCATGACTGAAGCACGCATGCCGGTGCCTAGATTGGTCGGGCAGGCGGTAAGGTAGCCGAGCTTCGGGTCAAAGGCATACGGGAGCAGACTTTCGAGTTCCGAGTCCACGCGGTCCACCACCTCGTAGGCGCTGGCAAGGTTCAAGCCGGGTCGGATGCCCTGAATGCGAAAGTGATCCTCCTCATTGATCATGATGGAGATGCTCTGTTTCCGATCGACGACCACGGCACAGCCCGTAGAGCGTGCCGCATGCTCGCGGCTGACCAGATGACGTTCCACCAGCACCTGTTTGCGAATCTTGCTCAGGTCGGAGTACTCTTCGCTGTAGCCGTCGCGCATTTCAGGAAGGTTTTCGACCACCGGGCGTGCGCGTTCGAGGAGTTCGACCCTCTGGCGCTCCTGGCTGAAGCCGGGAAACGGATAGCCACGAAGATTGCGCGCCAGACGCACCCGCGAGGTCATGACGATCTCGGAATGCGGCCCCGCGCCCTTCATCCAGTCAGCGGGGTTTTTGATCAATGTGGCAAAGCGCATCATGGCGTGGCGGGTGTTGGATGTGGCAACATGGATACGCGTTGAATGACAAGCAAGGATGGCTCCACCTGTGCCAAAAAACGGCGCCCTTCCCCTCCTCTCATTTGGAGGAGGCCTTGGGCTGGAGACGTTCGATCTCGGATTTCAATTTGGCCGCATCCTCGTAGCGCTCCTCCTGCACCGCGAGATCCAGTTCAGCACGGAGCTTGGCAATATCGACAGGCGGTGGTGTGGCAGGTGCCGGGGGCGGCGGAGGAGGTGGCGGGGGCGGTTCTGCGACAACTGAAGCCCGCTGTCTGGGCAGCATCTGAGGCGCTGCAGCACTCAGGTGGGTTGGGCGCTTGCCTACATGACGCGTTCCCTTGTGCATGTTGCGCAGAAGGCCGTCCAGCCCGTCGCGAAAGGCCGCGTAGCATTCAGGGCAGCCCATGCGTCCGATTTTTTTGAGCTGGGACGCCGTGAAACCACAGGCGTCACATACGACCTCCATCGAATCCGAATCGGTCCGGTGCGAGGGGCTGAGAAAGGCCTCCGCGAGACCGAAACCGGTCTCCTCGGTCACACCTTTGGCCTTGGAGCAGGTCTCACACAGATTCACCGTGGTCATCTGACCGTTGATGATCTGAGTGAGGAACACGGTGGCCTCATTCTCGCAAACGTCGCATTTCATGGAAGTGATCGTGCATGCTGTTCATGTCACACAAGTGATACGAGCGGCAGCGCGTACTGGTTATGACAGGTATTTGCGCCCGTCAACCGATGCCCTGAGCCGCCAGCCATTCGTCCAGTTCCTCCTGCAGCCGGGGATGCTTTGCAAAGCTGTAATGAAACGTTCGGAACCCCAGTCTTGCCGCCGTCTCAATGTTTGGCTGCAGGTCGTCGATGTAAAATGTGCGCGCCGGATCGATCTCGAGCTGGCGGATGGTGTGGTGAAAAATGGCCTCTCCCGGTTTTGAACAGCCGGCGGAGTATGAATACACTCCCCCGCGGAAGTGGCGGAAAATGTCGAAGGTCCGCAGAAAGTAGTCTTTGTGCAGACCGCTTGTGTTTGAAAGCAGGTACATGGGCAGCTTTCCTTGCAAAGCGCCCAGGGTCGCGTGCATCGGCTCATTTTGGGCGAAGATATCGCACCAGATCGCCTCAAACTCGTCCTTGGTGCCGCGGAAACCGGTCACGGCCATCGCTTCGCGCACAAACGTCGCATCATCCATGCGGCCGTCCTCATAGGGGCCCTTGATGTCATCGAACAACGTCAGCACCGTCTCCGCCGGATGGTCGCATTGCTCCGCCAGCCGTCGGGCGGCGATGCTGAAGTCGAAATCGATGAGAACTTTGCCAACGTCGGACAAGAGGGCGGGCTGGGACATGGCCGCTCCCTATGCCCGTTGGCGGCACCTTGCACCAGATGAAATCCAACGGAATTGCTTCAGAATTACTTCATCAGCTCGGCAAGCTTCGGACCGATCGCATCGGCCCAGATCTGATAGCCGGCCGGGGACAGATGCAGGAAGTCGGGCATGACGGTCTTGTCGAGCTTGCCGTCGGCGACGGGGAACTTGCCGCCGATGTCGAGGTAGAAGATGTTTTTGCCGTCATCGAGCTTGGAGATGATCGCATTGACCTCCTTCAGCTTGTCGTTTTGCGCATTGAGCTGGCCGTCGGGTTTGCTGCCGCGCGGGAAAACGGCCAGCAGGAGGATTTTCGCCTGCGGTTGTTTCGCACGAATGGTTTCGACGATGGCGGTGACGCCCTTGGCGATGCCTTCAGCGGTGTCGGTTCCGGAATTGTTCGTGCCGATCATCAAAACGCATGCCTTGGGCTTGATGCCGCCATCCAGCTCACCGTTCTGAATGCGCCAGAGCACGTGCTGCGTGCGGTCACCACCGATGCCGAAGTTCGCGGGTGTGTATTCGCTGAAAGCCTTGGCCCACACTTCCTTGCCGTTGCCTGCCCAGCCTGCGGTGATCGAGTCACCGAGGAACACGAGCTGCGCCTTGCCTTCCTTGGCGATGCCCACAAACTTTTCATGGGACGCGATGAAGCCCGTGTTGGGCTTGCCATCCGGTCCCATCTTTGGCGCTGCAACATCTGGCGCTTGGGCGGGCAGTTTGACCGCAGGAGCGGCAGGTTTGGCTGGAGCGGGTGTCTGCGCCTGAACAACTGCGGTGAAGGGCAGAAGAATGGAGAGAGTGAGTGACGTGATTTTCATGTAGTGGAAGTATTGAGAGGTGGAGTCGGAAGAAATGAGCAGCCAGTTCATGGCTGCTCATCGAATTCGTAGTGTGTAGGAGAAGGGATTTACTTCTTCTGCAGCGGTGCCGTTTCCGCGCCTGCGGGCACTTTGTCGGCGGGAACGAGTTTCCACAGGGCACCGCGTTCGCTGGTGTAAGGATCGACCGGGCCGCCGTAGTTCGCGGTGGCGTGGGTCAGGTAGAGATTGCCTTCGGCATCGAAACCGCTGCCGGTCGGGCGAAGAGCGGTGTCGAGGTCGAGCAGTTCCTGCATCTGATACTTGCCTCCGTCCTTGGCGATGCCCCAGATCTTGCCGCTGCCCCAGTCGGCGCAGAAGTAGATGCCTTCGAGGCTGGTATTCGCCTTGCTGCGGCTGACTCCGATGTTGATGACGCAGATGCCCTGATCGACGTGGCTGTATTCAGCGACGGGAAGCACGCCGACACGCGGATTATCCTTCTCAGTTTCGAGCGGGAAGGTGTGGGAGCCGCACATGAACTTCCAGCCGTAGTTCTCGCCGCCTTTGCTGCCCGCGGGCTGCATGTTGATCTCCTCCCAATGGTTCTGGCCGATGTCGGCGATCCAGAGGTCGCCTGTCTTCGCGTCAAAGCTGAAGGTCCATGGATTGCGCAGGCCGTAGGCCCAGATTTCAGGCTTGGCCCTGGGGTGGATTTTTGAGAAGGCAAGTTCGGTGACACCGAAGAGAGTCATCTGCTGTGGCAGGGTGATGAAGGGATTGTCCTTTGGAATGCTGTAGTTGCGGTCGGGTGTGGTGTTGTCCACGTCGATGCGGAGCATCTTGCCCATGTGCGTGTGGAGATCCTGACCGGTGCTGATCACGTCGCCTTCCCAGCCGCCGTCACCGCTGCCGACGTAAAGATAACCGTCTGGGCCGAAGGCGATCTGGCCGCCATGGTGGTTGCAGTAGGGGAAGTCGAGCTGCATGAGCACCTTGATCGAGTCCAGGTCGGCCTCGTCAGGCTTGTTTTTCTTCGCCTTGACCTCGCAGATCATGGACGCGCCGTTGAACCACATGTCGGCGTAGCAGAAAAAGATGCGGCCGTTTTCCTTGAACTTTGGATGGAAGGCCACGCTGTAGAGGCCGAGCTCGAGGAACGAGCTGATGGTCTTGTCCTTGATGTCGAGGAAGGGCTTTTTGTTCTTTTTGCCGTCCTTGATGATCTGGATGACGCCAGGACGCTCGCAGACAAACAAGCGGCCGCTGCCATCCGGCGCACCGGCGACGGCGACGGGATCGACGAGATCATCGGCAATCTTAACGAGGGCGATGGCGGGGTTGCCGGGCAGTTTGCCGCCTGGCTGGACAGTGCTGGAATCAGCAGCGCGTGAGAGAGAGGGGAGGGCCAGCAGGCCGATCGCGAGCGTGAGAGTGCGGTTGAATTTCATGGGTTGGGTGGTGAAAGAACGGTGAGGCTATGAAACCGTCTTTCACAGGGCAAGCATGAAATCCATCCAGCCGAAGAACGGCAGGATTTTGCATCCTCACAATGTCTGGATAAAGCGGTCCGCCTCGGCGATGGAGCGGTTCATCTGATCGAGCAGCCGTTGGATGTCGCCCTGGATGTTGTCCGCCGTGCCGCGGAGCGAGCCGATGGCGGCGGCGTTCAGGTTGTGCTTCAGGAAGAGCACCTGATCGCGGAACTGGCGCAGCACCGGGTCCATCGTCGATTCTGCGGCGTGAAGAGAGCGCGAAAGCGGCTCAAAACGTGCCCGGGTTTCTGACAGTTTGCGGCGGCTGTCGGCGGCGAGGCTGGCGTTCTCATACTGGCGGATTTCGTTCTCCCATTCGCGGAAAAGGTCACGCGCCACCGTGTCCACCTCGCGAATCTGCCGGCGCACGTCGGTGGCCTGCGCTTCGCAGTCTTCGTACTCGCCTTTGAAGCGGTTGTAGGCGCTTTCGAGATTGCCGCCGTTGTAATTGGTGAGCTTCTTGAGCTGGGTGAGCGCATCCTGGAACTGCTCGCCTGCCTCCTTCTGTTCCCCGCGCGCCTTTTTGACGGCACTCTTGAGCAGGTCACGCTTCTCATAGCCCAGCTTTTCCCACGCTGCGTAGTAGACGGTGTTGCAGGAGGCGAGCGTGAGGAGGAACGCGGAGAGAAAAAGGCGTGTGGTCATGGTTGGGACGAGATGAAATGAAGACGGGTCAACAGGCCGTGATGGAAACACAATCCTGTTAACCCGTTCAAAGAACGAAATCTCAGCGGGCTCAGCCGACGAATTTGAGATTGCCAACCTGGCCGGCCGCCATCGCGGCGTGCTGGGCGTCGGTGCAGGCCGAATTGGTCGGGGCGTCGGCCTCGGCATCGCTCTTTTCGAGCAGGTTGTTTTCGGTCATCCAGGCTTCGACTTCGGCGCCGCTGATGTCGGCCAGCATGGTGCCATTGATCTCGACGCATG
The DNA here is from genome assembly GCF_020439865.1 of Prosthecobacter sp. GTDB lineage: Bacteria > Verrucomicrobiota > Verrucomicrobiia > Verrucomicrobiales > Verrucomicrobiaceae > Prosthecobacter. Next base: position 38,518 of record NZ_JAGRPF010000214.1, read on the forward strand.
GGGACAGCGGCTGGCCGCTCTTCTGTTCCATCTCCCAGCGGAAGGCGGGGTTCTTGATGATGTCCTTCTCCTCGTAGTCAAGGTTGTACTTGCGGAAGATGGCACGGACGCCTTCGCTCCAGCCACAGTAGGTTTTCAGGTAGGCGGTGATTTTGGGTGTTTGCATAGCGCGTTGGGGTTACGGCACGAGCGTAGCGGACGATGCAGGGAATGCAACCCTGCGGGCTGTCCGCGCCACAAGCCGAGTCAGGATCGCCGGACCGATAAATAGGAGACAAAGCAGTGAGTCTGGCCCTATAGTCGCCACACAGGTCTTTTTCTGTGTTCGCCGCCTCCTCGGAGAGGCCATGGATTACGTTCTCCGTGACTGCCCGTTCGCCAGGGCAGGTGCGTCATCACCCACTGTGTTGCTGCTGGCTGCAGCCTGCTCTCAAACGACTCCATTCATGGCCACTCCCAATTATTCATTCGAGAAACGGAAGCGCGATCTCGCCAAGAAAGCTGCCAAAGAGGCCAAGCGCCTCAAGAAGAAGGAAAAGGGAGGCGAGCCGCATGTGCCGGTCATCATTGCACAGCATGAGCAGGGAGCCTTTGCCGGCGAGGATGTGGCACCGGTGGAAGGTGAAGACGCCGTTTCCGCGTAGCCTTTTCGTCAGGGCTGTTTCCCCTGCCACCCGAGTTTCTCCTTCAGGAACTCATACGTGCCCACGCCGTGGATCATGTGCGGGCCGTCGAAGTGCTCGATGGTTGTGCGATCTCCGATGAGGAGCTTGTTGTAGAGGCGGCGGACCTTGGCGTATTCGTAGTTCACCCATTCGTCGATGCCGACGCCGTCGTTGTGGCCGCGTTCGACCATGAACGGGCGCGGGGCGATCAGCGCGGCCATTTCGGCGTAGTTGAAGGTGCGGCCCATGTTCCACTCCCAGATCTCGTATTCGTGCGTGTGGAGGTAGCTCATGGGCATGTCGCTGCTCACGCACTTGCGAACCCATTCGTTGAAGTCGCCGCTGCAGATGCTCAGGCAGTAGTCCGTGAGCACCGCCGGCGTGCGCATCGCTGACTTGCCGCCGTAGCTGAGTCCGTAAAAGGCGATCTTGTCCGGCATCGCGTAGGGCTGCGCCTTCAGCCATTCGAGAATGCGCTGATGCTGGCCGTTGATGACGCTGTAGAGCGTGAGACCGAGCGGATTGAGCTTCCGCTGCAGCGTGCGGAAGTTGTGCATGCCGCGATATGGATTGTGCGGCGCAAAGGTGATGAATCCCTGCTCCGCAAGGCGCAGCGTGAAGGCCTGATAAGCGCCAAACGCACGCTGTGTTTCGTCGGTCGTGATCGTGTCCTCAGGAATGCCTTCCAAGCCGTGCTGACAAACGACGACGGGGCGCTTCTCGCCCTCTTTGAGATCCTTCGGCAAGCACAGCCAGCCCCAGGCGAAGACATCGTCCCACACATCGAGCGTGACCTCGTAGATCGCGACCTTGTCCGTCTCGCGCACGAAGCGGCTCTTCGCGTTCATTGGCAGATTCGGATCCGGCAGACGGCCGATGACCTCGTTCCAAAAGCGGTCGCGTTCACCGGCGGTGTGCTTCTCGAATTCCTCGACCGACTTCAGCGGGAGCTTCTTCCAGAACTCGTTGTTGCGTTCGATCTCGGTGCTGAAGAGTAGGCGCTGCGTGAAGGTTTCCAGCTCGCGCACGAGACGCTTCTGCCGCGTGGGATCGGGCTTGAGCGCAAACGTCGCGCCGGGGACCTTCAAGGTCCTCAACGCGGCCTCGGCGGTCTCCTTCGGCAGCAGGTGACGGATGATCTGGTCGTTCAGCGTCTCCGTCGTGCAGGTCATGATGCGGCTGGAGGGCGCGAGCTGCTTGGCGCGGGCGATCTCGGCTTCGAATGCTTTGAACTCCGGCGCGGTGAGTCGTCCCGGCGCGGCGATGGCGCGTGCTCCCTTCGGTGCTTCCATGGAAACGACGAGCTTCGGATAAAACAGATGCTGCAGGGCCAGCGGACGCGGTGCGATGAGGCTGGCGATCTCTGCATCACCCAGATCACGCAGCAGGCCGAAGACGTTGCGTTCGATCGGCTCCTCCCACACGCCTTCACGCGGCGCGAAGTAGCCTGCGGAGTAAACACAGTCGATGCGCTCATCGATCGCGGCCGCGTGCAGCGCCAGCATGCCGCCTTCACCGACGCCGGCGATGAGCAGCGGCACCTGCGCCGGTTGCGCTTTGAACCAATCAACGACCGCGAGCGCCTTCTGCACCTCGTAGCCGATGAGATGACGGCCCAGTTCGTAGCTCTGACGATAAATCCACTCGCGATGCGAGCAGTTCGTCTTCACGCCATACTTGTCGTTCGTGCTGAACTCCGAATCACGGCTGATCAGCGTTGGAATGACGACCTCGCAGCCGGTGGTGAGCAGCCATTCGTCCACCAGCTTCTCCGGATTGCTGGAGGCGTCCGGCATGTAAATCACCCGCGCATGCGCCTTGTCCTTCGGCAGGATATAAATGCCTTCGCCATGCACGCCATCGAAGACCGGCCAACGCACGCGGAACACGCGGCACATCGGTGTTTCCATCAGCAGCGCCGGGGCAGCCGTACTGCTGATGACTTCGATATCCGTGAATGGCACGCGCTCATCCACGATGCCCAGCGCCGCCTTCAGCTTCTCGCGCGTCGGCTTGCGTGTCGCTTTCGACTGCTCAATGAGCCGCAGCGCCATCTTGTCGATGCCCGCGACCATCGTGGCCGAGAAATCCGGATTGGGTTCCAGCGACTTCGTGCCGGGAAGAATTTGGGCATGGGCGAGCGTGGTCGCGATGACAGATAAAAGAATCAAGGAACGGGTCGGAAGGCGCATGAGGATCCATACGCGCCATGCCGGTCGAGATTCTCCGGTTTGCAAATCTTGTCAGATCAACGGAAAGCCGTCACGGGGCGGGCTTGGTTGCAGACGGCGCGGCGGATTCCCTGTTTTTTGCCGCCTCGCTGAGATCCGCGGTTTCTACGCTGATCACCTTGATGGGGCCTACTGCCGCGAGGGCCGCATATCCTTCTGCAAGCCGGTTGTCCGTTCCGGTCGCCAGTTCCTTGCCATCCATGAAGAACGTGAGGCGGTCGCCGATGGCGTAAAACTCCAGGCAGTGCTCCTCCCCGGGATTCGCACTCGGGCGAGTCGCCACTTTGGCAAGGACGCGATGGGGGGATTTGGGCGGGTCGTCCATGATCAGAATGCTGGAGCCCGTGCCGGAGTCAGACCAGAGCGTGATGCCGTAACGCGGAAGATTGCCGTGCAGACTCGACCGGCGCAGCACCAGTTCCACGTAGCTCCTTCCCGCCTCGAGCACGCGATAGCGGACACGAATCCCGCCGTCGGCGAGCTTTACAGGAAGCTCCTGATTGGTGGATTCCGGCGTCACGGTGACCTCGTGGCCGACCCAGCGTACCACGGGGACGAAAGAGGAGAAAGCTGGGGACGCGGCGCTTGTCGTCGGGACAGCAACAGAAGGCGCAAGCTCCAGTACGCAGCGGAAGCCATAGTTGGGCTGGCGAGTCGATGGCGGGGGAGTGATGCGCCAGGAAGACTGCATGACGCGGGATTTCCCATCATCCGAGGAAGCACCACGCACCAGGCAACTCGCATGCGATGCCGGGTGCAGGTCCACGCACCATTCCCACGCGTTGCCGCCAAGGTCGTAGAGTCCGAGCGGGTTCGCCGCGAAGCTCCCCACGGGCGAACTGTGCACAAAGCCATCGTTGTGGCCGTCGAGCATGATCCTGTTGCCCGTTCGAGACTGCGGATCGTCCCGGAACTCCTCGCCGCTGTAATTGCCGGCGTCCCGCGGCGGAGGCCACTGCGTGCCCCATGGATAGACTGCCGGGATCTTCCCGCTCTTTTCGTTCGGTGGCTTCGCGGCGTCCTCCTGGTCACCGATCCCTGCCACGCAACTCCATTCGTGGTCGCTCGGCAGGCGATAGACTTCGTTCGCGGCGAGCTTGCCGGCCTTGCGCTCGCGCTCCGTCAGCCACGCGCAGAAGGCAGCCGCGTCATCCGAATTCAGGTTCACCGCAGGATGCGTCGCCGCTTGCTGGAAGACAGGCTTCGGCCACTCGCGCTTCGTCTCCTTCGCGAAGGCCTCGTAGTCCTGCACCCGCGTCTCCCAGATGCTGAAGAGCACGCGCTGCTTGTCCGTCGGCCCGCCGGTGATCGGTACGGGGACGAACTTCATGCCGAGGGTGTTGACGAACGGTGCGTCCTTGGTGGCCGCAGCGGGTGTGGAGGCGGAGGGAGTGCCGACACGCCGCATCTCGATGCTGTGATAGGTCACCTCGCTGTTGTACATGCCGATGCCGAAGATGGGGCCGCTCAGTCCGGTGAATACGCCGCTCCATGGAGTGCCGCTGCCGGTTTGTCGGATTTGAGACCAGTCGGCCTTCCAGTGAACGGCTTCGACATCATCCACCATGAGACGCACCTCTTTCGCTCCCACCTGAAGAAGCACGGTGGAGGTTTTGCCCATCGGGATCCATTCTTTGCGCGCTGAAACCATGTCAGAGGGTGTCTTCAGGTCGCGTCCCTCAATCCTTTCGAGCCCCGCTCTGCGCAGGCCATCGAAGTAGACCAGCCCGGGGTAATCAATGCCGATCGATCCGCCTGTGTCGCCCCATCGAAAGGGAAAGAACAATCCGTCCACCGGCCCGCCTGTGCGTGTGAGCCGGCAGCGAATCTCGTAGTCTCCCTCGGGCTGCTTCACGGGCAGCTTGCAAAGAGACCACTTCACGAGATTCACACAGGCGAGACCCTCTTTGCCAGACTTCCAATCACCTCGGACAACGTCACGATCGAGTTTCACGTGAGGCACGAGATCCGTCCAGGTGTCGCCAATGGTGATGCCTGGAGGTGGTGAAGATTCGCTCTTCCCGGACTCCATCTTTTTCATCTCGATGCTGTGAAAGGTGGCCTCGCAATTGAAGATGCCGACGCCGAAGATCGGGTCGCCAGCCACATCGAGGAACATGGAGCCGCCCGCACCGCCTTTTTGCTGGAGCTTTGACCACTCTGCGGGCCAACGGAAGGCCTCCTCGTCATTCACGGAGACGATGACCTCCTTGTCACGCACCTGAAGAAGGATGGTGCAGGCTTTGCCTTTCGGGAGCCACTCCTTGCGCTTGGCCCTGGGGGTGGCGGCGTCACGCATTTCGAGATTTGTGAGATCCTCGATCGTGATCCAGCGCTGGCCGTCGGCGAACTCGGGTAAGTGTGCGAGGGTGTAGTCAATCGGCACATAGCCGCCGGTTCTGCCTTTGCGGAAGGCAAAGAACATGGCGAGGTGCGAGCCCTCGCCGCGCGTCACCTTGTAGCGCAGGTCGTAGTCCGTTCCGGGGTCCTGCACGGGAATGTTGCAGAGGGCCCATTGGGCGCGCTTCGCATGCAGGCCGTTCTCATCCACCGACCACTCGCCGCGAATGACGTCGCGCTGTGGCTGGATGTGGGGGATGAGATTCGTCCACTCGGTGCCGACTGAGGCAGTGGGCGTGGGCGCGGTCCACGTTCTCGCCATAGATGTGGGCGGAACGGATGGCACAGCAGAAGCACTTGCAGGAAGTGGCGCTGCGGCCTCGAACTTCTCCCAGGTGAAGTAACCGCCTGCCAGAAGCACGATGGTGCCTGCCACGATGAGTGCTGAACCCCAAACGCGGTTGTTTTTTGTGAACGGTGCATCTTTTTGATCCGGATGAGGTTGAGCTTTGGTCGCCGGCCTGCCCCCGGCTTGCGTGAGCGCGGTCGTGGAGCCTTTGGTTCCGGTCATGCCTGCGGTTTTCCGATTCTGCACGCCATCCGACGCTAGCGGCTGTCCGCCGGTCACGGTTGTGATGCCGCCGAGATCCGTCTTGATCTCACTGACGCTGGCATAGCGCTCGTGCGGGTCGGTTTGCAGAGCGCGGGCCACGATGTGGTCCCAGTAGGAATCCACACCTGCTTTTTCCGAAGGCGGCTTCCATGCACCCCGTGGCAGCGTGCCGGTGACCATCTGATAGATCATCACACCGAGTGCATAGATGTCCGCACGATGATCCACATTCGCGTCGCCCATGAACTGCTCGGGCGCGGCGTAGTCTGGCGTTCCCATGCCGTACCCGGTCTGGGTGTGGTAGCTGTTCTCGGCGTCAAAACGCTTGGCGAGACCGAAGTCGGCCATCTTGATGCGGCCGTCGCGCGTCAGCAGGATGTTCGCGGGCTTGATGTCGCGATGCACGATGCCGTTGTCGTGGGCGAACTGCAGCGCGTCACAGATCTGCGGCAGCAACTTCAACGCCGTCTCCTGCGTCATCTGGCCGCTGCGGATGACGTTCACCAGATCGGTGCCGTCAATGAACTCCATCACGATGTAAAGGTACTCCGGCCCCGCCTCGCCATAGTCGATCACATTGACGATGTTCGGGTGATTGAGCTGTGCCATGGCCAGCGCCTCGCGGCGGAAGCGTTCCTCAAAGCCCTGATCCTTCGCCCGGTCGCGGCGCATGATCTTGATGGCCACCTTGCGTTGCAAACGCACCTGCGTGCCCTTGTAAACCGCACCCATGCCGCCGGCGCCGAGGAAGCCCTCGACGGTGTAGTTGTCAACCGGCAGCAGCCGCGCGAGTTCCTGTGGCATAGGAACATCCTGAGGATCACGCGAATCCGTCGGCGGCGAGGGGCCCGCCACTCGAATGGTCGCGTCGAGATCGGGCGCGTGATCAGGCTCCGGCATGCGGCCTGACTTCTAGCCTAAAGAGGATGCTGACGTCAAGCTGACACGTATGGAAGCTGCGGTTGATCGCCTAAGAGGAACGTTTCTGTGCGAAGAGCCACTCCCAGAATTCGGGATTCGCGTACGTTTGCGTCCATGAGTCATGGCCGACTTCGGGATAGATCGTGAGTTTGACGGGGGCGTTGATCTTCTTGAGAGCGTCGTAGATCTTGTGGCTGTTTTCGACGGGGACAGCGCCGTCCTTGTCGCCGTGGAAGATCCAGCACGGCATGGTTTTGAGACGCTCGGCGGTCACCCAGCGGACACCCGCGCCGCCGCAGATCGGAGCGATGGCGGCGAAGGCACGGGGATACTCAAACGCGGTCTCCCACGTGCCGAAGCCACCCATGCTGAGGCCGGTGAGGTAAACTCGGCTGGTGTCGATGTGCTCGGTTTTGATGAGGTGGTCGGTGACGGCCTTCACGCCGTGCGGATTCCACAGCTCATTCTTCGGGCACTGCAAGCTGGCGATCACAGCGGGGAACTTTTGACCTTCGGCGATCAACTTCGGCGGACCGTGCTTCTTCAACATTTCCAGATCGCTGCCGCGCTCGCCGCTGCCGTGGAGAAAGATCACGAGCGGCCACTTCTTCTTCGCGTCGGCTTCGTAGCCCTCAGGTTTGCTCAGCAGGTAGCTGTAGTTGACCTTGATGACGAAATCGCCGGTGAAGTTCTGCGGTGTTTGGGTGTCGGCGAGAGCGAATGAAGCGGTGGCAAGAAGGACGACGAGTGATTTGACCATGCGAGCCAAACGATGATCCGCAGGCCACGCTTACGACGGGCGTGATTTTCCCGTGCCCGGAAGAGCGCTGAGGAAGAAGTAGCGCGGCGAACGCAGAAGGTCACCTGCCTCGCGGATTGCCATGCAGAAAAGCAGTTCGTCGAGGCGGCTGCGTGCCTGCTCGTGACTTCTCAAGTGTTTGTCGAGGAAGTCGCGGAGGCGTTTGTTCGCGTTCATCTCGATCGGAATGCTGCCGGCGTTGAGCAGCAGAATGAGCAGGAACACACCCGCGGCGACGAGGATGGCGATGCGTGGAACCATGACGCGGAAGACCATGAGGCCGGTGATGAGAAACACGGCTGCGACAGGCAGATAGCGGCTCATGCGGATGCAGCTCTGACGCCATTTGAGTTCGCCCAGGCTGTCACCGGTCTGCAGGGCGTGCGCGGCTTCATGCAAGGCGGTGGCCCAGGCGGCGAGCGTGGTGCCCTGAGCGGATTCGCGTCGCAAAAACAGGCGGCGGCGGACGGGATCAAAGTAATCGCTGACGACCGCGTTGTGCTCGACGACCTGGACATCCTCGACGCCTTCGGATTTGAGGAACATCAGGGCGATCTCGGCTCCGGTGTGCGCCGTGGGGGCATTGACGCGCGCGCCCTTCATCATCATCGTCTCATACCGGGCCGTCGCCCAGCGAGCGAGGGCGAGTGCGGCAAAGAGGACGACACCGATGAGAATGAGAGGCATGCGGCAACCCTCGCAGCATTACGCGGGCAGGCAAATCGAGTGTGCGACGTTCTTGCAGGACGCTGGGCGGCGTGATTGGATGCGTGCATGATCCGCTTGTTCGTCCTCCTCGCCGCCTGCTGTGTGACAACTGTTTCAATCGCCGGGGAGATTCTCGGGCAGGGCGAGTTTCGGTATCGTGTGGTGCCGGGCTGGGGTCGTGAGGCGCTGGCGCAGGTGAACGTGAAGAACGGACACGCGGTCGTCGTGGACAACTCAGGGCGTCTGCTGTTTCTAACGGACGATCCGAGGAACAATGTGATCATCCTCGATTCTCAGAGCGGCGCCTTGATCAAACATTGGACGGCTCGCATGCCCGGTGCGCACGGCATGAGCGTGGTGAACGAGGGCAACCGTGAGGTGCTGTTCATCACGGACACGCAACTGCATGAGGTGCGTAAGCTGACGCTCGAAGGCGAGGAACTGGCCGTGTTTCCGTGGCCGGAGAAGACGAAGCTCTACGCTGATGCGAAGGAGTACCGGCCCTCGAAAACGATTCACTTCGCGCATGGCGACTTCTGTGTCTTCGACGGCTACGGCAAGGACTACATCTTCCATTATCAGCCGGACGGCACGCTGCTGCGCTGGTGGGGCGGGACCCTTGGGGAAGGGGAGGACCAGTTGAAGCACTGGGGGCCGCATGGCGGAGCGCTGGACGGTCGGGATCCTGCGAACCCGCGCATCATCATTGCGATGAGCGATCAGCAGGAGATCAAACGCTTCACGGCGGAAGGCAGGTTTGTGGACAAGATCCCGATGCCCGGCGGCAATCCGCGTGACATCGTGCTCTGGGGCGAATACGCGATCGTGCCGCATCTGGGCGATCAATGGCCGAAGGACAAAAATGCGCCCGGCTTCATCTCGATTGTGGATCGCGAGTACCGCATCGTTTCGAACATCGGCGCTCCTCCGGCCATGTATGAAAACGGCGTGCTGCAGCCGATGAAGAGCGATGGAACGACCTTCATTCACCCCCACGGCGTGGCCGTGGATGGCGAGGGGAATCTTTATGTGGCGCAGTTCTCATCGCCTGCGGCTCCGCTGCTGAAGCTGGAGCGGCTCAAGTAGCTGCAACTTTGCGCCTTCGGGACGGTTTACCTTCGCGATGAACCCCGAGTCCAGCTATCAGGTTGCCAAAGGGGCGCGGCGGCGGAAGATGCCGCCCATGCGCCCTTTGGTTCTATTTTTTGCCCTCGCCACGACCGCCGTGGCCCAGTCTGAAGGCACCCAGCCTCCGCCGCCGAAACCGGGCGAAGGCGGGCCGCCGCATCGGGATGGAGAACGTCGCGGACCTCCTGGAATGATGCCTGGCAAGGGCAAGCCCCAGCGCGGATTCGACGGCTTTGAAAAGCTGTCGGAGGCTGAGAAGCAGAAGGTGCGCGCCGCCTTTGAAAAGGCTTGGCAGCGGCCAGAGGTGATCGAATCGCGTGACAAGGCGATGAAGGCGAATGAGGACATGCGCAACGTGCTGCACGCCGCGCTCAAGGAGATCGACCCTGAAGTTGTGAGCATCCTCGAAAAGATCAAACCGCCGTTTCCGGTGGACCAGCGCGGCCTGCCGGAGATGCCGAAACCGGACTCGCCCGATTTTGCGCGCATGGCCGCCATCCGCCTTGGTGCCGAGATGCTTTCCGTTTCCAAGCCGGAACGCCGCGAGGAAACCCGCCGCTTTCACGAGCGCATCATGCAAATGCCACGTGTGAAGGAGGAGATGGAAAAGCTCGCCCAGCTGCCGCCTGAGGAACGCATGGCCGCCTTCGGGCATCTGCGCGAAGTGTATCGTGAGGTGGCTGGCGACGAGTTCAGAAAGCTCAGGGAAAAATTCGAGGGCACAGACGGAGGAAGCGCTGGTGGTTTTCGCCGCCCTCCTGCGGATGGTGGCAAACCTCCAGCGCCGGAGAACAAGTAACTTCGATGCCAGGCATGCGCATTCGCTGGCTGGTCGGCCTTCTTTTTACGGTCTCGGTGTTTGCGGGCGACATTCGCGTTCGCGGTTCGATTGTCGGACGCGTTGAAAATGACGGCACGGTGCGATTGCATGGCAGCATCGTCGGCAAGTTTGAAAGCAGTGGCGACATCCGCGTGCGCGGCAGCCTCAACGGCAAAATCGAAAGCGACGGCTCGATTCGCAAGAGCGGCAGCTTGGTCGGCAAGATCGAAAGCAACGGTGACGTGCGCAAGAGCGGCAGCATCGTCGGTCGCATCGAGTCGAACGGTGACGTGCGCGACCGCGGCAGCATCGTGGGTCGGGCCGAGGGCATGACAAACGAGCAGGCAGCAGTACTGTTCTTCTTTGACTTCTTTGACGTCAGATGACAAAAAAGCCCGGCTTTTATGGCCGGGCTTTTCAGTGAAAAGTCGAGATTCGCGGCTCAATCTCCGCCGCCGGCGACCTTCGGCGAGTTGCCGAGAGCATCCTTGATGGCGGCCACCGCGTAATCGCGGTTGAGCTTGGTGATCCAGCGGACGCTGATTTCCTTCGGGCAGGCGGCTTCGCACTCGTATTGGTTGGTGCAGTTGCCGAAGCCTTCCTTGTCCATCTGACGCACCATGCCGAGCGTGCGGCGGTCCTTCTCGGGCTTGCCCTGTGGCAGGAGATTGAGCTGGCCGGCCTTGGCGGAGACGAAGAGCATGGCGCTGGCGTTTTTGCAGGCGGCCACGCAGGCACCACAGCCGATGCATTCGGCGGCATCCATCGCGGCATCGGCGATTTCTTTGCCGATAGGCAGCGCGTTGGCATCCTGCGGAGCGCCGGTGCGCACGCTGACGAAACCACCGGCCTGCTGGATGCGATCAAACGCGCCGCGATCGACGACGAGATCCTTGATGACCGGAAAGGCCTTCGCGCGGAACGGCTCGATCCAGATCGTGTCGCCGGTGCGGAACTTGCGCATGTGAAGCTGGCAGGTCGTGGTGGCCTTCTCGGGGCCATGTGGCACGCCGTTGATCTGCATGGAGCACATGCCGCAGATGCCTTCTCGGCAGTCGTGGTCGAATGCGACGGGCTCCTCGCCCTTCGCGATGAGGCGCTCGTTCACGATGTCCATCATTTCGAGGAATGAGGCGTGATCCGGGATCTCCGGCGCTTCGATGTCCTGGAAGTGACCGGGCTGGCCTGCGTTTTGACGCCAGACTTTGAGGTGAAGATTGAGTTGGGACATGGGACGTTGAAAAAGGCGTTATTTGTAGCTGCGCACGGCGAGGTGGACTTCTTCAAAGGAGAGCGGCTCCTTGTTGAGCGTAGGTTTGCCGTAGTCGCCGGTGTATTCCCAGGCGGCGGCGTAACAGAAGTTTTCGTCGTCGCGTTTGGCCTCGCCATCCGGGTATTGGTATTCGCTGCGGAAGTGACCGCCGCAGCTTTCCTCGCGATGACGGGCGTCGAGGCAGAGCAGTTCGGCGAATTCCATGAAGTCGGCCACGCGTCCGGCTTTTTCGAGCTCGGGATTGCAGGCGTCGCCGCTGCCGGGGACGAACAGATTCGTTTTGAACTCTTCGCGCAGCTCAGGAATGCGCTTCAAAGCCTCGGTCAGTCCTTCCTTTGTGCGCGCCATGCCGCACTTGTCCCAGACGAGGAGGCCGAGTTCGCGGTGGAAGCTGTCCACGCTGCGCTTGCCCTTGTTGCTGAGGAAGTGCTTCGTCTGCGCGTTGCAGTCTTCGAGCGCCTTCTTGAACTCCGGATGCTCGGTGGTGATACTGCCCGGCTTCTGACCGACGAGGTAGTTCGCGATGGTGGTCGGGATGACGAAATACCCATCGGCAAGGCCCTGCATGAGCGCGGAGGCGCCCAGACGGTTCGCGCCGTGGTCGGAGAAGTTGGCCTCGCCGAGCACGTGCAGGCCGGGGAGGTTGCTCATCAGATTGTAGTCCACCCACAGGCCGCCCATCGTGTAGTGCACGGCGGGGTAGATGCGCATCGGTTGCTTGTAGGCGCTCTCGCCGGTAATGCGCTCATACATTTCGAAAAGATTGCCGTAACGCTCGGCGATGGTGTTGGCACCAAACTGCTGGATGGCTTCCGCGAAGTCGAGATACACGCCGCGACCGCCGGGGCCCACGCCACGTCCGTCATCGCAGGCTTCCTTCGCAGCGCGGGACGAAATGTCACGCGGGGCAAGGTTGCCAAAGCTCGGATACTTGCGCTCGAGGTAGTAATCGCGATCGGCCTCGGCGATCTGCGAAGGCGCCTTGCCGCAATCTTCCTTCTTCTTCGGCACCCACACGCGGCCGTCGTTGCGGAGCGACTCGGACATGAGCGTCAGCTTGCTCTGGTAGTCGCCGCTCACCGGAATGCATGTCGGATGAATCTGCGTGTAGCAGGGATTCGCGAAGAACGCACCTTTCTTGTGCGCGCGCCATGTCGCGGTGACGTTGCAGCCCATCGCGTTCGTGGAGAGGTAGAAGACGTTGCCGTAGCCGCCGGTGCAAAGCAGCACCGCATCGCCCGCATGCGCCTCAATTTTGCCGGTGACGAGATTGCGTGTGATGATGCCCTTCGCGTGACCATCGACGGTCACGATGTCGAGCATCTCCGTGCGCGGATACATCTGCACACCGCCTGCGGCGATTTCCTTGTTCAGCGCCGAGTAGGCACCGAGCAGCAACTGCTGCCCGGTCTGACCACGCGCATAAAACGTGCGGCTCACCTGGGCGCCGCCGAAGGAGCGATTCGCCAGCATGCCGCCGTATTCGCGGGCAAAGGGCACGCCCTGCGCCACGCATTGGTCGATGATGTTCACGCTGACCTCGGCCAGACGATGCACATTGGCCTCGCGGGCGCGGAAGTCGCCGCCTTTGACTGTGTCGTAGAAGAGACGATGCACGCTGTCGCCGTCGTTCTGGTAGTTCTTCGCCGCGTTGATGCCGCCCTGCGCTGCGATCGAGTGTGCGCGACGTGCGGAATCCTGGAAGCAGAAGCACTTCACCTTGTAGCCCAGTTCCGAGAGCGTCGCCGCAGCCGAAGAACCGGCGAGACCGCTGCCCACGACGAGCACGGTGAACTTGCGCTTGTTCTTCGGATTGATGAGCTTCGAGTCCTGCTTGTGCTTGGACCACTTCATGGCCATCGGGCCGGAGGGAATGTGAGAGTCGAGAGACATGGCGAAAAAGGCGGAGAGCTAAGGGCGGAGGGCGAAGAGTCAGATTCAGCGGCCGTAGCCGAAGAGCCAGATGGCGAGGACGATGGCGGCGTTTCCGGCGAAGATGAGTCCGGCGAAGGCGTAACCGGCCTTTTTAAAGAGCGGCTCGGTCTTGTCCGTGCTGATGCCGAGCGTCTGGAAGAGGCTGCTGAAGCCGTGGCTCAGGTGGCTGCACAGCAGTCCCATGGCAATGAGGTAGAAAATGGACGCAGGCGCCCAGGAGAAGCCCGCGATGACCATGCGATAGACATCGTGGACGGTTTCGCCGTGCAGCGTGGTCTTATAAGTCGCGTAGTCATTGCCGGCACGGACGGTGAAGTGCAGCAGGTGATACACGATGAAGGCCAGGATCGTCAGGCCGCTCCAGATCATGATGTGGGAGGACTTGCTGCTCACCTGCGCCTTCTGCATGCCGTATTTGTCCTGCCGTGCGTCCCGGTTGGCTTTGGTCAGCGAGATCGTGGCGACGATGTGAATCACGACCGCCGTCAGCAGGCCGATGCGGGCGATCCAGACGCCGCCGCCGTGCAGCATGGTCTGGAGCATGTGGCCGTATTCATTGATGGCGTCCTTGCCGACGAAAATCAGCAGGTTGCCAATCATGTGGCCGAGAACGAATCCGATCAGCACGAGGCCCGTCAGGGCCACCAGGATTTTCTTGCCGATGGAGGACGCGTAAAATCGCGAAAGGGAGTCAAAAACAGCGCTCATGTGGGGAGTGGGCCATCATCATGGAGATACGCTGTCACCGTGCAAGCCGAGCGTGCATTTTTCCTGCCAAATCGCTGCTGCGATCTTGTCTCAAACCCGCTCGATCGCCATCGCGATGCCCATGCCGCCGCCGATGCACAGGCTGGCGATGCCGCGATGCTGGCCGTGGTCTTCCAAGTAGTGCAGCAGGGTGACCAAAACGCGGGCTCCGCTGGCCCCTATCGGGTGGCCGAGGGCGATGGCCCCGCCGCGTGGATTGACCTTCGTGGCGTCGAGGCCGAGTTCCTTGATGCAGCCGAGGGTTTGGACGGCGAACGCCTCGTTGATCTCCACGGCATCGATGTCACCGAGGCTCCAACCGGTTTGAGCGCATACTTTCTGAATGGCTCCGACCGGACCAAGGCCCATCAACGCCGGGTCGCAGCCGACGGCAGCGCAGGCGATGATCCGGGCTTTCGGTTTCAACCCGTGACGTGACACAGCCTCTTCGCTGGCAAGCAGGACCAAGGCAGCACCATCGTTGATGCCGGAGGCGTTTCCAGCGGTCACGGTGCCGTCTTTGCGGAAGGCAGGCTTTAGTTTCGCGAGTGATTCGGCGGTTGTGTCGGCGCGCGGATGTTCGTCTTCGGTCAGATCGCTTACAGGAATGATCTCACGGCTCAAACCCGCACGATTCGCCGCGACACGGCTTTGACTGAGCGCAGCGAAGGCGTCTTGTTCAACCCGAGTGATGCCATGTTTGTCGGCAATGCGCTCTGCCGTCTCGCCCATGCCGATCTTGAGCAGCGGGTCGGTCAGGCCATCGACAAACATTGCGTCCTGCAGCGACGAATCGCCGAGCTTTTTGCCAAAGCGCAGATCTGTCGCGTAATGCGGTGCGCGGCTCATCGATTCGACACCACCAGCGAGAATGAGATCACTTTCGCCGCTACGGATGGCATCGGCGGCTAGAGCCACGGCTTTTAACGAAGAGCCGCAGGCCATGTTCACGGTGAACGCGGGCACGTCCTGAGGAATGCCGAGCTTGAGGCCGATTTGACGCGCCACATTCATGCCCGCACCCGCTTGCAGCACCTGACCGAGAATGACCTGCTGAATATGCGGACGCAGTTCCTTTGGCAACATCGCCTCGCCGAGCGTGTGACCGAGTTCAGTGGGGGAAAGCGCCTTCAGTCCGCCGCCGAATCTTCCGATGGGCGTGCGCTTGGCTTCGATGATGTAAACGGGCTTCATGGGATGGTGCGGATGGTTTCGGCGAGCAGGGGCGTGAATTGCATCTGATCAAGCACATCGCGCTGCAAATCGAGTCCGGCGGCGATTTCGACGAGGCGCAGCCCCTGCGGTGTGAGTTCAAACACGGCGCGTTCAGTGACGTAAATCACCTGCTGCCCGTTTTGCAGCGCCGTGGGGCCGTGAAAGCAGACGTGCTGGAGCGATCGCACAAACTTGGCATTTCCCTTCGCCTGGAACGTGCAGCAGAACACCAGACGGCGTGCGCTTTGAGCGATGTTCACGAATCCGCCGACGCCGGCGAAACGATCCGCGAAGCTGGCGACGTTTACGCTGCCTTCGGCATCGACCTCAACCGCGCCAAGTACCGCGATGTCGAGCCCGCCGCCGTCGTAGAAGTCGAATTGCGAAGGCTGGTCGATCACGGCTTCCGGAAAGTGGCTGCAACCAAAGCTGAGGCCGGACGCGGGCACGCCGCCGGTGGGACCGCTTTCGACGGTGAGCGTGAACTCCTGCAAGCGTCCCGTCTCCGCGGCGACCAT
Organism: Prosthecobacter sp.; assembly: GCF_020439865.1. Taxonomy (GTDB): domain Bacteria; phylum Verrucomicrobiota; class Verrucomicrobiia; order Verrucomicrobiales; family Verrucomicrobiaceae; genus Prosthecobacter. The sequence goes on from NZ_JAGRPF010000214.1 coordinate 54,431, forward strand.
GGCCACGGCTTCTGGCAAGCCGATGCCAAGATTCACGATGTCGCCCTGTCGAATCTCGCGCAGGGCACGTGTGCCGATTTGTTTGCGCTCGGATTCGGGCATGACGGGCAGTTCGAAGCTGCCGTCGCCGGTGACGACAAAGTCTTCGTTGAAGACCTCGCCAAATGTCTGGTCGTGCTGCACGCCCGAGGATGTGACGACATAATCGACGAGAATACCCGGCACGCGCACGGCCTTCGGATCCGGCAGTTGATCCACAACGCTCTCCACCTGCGCGATGACGATGCCGCCATGGTTCTTCGCCGCCTGCGCCATCGGCAGCACCTCGCTGATCAGGCCTTCGCATTCCATGCTCAGATTGCCGCCATGGTCCGCATACGTCGCGCGAATGAGCGCCACATGAATGGGCATCGGCCTGTAACGCAGCCACGTCTCGCCATCCAGTTCGATGCGTTCGACGAGCGGCTCGGTCGTGCGTGCGTTGAGCATCCCTCCGCCGTGAATCGGATCGATGAAGGTGTTCATGCCGACCTTCGTGATCAATCCCGGCCGCTTCGCCGCAATCTCGCGCGTGAGCACACTGAGCACGCCCTGCGGCAGATTGTAGGCTTCGACTTCATTCGCGAGCGCGAGTGCGCCGAGCTTCGGCGCGAGGTTCCAATGACCGCCGACAATGCGTTTGAGCAATCCGCGATGCGCGAGGTGGTTCATGCCGCGCTCCGCACGATCACCTTGTCCCGCGCAATAGTAGAGAGTGAGATCGTTCGGCGTGCCGGTTTGCAGGAAGCGGCGCTCCAAGGCCGAGGTGAGCATCTCCGCGTGCCCGGCACCGACAAAGCCGCTGACCGCCACCGTGGCGCCGCTTGGAATGGCGGCGACGGCTTCGTCGGCAGTGGCGATGACGGCTGGTGAACGCATCAGCCTCTCCAGCCGCCGTTGATTTCGATTGTTTGCCCCGTCACGTAGCTGGCCAGCGGCGAGCAGAGGAAGAGCACGACGTTCGCGACTTCCTCGGTCGTGCCGAATCGTGCGAGGGGAACGTTTTTGATCATCTCGGCGCGGACACTCTCGGGAATGGTGGCAGCCATGGCGGTGTCGATGACACCCGGTGCGATCGCATTGGCGCGAATCTGCTTCTTCGCTGCTTCACGACTGAGCACGCGCATCATGGCCTGCACACCGGATTTGGCCGAGGCGTAGTTGGCCTGGCCGAAGAAGCCCTGGATGGCCGCGATGCTGCCGAAGCTCACGATCGCGCCGTGATCGCGCATGATCTCGAGGGCGTATTTGCAGCAGTAGAACACGCCGGAGAGGTTCACATCGATGACCGCGTCCCATTCATCGAGCCCCATCTTGGCGATGGTGCGGTCCTTGATGATGGCGGCGTTGTTGATGAGATAATCGAGTCCGCCGTGACGGGCCTGAACATCTCCCATCATGGTTTGCACCTGTTCGGGCTTGGAAACATCGGCTGCGATGATGCTGGCGCTGTCGGTGCGGGCGAGATTGAGTTCATCAGCGAGCGTCTGCGCATCTTCCGTGGTGCCCGGTGTGCCGAGGTGATTGAGCACCACTGTGGCACCGGCGCGGTGAAATGTCCGGGCCACCTGGGCGCCGATGCCCTGCGATGCGCCGGTGACGAGGGCGACTTTGTCTGTGAGGTCGATGTTGATCATGATTGAATGGCGGACAGTTAAACGGGCATTCGATGTTTGTCATTGCCGACAGCCTGTGGCATAAACAAGTCAGTTATGGTCAAAAAGCTCCTCCACACCCGCTACCGGGTGAACGATCTCGAGAAAACGGTGAACTTCTACACCCAGGTGCTCGGCCTGAAGGAAATCCGCCGCCACAAGTCGCCACGAGGATCGGAACTCGTCTTTCTGCAGACGCCGAACAGCGATGAACTCATCGAGATCTGCAGTTATCCAGCCAGCGGGCAGGTTACGTTTTGCAGCGATCTGACGCACCTCGCGTTCGAGGTAGACAGCATTGAGGAATTTGCGAAACATTCCGCCGCGCTTGGCTATCCGCTGTCTGACGGCCCGACGCAGAGCTCCAGCGGCGTTTTTGCCTTTATTGACGCCCCCGAGGGGTATGAGATAGAACTGATCGAATACCGGAAATAATCTGACTCACGAACGACATGGACTTTGACTGGATCGGCGCCGCCTTCGACCTCACCCAACTTCCTCCCAAGGACATTGAGGAGTCGTTCGAGGATCCGTTCTCGATCAAATTGCTGCCTGACGGCCAGCACGAGGACGCCGAGGCCCGTTACTACAACCTGGGCAAGTCACTGCAGGGCAAGCCGGTGTACAGCGTGTTCTGGACGGACGGCAAACGCTACCGTGTCGTTTTTGCCCGGCTCATGACCCCGGGAGAGCACGACTTCTTTGAACGCAAGAAGGCGGAGGAAATGTGAGTTCACTTAACACCCTCATGGAGACCTCATCTGCCGACTTAAAACCCATCCGTGCGTGGAAGGACGTGCCTGCCTTTGAGTCCGAGGAGGCGGAGGGGCGGTTTTGGGCGGAGCATCAGCTCGATGCCCGTCTGATGCAGTCCTCGATTCATCGGGCGGATGTCCGCGAGTCCACCACGATCACGCTGCGCTTCGACCCGCGCATGCTCAGCCGCATCAAGCGTGTGGCCCGCCGCCGCTACCTGAACTATCAAAGCATGATCAAGCAGTGGCTGAGCGAGCGGATGGAGCAGGAACTGAAGGATTGAGGCATGAAAAACCCGCGCTCCGTTTCCGAAGCGCGGGTGTGAAACGGACGGCTCAGATCAAATCGAGCTCTTGAGCGCGGAGGAAGCGACGAATCGAACGGTTCTGGAGGCTTTGATTTCGACCGGTTCCTTGGTCTTTGGATTGCGTCCCATGCGTGCCTTGCGGTCCACCGGTTTGAAGGTGCCGAATCCGATCAGTTGGACCGGTCCTTGTTTGACACCCTTGGTGATGGCATTGAGCACGGCGTCGAGGGCGTCAGAGGCGGCACGCTTGGAGGTGTCACCACCGAGGATTTCCTGCACGGAATCGATGAGTTGAGCTTTGTTCATGGAAGTGTTTGGGATTCGTAGTTGGATTGAAAGCGGGTCTGTTCCAGAATGAATGCGGCGGGGCGTTTTTTATCGCGTGTTCCACTTCGTTTCACAATCATAAATTCCTTCTTCTGATCATGGGAAAACTAAAGAAATTCCTGCTTTCTGAGTCACAGCCTTCTGTAGCCGGTGATGTGTTCATCGCGCCCGGCGCCATCGTGGTGGGAGCGGTTGAACTGCATGCCGAATCCAGCGTGTGGTACGGCTCTGTTTTGCGTGGAGACATCAATCACATTGTTGTCGGTGCCCAAAGCAACGTGCAGGACGGCAGCGTTCTGCATGTGAGCGATGACTTTGCCTGCGTGCTGGGGGACCGCGTGAGCGTGGGGCATCGTGCCGTGGTGCATGCCTGCACCGTGGAAGACGAAGTGCTTGTGGGAACGGGTGCGATCATCATGGATGGTGCGCAGATCGGAGCACGCAGCATTGTTGCCGCCGGGGCGCTGGTGACAAAAAACACGATCATCCCCGAGGGTTCGCTGGTCATGGGCTCGCCAGCTCGAGTGGTCCGCGCCCTGTCGCCGGAGGAGAGGCAGGCCAATGCGAAGCTTGCTCTGAAGTATGTTGAGGTGTCGCGTCGCTATCGGGAGCTGGGGCTTGGTGGGGATGCGGTGCGGGTTCGAAGCGGGTCAGCTTAGGCACAGAAAAACCCACCCTGTGTGTTGCCATCTTGCTGCGTGCGGTTTTTAGTTGGTTCCAATGAACAAGGACGTCATCGAGGTACAGGTGCGCGCGGTGTTGCCGTTGGAGGGCAGCTTTGCCGTGTTTCTGGGCAATGAAACCAAGGTCTTCGTGATCTACATTGATGAGTCCGTCGGTACGGCCATCTCGCTGTTCATGCGCGGAGTCTCGAAGGAGCGGCCGCTCACGCATGACCTCGTCGGCCACCTGCTGCTGGCCTTCGGCGCGAAAGTGGAACGCGTGGTCATCAACAACATCAATGGCAGTGTCTTTCATGCGCGGCTGATCATCTCCGCGGAGAACGAACTGCACACGACGCGCAAGGTGATCGAGCTTGATGCGCGTCCGAGCGACAGCATCGCGATGGCGGTGCAGCAGAGCGCACCGATCTTTGTTGCGCAGAAGGTGTGGGACGCGGTCGAAGATGTGAGCGAAACCCTTGCCCAGATTGAAAAGAAGGGGCTGGAGGCCCAGCAGGCTGCGGAGACTTCAGAGGACGACGACGAGATCGAGGAACTCAGCGATGAAGACATCAATACCATCGCAGGCCTTGAGCCAAACAAGGACGACGAGGACTACGATGACGGCTTCGGTGATGACGACGATGAGGAAGGCGAGGAATGGAAGAAGGCGGACGGCTGAGGCGTCCGCTTCCGCATTTGCTCTGTCAGCGTTGCATCAAGGCATTGCGCAGTCGCAGCGCCTCGCCGTAACCGGGGGCGATGCTTAACGCCTTGTCCAGTGCTGCAACGGCCTCCTGCCTGCGGTTTTGCTGGGCGAGGATCGTCGCGCGGGCATAGGGGATGCCAGGATCACGTGGGTCGGCGAGTTCACCGCGTTGAAGCGCTTCGAGCGCACCTGCAATGTCTCCCTGCCCGTTTTTGGCGAGTCCAAGATTGTACCATGCGCGAGACAAGCCGGGATCCAGCCGCGTGGCTTCCTGCAGCGACTGGATGACGCCCTCCATGTCGCCAGTTTCGGCGAGCGCGAGTCCGAGTTCGTAACGATACTCGGCGTGTTTGGGCGCGAGTTTGATCGCATCACGCAGCTTGGCGATCGCCAGCAGGGTCTGGCCGGTGGTGCTGTACATCATCGCCAGATCATGATGGAAGGGGGGCGAGTTCGGGTCCCAGCGGATGGCGGTTTCCATGTGCTGGATGGCGCTGGTGGTGTTTTGCCGGGCAAATTCGAATTGTGCGAGCTGCATCTGACCGCTGGGCTGGTCGGCGTTCCAGTGAAGCATGTGCTGCAGGTCTTTGCCGGCGGCGGAATCGAGATTCAGACTGTCCCGCAGAGCCCAGGCGGCGGAGACGCGCACACCGCGGACGGGATCATTGAGCAACGATTCGATGGACGATCGGATGGAGCCGCTTTGCATCATCGGCTCGAGCGTACGGATGGCGCTTTCACGCACGAGCGGATGAGCGTGCTGAAGCTGGGCGCTGACGGCGGATTGAACCGAAGGCTGATCGATCCAACGGTCCAGCAGCAGGGTCGCACTGGCCTTCCAGTGCGGGATTTCGTCGCTGCCGAGCAATTCAACGAGCCCGTCCCTGGCTTCCACATTCCCATGGCGCGCTTTGGCGATCAGCGTGGCACGGGTGCGCGTCTTGCGGTTCATTTTGTCACCCCACCACTTCTGCGTGGCTTCGAGCGCCCAGTCGGTGTCTTTGTCGGTGTGGCACTTGTTGCACGCGTTGGGAATGTTGAACTGCTTGGTGAGAAGCGGATCAGGAATGGTGAAGCCGTGGTCATGGCGCGAGTGGCGCTGCATGTACACTGTTTGCGGCATGTGGCAGTTCACGCACTGGCCGCCGGCGCCAGCCGCCTGATGAAAGGTGTGTGCGTCTGGAACGATGGGAGGCGCGTTCGGGAACCCGCCCGGTGTGTGGCAGCGCATGCAGAGCTGATTGCCGGGCAGAATCGTTTTCATGCTATGCATGTCATGGCAGTCCATGCAGCGGACTCCGGCGTGGTACATGCGGCTGCTGAAGAAGCTGGCGAACTCGTAGTCCTCGTCGCGAATCTGGCCGTCCGGGTAATAGGTGTCGGTCTGGTCGGTGATGGTGAGGTGGTAGTGGTCCCAGAAGGATTCGCCGGGCACGAAGTCGCCGGTGACTTCGCCACGCCGGGCGTGACAGCCGGCGCAGTTTTCGATGTGCTGATCGCGCGTCCATTTCACGAGGGTGGGATCGCCTTTGGCTCCGGGATGCGCGTGCTGCCACTCGTTGTGCGGCTTCATGGGGCCGTGGCATGCCTCGCAGCTCACGGACATTTCAGCCATGGTGGTGTGGTAGCCGTCCGTCTTGGTGTCGTAATTCTTGCGCAGGCGCGTGTTGTGGCAGGTGGCGCACATCTGGTTCCACACCATGCCGCGTCCGGTCCAGTGCCCCCACTCGCCGGGTTTGCGATCCTCATCGCCATACACGTCGAACCATTCGTTCTTGTGCGGGTCCAGGCAGGCCTCCATCGCCTGCATGCGACCGTTGCCTCCGCTCACGAGGAACTGCCGCAACGGATCATGACCGATGACGCGCTCAACGCGATAAGGCGTGATCTTGTCGCCGAAGCCGAGGGCGATGAGTTTGTAGTCGCTGCCATTTTTGCGAACTTCGGTGGTTTGCGTGCCGTGCTTGAAGCTGCGAGGAGGCACGAAGCCGGGATCATCGAGCTTTGGGTCGGGTTTGCGTTCCGCGAGACCGTGGTGGGAGCTCTGCCACTTGGCGAATTGATCGGCGTGACATTCGCGGCAGCTCTGCGAACCGCCATATTGGGAGAATGCCGCCTTTTCATCCGGCATAACATACGGATCCACCTTGGCGAGCGATATGACCGGCGGCGCAGGCAGCGGGGTGTACTTTTTCTGCGGCCATAACGCCCAGGCGACAAGGAGGCCGATGGCCGCAACGATGCCGCCGAGAAACAGCCCCGCCTTCCACGATGGTGTGGGCGGCTGGCGGGCTGGCGGGGCTTTTTTCTTCATGAGTCCGCCAGACTAGGCGGACGTGAAGCTCACGCAAGACGCGAGGACCGCTCAAAAATCGAGATAGATCTCGGCGCGGCGGTTGTGGCTGCGGCCTTCAGGGTTGTCGGAGCCGTCCTTCTTCTTGTTTGGACTGAGCGGCTGGGCTTTGCCGAGGGCTGCAGTCTCTACCTGAGCGGGGGGGACGCCGAGTGCGACGAGCTGCTGCTTCACTGCTTCGGCACGAGTGCGGGAGAGATGGATGTTGTAGCTGTCCTCGCCTTTTTCGTCGGTGTGGCCGGCGATGCGCAGTTTCTTGGAAGGATCGGCCTTCATGAGTGCAGCAATGACTTCGATCTGCTTCTGGGCACGCGGATGCAACTCGGCGCGGTCGTACTCGAAGTAGAGCGCCAGCGACTCGCCGCCTTTGGGGTTCTTCACGATGGGGGTGTAGGGCACGCCAAGTTTGGAGGCGCTTTTGGCGAAGGAGCCGAGGATGTCGGAGAGATTCAGCCCCACGATCTGCCAGGGATGGGCGATGTCGGCGCGCTTGAGTTCGATGCCGAACTCGGTGCTCTGCTGAAGCGTTTCCGACTGCACCTGTGCAATGACCCAGGAAACTTCGGGGTTGGCGATGGTGATGATGAGGGGCTTGCCGGGGTTCAGGGCGTACTGGCCTTCTTCAAAGACGATGCAAAGGCCGACCAGGCGCTCGACCGGTACCTTGCTGTCGTCCACGAACTCGCGGGCGGCGGAGAAATCATGCTTCAGGAGATGCCGGACAAAGTCACTCGCAAAGGCCAGCGCATCCGTGCCGTCATCCACGGTGAAAAGCTGCTTGGTGGGAGCCAGCATTCCCGGACGAGGCGGGGGGACAGCGCCGACAGCACCAGCCGCCAGACCTGGAGGAGGTGGCGCAGGCATGACCGCCACGACGCTGCTCATGGACTTCGGAAGGGTGGCTTTGGCAATCTTCCAGCCCATTCGTTCATCGCGCTCGAGATCGAGCTGGATGTGCACCGTTTCCGTCGAGCCTGGTTTGGTGAAAGGAACCGCGAGACGGGTGCGGTTTTCCACCAGACCGAGCAGCTCCACCTGGTCTTCGGCGCCTGGCTTGTAACCCATTTCAGCGAGCTTTTGGAACAGCTGGGCCGCGCTTTCGGACTGGGCCTCATCTGCGGCTGCGGCGAGTTTGCCCGCCGAGGCAAAATCACCGGCGGTGAGGCTGCGTGCGAGTTGCCTGCCCAGATCCAGCGGGCGGGCGAAGGCGAAAGCCACCGGAGCGGGCTTTGGAGCAGGCGGGGGCTCGACCTTGGGCGGCATTGCAGGTGCCACGGGAGTTCCCGCTTTGGCCGCATCGGCGGCTGCTTTCCCCGGTTCACCGGCGGGCGTCGTTCCACCCGCGGCAGCGGGGGCTGCGGCCTCCTGCGCATTCCCCTGCATCTTCTTTTTGGTGAACAGGAAGAAAATGGCGGTGCTCAGGGCCAGAGCCATTACCACGATCAAAATGGGTACAATGCTGCCGCCGTGGACGGAACGGTCGGAGAGGGAACGGGACGAATGTTGCATGGCCGGGAGGAGGCTGTCCTGTGACAGCAGCAAAGATGCCACCACGGGCGGTCATGAATCAAGGCTTATTATGCGCCCGGTCTTGCTCAGCGCTTCTCGTCGGTCCCGGTGGTGGTCTGGCCACCGCGCATCTTCGCCTTCAGCCGGGACCAGAAGTCATCACCGCTTTTGGGTTCGTCTCCAGTGGAACCGGTGGTGCCGCCTTTGAAGGAGGGGACTTCCACGCTGGCAGTGCGGGAACCGTCGCTGTTGGTGTCTGCAAGCGCCCGGCCATAGGGGGCGAAATTGTTCACCGGCACGTCGTATTTCTGCATGCTGGAGGACAGCACGCGCCGCGCGTTGATGAAGGCGGTGGGGCTGTAGTAGTTCGAGTTGTCGCGGGCGAACTGGGACCGGTTCATCCCGATGTGGAGGTTCTTGCGCACTTCAAAGTGCAGATGCACGGGGTACATGCCGTTGTTGCCGCCCATGAGACCGATCAACTGGCCCTTCTCCACAAGTTGATGCAGCTTCACCTTGCGCTCAAGCAGGTGGCCGTACAGGGAGTCCACCATCGCAATCTTGCCGTCCGCCTCGCGGAAGATGTGGCGCACCAGGATGCAGTTGCCCCAGCCAACGCCGATGTTCTGGGAGAAGATCACCACACCGCGGCCCATCGCATAAATGGGAGCACCGAGGTCGGTGTCGCCGCCGCCACGGCCGTTCCAGTCCTCGCCGAGGTGGCCGTTGGGCCAGTAGCCGCGTGCCTTGTAGTAGCCATCGGCATCCGGTTTGCCCACGGGAAAGTCGAAACCGTCTGCGAGGCGCACACGGATCGTCGATCCCGACTGCGCGTTCGCTTCGCTTGCGAACAGGAGGGCGCTGCATGCGCAAATCATGACCCGCCACAGGGAGAGGCGTCTGCGCAGAACATTCGTGGTTGGATTGGAGGCACTGGCTGGCATGCCGAGAGGGGCGAGGAAGGTAGCCGGAATCGTTGCAAAGGCCAGCTTGAAAACCATCGTCGTGCAAGAGATGGGCGGCTGGTTGCGAAATTTCCAGAGTCAATGCATCGAGTGAAGTGCGTTCGCTTGCAAAGCTCGCTCCCTGCCCGACTGTCACCGTTTCCGCCACCAAACTTCTCCCAACCGCTCATGCCAGACTGGCTCGCGATCATTCTCCTCGGCATCATCGAAGGTGTCACCGAATTCCTGCCCATCTCCTCCACCGGGCATCTCCTCATCCCGCAAAACCTCGGCCTGCTGCCTTCGAAGAGCGACCTTTTCAACGTGGTGATCCAGAGCGGCGCGGTGCTCGCTGTCCTGGCAGTTTTCGCGCAACGGGTGAAGCATCTGGCGACCACTTTGGCAGACCCAGGTACCCGGGATTATCTGACGAAGCTGTTTGTATCCTTTTTCATCACGGCAGTTGGCGGACTGGCGCTCAAAAAGTTTGGCATCAAGCTTCCGGAGACCATCCCACCCGTCGCCTGGGCCACGTTGATCGGCGGATTCATCATCCTGGTGCTTGAGTTACTTCACAAGGACAAGCCTGGCACGACAGACATCACCTGGACGGTCGTGGTTGCCGTGGCACTGGCGCAGTTGCTCGCAGCGGTGTTTCCCGGCACCTCGCGTTCCGGGGCCAGCATCCTGATGGCACTGGCATTCGGTGTGGCGCGGCCTGCAGCCACGGAATTCTCCTTTTTGCTGGGCATTCCCACCTTGATGGCTGCAGGTGCGTTTAAAATCCTGTCCGCCATCAAGGACGGTGAGGCCGGGAGCGAGGACTGGGGCATGGTTGTCCTTGGCACCGTGGTGTCCGCCATCTGCGCTTTTATCGTGGTAAAGTGGCTCATTCGTTTTGTGCAGGGACACACGTTCAATGGCTTCGCGTGGTATCGCATCGTCCTCGGCGGTGCGTTGCTCGCCTGGGCCGCCAGCGGAGGAGGTCACTGATCATGCTCACGCTCGCCCGCGGCTGGTTTCGCCGCTCAATTTTCAAAACTATCCGCTTCCTGAAGCACCCGCGCAAACTGCGGGAACGGCCCGTGATGCGGTGGTTCGCACGTCACTTTCTCGACAAGCAGGTGTGGAAGCCCACGCAGCACACGCTCGCCGGCGGCACAGCCGTGGGCATGTTCATCACTCTGCAGCTGCTGCCCATCCAGACACCTTCCGCCGTTATTCTTGCCGCCATTTTCCGCGTCAATATTCCCATCGCCATCGCGCTCTGCTGGTTGAGCAATCCGTTCACCATTCCGTTTCTTGCCTGGCTGGAATATGCCGTTGGAAAGTGGTTTCTCGCGTTGTACACCACCGTTCCTGCCACTCCGTTTCCGCAGCATCTGCCTGATTCGATGGTCGATGCCTGGGTGGTCCTTAAGGAGCATGCCCCGGTCATGCTGATGGGAGGCATTCTCATCGGGGCCGTCGCGGCGCTCGTCAGCTACGTTGCCACTTGGGGCGTCTGGGAGGTCGGCTCACGAATCGAACTTGCGCGAAAGCTTCGTGAGACCAAGGCGACCGTTGTTTGATCATCTAAAGTATTCAGGGCCGCCTTTTGCACCTCATCGGGAACAAAAGCCTTGTTCCAATGCATGCTTTGCGTTCTCATTTGGGCAACAGACTGAAAATGACCGAAGCCGAACGCAGGATCATCGCAGCCCAGGGCTACGTGGAGCTGGGTCTCTTTGAGGAGGCCCGCGCGGAGCTGTCTCCTCTGCCGGCGCAGATGCACAAGCGCGTGGACGTCATCGAAATCACCTTGCTCTGCCTTATGGGCGGTCACCGCTGGGAGGAGGCGCTGGCGCTGGCCACTGAACTCTGCACGGAGGAGCCCGCAGAACCGGGCGGATTCATTCACGCCGCCTTCTGCCTGCATGAACTCGGCCGTACCGGCGAGGCGGTGGATGTCCTCTCGCGTGGGCCGGCCACCCTGCGCACGAAGCCCGTGTATTACTACAACATGGGCTGCTATCACGCCTGCCTCGGCCACTTTGACAAATCGCTGGCCTATCTGGAGCGGGCATTCGAGATGGATGGCGAACTGCGCCAGCATGCGAGAAAGGACCACGACCTCGACTGTCTCCGTGCGCAACTGGAGTCCCATCCTGCATGAGCCTTCCTGCCAGTCCAGCCAGTCTTCAGGCCGTGCGCGCCTGGTTTGAGGAAAGTTTCCGCACCCGTTGGGAGATGGGGGCCTCCGTCTCGATCTGGCAGCATGGGCAGGAGGTGCTCAGCCTTTCCCATGGGCATCGGGACCGAGCACGCACGCGCGAATGGGATCAAAGCACGCTGGTGCCAGTCTGGTCCGCCACCAAGGGACCTGCGGCGGTGTGCTGCCTGCTTGCGCTCGAAGAGGCCGGCATTCCTTTGGATTGTCCCGTGGCCGAAGTGTGGCCTGAGTTCGTCGGTGGAGGCAAATCCAACATCGCCTTCATCCATCTCCTCACGCATACCGGCGGTCTGTGCGCGCTCGACGAGCGCACGCCGATTTACAACTACGATGCCGTCATCGGGGCTCTTGAGCGCCAGCGTCCGCTGTGGGAACCCGGCAAACGTCAGGGCTATCACGCTCGCACCTTTGGCTTCCTGCTGGATGAAATCGTGCGCCGTCTCACGGAGGCTGAATCGCTCGGCGAGTTCTTTCGCGAGGTCTTCGGCAGTCCGATGGCGCTCGACTTCTGGATCGGCCTGCCCAGTGCCCAGTGGGACCGCGTCTCACCGGTGTATCCCGGCAAAATCAGCATCGCCAACAGCGACCAGCCTTTCATCAAGGCCTTCAACACCGCCGGCTCGCTGACGCAGCGCACCTTCACCTCGCCTTTTGGTCTGAATGCCGTCAGCGACTTCAATCAAAGCGAAATGTGGTCGCGCGGTTATGCCAGCATGGGCGGTGTGGGCAGCGCGCAGGGACTTGCCAAGTTCTACAGCATGCTCGCGCAAGGCGGTGTGTGGAATGGTGTGCAGATCATCCCTGAATCCGTCGTCCGCCATTTTGAACGAACGCTTACTCAGGAGGAAGATCTGGTGTTGCTCACTCCGATCGCCTTCTCCATGGGCATGATGCAGGACGCTCTGAACGAGGATCCCGATTCGGACGGAGGCAAGCTGCGTTCGTTGTTCGGTCCCAGCCTGCTCGCCTACGGCCATCCCGGTGCCGGTGGCAGTCTTGCCTTTGCGGACCCTGAGAACGGCATCTCCTTCGCCTACACCATGAATCAGATGGAAATTGGCGCGCTGCCCGGAGAACGGGCGTTGGGCCTGGTGCGCGCGCTCTACGGGGGCTGATCACTTCACGATCTCGTGTTTTCCCTCGATGACGGCGATATTCTTTCGTTCGCTACCGGTGATTCGATTGGCTTTTACCACATGCTTCTCGCCAAACAGCCGGATGCCGTCGCCCTTGCTGTCTCGAATCTCATTTTGAATCACCGAGTTGTTCAGCGTGCGTGAGTTGATCAAGATCCCGTTTTCCAGGCTGCGCTCGATGGCGTTGAGGGCGATGATGTTGCCCTGATCCATCGTCTCCTTGCCGCGGGGACCCGTGACGAGAATGCCGGTGCGGCAGTCGCTGATTTCATTGCTGGCGACGAGGCCCTTCTGGGAACCGGCAAGCATCACAGCGGAAGAGCAGCGGGTGAAGTGATTGTGGGTGATTTGAATGCCGGAGGCATTTTCGCCAAGGCAAACCGCCTCCTTTGCGATGTCGCGAAACGAACAGGCGTCGATCTCCAGATTCTCAATGCCCGTCTTTGGAAACAGGATGGCCGAGAATTTCTGGTTCTCAAAGAAGCAGCGTCCAACGAGGATTTTGGCGAACTTGTTGGGGCTCTTGAGATCCGGATGGTCCACAACAGCAGCCCAACCACCGTTGAACGTCAGCTTCTCGATGCGTACTTCCTCACAAGTTCCGCTGATGAAGATGATTGTTCCGGTGCCCTGTGCCGCCTTCAGGATCGATTCCTCCGCATCCAGCCCGACGATCCGCAGCTTCTTCGCGTCTTTCACGATCAACCCATGCTCGATGACATGCACGCCGGGCGGGATGACCACTTCGCCGCCGCCTGCCTTTATTGCTTCATCAATAAAACGCTGAATCTCGGACTCTGGAAGCGCCTTCGCTGATTGGAAGGCGGAGAAGAGCAGCAGAAGCAGAGCAAAAAATCTCATGGCTTGGAAAAGACGATTCGACCGAGGCAAAACTCGCTTTTTTCGTCTTCTTTCGTTTCTTCGATGACGCATCATGAAAGTTTTCTCCCGTCCCGGCTTCTACATCATCGCTCTTCTCATCTCCGTTATGCTGCTCCTAACGTCGTGGATGAAATGGAAGCTCGATTCGTTGCCAAAGCGTCCGCAGACACAAGAAAGAGCCCCTGCGGACGTTTCCAATCGACCATGAAGCATCTCTTTCTTCTTCTCGCTCTGGCGCTGACGGCGCAGGCCCGCCAGCCGAACATTGTTTTCATTCTCGCGGACGATCTCGGTCCTGGTGATCTGGGATGCTACGGCCAGAAGATCATTCAGACGCCGAACATCGATCGCATGGCGGCAGAGGGCATGAAGTTCACGCAGCACTACTGCGGCAATGCCGTCTGTGCTCCGTCGCGTTGCGTGCTGATGACGGGCCTGCATCCTGGCCATGCTTTCATTCGTGACAACCGGCAGGCTGATGATGCGAAGGGCATCAAGATTGTTGGCAAGCCCGAGCACGAAGGCCAGTTTCCGATTCCCTCCGACACCATCACGGTGGCCGAAATCTTGAAATCTGCGGGCTACACCACCGGAGGTTTTGGCAAATGGGGCCTTGGTGGACCGACTTCGAGTGGAGCGCCGTTGAAGCAGGGATTTGACCGCTGGTTCGGCTACTTGTGCCAGGGAGTTGCCCATAATTTCTATCCGACCTACCTCTGGGACGACGCAAAGACCGTGGATCTCAACAATCCGCCCTTTTCGGCTCATGACACCTTCCGCCCGGACGAAGATCCGACGAAGCCGGAGAGCTACAAGCGGTTTCAAGGCAACGAGTACTCGGCTGATCTGATCGCCGAGCAGGCGCTCAAGTTTGCCCGTGAGAACAAGGACAAACCCTTCTTCCTCTACTGGCCCACCACGGTTCCGCATGTGGCTCTTCAGGTTCCTGACGACTCGCTGAATGAGTATGTTGGCAAGTTTGATGATCCGCCCTACAAGGGTGGCAACGGTTACATCCCGCATTTTCGGCCAAAGGCTGCGTACGCCGCGATGATCACACGCATGGATCGTGAGATCGGTCGCATGATGGCGCTCATCTCCGAACTCGGTTTGGATGACGACACGATTTTTGTCTTCGTCAGCGACAATGGTCCGGTCAACGGGACGCATCAAGGACTGGCCGGCACCGACTGCGCCTTCTTTAACTCCAACGAGGGTCGTCGTGACGGCAAGGGCACGCTCTACGAAGGCGGTTTCCGCTCGCCCTGCATTGTGCGTTGGAAGGGCAAGATCAAAGCTGGCACCATCAGCGATCGCATCACCGGCTTCGAAGACTGGATGCCAACGCTTGCCGAACTCGTGGGTTCAAAGGACCAGACACCTCGGACCGACGGCATCAGCTTTGCGCCGACCCTGCTTGGAGAAAAGCAGCCTGCACGCGAATTTCTTTATCGCGAATTTCACGGTTATGGCGGCCAGCAGATCCTGCGCATGGGCGAGTGGAAACTCGTGCGCCGCAATCTCGCCGCCAAACCCAAGGCAAAAGCCAAAGCCTCTGCCGTGACCGAGGAACTCTTCAACATCACTGCCGATCCTGCGGAAACCAAAGACGTCGCGGCTGATCGTCCGGATCTCGTCGCCAAGATGAAGAAGATCATGGACACCCAGCACACCAACAGCGCGGACTTCTCGATGACCGCGCTGGACAAGTGACGTCTGCTCAGAGCAGACGCTTGCGCTTGAAGAACCAGATCGGCACCAGGGCTGAGAGGACGATGACCAGCATGACAAAGAGGAAGGCCCAGCCGTTGCTGGCGGCGGGCAGGCCGACGTTCATGCCGTAGATGCTGGCAATGAGCGTGGGCGGCATGAAGAGCACGCTGGCGACGGTGAAGATCTTGATGATCTGGTTCTGCTGGATGTTGATCAGGCCGAGCGTGGATTCGAGCAGGAAGGTCATCTCCTGAGTCTGCTGGTTGGTGTAGTCGTCGAGGCTCTTGATGTCGCGCATGACACTGCGGAACTGTGCGGCGAGATCGCCACGCATCCAGGTGGCGGCATTGTTGAGGAAGTACTGCAGCATGCGGCTGATGCTCAGCAGGCTCTCACGCACGTTGGCCACGAGCGCACTTCGGCGGCCGAGCAGTTTGACGACATCGCTCAGATCTTTTTCCACGGCGGCATGTGCCTTGTGTGGATCGAGGCTGAAGATGTCGCGGCTGATTTTCTTCATGTCGCCTTCGACTCCCTGCAGCGCATCGGCGATGCGCGCGACGATGAGTTCCAGCAGAAGCAGAAAGACGGCGTCGCTGGTGAGCGGCGTGGTGCACTGGCGCCGGGCCTGATCCGCCAGAATGCGGAAGGACATCGGGTCGGCGTAGCGCACGGTGGTGAGGCAGTCCGGCGCGATGACGAAGGAAATCGATGTGTTGTCGGGGTCGGGTGTGTCGAGGCCCACGGGCAGCCACGCGGTCATGTACAGCGTGCCCTTTTCGGTGTACAGTCGGCTGGACTCCTCGATCTCCTGCATTTCTTCCCGCGTGGGAAGCTGGTATTCCAGCCACTTCTCCGCCTCGAGCTCTTCGGCACGTCCAGGATTTAGCAGATCGAGGTAGACAAGGTTGTCCGGGAACGGATGCGTCTTTTCATCGTTCCAGTCGATAAGCTGTCCTTGCTGTGTGAGAAGTCGAACCATGCGTGCTTGCGGGGAAGGGCGCGCACCGTAGTCGCGGCGCCATCATGCGCCAGAGCAAAGTCATCCAAGATGCGCGTCAGTAACGCGGCGTCTCAGGATCGACTAGATCGGCCCAGGCGTCGATGCCGCCGCGCATGCTTTGCGCGTGAGCAAAGCCGTGCTGGCGCAAAAACTGCGCCGCGCGCTGGCTGCGCATTCCATGATGGCAGTAGATGATGACGTGTTCCTGCGTGTTGGTGAAAACCTGCGGAGCGAGTTCTCCAAAACGGGAAAGGGGCACAAGCTGTGCGTCCGGCAGACGGCAGACTTCCCATTCGCTTTCCTCGCGGCAGTCGATCAGCCGGAACGTGCGCTCACCCGGGCGTCCCATGAGGTAGCTGACATCCGTGGGGCTTATTTCGAGCGGTGATTCCGGAGTCATGAAATCAGCGGAGGGAAGGGGATCAGGGGCGCACCGTCACAGGCGTGCCTTTGGAGACGTTGTTATAAAAGATGGCCGCCATGTGTCCGGGCATGCGCACGCAGCCGTGGGAGGCGGGGTAGCCGGGCAGGAAACCTTCATGCATGCCGATGCCACCGGTAAAGCGCATGAAGTGATGCATCTTCGAGCCTTCGAAACGCGTGCCGGGCGGCGCCTTGTCCTTGGTGACGTCGATATTGGCCATGACCACGTTGCCGGCGCTGTCCACGTAGTCGCCGTACAGGTTGGATTTGTGCCACTGGTCCTTCTCGATGACTTTAAAATTCCCGGTCTTGGTCGCGTGTTTTTCGTCGCCTGTGGAGAGGGCGGAGACACCGGCCAGCCTTCCACCTTTGTAGAAGTAGGCCTTCTGATCGCTCAGGTCGATGGTCACACTCGGCGCTCCTCCCATGCCGTCGCCGTCCCAGTAGGAATCCTGATCGGCATTGTACATCGCGGAATGAGGCACGCTTCCGGTCGGAAAGGCTTCAAGGTACTGAGTTTGTCCACGAGAAGCGCCGCTCTGACAGGAAGCCAGCAGTGCGAGAGCAGTTAGGAGGGCGAGGCGTGCGACTTGAGGGATCACCAGTTGACTCATGCGTGGGTTTACGTGGGCGTGGCTCGGAAAGCCGCGATGATATGCCCTGCCGCGGTGCGTCTGTCCAGCGTCAATCAATGCACGCCTTTCTCGGCAAGATAGCGCTCGGCCTCCAGGGCGGCGGCACAGCCCTGACCTGCTGCGGTGATGGCCTGACGATAGACATGATCGGCCACATCACCTGCGGCGAAGAGGCCTTCCGTCTTGGTGCGCGTCCCCTGGGTTTGCAGAATGTAGCCGTTTTCGTCGGTATCGACGAGGTCGCCAAGGAACTGGCCGTTCGGAACATGGCCGATGGCAACGAAGACACACTTGATCTCCAGTTCGCTTTTCTCGCCGGTGACGAGGTTCTGAAGCGTCACGGCACGCATCTCGCCTTTTTCGTCGGTGAGGTATTCGCTGACGGTGCTGTTCCAGACCGGCTTGATCTTCGGATTCGCAAGTGCGCGATCGGCCATGATCTTCGAGGCGCGCAGTTCTTCACGGCGATGGATCAAATAGACGGTGCTGGCGAATTTGGTGAGGAAACCGGCCTCCTCGCAGGCGCTGTCACCGCCGCCGATGACGCAGACCGGAACATTGCGGTAGAAAGCTCCGTCGCAGGTGGCGCAGCTTGTCAGTCCGTGGCCGATGAGGCCCTTTTCGTTCGGCAGGCCGAGATGTTTCGGCGAGGCGCCGGTGGCGACGATGACGCTGTGGGCCTCGTAAACGGTGCCGCCTTCGGTGTGCACTTCGAAGTGACCCGCGGCGGTCTTCTGGACGCTGCTGACGAGCGAGTACTCGATGCGTGCGCCAAACTTCTCGGCCTGGGTCTGCATGTTCATCATCAGCTCAGGTCCCATGATGCCGTTGGGGAAGCCGGGGAAGTTCTCCACTTCGGTGGTCGTGGTGAGCTGGCCGCCGGGCATGTTGCCGGAGAGGATCAGGGGCTTGAGGTTGGCGCGTCCGGTGTAGATGGCGGCGGTGTACCCGGCGCAGCCGGTGCCGATGATGATGACGTTTTCCATGAGAGAAAGGGAGCGGGTGGGTGAGAAAGGAGCGCGGAAGATGGAAAGGCGGGGCAGGGGTGCAACCATCGCTTTTTGCAGACTCGTTGTTGGAGTTTTGCGCCTCCCGGCTTATTTCAAAATTCACAACGATGCCCAACCCCGCCCCGGACGCCAAGGCCAGTCGCAAATCGCTTGCGACGCTGTTCTTTTTCGCGGCGCTTCCCATGGGGATGTGGAATGTCCCGCTGGCCAATGTGTTTGCTGCGCACGGTCGCGGGCATTTGGTGCCGTGGGTGCTGGCGACGACTTCGGTGGCGGCTTTCTTTTCACCTCTGTTTGTGGCAGCGCTGGCGGATCAGAAGCACTCGCCGGTGACGTTGCTGCGCTGGCTGACTGGTCTGACCAGCCTCGCCCTGCTGCTGACCTGCGGCTCGCTGTTCTGGGGCTGGAGCGACATGGCGATCCTCGCCTGCGCCCAGGTGCAGGCGCTGGTTTCCATGCCGGTGTGGAGTGTCACCAGCAGCATCGTGTTTTCCCAACTGCACGATGCGAAGCGTCAGTTCGGCCCGCTGCGTGCCTGGGCCACCGGCGGCTGGATGGTGGGCTGCTGGATCGTCAGTTTTGTGCTGCGTGCGGACGCCTCGTTGGTGGCCGCTGTCACGGCGTCCGGGCTGTGGCTGGTGGTGATGGCGCTCACGTGGCGTCTGCCGAGTGTTCCGCCGCCGGTGGTGCTGAGGCAGCGCACCTGGGGGCAGATTCTCGGCCTCAGTGCGCTGGAACTGCTCAAGAATCGCGACCATCGCGTGGTGTTCATCACCGCAGCTCTGTACTGCATTCCGCTGGCGGCCTTTTATCCCTACACCGCCCGGCACTTGAGTGATCTAGGCTTGAGCAACATTTCCGCCGCCATCTCATTGGGGCAGACCACTGAAATCCTCGTGATGCTGGTGCTCGCCGGTTTGCTGGCGCGGGTGCGGTTGAAATGGGTGTTCCTGTCCGGCATCGCCATCTGCGTCGTCCGCTATGCATTCAATGCCATGGGCACCACCGCCTGGGTGATGACGGGCACGCTGCTTCACGGCTTTGCCTACACGCTTTATTTTATCACCGCGCAAATTTATCTGGAGGAACGCATCGACCCCAAATGGCGTGTGCGTGCTCAGGCGCTGCTGGCGCTTTTGATGAGCGGTGTGGGAAACATGCTCGGTTATCTTGGTGGCGGATGGTGGTATGCAGCCTGCACGAAAGACACAATCACGAACTGGCCGCTTTTCTGGTGGGGCGAGACGGCGCTGACCGCGGTAGTATGCGTCTTCTTTGCCCTCGCGTATCGCGGCCGGGTACACAGTCCGGCGTGATCAGGCGAGTCCGGCCCGCACGAGCAGCGCCATCGCATCGGGATCACGGCCCATGAAGTCTTGGAACAGCTTGGCAGGGTCCTCGGAGTTGCCCTTGCTCAGGATCAGATCACGGAATTCGCGGCCGACGGCGGGATTGAGCACACCTTCCTTCTGGAAGCGGGTGAACGCATCCGCGTCGAGCACCTCGGCCCACTTGTAGCTGTAGTAGCCGGCCGCATAGCCCACCGGGCTGCTGAAAAGGTGACCGAAGCGGCGTGCCATCGTCGGCTGCTCGGTCTTGAGCTGCATGATGTAGCCCTCAAGCAGTTTCCGCGCGAGCTTGTCGAGATCGGCCCCCTCGTCGTTCGCGTGGTGCATGTGCAGTTCGAGGTCGAGTTTTCCGAAGGCGAGCTGACGCATGATGTCGCTGGCGCTGCGGTAGTTTCTCGCCGCGAGCATCTTCTTGAACAGACGCGCCGGGATTGTTTCTCCGGTCTCGTGATGGCGGGCGAAGAGGTCGAGGCTCTCACGCTCCCAGCAGAAGTTTTCCATGAGCTGCGAAGGCAGTTCCACGAAGTCCCAGTAAACGCTGACGCCATTGAGGGACGGAATTTCGACGTTGCCGCAAAGCTGGTGCAGCAGGTGGCCAAACTCGTGAAACACGGTGCAGACCTCGTCATGCGTGAGCAGCGCGGGCTTGCCGTCGACGGGCGGCGTCATGTTGCCGCAGATGAGGCCGAGATGCAGGCGACGGTCGCGCTCTCCGCTCGGAGGCACTCCCATCTTGAGATAGTTCATCCAGGCGCCGCCGCGTTTCGAATCACGCGGATGCCAGTCGGCATAGAAGGAGCCGATGTGCACGCCCTTCTCATTGCGCACCTCGTAGAATTTCACTTCGGGATGCCAGACTTCGACCGGACCTGGTTTTCCTGGCTGGGTGCTGACGTTGGAGGGCGCCTCTTTGCCGGGTTCGACGTAAACAACTTCGCGGCTGGTGATACGCAGATCGAAAACCTTCTCGGCGAGCTGGAACATCCCGCTGAGCACTTTGTCGATCGGGAAGAAGGGGCGCAGTTCCTCCTCATCGAAATCGTATTTCGTCTTGCGTTGCTTTTCACTCCAGAAGGAGACTTCCCAAGGCTGGAATAGGTCCGCCGTTTGATGCGCCGTGTCCGCCCGATACTCCTGCAGCTCGATCGTTTCGCGGTCGAAGGCCTCCTTCACGCGTTCGTGCAGGTCAGTGATGAAACGCAGTGCGCTCTGGCCGGTTTTGGCCATGCGATGTGCCAGCACGTGGTCGGCAAAGTTCGCCTTTCCCATGATCTGCGCCTTCTCATGTCGCAGGCGCAGGATTTTCCAGACCAGATCGGTGTTGTCGTGCTCTCCGCCGCGTCCAATGGCACAGGAGCCTTCCCAGACCTGGCGGCGGATGCCATCGTCCTCGATGTATTCCATGACGGGAATCATCGAAGGCGCTTTCAAGGTGAAGCGATAGACGGGCTTCTCTGGCGTGCCGAGTCCTTTGGCGACCGCATCTGCGCGCGCAGCGTCGATGGCGGTCTGTGGCAGACCTTGGAGACGATCCACGTCTTCAATGAGCAATTCCCACTTGTTCGTCGAATCGAGCACGTTCTCGGAGTACTTCTGCGTGTGTTGCGAGAGTTCAGACTCGATCTCCTCGACGCGCTTCTTCTTGTCCGGCGGCAGATCGG
Organism: Prosthecobacter sp.; assembly: GCF_020439865.1. GTDB lineage: Bacteria > Verrucomicrobiota > Verrucomicrobiia > Verrucomicrobiales > Verrucomicrobiaceae > Prosthecobacter. The sequence goes on from NZ_JAGRPF010000214.1 coordinate 75,716, forward strand.
CGCCTGCTTGAATGAAACCCTCCATCTCCTCGGTCAGCGCTCGCTTGCGCACAGGAGGGAGCTTTTTCGCCTCGTCGGTTTTGCTGTAGGTGACGAGCAGGTCCCACAGATGCTCATTGAGCGGAATCTTGGCGAAGAACGCGCTGACTTCCGACAGCATCTTGTTGTGAGCTTCGCGCAGAGCAGGGGAGTTGCACAGCGAGTCGAGATGCGTCACGAGGCCCCATGCTTCGTTAAGTCCCTGTGTGACGTCACCAAGACCGAGCACGACAGACTCAAAGCTCAGCTTGCCGCGATTCTGGTCGATGAGCGCCTCGAGATCCGCCTGCGCTTTTTCAAGGGCGGCCCGGATGTCGGCTTCGATGTGTTCGGGAGTCAGGGTGGACCAGCGGATGTGAAAGTCCTGAGTGAGAAACGGTGCTGCCATGGTTGGGGCTTTTTTCGCGGGCTACGGGGGGACGCGGATTATGGAGTGGTTGCAGGATGCTGCAAACGACATTGCCATGAGGAATTGGGCCAAAACACTGCGCCAATTGACAAAACGCCGGTGCTTCACAACATGCGCGCACCGTGACCGACCCCGCCTCGCTTCGCCATACACCCCTGCACGCCGTGCACGTGGAAATGGGCGCGCGCATGGTGCCCTTCGCAGGCTGGGACATGCCGGTTCAGTACACGGGCATCGTCGAGGAGCATAAGGCGGTGCGTCAGAGCGTCGGCGTCTTCGACATCTCGCACATGGGTCAGTTCATCGTGAGCGGTAAAGGCGCGGAGGTCTTTCTGAACCGCGTTCTGACGAACAACATTTCCGAGCTTCAGCCCGGGCAGGGACAGTACACCCTGCTGTTGAACACCCGTGGAGGTGTGATCGACGATCTCATTGCCTACCGCATCAGCGAGCGTGAGTTCTTCCTCGTGGTGAATGCTTCGCGCATTGATCAAGATTGGGAGCAGCTCGAGTCCCAGCTCACCAGCGAAGACGATGTTTTGATGGCCAACGCGAGTGATTTTACCGCCGGTCTCGCGATTCAAGGGCCGAAAGCGCGCGAAGTGGCGGCTGCGGTCTTCGGCGACGAGAACTCCTTCCCGGCGCATAACACAATTCTCGTCACCATGGCGGAGAGCGGTCCGATGTGGCTCTGTGGCACCGGCTACACCGGAGAAGAAGGCTTTGAATTCTTCATGCCCGCTGAAACCGCCGAAGCGTGGTTCCGCAAGATCGTCGATGCAGTGAAGGCCGCCGGTGGCGCGCCCTGCGGACTGGGTGCACGTGATACGCTGCGCCTCGAAATGGGCTATCCGCTTAATGGCAACGATCTCTCTGAAGACCGCACCCCACTGCAGGCCGGACTTGGGTTCTTCGTCGATCTCGACAAGGGTGACTTCACCGGGCGCGAAGCCTTGGTGGCGCAAAAAGCCGCCGGACTGCCCGACAAACTGGCCGCTTTTCGCATGACCGGTGCCGCACCGCCGCCGCGTCCCCACTATCCCGTTGCGCATGCCGGTGAGATCGTCGGCGAAGTGTGCAGCGGCACGCAGTCGCCCAGCCTCGGTGCAGGCATTGGTATGGTATATCTGCCATTGGCCGCCACGGCTATCGGCACCGCTATCGAGATCGAGATTCGCGGCCGTCGCTTCCCTGCGGAAGTCGTGAAGAAGCCGTTTTATCGCAAGCCATCCGTTTAACTTACCACCGACAACCTCATGAGCAACGTTCCTGACAATCTGCGCTACCGTGACTCCCACGAATGGATCGATCCGATGCAATCCCCGGCTCCGGTCGGCATCACGGATCACGCCCAGGCGGAACTGACCGATGTTGTTTTCGTTGATCCTCCGAAGCTTGGCACCCAGGTCAGTGCGGGGCAGCAGGTCTGCGTGATCGAGTCCGTTAAAGCAGCGAGTGACATCTACGCGCCGGTGTCCGGCGAGATCGTCGAGATCAACGAAGCGCTCAGCAGCGATCCGGGTCTCCTCAATCGCGATCCCTACATCGGTGGATGGATTTTCAAAATCAAGCCCACGAACGCCTCCGAAGCTGATGCCTTGATGGATGCCGAGGCGTATCGCAAGCACATCGGTTGAAGCTTTGGTGGTTCGAGAGGTGAGCGCGCAAAATTTGCATGCTGTTTTTGGCTGCATTCGGTGACGGATTTGTTACTGATTGCCGTGCTTTTTTGAATCATGCCCCCTGAAGCGTCCTCCTCCGTCGCCACCGTCCCCGCAGGCTTCCAGATCAAGCCCATCGACGCCTACCATCGTCGCCACCGCACCTTCCCGGCCAAAGGCCTGATGGAGAAGGTCGTCAACAAGCTGCAGGACATCATCGAAGCTGTCATCGCCCACTGTTCGATTCAGGGTGATCCGCCGATCTATGACTCGCGCCACTTTCCGTGGGTGAAGGATGTCGAGGCAAACTGGCAGAAGGTGCGAGCAGAGCTGGACGCGGTGATGAAGTACCGCGACGCGATGCCAAGCTTCCAGGACATCGTGAAAGAAGTCGGCATGATTCAGGGTGACGACCAGTGGAAGACCTTCTTTCTCAAAGGTGTCGGCATGGACTGCGAGGAAAACGCCCGCCACTGCCCCGAAACGATGAAGGTGCTCGACATGATTCCCGGCTGCACCACGGGCTTCTTCTCGATCCTTTCTCCGAACAAACACATTCCCGAGCATCGCGGCCCGTGGGCTGGCGTGCTGCGTCTGCATCTGGGGCTCATGGTGCCGGAACCCTCCCATCAATGCCGCATTCGCATTGCCGACCAGGTTTACTCATGGCAGGAGGGTAAAGCGGTCGTCTTTGACGACACTTACAACCACGAGGTCTGGAACGACACGGACGGCTATCGCGTCGTGCTTTTCGTCGACTTTGCCCGCCCGCTGCGCTTCCCCTTCGATCAGATCAATCACTGGATCATGAATCTGGCCGCGCTGGCTCCGTTCCTCCGCGAGGCGAAGGGCAAGCAGAAGGCCTCCGAGAAAAAATTCTGGGACCTGTTTGGCAAGTGACACCGGGCTCCGGCTGGTTAGCTTCGGCACTTCCATCCGCCCCGACACCGATGCCCACGAATTTTTCCCGCCGCCACATTGGACCCTCCGCCGCCGAGGCGGAGAGCATGCTGAAGACGCTCGGCTTTCAAACGCTCGACGCACTGATCGACCAGGTGGTGCCTGAGGGGATTCGCATGCGGGAGGCCCTGAATCTGGCGCCTCCGCTGAGCGAAGAGCAGGCGCTGCGTCGCATGCGCCAGATCATGGGCCGCAACAAGGTGCTGCGTTCGTTCATCGGCCTCGGTTATCACGACACCTTCACCCCGCCCGTCATCCAACGGAACATCCTTGAAAATCCTGGTTGGTACACGGCCTACACGCCCTATCAGGCCGAGATCGCGCAAGGCCGGCTCGAGGCGTTGATCAATTTCCAGACGATGATTCGCGATCTGACGGCGCTCGATGTCGCCAACGCATCGCTGCTGGACGAAGGCACCGCCTGCGCAGAGGCGCTCAGTCTGGCCGTGGCTCAGATTGCCGGTTCATCGCGCGTGTTCGTCTCGGACAAATGTCATCCGCACAACATTGAAGTCGTCCGCACCCGCATGGAGGCGCTCGGCATCAGGGTGGAAGTGGGTGACGTGCTGCAGTGGAAGAACGACGGCACCAAGGGGCTGGCGGCCGTGCTGGTGCAGTATCCTGACACCCTGGGCGTCATTCATGATTTCTCCGAACTGGCGAATGAAGTGCATGACGCCGGTGCGTTGTTTGTGGTGAGCGCCGATCTGCTCGCGCTCACCGTGCTGCGACCACCCGGAGAATTCGGGGCTGACATCTGCGTCGGCAACAGCCAGCGTTTTGGCGTGCCGCTTGGATTTGGCGGACCACATGCCGCTTTCATGGCGGTAAAGGATGCGCTGAAGCGTCGCCTGCCGGGACGATTGATCGGCGTCTCCAAGGATGCTTCTGGAAAGCCCGCGTATCGCCTCTCGCTGCAGACACGTGAGCAGCACATCCGCCGCGAGAAAGCCACCAGCAACATCTGCACCGCACAGGTGCTCCTCGCCGTCATGGCGTCGATGTACGCGGTGTATCATGGCCCTCAGGGGCTCAAGGCCATCGCTCATCGTGTTCATGGCGCGGCGGTCTGGCTGGCCGGTGAACTCCTGCGTGCAGGCCTCGACGTATTGAGCGACGATTTCTTCGACACCATCAGCGTGCGCGTACCGAACGCCGATGATCTGCTCAAACGCGCCCTGTTGTTTGGCATCAATCTCCGAAAGATCGATGCGAACACCGTGGGCGTCGCCCTCGACGAGCGCGTGCGGGAGGACGAACTGTTTAACATCCTCACGGCTTTTGGCATCTCCAAGGCGCAGCCGCCGGTGCTCGATGACACGCAGCCGCTTCACTGCTCCGCACAGCATCACCGCTCGTCCGAGTTCTTGACGCATCCCGTCTTTAATTCGTACCACTCCGAGACGGAGATGATGCGTTACCTGCATCGCCTGGAGGCGAAAGACATCGCCTTGAACCGCAGCATGATTCCACTCGGTTCCTGCACGATGAAGCTGAACGCAGCCGCGGAAATGATGCCGCTGAGCTGGCCGGAGGTGAACAGCCTGCATCCCTTCTGCCCGCATGACCAGTCGGAGGGTTATCGAACCATGTTTGGTGATCTGGAAGCCTGGCTCGCGGAATGCACCGGCTTCGATGCGGTCTCGTTGCAGCCAAACGCGGGCTCGCAGGGCGAGTACGCGGGCCTGCTGGCGATCAAGCGCTTTCATGCATCTCGTGGCGAGGATCATCGCGACATCTGCCTGATTCCCACCTCCGCACACGGTACCAATCCCGCCAGCGCGGTCATGTGCGGGTTCAAGGTGGTGCCCGTCCTTTGTGACGATCACGGCAACATCGCTGTCGATGATTTGAAGGCGAAGATGGAAGCAAACAAGGACAAGGTGGCGGCTCTGATGGTTACCTATCCTTCGACGCACGGCGTATTCGAGGAGTCGATCGTCGAAATATGCCGGCTCGTACATGATCACGGCGGCCAGGTGTACATGGACGGGGCGAACATGAACGCACAGGTGGGCCTGACGTCACCGGGGCGCATCGGCGCCGACGTGTGTCATTTGAACCTGCACAAGACATTCTGCATCCCGCACGGCGGCGGCGGTCCGGGTGTCGGACCCATCGCTGTGGCCGCGCACCTGCGTCCGCATCTGCCCGGACATCACACCTGGCGGCCGGATCGTCGCGAGGGCACGGTGTGCTCCGCACCGTGGGGCAGCGCCAGCATCTGCACGATCTCGTGGATGTACATCGCCATGATGGGGCCCCGCCTCGTCGATGCGACCAAGTTTGCCATCCTCAACGCGAACTACGTCGCGAAGAAACTCGAGACGAACTTCCCCACACTCTACAAAGGCGCGAAGGGGCTCGTCGCTCACGAGTGCATCCTCGACTTCAGCCACTTCCATAAAGTCACCGTCGAAGACGTGGCGAAGCGTCTCATGGACTTCGGTTATCACGCACCCACGATGAGCTGGCCGGTGGCCGGCACGCTCATGATTGAGCCCACGGAGAGCGAGAGCCTTGCGGAACTGGATCGTTTCTGTGATGCCATGCAGTGCATCCACGCTGAAATGATCGGCGTCGAGAGCAGCCAGTATCATCCCACCGACAACACGCTCAAACAGGCCCCGCACACCGCCGCCTTCGTCATGAAGAGCGACTGGCCGCATGCGTACACTCGCGAGGTCGCCGCCTTCCCGCTGCCGTGGGTTCAGGAGAGCAAGTACTGGCCGCCGGTTTCACGCATCGACAACGTCTATGGCGACCGCCATCTCGTGTGCACCTGTGTGAGCGTCGAAGAAGCGGCAGCAAGTTGATAGGCGGCGTTTCGGGCTGCGTTTCACGGCGCATGAAATTGCTCCTGTCCCTAGTCGCTGCGCTCTCGTTTGTTTCCAGCCTGCAGGCCGCCGATGCGCCGCGTCCGAACATCCTGTTCATCATCTTCGACGACTGGGGCTGGCAGCATGCGGGTGCCTACGGTTGTGACTGGGTGAAGACACCGAATTTTGACCGTGTGGCCAAGGAAGGCGTGCTCTTCAAAAACGCGTTCACCTCGAATCCGAAGTGCAGCCCTTGTCGCGCCACCATTCTCACCGGTCGCAACACCTGGCAGCTTGAGGAGGCGGTGTGTCACGGCGGCATCTTCCCGCCAAAGTTCGCTGTGTATCCGGACATGCTTGAGAAAAGCGGCTATGAAGTCGGCCTGACCGGCAAAGGCTGGGGGCCCGGTGACTTCAAACTGGAAGGACGCACGCGCAACCCTGCTGGTCCGAGCTTTGACACTGAGAAGAGCAATCCGCCTGCCTCCGGGATCAGCAAGAACGACTACTCGGCCAACTTCGCCAAGTTCATGGAGCAGCGTGATGCGAAGAAGCCGTTCTGCTTCTGGATGGGATTCACCGAGCCGCATCGTGCGTATGAGTTGAACTCCGGCGTGCGTCTTGGCAAAAAGCTCAGCGACGTGACCGTGCCCGGCTACTTCCCGGACAATGACACCATTCGCGGCGATCTCGCCGACTACTCGATCGAGGTCGAGTGGGCGGATTCGCACATCGGCAAGGCGCTCGCGCTGCTGGAGAAGCAGGGCATTCTCGATGACACGCTGGTCGTAGTCACCTCCGATCACGGCATGCCTTTTCCACGTGTGAAGGGACAGCTCTACGAAGACGGTTACCATCTGCCGCTGGCCATGCGCTGGGGGAAAGGCATCAAACCCGGACGCGTCGTCGAGGATTTCATCAACGTGCGCGACTTTGCCCCCACCTATCTCGAACTCGCCGGACTGCCGGTGCATGAACAGATGAGCGGCAAAAGTCTCGTCAACATCCTGAGCAGCGAGAAGAGCGGCTTCATCGAGGACCGCAAGGTCATGCTCGCCGGCAAGGAGCGTCATGACATCGGCCGCCCGAACGACTGGGGTTATCCCGTGCGCACCATTCGCACCACCGAGTTCTTTTACAGCCACAACTACCACCCGGAACGCTGGCCTGCCGGCAACCCCGAGACCGGCTACCGCAACTGCGACGCCAGCCCCACCAAGGACTGGATTCTGGAAAACAAGGGACCGTTCTATGACCTCGCTTTCGCCTATCGTGCAGAGGAGGAGTTGTACGACATCGTGAAGGACCCCGAGTGCCTGAAGAACCTCGCCACCGATCCGAAATTCGCCGCCATCAAGAAGGAGCTGCGCGAGAAAATGGAAGGCATTCTCAAGGAGGAAAAGGATCCGCGTGCGCTGGGCAACGAAGCTATCTTCGACACCTACAAGTACCTCGGAGGTCGCAAGGGCAAAGGCTACGCCGAGTGGGAGGCCGCACAAAAAGGCCAGCCGCTTCCGGAAGAACCCAAGAAGAAAAAGGGAAAGAAGCAGGAGTAGGCAATCCCGCCTTGCCCTTCGCGACTGCATTCGTTAACCTGCTCACGGGTCGGCCGGAGTGGTCGCTGGCGTTTCGTCGCAAGACGGGATGCCAGAGGAAAGTCCGGACACCACAAGGCAGCATGCCACGTGAAAGCGTGGGGGCTGCGGTGCAAGCCGCGGTCACAGACAGTGTCACAGAAAACAAACCGCCATGCCTCGGCATGGTAAGGGTGAAACGGCGGAGTAAGAGCCCACCGCCCCGACCGCGAGGAAGGGGGCACGACAAACCTCATGCGGTGCAAGACAGAACAGGAGAAACGGCCCGCCTGGCCGCAAGTCCCGCAAGGGATGGATAGCTCCGGGTAATAGTCGCACCACTGCGCAAGCAGGGGCGGGCTGGTCGCTCAGCCCGACAGATAAATGATCACAGCCAGGCGTCGCAAGACGTCGGGGACACAGAATCCGGCTTATGAGGGCCGATCCACAATGAAGGCGTCGGGAGAAATCCCGGCGCCTTCGCCTTTCTCTCACAGCCCCAGGTCGCCTTCGGCCATCGCGGTATGCTTGGGCGCGTTACGCAACGCTTCTGGCAGGAGGAAGAAATGGCAGACCTGTTGATGACGCCGGAACAGTGCAGGCGTGCGATCCCAAACAGGATCGCCAGGAAATGCAGCCGCGGTGACCAACAACGCACCGCCCGGAAGCAGATCAGGCTGCTTCACCAGCAGGCCGATGAGCGCATGCAGTTCAGATTGATCGTCCTCCGTGGTGAAGCTCTCCAGCACGTCCCAGCTACGCAGTCCTTTGATCGAATGTCGTATGGCGAGCAGATAGGAGCTCAACGTGCCTTCGGAATTCACAACTCCGAGGAAATGATGCTTTCGCCCCGGAGAACGGCTGAACCAGCGCAGGTATTCCGGACTGATCCACTTTTCGATGCGGTCAGCCCTCTGAAAGGGACGTGCAACTGCGGCAACTTCGGCGGGATCGGTCGTCAGTCGTTTGCACGTGGGAAACGACGGCCACCACGATCGCCTGCTCAGTTGCGAGGCGCTGCCTGCGAGCAGATAATGCCGCGTCACACTCTTCTCAGCCCGCGCATTCATTTTCAAAAGCGCCTCCTGTACACGCGGGTTGGGCGTGGTGTGTGTGATGATCTGCTGCTGCATGACTTCACGCTGTTTTAGAAACAGCATCGCGGCCGCCTTCGGAAATCGTGTGTCCACGCAAAAGGTTGTGGCATAAACGGCGGGACAATGATTCCCACGCCAGGCGTAGGCCGCAGGGATCGATCCGCCAAAGCAGACAAGGCGTCCGTCTGCATGCACCCAGCGTCCCCGTTCTCTATTTCCTGCGGCTGCAGGGTTTTCATCCCACCAGAAGCGCATGCGCCTTTCCCAATCGGGCTGCTCGTCAGGAGTCCAGTGCTCCTTCAAAAACGCCACCAGTTCCTCGCGTGAGGCGGGGGTGTCCGGATAGGGGCTGATCTGGAGTTTGGCCATGAATGCGGATAAAGAACAAGGGTACGCTCGCCTCGGACGACCGGGCTTCAAGCTTCGAGAGCTTTTTCGCTCCTTCATTCCATGTCGTGTCAGGCACGAATTCCTTCGGCTTTTCAGGCCGCCAGCGTTTGCTCCGAAGTTTTCAAAAACTCGTCCTTTTTCACAAGTGCAAAGATCAGGAAGAACAGACCGAAGGGAAATAAATAGAAGATGAGGAGTTCGCCGTAGATGCAGAGAAACCAGAACATCCACACCGCGCGATAGTGGCAGGCCGAGATGGCGATGGTCACCAGTACGAGTCCAACGATGGAGATCGCAAAGCCCACGGCGGTTGTGATCAGCACCTCGCCGATCGCACCACTGAGTATTTCCGGGTCACTCGCGCCGCTCGTTTTCAGGTCCCCAAACGCCTTCATCATGCCGACGACAGTCCCTCCCATGCCAATCAACTGCGCGAGCTGGAGCCAGGCACCGAGTTTGGCGATGAAGGATCCACGCTGCGATGATGCGACCGATTCCATGCTTCAGTCAATGTAGAGAAACTCGTTCGAGTTCAGCAGCGCGAGGCAGAAATCCGCGAAGGCGTCGTGGAAATGCGGTGTCAGCGCAGTTTGCTTTTGCAGGAACTTTTGCCCGGCTTCGATCTCTTGTTTCGTCGGTTGACGTGCCAGACAGCGAAGCGTGGCTTCGGTGATGAGCGATGAAGCATCGGAGCCATGTTGCTCCGTCAAATCAGCGGCGATTTTCGCCGCGATATCGTGGGCGAACTCGGAGTTCAGCAGCATGAGCGCCTGCGGGGCGGTGGTGGAGGCATTGCGTCGGGCGCAGCTGATCTGTGCGTCGGGACGGTCGAACAATTCGAACAACGGCTGGCGCAGGTTGCGACGCGCGAAGGTGTAGATGCTGCGGCGGTCGTGCTCGGTGATGTCGGCGGTCGGTTCGGCCTGCTTTTTGATCAACGTCTCGCTGATTTCCTTCGGCAGCGGCAGTTTCACGCCGGGGCCGCCGGTTTTGAGGTTCAAGCGGCCGCTGACACTGAGCATCGCATCGCGCAGCATTTCTCCGGTGAGGCGTTTGCGTGGCGCGTTGGCCTGCTGGTAGTAATCCGACATCACGATGATCTTGTGAAGGCGTTTGAGGCTCCAGCTTTGGCGCGGTAGTTCGGTGGCGAGCCAGTCGAGAAGCGCGGGATTGGTCGGAGCCTCGCCTTGATGGCCGAGATCGCCGGGAATCGCGGCGAGAGGCTTCCCAAAATGCTGCTGCCAGAGGCGATTCGCTGTCGCACGCAGGAACAATGCGTTGTCCTTGCCTGTGATCCACTTCGCGAGGGCGAGACGATCGGCGTTTGCGGGCGTGCTGCCGAAAACGCGTGGGAAGGCGGGCTGAATCTCGGGGCCGGGACGTTTGAAATCGCCACGCACGAACACGGTGCTTGCCGGAACACCTTCGGTGAACACGCGAACGAACGGCCCGAGGGGTTTGCGCTCCTTCGGCAGTACGGTGTTGTTGAAGAACGCTCGCAGGCGGTAGAAATCGGCCTGGCTGATCGGATCGTAGGGATGATCGTGGCACTGCGCGCATCCGACCGTGAGGCCGAAGCAAACGGAACCGACGGCAGTGGCGATGTCGTTGAGCAGCACATGCCGGCGCTCGCTTTGATTGTTGAGGTCAGGCATGTCGGGCGCGGAGAACAGAAAGCCGGTGCCCGTTTCATCGCCAATCAAATCACCCGCGATCTGCTTCTGCACGAACTCATCGAACGGCATGTCACGGTTCAGCGCGTCGATGACCCAGTCGCGATACTGCCACGCGCGATTGCGTTCGGTGTCGTATTCGAAGCCGTCCGTGTCGGCATAGCGTGCCAGATCGAGCCACCACTGCGCCCAGTGCTCGCCGTAGCGGGGCGAAGCGAGCAGTTTGTCCACGAGTGCTTCGAATGCGGAATGCGGATTTCGGAGTGCGGAATCCTGAAACGCGCGAATCTCTTCCGGAGTCGGCGGCAGACCGGTCAGATCGAAGGTGATGCGACGAATATGCGCCGTGGCTTCGGCACGCTTTGATTCCGTTTTGACGAGGGCATCGAGTTCGCGGCTGGCTTTCTGCCAATCCGAATTCTGCACTCCGAAGTCCGCATTTGAAAGCGGTTTGAAAGCCCAATGCTCCTTGTCCTTTTCAGTAATCTTCGGCTCATCCTTCACCGGATCACTCGAAGCGTGAATCGAGACGGCGTGCGCGTGATTCCCCGCGAGCAACAGCATCAGTGCGATCCATGACTTCTTCATGCGAGGATGCCTTTGACGACGTTGCCTTCCACGCCGGTCAGACGTTGGTCGAGGCCGTTGAGGCGGAAAGTGAGGCGTTCGTGATCCATGCCGAGGGTGTGCAGGATCGTGGCATGGAGATCGTGGATGTGAACTTTGTCCTGTGCGGCACGCAGGCCGAACTCGTCCGTGGCGCCGTGGACGTGACCATGCTTCACGCCGGCTCCAAACAGCACGGTGGTGTAGCCCCAAGGATTGTGATCGCGACCCACGCCTTTCTCACTCATCGGCATGCGGCCGAATTCGCCGCCCCAGATGACGAGCGTGTCCTCGAGAAGTCCGCGCTGCTTCAAATCGCGAATCAAACCCGCCACTGGTCTGTCGGTGCGTGCACAGTATTCGGTGTGATTTTTGAGCACATTTTCGTGTGCGTCCCAACCGTTCGTGTCGCCGGAGTAGAGTTGCACGAAACGCACGCCACGCTCAATCATGCGCCGTGCGAACAGGCAGCGTGTGCCGAACTCCTTCGTCTGCGGATGATCGAGGCCATACATGCGTTGGGTGGCCTCCGTTTCGCGTGAGATGTCCACGGCCTCCGGCGCAGCGCTTTGCATGCGAAAGGCGAGTTCATAGGCGCGGATGCGGGCGTCGAGCTCACTGTCTGCTTCATGACGCGCCTGATGCTGCGCATTCATCTGCTGGATGAGATCGAGCGTGGCACGCTGACGCGCGGTGCTGTGCGGACCATGGAGATCCAGAATCGGACTCTCGCCCGCACGCATCGTGGTGCCTTGATACGTCGCAGGCAGATAACCGCTGCCCCAGGCAGGCGGTCCGCCTTTCAAACCACCGCCAGGGTCCGGCAGCACGACGAACGCGGGCATGTCGGCGTTTTCGGAACCGAGTCCGTAGGCCACCCAGCTTCCCATGCTCGGCCTGCCCATCTGGATGGAGCCGGTGTTCATCTGATAGACCGACTGAGGATGATTTACGCTGTCGCCGTGGCAACTGCGGATGACGCACATCTCGTCGGCGATTTCGGCCATGTGAGGAAGGAAGTCGCTGATCTCGATGCCGCTCTGCCCGTGCTTCTGAAACGGCTTCACCGGCGCAAGTAGCGGGTTTTGCGCAACCTTGCGCCGTGTTTCGACCGCGCCGTAGCTTTCGGGCAGCGGTTTGCCGGCGTGGCGGATGAGTTCAGGCTTCGGGTCGAACAAATCGACGTGGCTCGGTCCGCCGTGCATGAAGAGCCAGATGACGCGTTTCGCCTTCGCCGGGAAATGCGATCGCGATTCAGCCATCAGGGACGACAACGCCACGCTGGAAAGCCCCATCGCCGTCGAGCCGAGAAATCGGCGGCGGGAGAACGTGGCGAGGTCCGTTTGCATGGCGTCAAGACGTTGGAGGCGGGCCGGTTCTAGCGTTTTTGGACGCCAGGAGTCAATGCTGGAGCACTACAGCATCTTCTGCATCCAGATCACGTCGAGCCAGCGGCCCTGTTTGAATCCGACCTCCTTGAGATGGGAGACTTTTTCGAAGCCGAATTTCGCATGGAGGGCGATGCTGCCTTTCTGGTCGGCATCGATGCCGCCGAGGACGGTGTGATGGCCGATCTCCTTCGCCATGCGCAGCAGTTGGCCGAGCAGCAGGCTGCCGAGACCTTTGCCTTGATGTTCGTGATGGAGATAAATGGAGTCCTCCACGCTGTGGCAGTAGGCCTGGCGCGGATGGAAGCGGCTGAGCGAACCCCAGCCAGTGATTTGACCGTTTTCTTCGGCGACGATCACGGGATGCTCAGGCCCGTGCGCATCGAACCAGTCATGCCGTTCCTGCGCGGTGCTGGGCACCGTTTGATAGGTGCAGGTGCTGTGCTCGACGTAGTGATTGTAAATCGCATTGATGGCGTCGAGATCGGCGAGCGTAGCTGGGCGGGTGGAGACGGGCATGGCGCTGGAAAAGAAGCCTTCAAATGACGATTGTCGAGCCGGTCGCGGTGGTGTTTGGCCGCCTGCACTTTCCAGTCTTGACTCTGCGGCCCGCGCCCGACATCCTCGCGCCCCGGATTTTAATCCATCAACCACCTTAACAAACCATCTTTTATGTCCATCAAAGTCGGAGTCATCGGAGCAGGCGGCATGTTGCAGTATCATCAGGCGGGTTTCCGCCAGGCGGGAGCGGAACTCGTGGCCGTGGCCGATGCGGCCCCCGGCGCAGCCGCCAAAGCCGCGGCCAAATACGGCATTCCAGCCTCCTATGAATCCGTGGAAGCCATGCTGTCGGGCAGCCCGGAACTCGATGCTATCAGCGTCATCGTGCCGAACAAGTTCCACAAGCCGCTGGCCGTCCAGTGTCTTGCCGCCGGCAAGCACGTGTTTTGTGAGAAGCCCCCGGCTCTCAACGCAGGGGAAGTACAGGAGATCATCGACACTGCGAAGAAGGCGGGCAAGCACGTGCTCTTCAACTTCAACAACCGCGCGCGGCCGGAATCACTGGCGATGAAGGCCTACATCGATCAGGGCGTCGTCGGCACCATCAATTCCGCGCAGGCCAAGTGGATCCGCCGCACCGGCATTCCAGGCTTCGGCGGCTGGTTCACCACCAAGGAACTCGCTGGCGGCGGCTCGCTCGTCGATCTGCTGCACATGGTGGATCTCGCGATGTACTTCATGGGATATCCTGAGCCGGCCTACGTCATGGGCCAGATCTTCTCCGACTTCATCCATGACAAGCAGTTCAAGGGCCCGTGGGGCATCCCTGACAAAGTGGGCGGCACGACGGACGTGGAAAACGCCGCGCACGGCTTTGTGATGTTCAAAACGGGCCAGGTCCTGTCCCTCCAGGTCTCGTGGGCGGAAATGATCAAGCGCGAGGAAGTCTCGGTGGTCTTCCAGGGCACCAAGGCCGGTGGCAAGGTGGAGCGCCTTTTCGCCATCGACGGCTTCGACAACACCGCCATCGACTCCGCCGAACTCTACATTCAGGAAAACGGCCACAGCGTGGACCGCAACATCATCTCCCTGCCCTGTGAAGACATGGGCCGCATCGGCTCCGCCGCGAACTTCATCGAGTTTCTCGACGGCAAATGCGAACCGCTGAACACGCCGGAGCAGGCGCTGCGTCTGATGCAGGTCATCGACGCGGTGTATGAGTCGGCGAAGGGCGGGAAGCCGGTGGCGATTTGATCGGATGATTGATATGAAAAAGGCGCAGGCATCGCTGCCTGCGCCTTTTTTGTGATCTGTGCGGATCAGCTCAAACCACCGCGATCGCTGTTCAGCGTCGCATCGCCATACTTGGCTCGTGCGGAAGGCGTGTAATCCAGCGGCGTCCACGCTGCGTTGTTGGCGGAGGAAGCGACGACTGCCTCGATGAAGGCCATGCCGGCGACGCCGTCTTCGATGGTTGGGTAGTCCATGTCGAGCGGGTTCGGCGTGGTGCCGGCCTCGACGGCGCGGACGTGATTGACGAAGTTCTTATAGAGGTTGGCGAAGCCTTCGAGGTAGCCTTCCGGATGCCCGGCGGGCGTGCGTGTGGCGGCGGCTGCGGCGCTGCCGAGGTAGCCCATGCTGGTGCGATAGATCTGCTTCGGCTGGTCCAGCCAGGTGACGATCATCGTGTTCGGATCGAGCTGGCTCCATTCGATGCCGCCCAGCTCGCCATAGACGCGGAGGCTGAGATTGTTTTCGCAGCCGACGCTGATCTGGCTGGAGTGCAGCACGCCCTTCGCGCCGTTGGTAAAGCGCAGCAGCACATTGCCATCGTCTTCGAGTTTGCGGCCCTGATCTCCGAGGAAGTGGGTGAGGTCGGCGGCGAGTTCCTTCACGTGCAAACCGGTGACGTATTCCGCGAGGTTCATCGCATGCGTGCCAATGTCGCCCATGCAACCGGCGGCTCCGCAGATCGCGGGATCGACGCGCCAGGAGGCCTGCTTCTGGCCGGTGTTTTCCAGCATCGTCGCGAGCCAGCCCTGCGGATACTCGGCCACGACTTTGCGGATCTTGCCCAGCTTGCCTTGCTCGATCATCTGGCGTGCCTGACGGATCATCGGATAGCCGGTGTAGTTGTAAGTGACGCCGTAGAGCTTACCGGACGCCTTCACGATGCCTGCAAGTTCCTTTGCCTGGGCGAGGTCGAAGGTCGCCGGTTTGTCAGAGAGCACGTGGAAGCCGCTTTCGAGCGCCAGCTTCGCCGCCGGGAAGTGCATGTGGTTCGGCGTGACGATGGAGACGAAGTCCATGCGCTTGTCCGCAGGCAATGCGGCTTCCGTCTTGATCATTTCCTCAAAAGTTCCGTAGCAACGTTCCGCGGGCAGGAAAAAATCGGCACCGCTGGCCTTGGATCTTTCCGGATTGGAGGAGAAAGCGCCGCAAACGAGTTCGACCTGCTGGTCGATTGACGCCGCGATGCGATGAACGCCACCAATAAAGGCGCCGCGTCCGCCGCCGATCATGCCATAACGAATTTTCCGGCTCATAATCAAATGTTCTGTGTTCCTGGTTCTGGGTTGGAGGGTGAGAAGCGAGTGTGCGCAGAGGGGGCACACGGGTCAAGTCCATCCACGTCCTGATCAGGGCACAAAAAACCCCGGAGAGAGTTACCCAACGCGCTCAGGTGTGTCTCTCCGGGGCTATGTCGTCGAAACATCGCAGTGCGATGCGCATGGCGACAAATTTTATGCGGCCAGCAAGGCGGGCGATCCGTTCTTCATGCGGCTGCGGAATTCCGTGGGGGATTCGTCCGCAATGCGGCGGAAGCTGCGGTTGAAGTGGGACAGGCTCTGGAAACCGACGTCGTAGGCCACTTCCGTGATGCGGGCGGCCGGCTTCATGAGCATGCGCTTGGCTTTTTCCACACGGGCGCGGTTCACGAAATCCGTGAAGGTGAGGCCGGTGGCGCGCTTGAAGAGCTTGCAGAAGTGGAAGGGGCTGACGTTCACCGCCTTGGCCACGGCTTCGAGCGACATCGGCTCGGCGAGGTGCTGGTGGATGAAGGCCTTGGCGTTGCGCACGGCTTCGGGCTCGTGGGTGGCGTTGGCAAACAGCAGGCGGTGGGCGCTTTCACCGAGCTGGAGCGAGAAGGACTGCAGGATGGCGATGGCTGCCTCGTAGCGCTCAGGCTGCATGACCGGCACGTGCTCAAACTGCACGCGGGCGCTGCGCACTTCAGCGGCGGAGCGGCCTTCATCAAGGAGGGCTTTCGCCACTGGAGCGAAGGTGTCGGCATTCGCGGGCTGGAGGCGTACACCACCGGTGAGCATGACCGCGATGGTGTTTTTACCGACACGGACAGGAACCTGAGTTTCCACGACTCCGGCGACCCCGGTGCGGGTCGTGACATGGTCCATGTGCACATCCTCACCGACGGACTCCAAGTTCAGCGGAAGGCTGGTGAGTGTGTGAAACGCTTTCTGGTAGTGCTGGAACAGCTCGCTTTCAGCGAGGTTCTGGATGAAGCGTTGGCGGGCGGTGGTGTGGGAAGCAGAGGTGTTCATGGCGCGTTCGTGTTTGTGGTTCACGCCGCCAATGATGCCCTCTCATGGTTGTTCCGATATTGTCGTCCGCTACGGTTTGCAGCGTCATGAAGCACCGCAATTCCGGCATAGTGGTTTCCATTATGCGCTCTGGTGCCGATGGCCGGACTCGAACCGGCAAGGGCGTTTCCGCCCAGCGGATTTTAAGTCCGCTGTG
>NZ_JAGRPF010000215.1 GCF_020439865.1 Prosthecobacter sp.
GCTTCTTCCTCAAGGGCTGCCACCAGTATGACTGGGGCCTCAAGAACCGCCTCAGCAAGGTCTTCAATCCCAAGGACGGCCGCACCGTCATGCTCGCCTTCGACCACGGCTACTTCCAGGGCCCGACGACCGGCCTCGAGCGCGTCGACCAGACGATCCTTCCCCTCGCTCCCTACGCCGACTGCCTCATGCTCACGCGCGGCATCCAGCGCAGCGTCATTCCCGCTTCCACGACGAAAGCCATCGCGCTGCGTGCCTCCGGCGGCACCTCGATGATCAGCCCGATGGAAGAGTGGGAAGGCGAAATCGACGGCAAGAAGGCCAAGTTCGCCCGCCCCGGCTTCGAACCGCTCTCAAATGAGTCCACCGCGCTCAACATCGAAGAAGCCATCCGCCTCAACGCCAGCGTGCTCGCCGTGCAGGTGTTCATTGGCAGCGCGTATGAGCGCCAGTCCTTGAAGAACCTCACCGACCTCGTCGATGCCGCGAGCCGTTACGGCATCGCCGTCATGGGCGTGACCGCCGTGGGCCGAGCGATGGCGCGCACGCCGCAGTACTTCCGCCTCGCCACCCGCATCATGGCGGAGCTCGGCGCGAACATCGTGAAGTGCTACTACACGGAGAAGGAGTTCGACACGGTGACGAGCTGCTGCCCGGTGCCGATCGTGATCGCCGGTGGCAAGAAGCTGCCGGAACTCGACGCGCTGAAGATGTGCGCCAATGCGATCAAGCAGGGTGCCAGCGGAGTCGATATGGGCCGCAACATCTTCCAGAGCGACGCGCCGTTGTCGATGATGCAGGCGGTGCACGGCGTGGTGCACGGTGGCCTCAACGCCAACAAGGCCTTCCAGCTTTACAACGACCTCAAGCGCAAGGAGCTGCGCAAGAAGTAGTCATCTCCAAGGAGGGGGACCATCCTGGTCCCCTTTCTTCACCAACCACTTTTATTTCTCCAACCATGGAACTCACTCCCAGCCAGGTGCGGCTCATGATGCTGCAGGTCGCCGATGCCATCATCGCCGCCGAACCCATGCTCTCGCAGGCCGATCGCGATCTCGGCGATGGCGATCACGGACTCGGCATGAAACGCGGAATGGAAGCCGTGAAAGCAAAGTTGGAGCCCATGGAACCCACCAGCGTCGAGGAAGTCTTCGTCACCACCGGCACTGCGATGATGACCAGCATGGGCGGCGCCTCAGGTGCCATCTTCGGCACGGTCTATCGCGCCGGCGGCAAAGCGCTCGCCGGACGTCCTGCGTTCGATTCGGAAGGTCTTGCGTTTCTCCTCGAAGCCGCGCTTGAAGGAGTCATGAAACGCGGCGGCGCCAAGCCCGGTGACAAAACGATGATCGACGCTGTCGCACCCGCTGCCGCCAAGGCTCGCGAATCTGCCGCACTTCCGCTCAACGAAGCCCTTCAGGCCGTCGCGGCTGCTGCCGAAGCCGGCAAGGAAGCCAGCAAGAACATGATCGCCCAGTTCGGCCGCGCCAAAACGCTCGGCGAAGCCTGCCTCGGCTTTCCCGACGCCGGCGCCTGCTCCGTGGTGATCATGCTCAACACGATGCGGGATTACGCCGCCAGCTGCAGTTGACCCGCCGCGCCGCGAATTTTCCTGTCCGGTTCCGCGTTCCCGCGTGAGATAGTGGGAACCGCATGAACATCGCCGAAACGCACGCCGCGCAGGTTTTCCTCGCTCATCACGACTTCGTGAAGGGCGTGGCGCTGAAGTATGCGCCCTGGCCGGGGCTGATGGAGGACATCACGCAGCAGGTGTTTCTCGAGTTCATGGCGAAGGAGTCCCAGTGGGACCTGAGCAAGGATGCGCGCCCGCTTTTGGCCACGATGACGCGACACATCGCGATGCGGCAATGGCGTGAGCGCACGCGGCAGCAGCCGGACGTGGTGCAAAAGCTCGCCGATCACATCCGCCTGCTGGCCGAGGAACGCGAAGCGCCACCGCGTTACGAAGAGGAAATCGGCGTGCTGCGCGCATGCCTGCAAAAGCTTCCGGAGAAGAGCCGCGAGCTCGTGGAGCTCTATTATTACGACGACATCGGCACGCCGCAGATCGCCGAGCAAATCAACATGAAGACGGACACCGTCTGTCGCGCGCTGTCACGCGTGCGAGAAAAACTGCGCGAGTGCATCCAGCAGTCGATGAACCAGGGAGGCCACGCTCATGCCTGACGCCGACACCTTGATCCAGCACTACCTCGAAGGCAGCCTCACGGTCGCCGAGGCCGAGGAGCTGCACGAACTGCTCACCGCGCAGCCGGAGCTGGGCGAGCGTCTGATTCAGCAGTTCGAGATGGATGCGATGCTGCGCGCCACGAAACCGCTGGTGGCGGACAACATCATCCGTCCTGCCTTGCTGCCAAAACGTCGTTTCACCTTTGCGACCGTCACCACCGTGGCGGCGATGGCGGCGTGCATCACGCTCATGGGCGTGTGGATCGCCATGGCATGGCCGAAGTCAGCCTTTGAGGAAACGACCGTCTCCGTCGCCGTGCTCACGCGCGGTGTGAATCTGGAATGGGAGTCCGCTGCAATCACCCCGGGCACGCCGCTTTCGCCCGGCCTGCTTCAATTGAAATCCGGCATCGCTCAGATCGAGTTCTATCAAGGCGCACGCGTTTTGATCGAGGGGCCCGCCGAGCTGCAGCTCGTCTCCAGCGGCGAAGCGACGTGCACGCGTGGCAAGCTCAGCGCGCACGTGCCGCCGCAGGCCAAAGGATTCCGCATCAACACGCCGAAAGGAACCATCGTCGATCTCGGCACCGAGTTCGGCCTCGATGTCAGCGACGCCAACGCCGAAGTGCATGTCTTCAAAGGCGAGATCGAGCTGCATCAAGACGCCGAGTCGATGAAGTCGCTCAAGGAAGGCCAGGCGATGGCCTTTGCGGCGAGCCCACGCTTCATCACCGCGAATGCATCCGGTTTCGCCTCGCTGAATGAGATCGACACGCGCACCGCGTTGTCGGACCGTTCACAGTTCGAACGCTGGCTGGCCGCGAGCACCAAGCTGAACGCCGATCCGGACTTGAAGCTGCACTTCAGCTTTCAAGATGACGAAATGTCCCGTTCTTTGAGCAACCATGCTGCGTCAGGCGAAGACGGCAGCATCGTCGGCGCGACGTGGACGACCGGCCGCTGGCCCGGCAAAGGCGCGCTGGAATTCCGCAACGTGAGCGACCGTGTGCGCCTCAGCGTGCCCGGCGAGACAAAGGCCCTGACGATGGCCATGTGGGTGCGTGTGAACGGCCTCGACCGCGCGTTCAATTCGCTGTTCATGTCCGAAGGCTGGAGTGATCGCAAGGTTCACTGGCAGATCACCCGCGAAGGCAAAATCCGCCTCGGCGTGGCCGGAAAGTCCGGGGAACGTCACGTGGACTACGACACGCCCGTCTTCTTCACACCGGAGCGTTTTGGCCGCTGGATGCATCTCGCCGTGGTCTTCGACCCCGATGCTAGGGAAGTGCGCCACTACGCCAACGGCTCGCTCCTTGCACACCTGCCGCTTAAAGATGCCTCGCCACTGAAAATCGGTATTGCCGAGCTTGGCAACTGGAACGACCGCCGCAAAGGCGGCATCGGGGTGGCCATTCGCCTCCTCAGTGGTGCGATGGATGAATTCGCTCTGTGGGATCGCGTGCTGGGCGATGCGGAGATCACCACGCTGGCAAAATAGACCGGTCACCTGATTTTTCTTGTCCGGTTCCAGCTTCTGGTGCGGTATATCGGTCCCCTCCGTTTTTTCCAACCATGAAGCACCTCCTATTCTCACTCGCACTCCTTGGCTCGGTCGCGTCCGCGCAGGAGTATCTCGAAATGGCCGCGAACCCCGTCGGCGCGGGCAAAGGCCGCACGATCGTGCTGGTCGCGGGCGATGAGGAATATCGCACGGAAGAGTCGATGCCGATGCTGGCGAAGATTCTGGCGAAGACTCATGGCTTCAACTGCATCGTGCTTTTTTCCACGGACGAAAAGGGTGGCTACATCGATCCGAACAACCAGAAGCACATCCGCGGCACTGAAAAGCTAGATGACGCCGACCTGCTCATCATCGGCACGCGCTTCCGCCAGTTGCCCGACGCCGATCTGGCGCATTTCGCGAAGTTTCTGAATGCCGGCAAGCCAGTGATCGGCTTCCGCACGGCGACGCACGCGTTCACGGGCAACGCGAAGACGGGGGACTTCAAGTGGAGCGAGTTTGGCCTGAAAATCCTCGGCGAGAAGTGGGTCAGCCATCACGGCACGCACAAGAAGGAAGGCACGCGCAGCGTCGTGGAGACCGCCAATGCATCAAACGAGGTGTTGCGAGGCGTGGGAGAGATCTTCGCGCTGAGCGATGTGTATGGCGCGCCGGATGTGAAGGCTGATGGCAACACGATCCTGCTGCGCGGCGCGGTGACTGAGTCGCTCGACCCGAAATCGAAGAACCTGCTGGGGCCCAAGAATGAGCCGATGCAACCGATCGCCTGGCTGCACGACTACACGGCACCGAACGGCACCACGAAGGGCCATTCGTTCTGCACCACGATGGGCGCGGCGGTGGATTATCAGGACGAAAATCTGCGTCGTCTCATCGTGAACGCCGCGCATCACCTGCTTGGTCTTCCCGTGCCGGAAAAGGCGGATGTGGCCTTCATCGATCCGTTCAACCCGACGTTCTACGGCTTCATCCGAGACGCGGGTTACTTCAAGCAGCGCAATCTGAAGCCAGGTGATTTCGCGACAGGAAGCAGTCCTTCGATGGGACTTCCTGAAGAAGCTCCGAAGCAGACAGCCGCCAAAAACCAAAAGGCGGGCGCCAAGAAGGAGAAGAAACCCAAGGAGGAGGTGCCTGCTGGTGCTCCGCATCAACCCGCCGTGGAGCCACCCGCAGCAACGACGGCTCGCAATCAAAGCGTCGCACCGCCGGAGAAGGGCGAGCACATCGTGCTCATCGGCAACGGCCTCGCCGAGCGTGACACATGGTACAGCCGCATCGAGACGGAGCTGCAGCTTCGTTATCCGGACCGTGACCTGTTCTTCCGCAACATGGGCCACGTGGGCGACACGCCGGGCTTCCGTCCGCATCCGTCACGTGCGTCCCAATGGGCCTTCCCAGGCGCGGAGAAGTTTCATCCAGACAAGACGATTCACAACGGCCAGGGTTTCTACGCCACGCCGGACCAGTGGCTCACGCATCTGAAAGCGGACACGATCGTCGGTTTCTTTGGTTACAACGAGTCCTTCGACGGCCCGAGCAAGGTTGGCAATTTCGAGGCGGAACTCGACGCGTGGGTCGTTCACACGCTGAGCAAGGCCTACAATGGCAAGACCGCACCGCGTGTCGTGCTCGTCTCGCCCATCGCGTATGAGAATCAGAGCGCGAAACGCGATTTGCCGAAGGGCGACGTCGAGAATTCGAACCTGCTGCTCTACGCGGCCGCCATCGAGAAGGTCGCGAAGAAGCACAAACTCACCTACATCGACCTCTTCACGCCGACGCAGGAGGTTTATGCGAAGGGCGGCGAGTTCTTCACGACGGGCGGCTTTGTGCCGACGGAGAAAGGCTACGAGCAGGTCGCCGAATGGCTCGCCACGGGCATCTACGGTCATCAGAGCCGCGAATCGAAGGCGGATCCCGCTCTCGTTCACGCTGCGGTGAAGGAGAAGGACTGGATGTGGAACAACGACTACAACATCCTCAACGGTGTGCACGCGCATGGCCGTCGCTACAATCCGTATGGCCCGCAGAACTACCCGGACGAAGTGCAGAAGACGCGCGAGATGACCGCGCTGCGTGATGATTTGATCCACCAGGTCACGGCTGGCAAGACGACCGACTTGAAGGTCGATGACAGCAAGACGCACGCGCTGCCTGCCGTGCCAACGAACTACGTGCCGAGTGTGAAGAACGGCAGCGAGAAGTATCTCTATGGCGAAGAGGCTGAGAAGTCTCTGACCGTGCCGGAAGGCTACAAAGTGCAGCTGTTTGCCTCGGAAAAGGAGTTCCCGAACCTCGCGAATCCGATGCAGATGAGTTTCGACAACAAAGGCCGTCTGTGGGTCGCCACGATGCCTGCCTATCCGCATTACAAGCCTGGTGATGCAAAACCGGACGACAAGATCCTCATTTACGAAGACACCGACGGCGACGGCAAGGCGGACAAGGAAACCGTCTTCGCCGACAAGCTGCATCTGCCGATCGGCTTCGAGTTTGCCCCTGAAGGCGTCTATGTCTCGCAGGAGCCGAATCTCGTGCTCATTCGCGACACGAACGGCGACGACAAGGCTGACAGCATGGAGATCATCCTCGGCGGCTTCGACACGCATGACACGCATCACGCCGTCAGCGCCTACACCGCCGATCCGAGCGGCGCGTTCATGATGTGCGAGGGCGTCTTCCTCCACTCAAACATCGAAACGCCCTACGGCCCCGTGCGCTGTGTCGATGGCGGCTTCTATCGCTACAGTCCGCAGCGCGGCCAGCTTGAGA
>NZ_JAGRPF010000216.1 GCF_020439865.1 Prosthecobacter sp.
GCGGTGCTTGCCGGAGACGTTGCCGAGCATCGCCTGGCGCGCGTTCAACGGCAGCGCCATGAGGCGGCTGAGAACGGCGGGGTCGAGGAAGCTGCGGTCGTTGGCGGGCATGAGCGGAGTTGGCCGAGAAAAACGAAAGAGTTAAAAAGAGGGGATCCTGAGTCTGGGCTTTTTGTCTTTTTTCGTTTTTTTCGGCTATCCAGCCTTCGCCAATTCCTCCACCAGCCGCTTCGCCACATCGCGGCTCGTCACGCCATCGCTCTCGGCGGTGAACGTCGTCATCACGCGATGACGCAGCACGGGGTCGGCGACTTCGATGATGTCTTCGAGGCGCACCATGTAGCTGCCATTCAGGGCAGCGCGCGCCTTGGCGCCGAGAATCAGATTCTGCACGGCACGAGGTCCCGCGCCCCAGCTGACGAGCGGTTTCAACCACGCGGGAGCCTCGCTGCTCGCGGGCCGCGTTTTGCGGGCGAGATCGACGGCGAATTCATAGATGTGATCCGGCACGGGCACGCGACGGACGAGATCCTGGAAGGCGAGGACTTTGGGGCCGTCCAACACGTGCTCAAGCTTCGGCAGCGTCTGGCCGGTGGTGCTGCGGGCGATGGCGATCTCCTCATCACGGCTCGGGTAATCGACGCCGATCATGAACATGAAACGATCGAGCTGCGCTTCGGGGAGCGGGTAGGTGCCTTCCTGCTCGATGGGATTCTGCGTGGCGAGGACGAAGAAGGGCGAGTCGAGCGTGTAGGTGCGTCCGGCGACGGTGACCTTGTGCTCCTGCATCGCTTCGAGCATCGCAGCCTGCGTTTTGGCGGGAGCACGGTTGATTTCGTCGGCGAGGACGATGTTCGCAAACACGGGGCCCTTGGCGAATTCGAAGGCGCGTTTGCCGCCGGGCAGTTCCTGCAGGATGTCCGTGCCGGTGATGTCCATGGGCATCAAATCCGGCGTGAACTGGATGCGGCTGAAGCTGAGCGACATCGTCTCGGCCAGGCGCGAGATGAGCAGCGTCTTCGCGAGACCGGGCACGCCCATGAGCAGCGCGTGACCGCGGGCAAACAGGCAGATGCAGAGCTGCTCCACGACGGTGTCCTGGCCGACGATGATCTTCTTCAGTTCCGTGCCGAGCTGGACGTAAACTTTGCGCAGTTCGTCGATCGCGGCGACATCGTCTTGGGGGAGCGGGGAATTGGACATGATGATTTTATGAATGCGGAGGTATGGCACCAGAAAACAAGCGTTCTGACAAGCGCCTGCTCTGTAAATAAACAGTCAGAGTCGCCGAAACTTGGGGCAATCATCCCAAAAGCGTCTGAACGTGCGCGGTGACCGCGCTGGCGAGGCCCGAAAGGTTGTATCCGCCTTCGAGAATGGACACGAGCCGGCTCTCGCAATGCGTGGCCGCGGATTCGAGCAGGAGTTTGGTCAATGCGACGAAATCGTCGTCGGTGAGGCGAAACTGGCCGAGCGGATCGTCGATGCGCGAGTCGAATCCGGCGGAGATGAGGATGAGGTCCGGTTTGAATTGGTCGATGGCGGGCAGCAGCCGGTCGGTGAAAGCCGCGCCAATCGTGCTCATGCCAGTGCGGGCGGGGAAGGGGAGGTTCAGCGTGCTGCCCAGACCTTTGCCCGTTCCGGTTTCATTCACGTGGCCGGTGAAAGGGTAGAGCGGACTCTGGTGCGTGCTGCAGAAGAGCACGCTGCCGTCTTCATAAAAGATGTCCTGCGTGCCGTTGCCGTGATGCACGTCCCAGTCGACGATGGCGATCTTCTGGGCGCCGTGCTTTTGCTGGGCGTGACGGGCGGCGATGGCGATGTTGTTGAACAAGCAGAAGCCCATACCCTGCGCGGGCCGTGCATGATGTCCGGGCGGACGCACGGCACAGAAAGCGTTCGTTGCTTTGCCGGCGAACACGGCATCCACGGCGTTCAACACACCGCCGACGGCCTGCATGGCCACGTCATAGGAGCGCGGGCAGATGTTGGTGTCGCCCGTGCTGAGATCGTCGAGCCCGGACTCGACATCGTCCTTCGCGATCTTGATGTAACCGCGATCGTGGCAGAGGGCGATTTCATCGAGCGTGGCGGAACGCGGCGCTATGGCCTGCGTTTTGGCGACGATTCCAGCCTCGGTGAGCGCCTTCGTGATGGCGACGTGGCGCTGAACGCTCTCCGGGTGACCCGGGCCGGGATCATGCTGCTGGTAGATGGGATCGAGAAGGAGCGCAGTCATGACCGCAAGTCTACGATCGTAGACCGTGGTTTGCCAAACCATTGTCAGCCACTGCAGCCTCCTTTGCTCAGCGTTTGCCGAAGAACTCGGCGAGCTTTTGCAGGTCGTTGCCTTGAGCGGGTTTCATGGCGCTGTTGATGGCTTCTTCCTGAAGGGCGCAGAGTTCTTTGATGCCCTTGCGGCCGTATTGCAGCATGGAATGAAGCTGCGCTTCGGTGAAGGTGGCTTCTTCGCCGCTGCCCTGGATTTCGACGAACTCACCGTCCTCGGTGAGGACAATGTTGCTGTCCACATCGGCGGCGGCGTCCTCCTCGTAGCAGAGATCAAGAAGCGTTTCGCCTTTGACGATGCCGACGCTGATGGCGGCGAGCTTTTTCTTGAGCGGCTGGCGGGTGATCTTGCCTTTTTCCAGCAGGCGGTTGAAGGCGATGGCGGTGGCGATGCAGGCGCCGGTGATGGACGCGGTGCGGGTGCCGCCATCGGCCTGGAGTACGTCACAATCGACGTAGAGGGTGCGGGCGCCGAGTTTTTCGAGATCAACGACGGCGCGCAGGCTGCGGCCGATGAGACGCTGGATTTCCGTGCTGCGACCATCCGGTTTGCCGCGCGAGCTCTCGCGGTCTTTGCGCTCGAGCGTGGAATACGGCAGCATCGAGTACTCGGCGGTGAGCCAGCCGCCTTTGACGTTTTGCACCTTCATCCAGCGCGGAACTTCCTCATTGATGCAGGCGGTGCAGATGACGCGGGTGTTGCCAAAGGCGATGAGCACCGATCCCGCGGCGTGCGGGGCGACGTCGAGGATGTATTCAATTTTGCGAAGCTGGTCGGGGGCGCGTCCGTCGGTTCTGGGCATGGCGCTGCTTAGCACGAAGCACGGGGGCGCCAAAGGGTTTTATGAGTTCGGAAGGGGCACTTTGAACATTCGCTCAGGTGATGGTTTCCAAAGGTTTAACTCAACTGGCATTCGTTATGCTAAAGGTAGATGACAGTTCACACTTAATCTCCATGACGCGTTTCCCCCGCCCTGGCTGCTGGTTCCGTTTTACCCCGACGGATTGGAATTTCATCCGCGACACTTTGGCCCTGACGGAGCGCGGAAAAGAAGGCTTCAAGGCAATGATGGACGACCCCGATGCGGTTCCCATCATCCTGGACAACGACAAGCTCTTCGACGCCGCCATCGTTTCTCGCAAAGCGGCGATGCTCTCGCCGGAGCTGTTCTTCTTCCTCGTGGTGCGGCACTCGCTGAAGGAGTTTGGCATCAAGGAGATCGCCGTGGCGGACTACATGGCGGTGGTGTGCGCGGACTTCGGCTGCACGCCGACCAAGGGGCCGGATGACATCAATCACAGCATCGACAGTCTCTACAGCGTCGATTATTTGGAGGCGATCGAGAATGCGAGCCGGCATCACAAGTTCTTCCTGCATGTGCAGTGTGCTAACCAGTTCCTGGTGCTGACCTGCCTGTATCCGGACTTCCTGCACCGGCGTGCAGAACGCCGGGGTGCGCCGGACGTGGACTACTATGAGCAGGTGGTCGTGAGCCATCTCGACGCCGCCCGCAAGCATGTGCTGGCAGACGAATTCGCGATGGAGGAGACCTTTGAAAAGGTGGCCGAATGCTTCCCTCCGGCGCGTCGTGCGATGAACCACACGGTTCGCGAGTATTTGAGCCTGGGGCAGTGAGAGCGGCTCATGCCGCGAGCAACTGCTCCACCAGTTTCGGTAGTTCCACCGCCACGGGGCCGATGATGTGTTCGTCGAACTGACGTGAGATCGCGGTGGATTCGAGGTTCATCTCGATGAGATGGCAGCCGGGTCGTTCGGCGGCGATTTGGGCGAAACCGGCCGCAGGATAGACGACGCCGGAGGTGCCGATGCAGAGAAAAAGATCAGCGCGCTTCAGTGCTCCCATGATCGTCTCCATCTCGAACGGGAATTCGCCAAACCACACGATGTGCGGTCGCATGCCGCCGATTTCGCCGCAGGCACGGCAGCGGGTGCCGGAGTCGAGATCCTTGGTCCATGCAAACACGGCATCACAGCACTCGCAGCGGGCTTTGCGCAGTTCGCCGTGCATGTGGATGAGCTTTTCGCTGCCGGCGCGTTCGTGGAGGTCATCGACGTTTTGCGTGACGAGCAGGAAACGTCCGCGCCATTCGCGTTCGAGTCTGGCGAGCGCCACATGACCGGCGTTCGGCTCCACGGTGTTCAACGCGGCTCGCCGCAGGTTGTAGAAGCGATGCACGAGTTCGGGATCGCGGGCGAAACCTTCTGGCGAGGCCACGTCCTCGATGCGATGGCCTTCCCACAGCCCGTCCACACCGCGAAAGGTGGGCACGCCAGATTCGGCGGACATGCCCGCGCCGGTAAGCACGACGATGCTGGCGTTCGGCTTGATCATGCGGCCGGCGGAGGCGGGATCTTCTCGCGATGCGCCTCCAGTTTGGCGCGCAGTTCAGCGATTTGTTCTTCGAGGTCAGCGATTTTCTTTTCCAATGCGGCGCAGTACTTTGCCGGATCGCGCTGTTGCAGGCGTTCGAAGAGGTTGAAGAGCAGCGCGAGGCGCCACAGACGTGTCCAGAGGCCGCGGAGTCGGTAGGCGCGGAGGAGTTTGCCAGCGCGGAACATGCGGACGAAGCGGAAGGCGTTCAGTACGCGCAGGAAGGCGACGAGTGGCAGGACGATGATGATCAGATTGATCCAATGCTTGAGGCAGTAGGTCAGTTTGTTCGGTGCGGCGGCCACCATCCAGAGAAACTCGACGGTGAAGCCTACCCAGATGACACAGGTGGTCAGATGCGTCGCCAGTGCGAGGCGCGGGTGGTTGTCCAGCGTGTCACCGCCGCTGAGCTCCGCGCCGAGCACGGGCAGCACGAGCAGCGTGAGGACGACCATTGGCAGCGCGAGTTTTTGCTCCAGTTGCTCGGAGGTTTCTTCGCCTGCGGGCTTCCAGCCGACGGCGGGCAGCCAGAGCCAGCCACGCGGCTTGCTGCTGGCGGTGACCATGCGCAGCGGGGGCAGCAGAGAGGTAAGCAGCAGGTGCTTCAGCCGCGTGGACCATGGGTCGTTCGAAGCAAAGAGCCCAACCACGCCTTCGACGATTACGGTGGCCCACAGGGCGATGACGATGTGAAAAAACAGCGCATGCGAGAGCAGCCACTCGCGGAAGCTTTCGCCGCTGTCGCCGTGGGGCAGCACGAGCCCGACGGCGGTGAGAAAGGCGAGCGCGACGACGAGCATCAGGCCGTGGCGGAGATGGCCGCCGTGCGGGGTGGTGCCGGGAGAGGTCGCTGCGCTCATGGCGGCATCGTTACATGCGCCTCGGCGTTTGCAAAGCGGCGGCTTTCCCCCATCTTGCGCGCCCTTTTATGCCCGAACTCGAAAAGACCTACACCCCGGCGGATGTCGAAGCCCGCTGGTATCAGCGCTGGCTGGATGACAAATGCTTTGAAGCCGATCCCGCCCGCGTGAGCGAGAAGCGCCCGGCCTATTCCATCGTCATCCCGCCGCCGAACGTCACGGGCATCCTCACGCTCGGCCATGTGCTAAACAACACCATCCAGGACATCCTCGCCCGCCGCGCCCGCATGCTGGGGAAGGAAGTGCTCTGGCTGCCCGGCACCGACCACGCCGGCATCGCCACGCAAAACGTCGTCGAGAAGACGCTGAAAAAGCAGGGCGTCATCAAGCACCGCGACGATCTGGGCCGCGAGGGCCTCGTGGCGAAGATCTGGGAGTGGAAGGAGAAGCACGGCGGCATCATCATCGAGCAGCTCAAGAAACTCGGCGCCTCCTGCGACTGGAGCCGCGAGCGCTTCACCTTTGACGACGACTACAACGCCTGCGTCATGCGCGTGTTCGTCGATCTCTACAAAAAGGGCCTCATCTACCGTGGCAAGCGCATGGTGAACTGGTGCCCGTCCTCCCTCACCGCGCTCAGCGATGAGGAGGTCGTCATGAAGGCGCAAAACGCCATCATGTATCACTTCAAAGTCGAGGTCGTCGAAAGCGACGGTACTCCTGTTCTAAAGCAAGATGGCAAACCGTGGGAACTTGTGATCGCGACAACGCGTCCCGAAGTTATTCCAGGCGATACTGCCATCGCCGTTAATCCACAGGACGAGCGCTACACTGACCTTATTGGCAAGCACGTCCGCCGTCCCTTGCCGATCGAGAAGCAAGAGCTGCTACCGATTATTGCGGATGATCATGTCGATTTCTCGTTTGGAACGGGGGTCTTGAAGGTTACGCCAGCACACGACAAGGCGGACTATGAGATATACCTCAGACATGAAGCCAAGTATTCTTCGTGGGAGGACGAGCAACTTAAGGTGACTAAGGGATTCACCAAAACGGCTGATTCGACCAACTTGTCAAATTATGTGCCCATGATGGAGCCGATCGATGTCATGCATCCGAACGGCGTGCTCAACGAGCTCGCTGGCAAGGACCTCGCCGGCATGGAGCGCTTCGCCGCGCGCAAACGCGCCGCCGAACTGCTCGCGGAAATCGGCAGCCTCGTCAAAGAGGAGCCGTATCAGAACAACCTCGGCTACTCCGAGCGCGCCGACGTTCCCATCGAGAGTCGTCTGAGCGAGCAATGGTTCCTCAAATACCCGAGCGTGAAGGAAAGCCAGGCCGTCGTGGCCAATGGCGAGATGAAATTTCACCCCGACCGCTGGGCGAAGGTCTATGATCACTGGATGACCGGCCTGCAGGACTGGTGCATCAGCCGCCAAGTCTGGTGGGGGCATCGAGTGCCTGTATGGTCACGTTGGGTTGGAACAAATACAAAGCTTCCATCCGTTTTGGCAGCCGCTTTAGAGGCTAAGGCCGCCGGCGGAAAACGTCAGGAAAGGTTTGAGTGCTCGCTTTCGGGACTACCGGGTCACACCACCATCCTGTCTGAAGAGGGCGCGCCAGATGGTGAAAGCTGGATCATTTCTTTGGCCACCGCTTCTGATCAAGAGAAAGCCATCATTGAGTCGCCGGAGTATCAGGAATTTGAACAAGACCCCGACGTTCTCGACACCTGGTTCAGCTCCTGGCTGTGGCCTTTCGCGACGATGGGATGGCCGGAGAAGACCTCCACGTTGAAGGCTTTCTACCCCACGACCGATCTCGTCACGGGGCCGGACATCATCTTCTTCTGGGTCGCACGCATGATCATGGCGGGCTTCGAGTGGATGGGCGAGCTGCCGTTTAAGAACGTCTATTTCACCGGCATCATCCGCGACAAGCAGGGCCGCAAGATGTCCAAATCGCTCGGCAATTCGCCCGATCCGTTGGAGCTCATCGCGAGCTACAGCGCGGATGCGTTGCGCTTTGGCATCATGCGCAGCGCCCCGCTCGGTCAGGACATCTGCTTCGACGAAAAGAACGTCGAGCTCGGCCGCAACTTCTGCACCAAGCTCTGGAACGCCGCGCGCTTCCGCCAGATGCAGGGCGGCGCCACCGAGACGGAGATCAGCGCCGCGTTGCTCAGCAGCGACGACAAATGGATCCTCCTGCGCCTCAACACCGCCATCGCCGAAGTCAGCACCGCGCTCGAAGAATACCGCTTCAGCGACGCCACGGCCACGCTCTACCGCTTCTTCTGGAGCGAGTATTGCGACTGGTATGTCGAAGCCTCCAAAGCCGTGCTCCAAGGCGCCGACGAGAAGCGCAAAGCGAACACCCTCGCCGTCATCGACTTCGTGCTCGGCCAGACGCTGCGCCTCTTCCATCCCTTCCTGCCCTTCATCACCGAGGAGCTGTGGCACGGCATGGGCTTCAACGCCGACATGCCGGAAAACCAGGGTGGCAAGAGCATCATGTTCGCCCCGTGGCCGAAGCCGCTCGATGCGGACGAACTCGCCCACTTCGGCATCCTGCCAGAGGACGAGAAAGTCGTAAATGCACAGATCGAACTTGTTACAAATACTCGGAGCCAGCTGAGTACCATGAACATCCCTCGATCGAAACAACCAGAGCTTTATTTCGAACCCAATCCTTCGAATTCTGAAATAGTGTGGACACAGGTCGATTTCGACAAAATCCAAGTGATGCTCAATGCCAAGTCTTTCGAGATTTATCCGTCGAATTTCACTCCGATCAGTAGCACCACCGCAGTTCTCTCGTCAGCCGGCACACTTTATATTCCTCTTGAAGGACTCATCGACGTGGAAGCCGAACGTGCGCGCATCGGCAAGGAACTCGCCAAGGCCCAATCCGAGCTGGAAAAAGTCACCGCGAAGCTCGCCGACGAAAAGTTCACCTCCAAGGTCCCGCAAAAGGTGCTCGACGAGCATCAGCAGCGGAAGACCGACTGGCGGGAGAAGCTGGCGAAGCTCAAGGAGATGATGGCTGCGCTGGGTTGATTCCAGGAGAGGGGCCATCTTGGCCCCTCCCGCTCAGTGGATTTTAGGCTTGTCGGCAGAGCCGGGGGCGGATCATGCTCCGGCAAATCCCCGATCAACCCGAACTCACTCCAACCATGCTCAAGCTCCTGAAAATGTCGTTTCTGCCGAAGTCCACCGACTACGGTCTGCTCATCCTACGCGTCGCGCTCGGTTTCTCCATGCTGCTGCTGCACGGCCGCGGCAAGCTGCTGAACTTTGCCGCCACCGCGGAGAAGTTCCCGGCCTTGTTCGGTCTCCCTTCGAACGTAAATGCAGGTCTGGCCGTATTTGCGGAGGTGCTTTGCTCGGCGCTGTTGATTGCGGGCCTTTTCACCCGGTTCGCGGCCCTGATGCTCGCCTGCACGATGGGAACCGCCTTCTTCTTTGTTCACAAGTCCGCGCTCGTGGGCGAACACAGCGGCGAGCTGGCGATGGTTTACCTCATCGGCTACGCGACGCTGTTTCTGGCCGGTGGCGGGAAGATCTCGGTGGATCGCGAGTGAGCTTGTCTCGACTTGCGAAGGCCCGGTGGCGCAAACCGCCGGGCTTTTTTGTGCCCACAGCCTTCTTGCATTCGCCGCCATGCGGTGAACCATCCGCGCCTTATGGCGAAGGTTACTCTCGGCCTGGTGCAGAGCCGGGCATTTTCAAGCAAGGAAGAAAGCGTGCAGCAGCACGAGCGGTTGATCCGTGAAGCGGCGGCTCGCGGCGCACAAATCGTGTGCCTGCAGGAGCTGTTCAACACGCCCTACTTCTGCATCACGCAGGACACGGAGCTGTTTAACCTCGCCGAGACCGTTCCCGGCCCGACCACCGACAGGCTGGCGCCGCTCGCAAAGGAACTCGGCGTGGTGATCATCGTGCCGCTCTTCGAGAAGCGCGGACCGGGCCTCTACCACAACACGGCGGCCGTGATCGACGCGGACGGCACCGTCTTGGGCAAGTATCGGAAGATGCACATCCCGCAGGACCCGGGCTTCGAGGAAAAGTTTTACTTCACGCCCGGCGATCTGGGCTACCGGGTTTGGGATACGAAATTCGGCCGCATCGGCGTGCTGATTTGCTGGGACCAGTGGTACCCGGAAGCGGCGCGCATGACGGCCCTCATGGGCGCGGAGATCCTGTTTTATCCCACGGCCATCGGCTGGCTGCCGAGCGAGAAAGCCGAACTGGGCGCCGCCCAGCACTGCGCCTGGGAAACCGTCCAGCGCGGGCATGCCGTGGCAAACGGCTGTTTCGTGGCGGCGGTCAACCGGGTGGGCACCGAGCAGCAGAGTGAATTCTGGGGCCAGAGTTTTGTAGCGAATCCGTATGGAGAAATCGTTGCAAAGGCGTCGGTGAACGATGAAGAGATTTTGATCGTGTCGTGCGATTTAACCGCCGTCGAAGAATTCCGCCGCATCTGGCCGTTTTTCCGTGATCGCCGCATTGACACCTACGCTCCCCTGACCAAACGCTACATCGATGAGTAAAGCCTCCTATCCCCAAAACTACCGTCTGCCCGCCGAGTTCGAGCCGCAGGAGGCGATCTGGCTTTCCTGGCCGTCCAACAAGGAAAGCTGCCCGAAGACCTACCACAAACTGCAGGACAAGTTTGGCGAGATCGCCAGCGTGATCAGCCGCTATGAGCGCGTGCGCATCAATGCTCCGATGCTCAGCCACATGAACATCCGTCTCTCGATCGCCGACAATGAGGGCGACCTGAGCCAGGTGGACATCTACGAGCACAACACGAACGACGTGTGGTGCCGCGACCACGGCCCGATTTTCATCAAGCACAACGAGACCGGCAAAGTCGCGATCACCGACTGGGAGTTCAACGCCTGGGGCGGCAAGTTTCCGCCGTGGGATCTCGACAACGCCATTCCTGAAAAGGCGGCCAAGGTGCTGAACATGGAGCGCTTCACTTCGAAGATGATCCTCGAAGGCGGAGCCATCGAAACCAATGGCAAAGGAACGCTGCTCACCACTGAAGCCGTGCTGCTGAACCCGAACCGCCACGGCGGCAAGCCCGGCAACAAGGCCGAGGTCGAGAAGGAACTGAAGGCCATGCTTGGTGTGAAGGACATTGTGTGGTTCAAGAAAGGCATCGAAGGCGACGACACCGACGGTCACATCGACGACGTCGTTCGTTTCATCCGTGAAGACGCCGTGATCTGCATGGTCGAACCGCGTGACAGCGATCCGAACCACAAGGTGCTCAAGGAAATCCGCGAACGCCTCGATGACGTCAAAGCTCCCGATGGCGGCAAGCTTGAGATCATCGAGATCGAAATGCCCCAGGCCATTGAAATGAAGGACTGGCGTCTCAGCCGCCTCCCGGCCAGCTATGCGAACTTCCTGATCATGAACAACGCCGTGCTCGTCCCGCTCTTTGGTCACAAGAAGAAGGATGCCGCCGCCGAAGACAAGATCTCCGAGTGCTTCCCGGGCCGTGAAATCATCTCCATGATGGCCAAGGACCTCGTCACTGAAGGTGGCGCGTTCCATTGTATCGGAATGCATCAGCCCAAGTAGGTTACGAGGCGGCTTGAGCTTAAATGTTTAGTGCCATGCAGCAATGGTGCTGAATTTCCATAGTCACTGAACGAAGTCGGAAATAAACCTGCCAGAGTCTATAAAGACTTACTTGGAGGCCTGTTTCTATCTGGTACGCTCGCTGTTCTATGACGGTTCTGCGAAATCGTAATCTCTCCATTCTTTGTCGGGCAGCGGGTGGCCTGCTGACTGCGTTGTTGATTTCGGCTTGTGCATTGCCTGACGAGGCGTTCCGAAATTACTCGGCGGCTAGCAAGGTCAGCCAATGGAACGGTGTGCTCGATGCGCTTGGCGGCAGTGTGAGGCGTGCGGAAAGTGCAAGCAGCAGACCGCTCTACAATGGCGCCGTTTCGATGAACGTGCCGACTCAATCCGGCTCCATCAACGACATCGCCCGCCTGTTTGCCGGTATGAGTTCCTCCTACAGCCAGACAGCGGCGGTGAGCGCCCACAAGCTGCGCATGGATAGCCTCTGGGCGACCCACCAGAATGCCTATCGCGGACCGTTGCAGGCCTGGGCGAGTTCGGAGATTGGCGACATCAAGAATGCCAATGCCGTATTTTATCCGTTCAGCGGCCCGGATTTTCTCTTCGCGAGCGCATTGTTCCCTACGGCAGAAACTTTTGTGCTCTGCGGGCTGGAGCCTGCCGAACCACTGCCACGCCTGAGTGATCTGTCCCAGTCGGAGATCGACAACGGTCTGACCGGCCTGCACAACGCCGTTTCGACCATCATGCAGAGCGGCTATTTCATTACGACTGAGATGCGCAGCGATCTGCAGGCCACGCGTTTTCGCGGTGTGCTGCCCTTGATGCTGGCCTTCATGGCGCGAACGGGTCATATCGTCGAATCCGTCGACACTGTGCGCTTGGACGGCGCTGGCAATGTCACGCTGGCGGGTTCCTCGGGGAACACCGGGCTCATGATCCGCTGCCGGAGCGGTCTGGGGCGTTCCAAGCGGGTGTTCTACTTCCGCCATGATCTCTCCAATAACGGCGTGAGCGCCGGGGGGCCGTTCCTGACCTTTGTCTCGCGTCTCGGCCGAGTGCCTGCGTTTTTGAAAAGCGCTTCCTACCTAATGCATGAGAGCGGGTTTTCCAATATTAGGGACTACCTGCTGCGCCACAGCAGCGCCATCGTCCAGGATCCCTCGGGGGTGCCCTACCGGGAGTTCAGCCGTTACGGCTGGAATCTCTGGCTCTATGGCAACTATCGCGGCACGTTGAGTATCTTCTCAGGGTGTCAGCAGCCGGATCTGGTTGCTGCGTATTCATTGGGGAGACACCCTGTAAAACCGCTGAACTTTGGCATTGGCTACCTCCTGAATCCGCAGACAACTTGCCTCATGGTGGGGCGTCCGCGGCGTTGAGAGGCCAAAAGGCAGACTTTTGGTTGACGCCCCAGCGTCCTCGGCTAGTATCGCGCCCCAATTTTTTCCCCAGAACCTCATCATGGCCACCATCTGTCAAATCACCGGCGTCGGCGTCACCCGCGGCCACCACATCCATCGCAGCGGTAAAGCCAAGAAAGAAGGCGGTATCGGTCGTCACATCACGAAGCGTGTGAAGCGCGTGATCCTTCCGAACCTTCGCAAGAAGCGCATCTTCATCCCTGAGCTGAACAAGTTCGTCGAAGTGAAGCTGACCGCCCGTGCGCTCAAGACGCTCGACAAGAACGGCGCCTACGCGACGCTGAAGAAGGCCGGCTTGATCTGATCAGCTGCTTCTAACTTACCTTTCGGGGCGGATCTGGAGACAGATCCGCCCTTTTTTGCATCAATGATCAATGATGCACCGGGAATGAGGCGCTGCCATGCACAGCCACTCCGGGAACGACACCGGAGTGCTGTCCCCCAAAGAAGCCGGGAACTGCAGGGTTGTAGTTCAGGGTGTTGGTATAGCCAAGCGTCGGGCTGTAGCTGACGCCTGGAAAGCCGTTGATCACGGCGCCACCGCTTTGCGGCACGTAAATGCCTCCGGTGCCGGCGCCGATCGAGGCAATGCCGGTGCCGACCCAGCTCCGATTCTGGCGGAAGCCGTGGCCATAATAACCGGGATGATAGTGGGAATTGGGGACGCCGATCTGTCCCAGACCCAAAACAGGAGCCAGACTGGTGAAGCCGCCAAACGGCTGCTGCATCAGCACGATCGGCTGCTGTGCCGCATATCGTGCCCGCGCTGCGATCATTGCCTCGGCGATTTTTGTCTCGCGTGCCCGACGCGCTTCTTCGGCCTCCTTGCGTGCGTCTGCGCGTTCCTTTTCATAGGCGTCTGCTTTCTGCGCGTCGTAGCCCAAGATGTTGCGCTGCGATTCGCTCAGGTCGGTGAACAGCACTTTCGCCGTGCCCTTGCTGTGGGTAAACGAAACACCGTCAGGATCACGTTTGAGGATCTTGCACTGCTGATAGACTTTGCCTTGAGCGGTCTCGATGGTGGTGAGCTCAGAAGCATAAGCTCCTGCAACGAAGCCAAACTGAAGCGCAATGACGGAGAGAAGAATCGTTTTCATAGGCTTGCGGGGATTTGACTTCCATAACGCACGCAATGCCAGCTTTTATTGCTTCGCAAAACCGAAGCTCTAACTTTAGCGAAAGACGCGCAACACGTTGCCAAACGACCCGATTCCCACACCGACATGGATGCCATGGCCGACGTTCCAGTTCCCGATGATGCTGGAGCCGTACCTTGGCGCGTAGCCTCCTCCATAGTAATAGCCGCCATACGGGTAGCCACCGTATGAATAGCCGCTGTAATACGGGTAGCCGTATCCATATCCCGAATAGTAGCCGCCCGCGGGATAAGAGCCTCCACCGTAGCGATAGGGATAGTTGCTCCAGCGCGAAAAACTGCCGTTCCGATAAGAACTGCCCCCGACTGCCGGGCCCGTGATCGGAGTGCCAACCCAAGAGGGTGTCTGGGTGCTCGCCACTGTCAGTTTCTCTCCCGGCAGCGCGACCGACATCGGTGGTGTGGCTGCAGTTTGAGTGGTCGCGATTTGTCGTGCGGCGGCGAGGTAGCTGGCCTCCGCCATTTGCGCTTCCATCAGTCTTTCCTGCATCGCCGCTTCCTGTTGTTTCTGGCGTTCTTTCTCCGCTTTGCGGAGGGCCGCCTGTTCCTTTTGATAAGCGGCCTCAGCCTTCGGATCGTAGCGGAGTTCACGCCGCAGGCCGTCAGGCAGGTCTTTGAAGGCGATTTTCGCCGCCCCGTTTCGGTGGGTGAAGCTCACGCCGTCGGGATAGACGTGCATCACTTTGCATTCGTAGAACGACTTTCCGTCACGGGTGGTGATGGTGTCGTAGCTTTTCGGAGCGGCCACGGCTGGAATCACGCTCAACAGCAGGGCGATGAACAAAGCGGATCGTTTCATGAGAGACCTCCAAGGGGTGATGTTCGATATAGACAACGAAGGCGGGGCCAACGTTGCATCGCAGGAAATGTCCAAAACTCAAAAAACGTCCCGAACGAGGCCTCAGGCCATCGGGCAGCTTAGCCAGAACGTCGTCGTGTTGTTCTCAGAGGCCACGCCGATCTGGATGTTCATTTGATGACTGAGCATCGCGGCGATCGTCAGGCCGAGGCCGAGGTGATTGCTGTTCTTCGAGCCATGGAACGGACGAAAAATCTCCTGCATCTTTTCTGGAGCGATCT
Organism: Prosthecobacter sp.; assembly: GCF_020439865.1. Taxonomy (GTDB): domain Bacteria; phylum Verrucomicrobiota; class Verrucomicrobiia; order Verrucomicrobiales; family Verrucomicrobiaceae; genus Prosthecobacter. The sequence goes on from NZ_JAGRPF010000216.1 coordinate 14,809, forward strand.
GTGAGCCCGTGTTGCTCACCAGAATGTCCACGCGGCGCTGTTCGGCCGGTGTGATCGACCCAGGACCGCAGATCTTCAGCGCACAGCGTCCGGCACCCTTCGATGCGGCTTCCGCGGCGTTTTTCAGCAACTCCGTGAGGATGTCTTTGAACTTGGTCGGATCCACGATGACCGGCGGCAGGTTTGGCTGCACGTCGGCTTCCAGTTGCACGCTTTCCTTTTGGAAGGGCTCCATCACGGCGCCTTCGATTACGGGGAGGTATTCGTTGAGACTCAGCGATTGCAGGCTGATCTTCGCGCAGCCCCCGGCGGAGCGGATGCGCTCGCTCAAATTCGTCACGCCCACGGATGCCTCGCGGATGTGCTGCATGTTTTCGCTCACACTCGGATCGAGGTCGTCCGTCATCAAAATCAGACTGCTGAAGCCCTGGATCACCGCCAGCAGGTTGTTCAGCTTGTGAGTCAGTCCGCGCAGCAGTTCCTGGTGGAAGCCTTCGCTGTGTTCTTGGCCGAGATTGAGTGACGTGGGGAAATAAAACTGCATGGCAAGGGGGACGTGGACAGGCCGGAGTAATGCAGTCGGGCGGCGGCGGTGTAAACGCGAATTTGGCGACTTCTTCCGTGCGACGCGACGAAAAACTGGTATCGGCACCAGCATCTCGCCACTGTCGCTCGCCATGGCTCTCCTCGAAGTAAAACATCTCACCAAGCGCTGGCCCACCGGGCGTCTGGCGCTTGATGACGTGAGCTTTGAAGTTCGCGAGGGAGAAATCCTTGGCCTCCTTGGCCACAATGGCGCGGGCAAGAGCACCATCATGGGCGTCACGCTCGGCATGGTGCGGCCGGATGCGGGTGAAGTGCGCATCGGCGGACGCAGCGTGCAGAAAAACCGTGATTCGGCGCTTCAGCAGATTGGTGCGATCTACGAGGCTGCGGTGTTTTACGAATATCTCAGCGGATGGCAAAACCTGCGCGTGCTCTGCTCGCTCTCCGGCTGGTGGGACGAGGCGGAGGTGAAACGCGTCGTCCAGATGGTCAATCTCAACCGGGCCATTCAGCAGAAAACCGCCACCTACAGCCATGGCATGCGTCAGCGTCTCGCGCTTGCCCAGGCGATGCTGCCGCAGCCAAAAATTTTGCTCCTCGACGAGCCGACCGACGGTCTCGACCCCGAAGGCATCCGCGAATTCCGCGAACTTATCCTGCATCTGCGCAAGCATCACGGCATGACGATCATGCTCAACTCCCATCTCCTCGGTGAAGTCGAGCAGATGTGCGACCGTTGTGTCATCCTGAAGGACGGCAAAAAAGTTTTCGAAGGCTCTGTCCCCTCGCAGGAAAAGTCCCGTCGCATCTATCAGCTCGACACCAGCGATATAGGCCTTGCGCGAGAGGTGCTCGACCGCTGTGGTGCCACGATGGACAAGCACGGCATCGTCGAAGTGCCGCTCAACATGGAGCCGCATGAACTCGTCGCCGCGCTGGTGAACGGCAAGGTGCAGGTCAACACCTGGCAGCCGCACCGGCGCACGCTGGAGGAACTTTACATGGGACTCTCCTCGAAATCATGACGCTCTTCTTCCAGCAGTGGTATGGCGAGCTGTTGAAGCTCTTCGCACGTCGGCGCACCTACATCGGCTTCGGTGCGTTTGTGGCATTGGAGATGATCATCCTGCTGCTCATCAAACGATTCGGCATGGGACCTATTCAAAGGGCCATCGCCGGCTCCGGGCAGAGCTTCGAGTACTATTTTTCTGCGCTCACCGTGGCGAGCACGGTCATGGGCTTCTCCGTCTTCTTGCTTGGGGCTTTGTTTCTGAGCCTCGTCGCCGGTGATATCGTCGCCAAGGAAGGCGAGGACGGCCACATGCGGCTTTTGCTCGCGCGGCCCGTCAGTCGTTTTCGTCTGCTGCTGCTCAAATACCTCACCTGCACCGGCTACGCGTTCTTTTTGATCCAGTTTCTCGCCTGGACGTCCTTTCTGCTCGGCCTCGTGTTGCGCGGCTGGGGCGGTGGTTATTTTGCCATTGTGCCAGAGGTGTCTGTTGTGGCGTTTTATGACTGGGGGCCGGGTCTGGAGCGCTACGCCCTGAGTTCGCTCTATCTCGGTCTCAGCATGACCACAATCAGCAGCATCGCCTTTTTTCTCTCCTGCTTCCGCATCAAGCCGGCGGCAGCCACCATCGGTGCGCTCACTTACATCCTGGTGGACTTCATCATGCGCAACAGCGGCTTCATGGAGAGCTACCAGCACTTGCTCGTCACCAAGCACATGGCCTGCTGGGGCCGCATCCTCGCTGAAAACATCGACTGGCCGCTCATCTGGCGTGGCTACGCGGCCATCTTTGCGGTAAACATCACGCTTTTCACCCTGGGCTACGCCGTTTTCGAATCCAGAGATCTAAAATCATGAACGTCATCAACAACATCCGCCAGCTCCGTTCCTGGAGCTCCATCAACAAAGGTACGCGCTGTGTCTTTGTCCCGACCATGGGTGCATTGCACGACGGGCACGCCACTCTCATCCGCGCTGCACGTGAGATCGCCGGCCAGAACGGCAATGTCGCCGTCAGCATCTTCGTCAATCCGCTCCAGTTCGGACCCGGCGAGGATTTTGGAAAGTATCCGCGCACGCTCGTTGAGGACCTTGCACTCGCACGCGACAACGGTGCGGACATGATCTTCGCCCCCAAGGCGGAGGAGCTCTTTCCGGCGGACCGTAGCATTGTCCTTCGCGAGACCAGCCTCTCTCAGTTTCTCTGCGGCGCCAGCCGCCCCGGTCATTTCGATGGCGTCTGCACCGTCGTCACGAAGCTCTTCAATCTCGTTCAGTGCGACGACGCCGTCTTCGGCAAAAAGGACTACCAGCAGTTCGCCATCATCCGCCGCCTCGTGCGCGACCTCGACTTTAATGTCGTGCTTCATGGCATCGAGACCGTGCGTGAAGCGGACGGTCTTGCCATGAGCAGCCGCAACCGCTACCTCAACGACGAAGAACGTGCTCAGGCCCCGGCCATCCGCGCGGCGCTGGTCGCTGCACGCGATGCGTGGAAAAATGGCGAACGCGATCCTGCGGTGCTGCCCGCACTCATCACCAGGCATCTTCAGGAGCACGCCCCGCTCGGCCGCATCGACTACGTTTCCGCCGTCGATGCCAACTCCCTGCAAGCCGTCTCCGCCACCACGGAGCTTGTGGTCATTGCGGCCGCCGTCTTCTTCGGGACCACGCGTCTCATTGACAACATCGAGCTGAAGTAGCAGAACGAATTCATTCGCTCGTCGATTCTGCGTGCCCAATGTCCGAACTCCTCTCCAACCACTCCGCCGAAGGCTATGACCTTGAGGTCGTGCGCCGTGTCTGGAGCCTCGCGCAGACAATTCCTGGCAATGATCCCGAAGTGTGGCGCAAGGACGAGTTCGGCGCCTGGATCCATCGTGCCGATTATCGCAACCGTCATTCCGACTTTGGCTGGGAGATCGCCGACTACGGCTTCAGCCGCCGGGGCATGGGCCTCGCCTCCCTGCGCCCCATGCAGTGGCAGAACTACCTCGATTTCATGGTCGCCGCGCGCAACCAGGCCGTTGTGACCGCAGACGGCCTGCGCAACGCCCGCCGTCTGCTCTGATCGGGGCCTCTCGAAAGTCCATCGTGTGCGCAGTCGTTGTTACCCCACACATGATTCGCTCCGTTTTCATCTCGATCCTCGCAGCCGCCTCCGTGCATGCTGCGGGCACCGACTTTGCCAGGGACGTCTTTCCCGTCCTTCAGCGCGCCTGTTTCGAGTGTCATGGCGCCGAAAAGCACAAGGGTGACCTTCGTCTCGACTCCGCCTCGCCGAAGCATGTCGAAATTGGCAGCGACCTGCTTCGCCGTATCGCTCTGCCCAAGGAAGACAAGGAGGCCATGCCTAGGCGGGGCGACCGTCTCACCGCCGTTGAAATTGGTCATCTCCGCGACTGGATCACCGCAGGCGCCAAGTGGCCCGACAAGCTCGAAACGCTCAGGCACTGGAGCTACATTCCACCCCGGCGCCCTGCGTTGCCCGATGTTCAAAACAAGGCGTGGCTGAAAAACGAGATCGACTCTTTCGTCACTGCGAAGCTGGAAGACGCGAAGCTCTCTCCATCGCCAGAAGCGAGTCCTGAAATCCTCATCCGTCGTCTGTCGCTCGATTTGACCGGCCTTCCTCCGACGCCCGCCGAGGTGGACCAGTTCGTCAACGAGTGCCGTTCGGGTTCGTCATTCGTCATTCGGAATTCGTCCTTGGAGAAGCTCGTGGACCGCCTTCTTGCTTCCCGTGACTTCGGTGTTCGCTGGGCCCGTCCGTGGCTCGATCTCGCGCGCTACGCCGACTCGCATGGCTTCCAGCGCGACGACCTGCGTGACATCTGGGCCTACCGCGACTGGGTCGTGAACGCGCTCAACGCGAACATGCCGTTCAATCAGTTCACGCTCGAACAAATCGCCGGCGATCTGCTGCCCAACGCCACGCCGGATCAAATCATCGCCACCGGTTTTCATCGCTGCACACCCACCAACGTCGAAGCCGGCACCGAACCCGAAGAGAGCCGCATCAATCAGGTCATCGACCGCGTCAACACCACCGGCGCCGTCTGGCTCGGCACCACGCTCGAGTGTGCCCAGTGCCACAATCACAAGTACGATCCCTTCAGCCAGCGCGACTACTACTCGCTGCTGGCCTACTACAACAACACCGAGATGGAGGCCGACCGCACCAAGGCCACCGTCCCGGGCTCCATCCAGTTCAAAGGCAGCCCCTACAAGATCGACGACTCTGGTCGTGAAGCCGAGCGTCGCCAGCTCGCGGCACAGATGAAGACGCTCGATGCTCAGATCACCGCACGGCAGCGGCAGATCGCCGTTGCTGGTGATAAAAGTGGAAACCCGGCTGCTGCAGGATCGCCTCAAATCGATTCGGCCAATCGTGTCCAGCCGCTCAGTCCTTCCGCTTTCATCACGGAGAGCGACGCCGAATCGGAACTGCAGTCCGACGGCAGCGTGCTTCTAACAGGTCCAGTTCCCGAAAAAGACACCTACACGTTCGAAACCGATCTTAGCGCCGGTGAATTGAGCGGCCTCATGCTGGAAGCCCTCACCCATGCCTCCATTCCTGGCGACGGCCCCGGCCGCGGCGGTGAGAATCGTCCGAACTTCGTGCTCCACACCTTCGACTGCACGCTCACCACGCCCGACGGCAAAAAGCAGCCGCTGTCCTTCAAGTCCGCGTATGCCGATTACTCGCAGGGCGGTTACGTCGTCACCAGCCTCATCGGCAAAGGAGAGAAGAAAGGCTGGGCCATCGGCCGTCGCTTTGGCGAACCCCATTGGGCTGCGTTTGAACTAGCCAAACCGATCCCGATTCCTGCTGGTTCGAAGCTCAGCATCCGCATGGAGCAGAATTTCGGCAACGGCCTCGTCATGGGCTGTCTGCGCATCTCTCGCATCACCGGTGATGTCGCCTCCTGTCTGCCCGAGGTCGTGGAACCCGAACCCGTCGCCAAACAACGGGGCAAAAGCAAGGTGGCACCCGCCGCGAAGCCGCGGGACAAGCAGCTCGCCCAGCTCGAAAAGCAGAAGACTGCGCTGCAGAAGCAGATCACCGCTCTCGCCGCACCCACCACCGAGGTGATGCGTGAACTCCCGCAGCCGCGCATGAGCACCATTTTCAAACGCGGTGTTTACACCGATCCGGCCGACCCCGTCACGCCGACCGTGCCTGCTGTCTTCAATTCCAAACTCGCCGGTCCTCCGAATCGCATCACGCTCGCCAAGTGGCTGGCGAGTCGTGACAACCCGCTCGTCGCACGTGTCACCGTGAACCGCTGGTGGGCAGAGTTTTTTGGCCATGGCATCGTCGGCACGCTCGAAGATTTTGGCATCAAAGGCGCGCCGCCCAGCCATCCCGAGCTGCTCGACTGGCTCGCCGTCGAGTTCATGGACAGCGGCTGGGACATGAGGCACCTGCTCAAGAAGATTGTCATGAGCGCAGCCTACCGACAGAGCTCGCATTCAACGGATGCCGTGGCTCAGCAGACCGATCCGCAGAACACACTCCTCTGGCATGGCCCGCGTTTCCGACTCGACGCCGAACTCATTCGTGACAACGCGCTCGCCATTGCCGGACTGCTCAATCTGGAGCAGGGGGGGACTCCCATTCGTCCGCCGCAGCCAGACGGCCTTTGGCAGAAAGTCGGCGGCCAGCAGTACAACTACGTGGTCAGTCCTGGTGCGGAGAAATATCGCCGTGGTCTCTACGTCGTGCTGAAGCGCGGTTCGCCCTATCCGAGCTTCATGAACTTCGACGCCAGCGCTCGCATGGCCTGCGTGGTGCGCCGTTCGCGCAGCAACACGCCGCTTCAGGCGCTCACGCTGCTCAACGATCCCGTCTATGTCGAAGCCGCCAAGGCCTTTGCGCGTCGCATCGTTGTCGAATCACCCAGCCAGGACCTCGATTCTCGTCTGCAGCACGCCTATCGCATCGCTCTGGCACGTGCGCCGCAGCCGGAAGAACTGCGAGTCCTCAAATCATTGTGGGAAACCCAGTTCGAAGCCGCCAAGGGGGATGCGAAGGGCACCCAGGAACTCAGCAACGGTTTCGAACTTCCGAAGAATCTTCCGGCCGCCGACTTCGCCGCCTGGTATGCCGTGGCGAGCGCGATTCTCAATCTTGACGAGTGCATCACGAAAGGCTGACACGGCATTCGCCAAGAATAGGCTGGTGATGGCGTTCTTTGTGCGGCTAATTTACTGCTGCCATGCTTCCCAATGCGCCGACATCCTGCTCGCACTGCTCCTCGGAAGAGAAGCAGCCGACAGCTGTGGTGAAGAGCGATGCGTCTTTGCCGCCTGCCTATATCTGCCCGATGTGCGAGGGCGTCGGTTCCGACAAACCGGGCGCCTGCCCCCATTGTGGCATGGCTTTGCAGAAAAACCCGCTCGCCAAACGCAACGAGCCCGAATGCTGCGGCGATGGCGGTGACCACGAGGTGCGTGACCTGTGGTGGCGCGTGCGCTGGAGCGCTGCGATGACCACGCCGGTGGTGCTGCTCTCGATGGGCATGGGTCTGCCGGTCATCCGCGATATTCCTCATGATGCTTCCGGTTGGATGCAGTTTGTGTGGGCCACGCCGGTCGTGTTCTGGGTCGGGTGGCCGCTGCTGGCGCGTTTCGCCAATTCGGCGCTCACGCTGCGGTTCAACATGTTCACGTTGATCGGTCTCGGTGTGCTTGCGGCGTGGACCTATAGTGTTGTTGCATTGGCGGTGCCGCAGTGGCTGCCGCATCAGGCCACGCATGGTGGGATGACACTCTACTTTGAAAGTGCCGCCGTCATCACCGTGCTCGTCTTGCTCGGCCAGCTTCTCGAGTTGCGTGCCCGCAATGCGACAGGTTCGGCGATTCGTGCTTTGATGAGCCTGACGCCAAAGACGGCGCTGCTAGTGCGTGATGGCAGCGAAGTCGAAACCCCCGTCGAAGAGATCCAGATCGGCGACGTGCTGCGCATCAAACCGGGCGCGAGCATTCCTGTGGACGGCATCGTGACCGAGGGCAGCTCTGCTGTGGATGAAGCAATGCTCACCGGTGAATCAATGCCGCAGGAGAAAGGGGTCGGTGCTGCGGTCACCGGCGGAACAGTGAACGGCAACGGCACCTTCCTCATGCGTGCCGAACGTGTCGGTGCGAACACGCTGCTGAGCCAGATCGTGGACATGACGGCCAAAGCCCAGGCCAGCCGAGCTCCCGTACAGCGTCTGGCGGATCGTGTGTCGTCCTGGTTTGTGCCGGCGGTGGTGGGTGTCGCTGCGCTGACGTTTTTGCTGTGGTGGCAGTTTGGGCCGCAGCCGTCTTTTGCTTTTGCCGTGACGAATGCCGTGGCGGTTTTGATCATCGCCTGTCCGTGCGCGCTGGGTCTGGCGACACCGATGGCCGTCACCGTCGGACTGGGGCGCGGCGCGCAGATGGGCGTGCTGATCAAGAATGCCGAGACGCTCGAACGACTGCAGGAAATCGACATCGTGATGCTCGACAAGACCGGCACGCTCACCGAGGGCAAACCGACCGTGACGGAAATTTTTCCGCTGCCGGGTCTGTCCGCGCGCGACCTGCTTGCCTGCGCCGCCGCAGTCGAGGCGATGAGCGAGCATCCGCTCGCCACCGCGATCGTCAATGCCGCGAAGGAGCGCAACATTCCGATTGCCGCCGCCACCAATTTTCAGTCCATCACCGGAGGTGGGGTGCTGGGCGATGTCGGCGAAAACGAGGTCTTTATCGGCCAGGAGACCTTCTTGAAGAAAAACGGCGTCTTTGTCAGCGCGGAATGTCATTCGCGATCGGTGCAGATGCAGGCGGAGGGCTGCACGGTGGTCATTGTCGTGCTTAATGAGAAACCGCTCGGAATCATCGCCATCAAAGACAAGGTCAAGGAAACCACGCCTGCAGCCATCGAGGCGTTGCACGCCTTCGGTTTGAAGCTGCAGATGATCACGGGAGACGCGTTGGCCACGGCACAGCGTGTCGCCAAGGATCTGGGCATCGACGAAGTGGCCGCCGAGGTCTCGCCGAAGGAGAAGCTGCTGCACGTCTATCAGGCGAGGGGGAAGGACCGGCACGTTGCATTTGCAGGCGACGGCATCAACGACGCGCCAGCCCTCGCCGCCGCCGATGTTGGTATCGCGATGGGCACCGGCACCGAGGTCGCGATCCAAAGCGCCCCTGTCACGCTCTTGAAGGGCGATCTGCGCGCCCTTCATCATGCCTTCGCGCTCAGCCGGGCCACGATGAAGGTCATCCGCCAGAATCTCATGTTCGCCTTTCTCTACAACGGACTCGGCATCCCTCTCGCCGCCGGTCTGCTCTATCCGCTCACCGGGTGGCTCCTGAATCCCATGATCGCGAGTGTGGCGATGTCCCTGAGCAGTGTGTCGGTGATTTTGAACAGCCTGCGGCTGAGGCGGTTCAAGTAGAGACTGTTGGAGCTTCTTTTCTGCGCCGGCGGAATCACAAGGCTTGCCCGCGTCGTCGTTCTCTGAAACAGTGTCCGAGTATTTCTTTTTCCCGCCCGTGAAACCTGATTCGGACAAGCCCGCAACACCGCCCTCGAAAGACGAGGATGAGAAGTTCATGCCTCCTGAGGAGACACCGACAGGGATGGTGACGCTCGGACCGGAAGACGCAACGATCGCGATCCCGAATCCCGGCCGCAGCACGCCGCCGCCCGCGTCGCCGAAGCCTCCGGCCGAAGAGACTGCGACGGGAATGATCACGCTGGGGCCCGAAGACCAGACCATTGCCATTCCGAATCCAAGCCGTGCGCTTCCGGCTGCGACGATGGGCTCGCGGCCGCCGGCATCCTTGGGCGACACGGGAAACATCACGCTCGGGCCGGAGGATCAGACGATCGCAATTCCGACGAACAAGCAGCCGACCATTCACCCCACCATGCCCGGAGCGGCCACGCTGCCGAGTCACGGCGGGCTTCCCGCCGCCACCGCTTCGTCGATGGCGTCCATGGGGACGACTTCGAAGCCGCGTTCCCACATGGAATCGCTCACCGGAAACGACGGCTGGATTGGCGATCGTTACCGGCTGCTCGACAAGCTGGGCGAAGGCGGCTTCGGTGTCGTCTATCGCGCCGAGCAGGTGAAGCCGATCCACCGCATCGTGGCGATCAAGATCGTGAAGGCCGGTGTGACGTCTTCGGACATTCTCGGACGATTTGCCATCGAGCAGCGCACGCTCGCCATCATGGAGCATCCGAACATCGCGCGCATTCTGGATGCCGGCGAGACGGACATCGGCGCTCCCTATTTCGTGATGGAGATGGTGAAGGGCCGCTCCATCACCAGCTACTGCAAGCAGAACGATCTCGACCTGCGCCAGCGGCTGTCGCTTTTCATCCCTGTCTGCCGTGCGGTGAACCACGCGCATCAGAAGGGGATCATCCATCGCGACATCAAGCCCGGCAACATCATGGTGATGGACGAGGCGGGCAAGGCGGTGCCCAAGGTCATCGACTTCGGCATCGCCAAGGTTCTGGAGGGCGAGGGGTCCGGCCACACTATTGCCACCGGCGTCGATCAGCTCGTCGGCACGCCGGGTTACATCAGCCCGGAACAGATCGAGAATGGCAGCTCGCATGTGGACACGCGGTCGGATGTGTATGCGCTCGGCGGTGTGTTTTTTGAGCTGCTCTGCGGCCGGGCTCTCATCACGCCTTCCGACATCGCACAGAAGCCGATTCATATTCTGCTGCGCGATCTGGCGGAAAAGGATCCGCCGAAGCCCTCGTCCGTCGAGCCCTCGGTGCAGGGCGATCTCGACTGGATTGCGCTCAAGGCGCTCGAACGTGATCCAAACCGTCGCTACGGCAGCGCGGACGACCTGGCGGATGACATCACGCGCTATCTGAGCTTCGAGCCGATCACGGCACGTCCGCCGAGCCGGCGCTACCTGATCACCAAGTTTGTGCGCCGTCATCGTGTTGGCGTCGCAGCATCTCTTGCCATTGCCTTTGCCGTCATCGCCGGCGGTATCACCAGCACGGCGCTGTATTTCAAAGCGGAGCGCAACCGGATCGCTGCCGAGCTTGGTCGGAAAAACCTGATCAAATCCTACAGCCGCTCCGACGAGCAGATGGCACGGCAGTACACGGATCGCGGTCAGTACAACGACGCGGTCGCCTTTTTGGTGCGCTCCCTGCGCACGGATCCCACCAACGACCTCTCCTCCACAAACCTCCTCTCGCTGCTGGCCAACGTGCATCTCATTCGTCCGGACACCGCGCCGCTGGCGCTGCCGGAAGGCGCAGGAGAAGCCGCCAAAGTCGCAGTCAGCCGTGAGGCAGATACGGCGCTGGCCGTCTCGCGCATCCTGCCCAAGGGGCCTCTGGTGCCAGGAAAGCCGATGGCGATACGTGAAGTCGTTTCCGCGTGGAACATGAAGACGGGGGAACGCACCGATCATCCGGTTCCGCCCGGCATGGAGGTCACAGCTCTCGAGGTCACTCCAGACGGCCAGCAGGCGGTGATCGCGCGAGATGACGGCAATGTGGAGCTGTGGACCCTCAAGGACGGCAAGCGCCGCAATCTCCAGCCACGTCTTCCGAACATCGCAACGTGCGTCGCGTTCTCCGGCAATGGCACCAAGCTTCTCGTTGGCAGTGAGATCGATGGAGAAGGCATGGGAAACATCCATGCCTGGGATTTGCGCAAACCGCAGGAACCGGCCCTGGTGATGAAACAAAAAGGCGTGGTCGCTGAAATTGCGGTGGATGAAGACGGCGTCTTTGCCGCCTCGATTTACAGCGGTGATCCCATCAATCCGATGGGGGATGACGGTGCCGCCACCACCTGGGATCTTCGACTGGGGCAGCCTGTGGGCGATCCCATCGAAGTGGACAAGGGACTGCTGCATGTCGCCATCGAACCCAAGCACGAACTCATCGCGCTCGGCATGAACCGCGGCGAGGTTTTCGTCGGCAACTTCCGCAACGGCGGTGAGGTGCTGCCGCCGCTCGTGCATCCGTCCTCGGTGACTTCTCTGGCCTTCACCGCCGATGGCAGATCCATCGTTGTGGGGGATGGAGGCGGCTATGTCTCCGTCTGGAATCTCAGTGATGGCAAGCTCCGGTTCCCCACGCGCCAGCACGACGGTGAGATTTTGAAGGCCATGCCTGCGGCGAACACCAGCCTCATTGCAACCGTTTCCAGGAATGGAGATGTCAGCGTGTTTGATGTGCAGACCGGGGCGCTGTTGGACTCCCACATCGAGTATGTCGTCAAGGATGCCAAAATCACCCGCGACGGTTCGCTGCTGGTGCTCGCTCCCAGCGGCACTCCTTTTGTGCAGGTTTGGGACATTCATGAGCGCATGTCGGGACGCAAGTTTGTCGACATACTCGACAAGGACCTGATCACTCGTATCAAAGGCCCGGACAATTCTCCGGACCAGTTGCGTTATTCCGAGGCCGGCGGCGCCAATCGCAAAAGGACTATGTATGCCGCCGCAGATCCGGACGGGACGGTTTTCGTTTATGATGCCAAGACATTGAAGCCCCTCGGCGAACCGTTCCTTCACCCGCCGGCGGTGGGTGCGGTGACCATCACCCAGAACGAAAAACTGCTCATCACCTCCGGTCGAGATCGTGCGGTGCGTGTATGGGACATCGCCACACGGAAGAACATCGTCACCATGCAGCACGATTCGTATGTGCCGGTGCTTGCGCTGAGCCCTGACGACGAACGCCTCGTCACGGTGTCGGATGAAGGCGAGATGCGTGTGTGGAATGTGCACACGGGCGACTGTCTCACCCCGGGCATTCATGACACGCCACGCAACAGCAGCGACGAGGAGGGCATCGTGGTCGCCCGTGTGTCGGAGGACGGTCAAAGCGTGTTGTTCCGCGTTTCCGGCCACGGCTTTTTCAGTGCGCCCATGCCGCCCAGAGGCGCTCCGCTGCCCGAGTGGTTCCTAAAATTCTCCGAAGGCCTGGCGCGTCGTCATCTCACGGATGACGGACGCATCGAGGAGCTTTCGCAGGAGAACTACGAAGCCGCCGTCGCGGCCATCCCCCAGAAGCCTGCGCCTGAGGAGGAAACCGCCGTGCGATGGGCCAGATGGCTGCTCGCCGCAGCGGCCACCCGTCCGCTCTCGCCCGTGGAGGACAAGCCCTTCGACGAATACCTGCGCTCTCTCAGGGATCAGGGCTCGCCCGCCGCAGCGCGCGAACTGCTGCGCTACCGCCCGAAAGACCAGGAAGCGGCTGAAAGAGCTGCGCAGCTCAAGCCATCGTTGCCCAAATAGGCCGGCTCATCCTGCGATCACCGCCGCGCGGGCGTTCTCCTCTGCGCCGGTTTTTTCGAGGTAGTAGTCGTAGTCACCTGAGTAGGCCGTGACCTTGCCGTCGGTGATGTGGAGCACCTTTGTCGCCAGCGAGCGGATGAAGTGCACGTCATGGCTGATGAAAACGAGCGTGCCCTCAAACTTCTGTAGTGCGAGGATCAGTCCCTCGATCGCCCAGATGTCGAGATGCGTTGTCGGTTCGTCCATCAGCAGCAGATTCGGCGGATCGACGAGGAATTTGACCAGGTTGACGCGGCTCTTTTCACCTCCGCTGAGAACACGGCACTTCTTGTGCACATCTTCACGCTTGAACAGGAATGAGCCTAGAATGCTGCGGGCCTCGTCTTCGCGAATCTCCGGCGCGACGCGTTTCAACTCCTCCAGCACGCTGCAATCCGGGTCCAGCGTGTCGGCACGATGCTGGGAGAAGTAACCGAGCTTCAGGTTGGTGCCGAGCTTGCGTTCACCCTTCTGAAAGGGCACCTCGCCGGCCAGAATCTTGATCAGAGTCGATTTGCCCGCCCCATTCGGTCCCACGAGCACGGTGCGCTCGCCGCGTTCGACCTCGAGATCGAGGCCGCGATACACCTGCTTGGTGCCGTAGGCCTGATGAATGTCCGTCAGCGTGATCAACCGTTGACCGCTGCGCTGTGGCTGCGGGAAATTGAAGCGGAAGCCCTTCCGAAGCGGGCGCGGCTTGTCGAGCTTGTCCATTTTCGCGAGCTGCTTCTCGCGGCTCTGCGCCTGCGATGCTTTGGACGCCACGGAGCGGAAGCGGTCGATGAACTCCTGCATCGCCTCGATTTCCTTCTGCTGGTTCTTGTACGCCTGCATGGCGCGCTCCCAGTTCTCCTCCCGCTGCTTGAGATAGTCGCTGTAGTTGCCCTGATAGGACAGCAGCTTGCTCTCCTCGATCTCATACACCTGCTGCACCAGCTCATCCATGAAATCACGGTCATGAGAGATGATCAGCAGCGCGCCGGGGTAGTTCTTCAAATAATTGCGGAACCACATCAGCGAGAGCAGGTCGAGATGGTTCGTCGGTTCGTCGAGCAGCAGCAGGTCCGGCTCCATCACCAGCAGCCGCGTCATATGCGCACGCATCACCCAGCCGCCGCTGAACTCGCGGGCTGGCCGGTTGAAGTCCTCTTCCTTGTAGCCCAGACCCTTGAGAATGCGTTTGGCCTTGGCTTCGGTTTGCGGATCCTGCAGCGCATCGTGCTTGGCATGTGCCTCGAAGTACTCGGGACTCGAAACATCTCCTTTGGCCTCAAACTCGCGCAAAATCTTCTCCAGCGCCTCAATCTCGCCCGCCTTGCCCGTGGCGACATCCAGCACGCTCTCATCGCCGACCGGTTCGCTCTCCTGAGGCAGGAAGCCGACGGTCGTCCACTCATCACGAATGACCTCGCCAGCATCTGGCGTGTCCGTTTTGAGGATCAGCGAGAAGAGAGTCGATTTGCCGGCGCCGTTCGGACCGACGAGCGCCACGCGCTCGCCGTAGTTGATGGTCATCGACGCAGCGCTGAACAGCGTGCGGGCATTGAAGGTCTTGGTGACGTCGCGGATCGTGAGCATTGCCTGTGCGTATCACCGTGAGGCGACGACTGCACGCGGTTTGTGCTCCGTGAGGATTTTTGACATCGGCACCTCCACGGCGTTCTCGCGGCCCAGAAACTCCAGCAGTACGCGCACGCGGTCCGCCCCGCTCAGCATCGCATTCACAATTCCTTTCAGCCCGCGCATCGGCCCCTCGGTCAGCTCCACGGTGTCACCGACTTTCACGCCCACCTCCACCTCGCAGATTTCCACATCCTTCATCTCGGATTTCAGTTCCGCGATGGCCTCGTCAGGCACCGAGGTCAGGTTGCCGCCGAAATCGACCACACGGATCACGCTTTGGGAGTATTTCACGGCCCGCATGGAGTCGACGGGAACAAAACGGGCGAAAAAGTAGCTCGGGAACAGCGCCTCGACGAACCACACCTTGCCCCGACGCGTGTTGCGCTGGAAGCGGATGCGCGGGCAGTAGGTCTCCACGCCTTCCAATCCCGCCATCAGCGATGCGGCGATATGTTCGCACTTCGGCCGGGTATGCACGACATACCAGGCCGGTGTGTTTTCTTTGGCTTCTTTCATCGAAGAGAGAGTGCCTCAAACTGTCGCTGCACGACGGCGAGGCAACCTCAATCCGCCGTCCTGAACAACGGGTTTGCGCACAAGCACGGTTTGCGCCACCTGTGCGCCCGCTTTTCCGCCCCCGCGCATGTTTGCCGACCTTTACGACTATCTCTACCATCTGGCCTCCACCGGCGGCATTCCGCTGAAGGGCACCGGTATCGTCGTGGCGCTGGGGTTGATCCTCACCCACGCCTGGGCGCTCAAAAACAAGGAGAAGACCCAGGCCTTCCTGAAGGCTTTCCCACGCACCTTCAAGTGGGGCGTCATTCTGCTCACTATCGATGTCATCTGGAGCGTGTTCGCCCTGGCGAACATGGACATGGGTGAATTCTTCAACATGCGCCGCACTTTCATCATGATCACCATCGGCGGTTACGTCGCCGTGCTCATCTACGTGAAGGAGTTTCTGGCGGTTCGTGCGCTTGGTTCCCTCATGCTGCTCGTGGCGGGTCCTGTTTTGACCGCCGCATTTCTCCAGCCGCCGGTCAGCCGGCTGCTGCTTCCCATCATTGCGTATGTGTGGATCATCGTCGGCATGTTCTTCATCGGCATGCCCTTCCTGATGCGTGATTGGGTGAACTGGCTGCTCGCGAAGCCGCAGCGCTGGAATCTGGCGGTGTACTCCGGCATCGGCTACGGCGTGTTGCTGCTCGCTGCGGCGATCCTGTTTTACTGATGAAACCGCAGCCCCGCGTCCTCGTCATTCGTGGCAGTGCGATTGGCGACTTCATTCTCACCCTGCCGGCGATTCGTCTGCTGCGTGAAACCATTGCCGGCTGTCATCTCGAGGTGATCGGCTATCCCGCCATCGCCGAACTCGCACGCGCCGCCGGGCTCGCCGATTCCGTACGCAGCCTGGAGCATCGCACGATGGCCCCGTTGTTCGCCAAAACGGCGCCGATCGACGAAGCCCTCGCCGAGCACCTGCGCAGCTTCAATCTCGTGGTGAGCTTCCTCTACGACCCTGACGGCCTGTTTCGGGCAAGCATGGAACGAGTCGGCGTCAAAACGCTCATCGAATGCTCTCCGCGTGTGCAGAACGACGGCGAACACGCTTCGAAGCAGCTGGCAAAGGGTCTCGAAAAAATCGCGATGTTTCTGGAGGACGAACATCTGCAGCATGCGCACTTCGAGCGTGGACCAGAGACCATGAAGCGCATCGCCATTCACGTCGGCAGCGGCTCTGAGAAGAAAAACTGGCCGCTGGAGCAATGGCAGCGGCTTGCAGACACCTTTGCCGGTCATGAAATCGTTTTCGTCACCGGCGAGGCCGAGCAGGAGCGCGGGGTGAGGATCGAGAGCCACTCCAGCTGGCACGCGCTGCCGCTTTCCGAACTCGCCGCCCGCCTCGCCACGTGCAGCGCTTTTCTCGGTCACGACAGCGGCATCTCGCACCTGGCGGCCGCCTGTGGTGTGCCTTCTTTGCTTCTCTTTGGTCCCACAAATCCGGATGTCTGGGCGCCACCGCAGCCTTGGGTGCAGGTGTTGCGTGAAGAGAGTGGCGATCTGGCTGCGCTGGAATTCGAACGTGTGAAAATGGCCGCTGCGCAAGTTGTTGCGAAATCGTAACGTGCTAGTCTGACTTTTCGAAATCATGCCTGACGCACCTCCCCCCGAACGATTCCGCACATTCCTCATCCTTGGCGCTCCTGGCAGCGGCAAAGGTACGCAGGGCAAGGTGCTGGGATCCATTCCTCGTTTCCACCATCTCGCCTGCGGGGATGTGTTTCGCTCACTCGACACCCGCACACCGCTGGGGCAGAAGTTTGTCGAGTATTCCAGCCGCGGTGAACTCGTGCCGGATGACGTGACCGTGCAGCTCTGGAACGCCAACGTGAAGCAGCGCGTTGATTCCCACATGTTCAAGCCTGAGATCGACTTCCTCGTGCTCGACGGCATTCCACGCAATGTGGAACAGGCCAAGTTCATGGAATCGCACATCGACGTGCTGCGCGTGTTCCACCTGTCCTGCCCGGATCGCACCGAACTGGCCCGCCGCTTGCGCAAACGTGCGCTGAAGGACAACCGCTTCGATGATGCCAACGAAGCCGTCATCCAGAACCGCTTTGCCACTTACGAGGCGGAGACGAAGCCAATTCTCGATTACTATGCTGGCGACCGTATCGTGGACATCGATGCCAGCCAGGCACCAGCCAAAGTGCTCTATGACATCCTCGCCGGCGTGATGACGCTCGATGCGTGGAAGGAACTCGAGAAGATGAAGATCTAGCCGCTGCGATGCGCGTTCTGTTCATCGGCACCGGCGACATCGGCCTTCCTTCGTTGGAATGGCTGCTCACCACACCCAAGCACGAAGTGGTCGGCGTCGTCACGCAGCCGGACAAGCCCGTCGGCCGCAAGCAGGTGCTCACGCCACCACAGATCAAGGTGAGGGCCCTCGCTGTGGGCATTCAGGTCATTCAGCCGCCGAAGATTCGTCATGCCGTCGAGGAATTGAAGGCCTTCAACGCCGATGTCGCCATCGTCATCGCCTACGGCCAGATCTTGTCACGTGCCGTGCTCGATGTGCCGCCTCTCGGCTGCCTGAACGTCCACACGTCACTGCTGCCACGTCATCGCGGCGCCGCGCCGATTCAGGCTGCGATCCGCGATGGCGATGCCGAAACCGGTGTCACCATCATGTTCATGGATGAGGGCCTCGACACCGGCGACATCCTGCTGATGAAACGCCTGCCCATCGCCGATGACGATACCGGCGGCAGCCTTCACGACAAACTCGCGCAGCAAGCACCCGCTGCGCTCGAAGAAGCACTCGATCTTCTCGCCACCGGCCATCCGCCGCGTGAGAAGCAGGACGATGCGAAGGCCACGCACGTGCGCAAACTCACGCGCCAGGACGGCCGCATCAACTGGACGCGCTCCGCCATCGAACTCGGCCGCCTCATTCGTGCCTTCACCCCATGGCCGGGCACATCCTGCATGCTCAAAGACATGCAGATGAAAATTCACCGCGCTCAAGTCATTCCAAACGCCGACGCCTGCCCGTCACCCGGCACCATCGTCAGCGCCGATGCGAACGGCATTCTCGTCAGTTGCGGCAGCGGCCTCCTCAACCTGCTCGAAGTCCAAATCGAAGGCGGCAGACGTCTGTCTGCCGCCGACTTCCTGCGCGGTCACCCGTTGCAGGCGGGTGATTTGTTGCTGTAGGCCGGATTACTCCTGCACAAACAGGAACACGCCCTTCTTGTTGCCGACGAGCACGTCCTGCTTGCCGTCCTTGTTCACGTCACCGGCGGTCACCTGAGTGCCGACGCCGCTGTCGTTGTCGATTTCATGCGGGACCAAATCAGCGCCGCCTTTGCCGTCGCGCTTGATCTGGAACCAATAGAGGACGGCAGGAGCACCGGGCTCGGCGTCCTTGTTCGGGCCGTGCGCCCAGTAGCGCTTGCCGGTGATGAGATCGAGCACGCCATCGCCATCAATGTCGGCCATTGTCGTCGCGTGTGTTTGCGTGAACTTCACGCCGTGCGGGCTGTCTTCCGGCTTCTCGCCGAGAATCTGGTGCGTGACGAAGCTGCCGTCCGCCTGCTGCTCGTAATAGGCGAAGCCGTAGCCGTGTGCGTCCCAGCTCGTGAGCACGTCGTTGCGCCCGTCGCCGTTCACATCATAGACCTGCATCTGCGAGCCGCCGCGAGCACCTTCAGGCGCGAAGGGAACGGGATGGAACACCCACTCTTCGGAAGGCGTGGCGGGTTGTTCGCGCCAGCCGTCCTTGTCGAGGATGTCGGGGCGTTTGTCGCCGTTGATGTCGCCGAAACCGTAGCCGTGCGTGTAGCGGAAGTAGCGCTTGATGTCCGGCTTCGCGATCGCGTGATACGTCGCCTTCGCATCGAGATTTGACCAATCCAGCGACGCATAACCGAGACGTCCACCAGTGTGGCAGATGAGCTCCGGTTTGCCGTCGCCGTCCATGTCGCCGAGCTGCGGAGACTCGTTGTCGGTCACGTCAAAGACGATGTGACGCTTCCACGCCTCGGTGGTGCGCTTGCCAGGATTTTCATACCACGCGGTGATGTCGCCGGGCCAGGAGAAGACGAGGATGTCCATCTTGCCGTCGCTGTTAAAATCGTAGGTATAGGTCAGGAAGTAATCCGAGTAGCCGAGCGGATCCTGCGCCTTGCCTTTGAAGTCGGGCGCGGCCTCGATGAACTTCGCGTGGTTCGGCCCATAGTCTTCGTCGGTGAGCGGCTTGTTGCGGTCCGGTTTTGGCGCGTTGTAGGCGCTGCGCTCCTTGAAATCCGGTCCCCACCACACAAACGGTCCGGCGCAGATGTCGTTGTTCCCGTCCTGGTCAAAGTCGGCGAAGTGCGCGCCTTCGCACCAGAATTCGTTGGAGAGCCTGAGCTTTTTGAATTTCACGTCCGCGGCGCACAAAGGCAGCGCGAGCAGGAGGGTTGGAATGAGCAGTTTGGTCATGGTGGTTGGCAGGGAAC
>NZ_JAGRPF010000217.1 GCF_020439865.1 Prosthecobacter sp.
CCGCCTTGATCGCCTCTTCTTCATTCGCCGCCGAACCTCTCGTGTTCATCTCCGCCTTTGCCTCCGGCGACAAGGCGGGCATTCACGCATTCTCGTTTGATTCGGAAAAGGGTGCACTCAAACCACTGCACCGCACGACCTCGATTCAGAATCCCTTCTTTCTGGCCGTTTCCCCCGACTCCCGCTTCCTCTATGCCATCAACGCGGAGAAGTTCGGTGGCGATGAAGACGAGAACGTTGCCGCGTTTGCACTCGAAGGCCGCACGGGCCGGTTGCAGAAGTTAAACGAGCAGTCGGCCCGAGGAACGGCCTCCTGCTATCTCGATGTCGATGCGACGGGCAAGTCCGTGCTCGTGGCGAACTATTCCACCGGCAGCGTGGCGTCACTGCCCGTGAAGGACGACGGCTCTCTGGGTGAAGCCGTCTCCTTCATTCAGCACAGTGGTTCCAGCGTCGATCCGCAGCGACAAAAGGGACCGAACGCACACAGCATTGTCGTCAGTCCGGACAACCGCTTCGCCCTCGCCGCCGATCTCGGCATCGACAAGATCATGATCTACAAGCTGGACGCTGCCAAGGCCGCGCTCACTCCGAATAACGCCCAACCCTTCGCCAAAATGCAGCCCGGTTCAGGCCCGCGGCACCTCACGTTTCATCCGGACGGCAAACGCGTGTATGTGATCAACGAACTGGCGAACACGGTGACGTTTTTCGACTGGAACGCGTCGGGCGGCACGCTCACCGAGAAACAGACCATCTCAACGCTGCCCGCCGGTTTTACCGGCAAGAGCTACACAGCGGACCTGAAGATCACGCCGGATGGAAAGCTCCTCTACGGCACCAATCGCGGCCACGACAGCATCGCAGTGTATCGCATCGCTGACGATGGCACGCTCAGCCTCATCGGCATCGAGCCCAGCCTCGGCAAAGGTCCGCAGAACCTGCTCGTTACGCCCGATGGCAGATGGCTGCTCTGCGCCAACATGCCTGGCAACAGCGTGGTGGTTTTCCAAATCGACGCTGCCGGTGGGAAGATCACCCCGCACGGTGATCCCGTCGAAATGCCGATGCCGTCGTGCATTCGCTGGGTGGAGTGATTCACTGCTTCGCCTCGCGAACCTCCCAAGCAGGAGGCAGGTCTTTCGACTCGGGACCATAGGTCTGCGAAACAATGAAGCCGCTGGCCTGCGACGTGTAGAAGATGCGGCCGTTGCTCACGACGGCACCGAGGCATTCGCGGGAATCAATGGCGGGACCGGTCGAGACGAGTTTGCCCTCCTGACTGAGGTCGATCATGTCCATGTTCGCACCGAGCACATACGGCTCGCTCATCGTGAAGCGGCAGCAGGCGTAGTTCGTCTGGATGCTGTAAACGACCTTGCCGGTGGCGGGGTCGTAGACGTTGCCTTTGCCGCGCAGGGCGTTGGAAAAGATATAGCGGCTGCCAACGGTCACCACATTGAGCGCCGAGGTGACGGCGTCCGATTTCCACAGCAGCGAGCCGTCCTTCGCGTCCAGGCACCAGACGAAGCGGTCATCGGTGCCTTCATTGGC
>NZ_JAGRPF010000218.1 GCF_020439865.1 Prosthecobacter sp.
ATCAGGAGACCTACGATCGCGTCGTGTATGACCAGATGCACACAGCAGGGCCGAAGAAGGACTTCGACTGGCGGCTGGCATGTCCGGAACGTGGCTACGAAGGCGGTTTCCGCCGCATTGGCATCGGTGCGCTGTTTGGCCTGAGCGACTGGCGTCTCGAAGCACTGCGGCTCGCGGCGCATCTGGAGCATCTCTACAAGCACTGTTGGAAATCGTCCTTCACCGTCGCGTTTCCGCGTCTGCGTCCGGCGGCGGGCGGGTTCAAACCGATGACGGATTTCCCGGATTGGGCGCTGGTGCAGACGATCTGCGCCTTCCGCATCACGTTCCCAGAAGTCGGCATCATTTTGAGCACGCGTGAATCAGCGCCGCTGCGCGATGCGCTGGCACCGCTGGGCATCACGGTGATGAGCGCGGGCAGTCATACCGAGCCGGGAGGCTACACGGGTGCCGGGAACGATGATCTGCATCTCACCGTGCGCGGCAAACGCGTCGAAGTGGAGACGAAGGCCGAGACGAATCGCGCGGAAGGCCAGTTCGGCATCGCGGATCAGCGTTCGGCGCACAGCGTGGCCGAGATGCTGCGCCAGCGCGGCCTGGATCCTGTTTGGAAGGACTGGGATGCGTCGATCCTCGCGACGATGGTGGCTTGAGGGCGCAATGACGAAATCAGAATGAGGAATGACGAATTTCTAATCCCATGAAGATCACTTTGAACGGAGAGAAGCGTGAGTTTGAAGCCCCGCAGACGGTGAAGTCGCTGCTGGCGGCCGTCGGGCTGGCCGGCAAGCCGGTGGTGGTTGAGCAGAATCAAGCCGCGTTGCTGCCGCGTGAGATTGAGACCGCCACGGTGAGCGATGGCGACGTGATCGAGATCGTGCAGATCACGGCGGGAGGGTAGCCAGTGCATCGGTGAGAGGCGAAACGAAGATTTGAACCGCTGATATGACGCTAATGAGACGCTAATGTCAGAGATTCAGTATTAGCGTCTCGTCAGCGTCACATTAGCGGTAAAAGGAATGGGGAGATGACGTGGAGTGGACGTTTTCCCGCGCTCCTTCAGAGCGCGACCGAATGAGAACGGGCCGGGATGATGCGCAACTCCCAGGGCTAGCGCCCTGGGCTGAATCGAGCGGCCCGTTGGGCCGGGTTGAAATCCTTATCGAACAAGTCAGACGAGACGAACTGGAGCCCAGAGAGCAGTTTTGACGCCGTGCTTTTCCATCGCTTCGCGGAAACGTTGGGTGACGATGATCTCTCGATAGGGAGCGAAAGGTTCGCCCACAAACTCCTG
This sequence comes from Prosthecobacter sp., assembly GCF_020439865.1. GTDB lineage: Bacteria > Verrucomicrobiota > Verrucomicrobiia > Verrucomicrobiales > Verrucomicrobiaceae > Prosthecobacter. The sequence goes on from NZ_JAGRPF010000218.1 coordinate 1,295, forward strand.
GGTCATGGCAATGTCGAAGTGAGGCAGTTGCTCAACATCGGCACGGCTGTAAACCAGTTCGGCTGGCTGGAAGCCAGCGTCATCCCAGTAATAACCGAGATTGCCTGCGGGAGGTCCGTCCTCGGTGACGAAACCGCCATGCGTGTCCTGCCGCCGCGTTTTGCAGGCCGGCATGCGCACCGTGCTCCCAAATTGCCAGAGGCTCTTGAAGCCGGGCCTGCGCGGCTTTTCGTAACTGGCTTCTTTGAACTTCACCGCCGCGAGTCTGGCTGCTTTGAGGGCGGTTTTGAGCTTCTCACTCATCAGCACACTGACGTGGTAGTAGGAGCGGCCAAAATCGATCTTGTTCTTCAAGCGTTGACTGACCTCCACCACATAAACCTCACCACTGCGGTCCGGGGCAAATTCAGCAAACTTTCTTTCTGATCCCGCAAGCCGTAGCAGCTCTGCGGCACAGATCTCATTCCGTGAATAAGTGCGGCGACGAGTAATCGCGAACTCCTTGTCATGATTTTCACGTCTTACTATGTAATGAGGATACCACGTCATTCCATAGCCGCTGAGGACTTGGAAAATGGACTCCCATCGTTGGTCGCCTTCAGGAAGACAAAATTGAACCCATCGTCCTCTATTGCCACGAGGCAGCCTTGTAACCTCTTCACCTCCAGCATCCTCCAACTCTTCGATTAGCAGAGGTGAATCGATATAAACAGATCCCATGCTACCCCAGTGTTGCCCGTTATCATGTATGCTCAATTCATGAACAACTTGTGGCATGGCGACAGGCTTTTGAGTGGAACTAAACTACACCGCCACGCCAGCATACCCGTGTCCGAGTGAGCAGAGGCGGAAGAGGTGGTTGCAGACTTCGTGGGCGGCGAGGGTGCCGGTGCGGGGGAGTTGATCGAAGTCGCCGATGAGGACGGGCCAGTCGCTGCGATCTTCGGGAACGCGGCCGTGCGAGCCTTTGACGAGCGTGGCGTCGAGCGGGATGACGTCCATGAGCATGCGTTGGCCGATGGCCTTTTTCGCGAGCTTGGTGGCGACTTTGAGCTTGGGCCACTTGATGTTCGGGTCGAGGAAGAGCTCGACAGGGTCGTAGCCGCATTTGCGGTGAATATCGACGCAGCGGGCGAAGTCAGGCGCTTTGCGGTCGTCCTGCCAATAGTAGTAGGTGAACCAGCTTTTCGCGTCGGCGACGGCGATGAGATCGCCGCTGCGTTCGTGATTGAGACCGTGGAGATGTTTTTCCATCTTGCCGAGCACCTGCGCGACGCCGGGCGTGGTTTCGAGCGCGCCACGGACGTTGTTGAGAATGCTCTGATCATTCACGTAGATGTGTGCGACCTGATGATCGGCGATGGCGAAGGCCTTCGAGCCGCCGAGATCGAGCGTTTCGCGTCCGAGTTCATCTTTGATCGACAACCAGCCACGTTCGCGGAAGACGAGGTTCAGATGGACGGGCTGTTCGACGTTGGTGATGCCGTATTCGGAGAGGAGGACGACCTTGATGTTGCGCGTCTCGTAGAAGCGGATGAGATCGCCGACGACGTTGTCGATCTGGCGAAGGTCGAAGCGGATCTTCTCCATGTCGAGGCCGACGCGCTGGAGGTTGTAGTCGAGATGCGGCAGGTAAACGAGCGAGAGTCCGGGCCAGTGCTTTTCCTCGATCCACTTCGCGCTTTCGGCGATCCAGATGGACGACTTGATATCTGACCCGGGCCCCCAGAAGTGGCGGAAGGGAAACGGGCCGAGGTCTTTTTTGATGCGATCCCGCAGCGGCATGGGCTGCGTGTGAATGTCGAAGACCTTGCGGCCATCCGCGGGATAAAGCGGGCGCGGCGTGATGGCGATGTCGGCGGTGGAGTACATGTTGTACCACCAGAAGAGCTTCGCGCAGGTAAACTGCGGATCGACACGGCGCAGCGCCTCCCACAGTTTCTCGCCCTGCACGAGCTGCTCGGGCTGCTTCCAGAAACGATGCTCGGCGTAGTCGCGGTCATACCAGCCGTTGGCAACGGCTCCGTGGTCGCGCGGCAGGCGGCCGGTCAAATACGTGGCCTGGGCGGTGCAGGTGACGGCAGGCAGCACCGGTTCAATGAGGGCGGAACGGTTGCGCTCGACAAAGGCGCGGATCGCCGGTGTGTGCTCGCCGATGAGCCTCGTGGTGAGGCCGACGACGTTCAGGATGGCGGTGCGCTGCATGGTTGGGTTTGCTGTTCTCAGTTCGCTGTTCGCGGTTTTAGCACAAAAACTGGGAACGGCGAACCGTGAACTGCAAACAGATCACCAAAGCATCGCCACGACAACGTACACGACCTTGCAGACGTAATGCAGAGCCTGATCCTGATTGAAGGTGGTCTTGTTCTCGCACTTGGCGAAATCGATGACCCAGTGCAGAACGAATTCGACAAGGCAGGTGATGAAACATCCGGTGATGGCCCAGACCATGCAAGCATGAAGCAGACAGTGGGCACTCATGCACCACGGCCAGATCTGAACCGGTCGTGAAGGATCCTGCAGCTTGTAGAGCAGGTGCCGGTTCTTGCAGGTGGAGAGGAACTCGCCCTGCAGCGGATAGTCCATCAGCGCATGGCCGGCGAACAGAAGGAAGATGACCTGGATGGCTTCCAGCGAAGTGTGAGGAGGAAATGGCAGCAGGCCGGACATGCGGAAATTTTCCATTGAGAACACCAGACCGCAATGCGCGCAAAACTGATGCGCAATGCGGCCGGTCTCACTTCCGTGAATCAGGCGCTGTAGAAGGCGGCGATCTTCTCATTCACCGCACGAAGCCGGTGCGAAATGGTGCGTCCGACGCCGATGAGCAGCCAGGCGGCGGCACGGGGATACTCGTTGATGTAGCTTTCGAGGGTTTCACTGTCGATGCGCCAGACCTGGGAAAACTCGACCGCGGTCACGCTGGCGCTGGCGACATTGGGATCGAGGAGGTTGATTTCTCCGATCGTCTCCCCTTTTTGAATCGAACCGAGGAGCACCTTGTGACCACCACGCATGGCGGTGGCGTGGAACTTGCCGGAGACCACAAAAAAGAGGCTGTTCTGCTGCTGGCCTTCTTCAATGAGGTGCTGGCCGGGCTGCACAGGAAGGAATTCGCCGTATCCACTGAGGATGTCGCGATCCTCATCACCGAGCGGTTCGAGGATGCCTTGTGCGGGAAGCTTGGGAGTCGAGAGGGAACTCATGGGAGTCGTTAGGATGAATTAAGTGCCCTTTTTTAAGCGGAGATGCCCTGAATGGCAAGTACCGTGAATAATAAGCTCTGAAAGCCCGAATTCGGCCGACATCAGGTCATTCGCGAACATCCGCCTTTCTCGAACACATCTGCCTGCGAAGTTCGTTCAGATTTACGAACTATGTAGGTTCTAAATTCTGCTGGATTTCCAAGTTCAACGCTTCAAAATCGGCCCTCCCTCATCAACCCAACCAGATCATCACATGTCCGACTCATCCTCTTCCAAATGCTGCGGCAGCAGCGGTTATGCTTTTGCTCACCTGCTTCTCCGCCTTTGGGTCGGCATGCGCTTGTTCATGGCGGGCCTCGACAAGTTCCGCTGGGGCAACGGCCCGGACACCACTTTCAGCATCGCCAACTACACGGATAAGAAGGGGCCGCCGATCTCGAAGCTGATGGCCACGAACAGCTTCCTGCCTGAGTCGATGTGCAATGCGTTCGGCAGCACCATCGGATACATTTTGATCCCTGTCGGCATCTGGGTCGCCATTGGCATCTGCACCGAATTTGGCCTGCTTGCCGCCGGTCTGGTGTTCCTGATGCTGGGATTCGGTCTTGCCGCCCTGCCAGACGACACGGAAGTCGTCTCCAACATCGGCCTCTCCATCCTGATCGTGGCTGCCGCGCTCGTGACTGCGAAGGCGAAGACCTTCTCCCTCGACGGCATCCTTTCCCGCAAGAAGGACGCGTAACGACCTCTTCGGATCGTTATGGTTAGTGAACCCCAGCGCGTGATCGCACCCATGAATTCCCAGCCTTCCACCTCTCCAGCGCCGCTGTCCCGCTTCATGGACCGCCGCGGATTCCTCCGCACCAGCGCCCTCACCAGCAGCGGGCTTTACCTTGTCACCAGCAAGACGGCCGTAGCCCAGCAAACCGCCGCAGGCCGAACGATCAAGTGCGCCCTCGTTGGTTGCGGCGCGCAGGGCAATGCGCTCCGCGTCGCCTCCAAGGACGTTCCTGGCATCCAGTGGGTCGCCATGTGTGACATCTGGAAGTTCTCCATCGCCAAGACCCGCGGCGGATTCCTCGGCGAAAATAAGGATCAGGTCGAAGGCGAGATCAAAATCTACGAAGACATCAACGAGATGCTCGACAAGGAGCCGTCGATCGAAGCCGTCTTCATCGCCACGCCCGACTTCATGCACGCACCCTACTCGCGTCTTTGCCTGGAACGCGGCAAGAACGTGTACTGCGAGAAGATGATGAGCAACACGCTCGAAGGTGCACGCGACATGGTGCGCGCCGGCAAAGCCAACCCCGGGATCTTCCAGATCGGCCACCAGCGCCACAGCAACCCGCGCTATCTGAACCTGCGCGACAACGTCATCAAGCCGGGCAAGATGATGGGGCGCATCACTCACGCCTACGCCCAGTGGAACCGCGGAGTTTCCGGCAGCGCCCCCCAAGGTGCGGTGAAAGGCTACGACATCCCTCAGGAAGTCCTCACCAAGCACGGCTACGGCAGCATCGAGGAGTTCCGCAACTGGCGCTTCTTCAAGAAGTACGGCGGCGGCCCGCTCTCCGACCTCGGCGCGCACCAGATCGACATGTTCAACTGGATGTATGAGTCCGCCCCCGTCTCTGTCATTGCTTCCGGCGGTGTGGATTATTTCGACGGCAACGATGGCCGCCCCAAGTTCGAACTGCCAGACAACGTGATGTGCATCTATGAGTTCAAGACGCCCGAGGGAGCCCTCCGCGCCTACTATCAGGTGCTCACCACCACGGGATCTCAGGGCGCCTATGAGAAACACATGGGCACCGGTGGCACCGCCATCATTTCGGAGCTCGACACCAACGGCAACCAGCTCTACGCCGAACCCGGCCAGGATTGGGAGGCGTTTGCCATCGGCGACAACGCGCCCATCGCCAAGGCCGCTGACAAGGCCAAGAACAAATTCTGGGAACATCCCCGTGACTGGGAAAAGCCCAAGCCGCCTTCCTATGGACCGGTCAGCATGGCCGACGTTCGTGAAAGCAAGGCCCTCTCCCAGTGGGAGCTCAACGTCAAGCTTTCCCGCAAGCCGCACTCACCGCACATTCAGAACTTCATTGAGGCCGTGCAGACCAAGAACCCCGCGCACCTCACCTGCAATGTTGAGGCCGCCTTCAAGTCCTGCGTCACGGTGCTGAAGGCCTACGAGTCGATTGCATCCGGAGCCAAATACATCTTCACGCCTGAGGACTTCCAGGCCTGATCATTCCGAAACGTAAACCCAGTCATCCACACCCAGTTCCCCTCATGAAAAACACCATCCATACCCTCGCGGGCCTAGCGCTCGCCATCACCCTTGCCTCCTGTGGCAAGACCGAAGAAAAGAAGGCCGAAGGCGGAGCCGCGGCTCCTGCCGCAGCCGCTCCAGCCGGAGACCTTGAAGAAATCAAGCTTGAGTTCCCCAAGCCCATGTTCATCGGCACCCCGGTGCCTGCTGAACTCCCGAACCTTGAGAAGGCCGATCCAAGCAAGGTCGTGAAATCCATCATGGTTCCGAAAGGCACCACCAATCTCGCCAAAGGCAAGACCGTGACCAGTTCGGACTCCGCCCCGATCATTGGCGAACTCTCGTTGGTGACCGACGGTGACGCCGACGGTGCTGACGGTTCCTTCGTCGAACTCATGCCCGGCAAACAGTGGGTGCAGATCGACCTCGGCTCCGAATCCAACATCTATAAAATCGCCATGTGGCACTACCACAAGCAGGCCCAGGCCTACATCGACGTGGTCGTGCAGGTTTCCAACGATCCTGAGTTCAAGACCGGTGTCACCACCCTCTGGAACTCCGACCACGACGAATCCTCCGAAATGGGCAAGGGGGGCGATCCCGCCTATGTCGAAACCAACCACGGCCGAGTCATCGACGGCAAAGGCACCAAGGCCCGCTACGTGCGCCTCTGGAGCAATGGCAACACCAGCAACGACATGAACCACTATTGTGAAGTTCAGGTCTATGGTACGCCTGCCAAGTAGGCTGAATCAGCTTCTTGTTTGATCCACCGCCGTGCAGCGCCCCTGCACGGCGGTTTTGTTTCCTGCCATGTTTGCCACTCCCGTTTGAAACAGAGAAAGGCGAACCGGGAACAAAACTACATCACACATCCACCACCAGCCCTTCCTTCGCTCGCTCAGCCTGCCACTCTTGATAGCGTTCCAGCTCCCGCTGCACGAGCTTCAGACAGAACGCCACCACCGTCGCATCGTCGAGGTAGCCGATGCCGACGATCACGTCCGGGATCACATCCGCCGGATTGAGCACATACAGCAGCGCCAGAGACACTGCGCTGATCGCCCAGTAAGGAATCTCACGGTACGCGCCCTTCCAGTAGTCTTTCACCATGCTCAGCATCACCTTCGCCTGCTCAAACAGCTTCTTCAGCTTAGGTAGCTTGTCCTCGATGTCCTTTGCCCGCTGGTTCACCTTCGCGATGTCCAGATCGTGGTCGCCGTTGGCGGAAGTGCTCATGGCGCGAAAATAACGATCGCCGGAAACAAGTCCAGCCGGTGGTGCCAGTGACTGCGTGCGGTCATGATTTGAGCAAATCCTGTATCCAAGGCGGGAATCATTGCCGCTTGAGGTGTCGGACATGCATGCAAGACTGTCAGCCCTATGAAACTTACCTCTCTTCTCTTGATAGGGTTGCTCGGAGGCGTTCTCGCTTCATGCAACAAAACACCGGAAGCCACCAAGGCTTCTGAGGACACGAAAAAGGCCGCAGAAGCGGTGAAGGAGGCGGTCAAATCAGACGTCGATGCTGCCGCCAAAGAAGTAAAGGCCGCCACAGAGGCTGCGGAAAAGAAGGCGGTGGAGATGAAGGCCGCTGCTGAAAAAGAAGCTGCTGCTCTCAAGGAAGCAGCGGAGAAGAAGGCTGCCGAAGCCGCCAAGGCCGCCGAAGAAGCTGCCAAAAAGGCCAAGGAGGCGCTCACGCCTCCTGCGCCGCCGACACCAGCCCCTTCCGTAAATACGGAACCGCCCAAATAACGGATTGGGTCAGCATGTCCGTTTAGGCGGTTGTCGCAGCATGCTACACAACCGCTTTATTCTTTTGCGCCCTCAGGCGCACCTCAGACGTAAAAGCATCCAGAATAAGCAAGCCAGGCGGGTACTTGGCCAGATCCCCCGTCTGCATCAATTAGCCAGGCTACAGGAGCTAAGACCATGAAACGTTTTCTTGTCAGTGGGTTGATGGGATGGGCATTGCTCATCGGAATCTCAAGTGCGCAAGCCCAGCAGGCCGCCGCACCCTCACGCGCGATCATCGTTTTTGATGCATCGGGCAGCATGTATGGACAGGTCCCCGGCGGAGTGAAGATCGACATCGCCAAAAAAGTCGTGAGTGACATCGTCGGTACAATCGACCCCGCGATGGAACTCGGCCTGATGGCCTATGGACATCGAAAAAAGGGCGACTGTGAGGACATCGAACTGCTGGTTCCTCCGCAGGCCGGCAGTGCGGCGGCGATTCTGAAAGCCGTGACCGCCCTGCAGCCGAAAGGAAAGACACCTCTCACCGCCGCAGTGATTCAAGCTGCGAAGTATCTGAAGTTTGAGGAGGCGAGAGCCTCCGTCATCCTCGTGAGCGATGGCGTGGAAACTTGCGATCAGGATCCGTGCATGGTGGCCGAAGAGCTGGAACGGCTCGGAATCGATTTCACCTGCCACGTCATCGGCTTCGACCTCAAGCAGGGTGAATCCTCCGGTTTGGAATGCCTCGCCAAAAAAACCGGCGGCATGTACCTCGCCGCCAAGGATGCCTCCACGCTCAAAGCCTCGCTGGAAACGGCGATGAAACAGGTGGTCAAACCTGTGACGACACTCGTCGTCGAAGCAAAAAAATCCTCCGGCGGAGCGCTGCTCGACGGTGTGTCCTTCCAGCTTTTTGCCGAAGGCAGCGGTGAAACGGCACTCGCCACCGGCAGCGGCGGCCGCTGGAGCACCGAACTGCCCAAGGCGGGCAAATATACCATCAGTGCCAAATACAACGGCAAGGTCATCGAGGTCGAGGCAAGGGCGAAGGAAGGCGAAACGGTGACCAGAGAAGTCGTGTTTGCCGAAACCGGACTCAAGGCTGTCGCCTACGACAAGGAAGGCGGCAGCGCTTTTGAAAAAGATGTGTCATGGAATCTCTATGGCCCGGCAGATGCCGAGGGGAATCGCGTGAAGTTCGCCTACAGCTATGACGCGCAGCCGTTCCTCAAGGTGGCCGCCGGAACCTACTTGCTCCAGGCCACACGCGGAAATGCCAGCGCCAGTGTTGAAGTAACCGTCAAGGAAGGTGCACCGCAGCAGGTGGCGGTCATTCTCGGCAGCGGCAATTTCAAACTCAGTGCCATCACTGCCGAGGGCCAGCCATCCATCACCAAGGATCTCGCCTGGGAGGTCTTCGGTCCTGCGGATGCCGAAGGGCAGCGCAAAAAACTCGCCTACAGCTACGATGCACAGCCCAGGCTCACGCTTCCTTCCGGCCCCTGCCTCATCACCGTGACTTACGGCAATGCCAAAGGCCGCCTCGAGGCCGAGGTGAAGGCGGGCGTGACACAGGACGTCGTCGTGCTGATCGGCAGCGGCAAGGTCAAGGTCTCCGTCGTCATGGAAGAAGGGGGCACACCGCTTTCCAAGGACGTCTCCTGGCAAGTTTTTGGCGAACCCGATGCCGAAGGCAACCGCGCCCAAGCCGCCTACAGTTATGAAGCCCAGCCGACCTTCTCGCTGCCGGCGGGCAAGTTCCTTGTCCAGGCCCAGGTGGGAAATGCCAAGGGCACTGCCGAAATCGAGATCAAAGCCGGTGCCGTGATGGAAAAGGTCATCGCTCTCGGTGCCGGACGCGTCAAAGTCTCCGCTGTGGCCGTGGCGGGTGGCGAACCGATTTCGAAAGATGTCGGCTGGGAAGTGTTCGGACAGCCCGATGCGGAAGGAAATCAAACGAAGGCAGGGTACAGCTACGAGGCACAGCCCACGTTCAGCCTTCCGGCTGGAAAGTACTTCTTCGTGGCAACGTGGGGACGCGCGGTATCCCGCCAGGAAGTGGAGGTGAAGGCGGGCAAGCTCACCGAAGTGCCAGTTATCCTAAACGCCGGCACACTGGCGCTTTCCGCTGTGATGGCTGAAGGCGCGGATCCAGCTCCGGACAATCTGAGCTGGAACATCTTCGGCGAGCCGAATGCCGAGGGCGAGCGCAAGAAGGCAGACTACAGCTATGACGCGCAGCCCAAGTCCCGCCTCATCGCCGGCAAGTATCTCGTCAACGTGACACGCGGGGCAGTCAGCGCCAAGGCGGAGGTCGAAATCACCGCAGGCAAAATGACCACCCAGGTCATCAATCTGAACGCCGGCACGCTCAAGCTCACTTCGAACACTGACGGCAACTGGGAGGTTTTTGGCCCTCAGGATGCTGAAGGGAACCGCAAAAAACTCACCTACTCATACGACAAGCAGTTTAAGGTATCCATCCCCGCCGGGAAGGTACTTGTTGTGCGCAACGAGGGCCAGAAAAAGGCCCAGCAGGAGGTCGAGATCAAAGCCAACGCTCTCAGCGAGCTGACCCTCGACGCGAAGTAGTCTTCACAGGAATCAAGAGAGCGGTGCTGCTGTTTGGGCAGCACCGCTTTGGCTATGGACCGAACCTCCTGTGAGGAAACCGGGGATCAAACTTCCTTCGGCACTTCGTAGCCGGAACGATACTCGCGTGTGAGCAGCGCTAGCGCTTCTGGCGAGGCCGTGTCTCCGACAAAGGTCTCCTTCGCGACATCGAGTTCCAGCATCGGCCCCATTTTGATGTCGAGCGTCGATGCATCGAGCTCGTTCTTGACCAGATGCTCGTGGAAGTCTGCGATCACGTCGTTCCACGGTTGGAAATCCTTCACCGCGGCCTCGGCCTGCTCCCGCACATACTTGTGACCAAGACGATAGCTCGTGTTCGCCAGATGGCACCAGGCGCTGGAGTAGTGGATGTCTTCGATCTCGGCCTTTAGGTCGCTCGATTTGCGGCTGCGCAGCGCGGCGATGAAATTCGCGGCGTGCGTCTTGCCGCCGTCGCCTTTGAAGGTGTGAAGCTTTTTGCCGTCGGCATCATACGCCGTGCCACCGCCGCGGCTGCCGGTGTAGTAGCCGCCTTCGCACTCGATGATCAGGAACGCACCCGTGCGACGACGCAGGTAAACATCCGGCGCCTTCACGCCCTTCTGGCGTGGCAGGTTGTGGAAATCGACGATCACCGGAATGTCGCCCGTGTCCATGTAGGCGAAGTGCGTGTTTGGCGTCTCACCCGCGTCATTCCAGGCAAAACGACCGCCACCGGCGATCACGCGCTTTGGAAGCGGCACCTTGTCGCGGAAGACGACGTTGCGCAGATCGTCGAGGATGTGCGGTCCCCAGTTGCCCATCTCGCCGTTGCCGGTGTTCCAATTCCAATGCCAGTCGTAGTGCAGCTTCTCGCGGTAGATCGGCTCGTCCTTCGCCGGACCAAGCCACAGATCGTAATCCACCGTCGCAGGAGGTGTGAGCGGCTTGTCGATTTTGCCGATGGTGTTGCGCAGGCTGTAGTGATTGCAGCGCACATACTTGATCTTGCCCATCGTTCCTGCGTCGAGGAAGGCCTTGATCTCGTCCTGCAGCGGGTCGCTGCGCTGCTGCGTGCCGCCCTGCACGATGCGGTTGTACTTCCGCGCGGCTTCCACCAGCTTGCGGCCTTCCCAGATGTTGTGGGAGATCGGCTTCTCAACATAAACATCCTTACCTGCCTGAATCGCCCAGATCGAGGCGAGCACGTGCCAGTGGTTGCAGGTGGAGACGACCACGGCGTCCACATCCTTGTCCTCCATCACCTTGCGCAAATCCTGCGTGGTCTTCGCATTCGGATACGCCTTCTTCGCGCGATCCAGCGCCACGGTGTCGGGGTCGCAGAGATAAACGATCTCCACTCCTGGCACCTTCGCCATGCGGCCTGCGTTGCCATTCCCCTGCCCGCCAAGACCAATCGAAGCGATACGAATGGTCTCGTTCGCCCCCATGACCCGGCTGGCGGACAAGGCGGTGAAAGCGAGGGCGGACTGCGAGATGAAAGTGCGGCGTGAGGTCATGGTTGAATTGGGTTGTGGTGCCTTTTTGCCAGATCACAGCCTCGCATGCAAGACTTTCGAAGCTAAGGTCCGCCGTCACCTCCCCGAGCCAACTCCTGACATGAACATCCACGGCCAGCCGCACCGCACCATCGAAGGCAATCCCACGACACGCACCGCACGCATTCTCGACCAGACTCTGCTGCCGCATCACGTGGAATGGCGCGAGTTGCGCACGCTGGACGACACCGCAGAGGCCATTCGGGTCATGCGCGTCAGAGGTGCGCCGCTCATCGGTGCCACGGCTGCCTTCGGCATGTTCTTTGCCTTGAATGCAAACGCTTCGGACGCGGGACTGCAGCATGGATACGACACCCTCCTCGCCACGCGCCCCACGGCGGTGAACCTGCGCTGGGCGCTGGACCGCATGAAGCGCGTCGTCTTATCGCTTCCAGTCGATCAGCGCGCCGATGCCGCGTGGGATGAAGCGATGGCCGTGGCCGAGGAGGATGTGTGCACCAATCATGCTCTCGGTGCTCATGGCCTGCAGGTGATCCAGGCGATCCAGGCTCAAAAGGAGGATCCCACCGCGCCCTTGAACATCATGACGCATTGCAACGCCGGCTGGCTGGCCGGAGTGGACTGGGGCACGGCGCTTTCTCCCGTCTATCACGCCCATCAGGCCGGCATAAACGTCCATGTCTGGGTCAGCGAGACACGACCTCGCGGACAGGGTGCATCACTCACCGCATGGGAACTGCGCGAGCAAGGCGTGCCGCACACGTTGATCGTCGATAACAACGCCGGGCATCTGCTGCAGCGTGGCTTCGTCGATCTCGTCATCGTCGGCGCCGATCGCGTCAGCGCGCAAGGCGATGTGGCGAACAAGATCGGCACCTACCTCAAGGCACTCGCCGCCAAAGCCCATGACGTTCCCTTCTACGTTGCCATGCCGGTCAGCACCATCGACTGGACCATCACTGACGGTGTGCGCGACATCCCCATCGAACAACGCAGCGCCCGCGAAGTCACTCACATGCCTGGCTTGAACGATGAAGGCGATCGCGAAGAAGTGCTCATCACCCCCGCCGACACGCAGGCGCGCAACGACGCCTTCGATGTCACGCCTGCTCATCTCGTGACGGCATTGATCACTGAACAGGGCGTGTTTGAACCTGCCGCAGAAGCGTTGAAAGCCATCAAGCCGCAACCATGAATGACCGCACAAAAAAGGGGCCGCTCGAAAGCGGCCCCTCGTGGTTTGATTGATATCTTGGCTGAGGCTTAGCCCACGTCAGCAGCAGGAGCTTCAGCCTCCGCCTTGGCGGCGGCGTCCTTCTCCTTCATCGCGGCTTTGCGGCTCATCTTGATGCGGCCTTTTTCGTCGATGCCGACGCACTTGGCGGTCACGATGTCACCGGTCTTAACGACGTCTTCAGTCTTGTTGACGCGGAAGTCGGCGAGTTCGCTGATGTGAATCAGGCCGTCCTTCTTGCCACCGAGGTTCATGAAGGCACCAAAGTTCGTCGTGCTGACGACGCGACCGGTGTAGGTCTTGCCGACTTCGATTTCCTGGGAGGTGCCGTTGACCATTTCGACCGCGCGGTCGAGGCTTTCCTTGCGGGAAGCGTAGATGTACACGGTGCCGTCGTCTTCGATGCTGATCTCAGCGCCGGACTCGGCCTGGATGGCCTTGATGTTCTTGCCGCCAGGACCGATGAGCTCACCGATCTTGTCAGGGTTGATCTTCACGATCTCGATGCGCGGAGCATACGGGCTGAGCGGCTTCACTTCGGCGATGGCCTGGGCCATGGCGGAGAGAACCTGCGTGCGGCCTTCCTTGGCCTTGACGATGGCTTCTTCGAGGATGCTCAGAGGAATGCCGGGGAGCTTGAGGTCAAGCTGGTAACCGGTGACGCCTTCGGTGGTGCCGCAGAGTTTGAAGTCCATGTCGCCGAAGTGGTCTTCGCTGCCGATGATATCGAGCATCGTGAGGTAGCGCTTCATGTTGTCGCCTTCGAACTCGGTCACAAGACCAACGCTGATGCCGCCGACAGGGCGCTTGATCGGCACACCTGCGTCGAGGAGAGCCATGACGCCGGAGCACACGGAGGCCATCGAGGTGGAGCCGTTCGACTCCATGACTTCGCTGCTCACGCGGATGGCGTAGGGGAAGGTTTCCTTCGGCGGAATGACAGGCTCGATCGAGCGCTCGGCGAGCGCACCGTGGCCGATTTCACGACGGTTCTGACCACCGAAGCGGCCAGTTTCACCGACGGAGAACGGAGGGAAGTTGTAGTGAAGGATGAAGCGCTTGGAGTCAGGGCCACCGGCGTAGGTGTCCATTTCCTGGGCTTCGTCAGCAGGAGCGAGCGTGGCGATGGAAAGGGCCATCGTCTCACCGCGGGTGAAGCTGGCGGAACCGTGCGTGCGGGGAAGCACGGAGGCTTCACCGGAAAGCTGACGGAGCTGGTCGATGCCGCGGCCGTCGCAACGGCTCTGCTTGTCGAGGATGGAGATGCGGAAGGCTTTCTTCTGCAGGTAGTCGAAGGCCTGGCTCACTTCGAAAGCGGTGGCTTCCGGGAACTTGGCCTTGATGGCTTCAGCGACTTCGTCCTTCAAGGCGCCGACGGCTTTGCCACGGGCAACCTTGGACGGCGTGTAGAGAGCGCCTTCGATGCGGTCGCCTGCGACGGCGTAGGCGATTTCGAGAAGCTCGTCTTTCACCAGCATGAGAGGCACTTCGCGCTTCGGCTTGCCAGCGAGCTTCGTGAGTTCTTCCTGGGCGGCGACGATCTTGGTGACTTCGCCTTGGGCAAAGTGCAGCGCTTTGACGAATTCAGCCTCTGGCAGCTCATTGGCGGCGCCTTCGATCATGATGACGTCGGTCTTGTTGCCGACGTACACGAGGTCGAGGTCGCTGTCGAGACGCTGGGACTGCGTGGGATTGATGACGAACTCACCATTGATGCGGCCAATGCGCACCGCGCCGACAGGACCGGCGAAAGGAATGTCGGAAACGCAAAGAGCGGCGGAGGCGCCGTTCATCGCGCAGATGTCCGGATCGTTCTGGCCGTCTGCGCTGAGCAGGATGGCGACGACCTGGGTGTCGTAGTAGTAACCTTTCGGGAAGAGCGGACGGAGAGGGCGGTCCGTCATGCGGCAGGTGAGGATTTCCTTTTCCGTCGGACGGCCTTCGCGCTTGAAGTAACCGCCGGGGAAACGGCCTGCTGCAGAAGCTTTTTCCTTGTACTCAACGGAGAGAGGGAAGAAGTCCTGGCCTTCTTTGACTTTCGTCGCGGAGACGGCGGTGACGAGGACGATGGTGTCGCCGAGGCGCACGGTGACGGCGCCGTCAGCGAGCTTGGCAAACTTGCCGGTTTCGATTTCGAGGGTTCCAGCACCGAGCTGGATTTGTTGTGTGTGGATGGCCATAGGTTGGCTGTGTGTTCTTTGGTTTGGTTTTGGGTGAAATGCATTTCGGGCTTCAGCCCGTCAGTGACGCGTTCTGAACGCATCATGCCGCATCAACGTCGGTCATGCCGACATGCGTGAAGGAGCCTGAAACAGAAAAGGGGCGATGCCTTTGGCATCACCCCTCGTGAAATTCTGTTAGCGGCGAAGACTGAGGCTCTTGAGCAGCTTCTGATAGCGCTCGTTGGCCGTCAGCTTGAGATAGTCGAGCAATTTGCGACGACGTGCGACCATCTGAAGCAGGCCGCGACGTGTGGAATGGTCTTTCTGATGCGTGGCAAGGTGCTGCGTCAGATCGTTGATTCGCTTCGTCAAGAGAGCCACCTGGACGTCGGCGCTGCCGGTGTCCTTTTCGTGGATCTTGAAGGAGGTGGAATCGATGGTGGTTGCTTCGCTCATGGTTTGTTTGAATGGCCGGACAACTTGTCAGGCGGTGTGTGTTCTAGGATGTGGGGCCGCGAAGGAACCATAAAGCCCCTTTTTGGCAAGGGGAAGTTTCGGGCTTTGTGTACAAGTTTTTGACCACCCGGGGGCAAATCCCGGGGCTTGCCTCCCGGCCCATCCTCATCCATAGACCCGGCCCCTTTTATGTCCCGCTCCTTCACACTCGCAGTCCTCCCCGGCGACGGCATCGGCCCTGAAGTCATGGCCGAGGCGCTTCGCGTCCTCGACGCCATCGCCAGCCGCTCCGGCATCAGCTTCAGCTACAAGCACGAACTCGTCGGCGGTGCGGCCATCGACGCCGTGGGCAAGGCCCTTCCCGAGCAGACCATCAAAACCTGCGAAGCCAGCGATGCCATCCTCTTTGGCTCCGTTGGCGGCCCGAAGTGGGAGCACCTGCCACCGAATGAGCAGCCCGAACGCGGCGCCCTGCTTCCCATCCGCAAGCATTTCGGCCTCTTCGCCAATCTGCGCCCTGGTATCTGCTATCCGGCGCTCACCAGTTCGTCTCCGATCCGTCCCGACCTCGTCGAAGGCGGCTTCGACGTCCTCTGCGTGCGTGAATTGACCGGCGGCATGTACTTCGGCCAGCCGAAGAGCCGCACCACGCTGCCCGATGGCGACATCGAGGTCATCGACACCATGGTTTACAAGAAGAGCGAGATCGTGCGCATCGCCCACGTCGCCTTCAAGGCCGCGCAACTCCGCCGCAAGCACGTCACCAGCGTGGACAAGGCCAACGTGCTCACCAACTCCGTCCTCTGGCGCGAAACGATGATCGAAGTCGCCAAGGAATACCCCGATGTGACCCTCGCGCACCTCTACGTGGACAACGCCGCCATGCAGCTCATCAAGGCGCCGCGCAGCTTCGACGTGCTGGTCACCGAAAACCTCTTCGGCGACATCCTCAGCGATGAAATGGCCATGATCGCCGGCTCGCTCGGCATGCTCGCCAGCGCCAGCCTCGGCAAGCCGAAGGGCGACGGCCTCTACTTCGGCCTCTTCGAGCCCAGTGGCGGCACCGCCCCCGACATCGCCGGCATGGGCATCGCCAATCCGATCGCTCAGATACTCTCCGCCGCGCTGCTCCTGCGTTTCTCCCTCGGCCTCGAAAAAGAAGCCGTCGCCATCGAGTCCGCCGTCAAGAAGGTCATCGACGACGGCCTCCGCACGGGCGACATCTTCAGCGGCGCCCCCGGCACGCGAAAGGTCAACACCAAGGAGATCGGCGACGCGGTCATCGCCGCTCTCTAAGTTTGGCTAGTCAGTCAAGTATTCACCACATTCACCGGCTTCCCCGCCAGGAAGGCTTTCAGGTTCGCGGCGGTCATGTCGATGAGGCGGGCGCGTGATTCGCGGCTGGCCCAGGCGATGTGCGGGGTGATGAGACAGTTCTTTGCGCCGATGAGCGGATTGCCGCCCTTCGGCGGTTCGACGGAAAGCACGTCGAGCCCGGCGCCGGCGATGCGGCCTTCGTTGAGCGCTTTCGCCAGCGCGGCTTCATCGACGAGCGGTCCGCGACCGGTGTTGATCAAAAACGCCTCACGCTTCATCAAACTGAGCGTGCGTTCGCCGATGAGATGCTTCGTGGCATCGGTCAGCGGGCAGTGTAGACTGATCACATCCGACTGGCGGAAAATGTCGTCGATCTCAGCAGCCTCGACGCCTGCGGGCGGCGGCTCCTTCCACGTGCGCTTTGAGGCGAGCACCTTCATGCCAAACGCCGCACCGATGCGCGCCACGGCGCTGCCAATTTCGCCATAACCGATGATTCCCAGCGTGCGTCCAGCCAGTTCGACAATCGGATAATCCCAGTAGCAGAAGTCCGGGCACTTCGTCCATCCGCCCTGCTCCACGCTCTTCGCCGCATGGCCGACGTGATTGGCCAGTTCCAGCATGAGCGCGATCACATGCTGCGCGACGGCCGGCGTGCCGTATCCCGGCACATTCGTCACCACGACCCCGCGTTCCTTCGCCGCGACGACGTCCACCACATTGTAGCCTGTGGCGATAACACCGATGTATTTCAAATCCGGCAGAGCCTCGATGATTTCACGTGTCAGAGGCGCCTTGTTCGTGATCACGATCTCCGCACCGGCACAGCGTGCGACGGTTTGATCCAGCGGCGTGCGCGCATGCACCTCACAAGGAGCGATGGCTTCAAGCGGTTGCCAGTTGAGGTCGCCAGGATTTGCGGTGTGGGCGTCGAGAAGAACGATTTTCATGAGTGGGCGGCACCGTTAGCCGAAAATGCAGATTTTTGGGAGAAAAAGTCATCCGATGACGATAAAGCATCCCACCATGCGCCCCCTCCTCGTCTCGCTCCTCTCCGCCGTCTGTCTTTTTGCCCTCGCCGCCCCTGCGCCGGAGGCGAAACCGCTCAAGGTTCTGATGGTCACCGGCGGCTGCTGTCATGATTACGAAAACCAGAAGCTCATCCTCGCGGAAGGCATCAGTGCCCGGGCGAATGTCGAGTTCACCGTCGTTCATGAAGAAGGCCCGGGCGGAAAGAAGGACAAGACACACCGAATCTCCATCTACGAAAAGGACAACTGGGCTGAAGGCTACGACGTCATCCTGCACAACGAGTGCTTCGGCGGCGTCGAGGACGTGGCCTTTGTCGAGCGCATCGCCAAGGCCCACTTCAACGGCGTGCCCGCCGTGATGCTGCACTGCTCGACCCACAGCTACCGCATGGCCAAGACCGACGAATGGCGCAAGTGCATCGGCCAGACTTCGATGAGCCACGAGAAGAACCGTGATTTGAAAGTGAAGAACATCGCAGAAGGCCATCCGGTGATGAAAGGCTTTCCCAAGGAGTGGCTCGACGCCAAGGACGAGCTCTACAAAAACGAAAAGCTCTGGGAGAACTTCGTTCCGCTCGCCAAGGCCTATGGCGAAGACACCAAGATGGATCACAATGTCATCTGGGTGAACCGATACGGTGAGGGCAAAGTTTTCGGCACCACCCTGGGCCACAACAACAGCACGATGGAAGATCCTGTGTACCTCGACCTCGTCACGCGCGGTCTGCTCTGGGCCTGCGGCAAACTCGGCGAAGACGGCAAACCGCTGCCCGGTTACGAATCCAAGCAGAAGTAGTCGTCACGCGCCGCAGAGCACCGCGTCCAAAGTCTTGAGCAGCATCGCCAGCGCCCGCTCTCTGGAGTGCTATTGCGAGAGTTCCAAGGCCATCTCATCGTTGGCCGGCATATTCGCAGATCGAGGCATTCGTCTCGCGTTGCCTCCATTAAAACTGGGCATATGGGCATGCTTGTAGCCGACCGGATCAAATTTTTGCCACAGCTCGTCACGCCTTTCGGCAGAGCACCCCGGTAAAAAGGACATGGCCATCAGTGAGGCCAATGGCAGCAGAAGCAGCAAACGGTTGGTTTGAAAGCGGGACAAGAATTTCACAGGACGGTGAGACTGAGGTTACTTCTGCCCGTAGTACGCCCCCGGGCCGTGTTTTCGCAAATGATGCTTTTCCAGAATGTACCCGGGGATGGAATGCATCGCAGGATTCAGCGTGGCGGAACCGAGAGCCATGTGGGCGCACATCTCGAGAGCGATGCTGTTCTTGAGCGAATCCATCGCACTTTTGCCAAAGGTGAAAGGCGCGTGGTGAAGCTGGAGCACCGCGGGCATCTCAAGCGGGCTAAGGTTTAATTCCCGTAAGCGCTCGACGATGGCGACACCCGTAAAATGTTCATAGTCCTGCGTCACTTCCTCAGGGGTGAGCGCACGCACGATGGGCACGGTGCCATGGAAGTGATCGGCATGCGTGGTGCCGTAGCAGGGCAGCTCGCGGCCGGCCTGCGAGAACATCGTGGCGTGCAGGCTGTGCGTGTGGGTGATGCCGCCGATTTCAGGAAATTCGCGATAAAGGACGAGGTGCGTCTTGGTGTCAGACGAGGGTCGCAGGCTGCCTTCGACCACTTTGCCGTCGAGGTCGAGGATCACGATGTCGTCCGGCTTGAGAACCGCATAATCGACACCGCTCGGCTTGATGCCCCAGAGACCGGAAGCACGGTCGATGCCGCTGACATTTCCCCAAGTCAGGCGCACGAGGCCGCTGGGTTCAAGGGCGCGATTGGCTTCACATACTTGCTCACGGAGTTCCTGGAGGGTCATCCGCATCATCAAAGCCGAAACCTCCGACAATTCCAGCAACATAAACAGGCACGGCCGGCGTTAATACGTTGATCCTTGAAGGTTGACGTGGGTAACGCCCCCGTTGACCTGTACCGCTTAACCACATGCCTGCCACCGAAGCCCCCCCTGCCGTTCCTGATCAGGAAGCCATCGTCAAAGCCTCCTCCTGGGTGGCTCCGCTCCGAACCGAAATCGCCCGCGTGCTCGTTGGACAGACGGCGCTTGTGGACCGCCTGCTGGTAGCCCTGCTTACCAACGGCCACGTCCTGCTCGAAGGGGTGCCGGGCATCGCCAAAACGCTCGCCGTGCGCACCCTCTCAGGGACCTTGAAGGCGAAGTTCCAACGCATTCAGTTCACACCGGACCTCCTCCCTGCGGATGTCATCGGCACCATGGTGTATCATCCGAAGGACGGCACGTTTACTCCTCGCCTCGGCCCGATCTTCGCCAATCTGGTGCTGGCAGACGAAATCAACCGTGCGCCCGCCAAAGTGCAAAGCGCCCTGCTCGAAGCGATGCAGGAGCGGCAGGTCACCATCGGCGAGAACACCCACAAACTGCCTGATCCCTTCATGGTGCTGGCCACACAGAACCCGATCGATCAGGAAGGAACTTACACGCTGCCGGAAGCGCAGCTCGACCGCTTTCTGCTCAAAGTACGTGTCACCTACCCGACACCCGTCGAGGAGCGCCAGGTGCTCGATGCCATGGCCACATCCGCTCCCAAGCTGGATGTCACGCAGGTCACCGATGTCAGCGCCATCAGTGCCAGCCGCGTGGTGGTGAACAATCTCTTCATGGACGAGAAGATCCGCGACTACATCGTCGCCCTCATCCACGCCACGCGTCATCCCGAAGCACTGGCGCCTCACCTGAAGCTGCTGATCCGCTGCGGTGCATCGCCTCGTGGCACGATCAATCTCGCCCTGGCAGCCAAGGCCCTGGCCTTCCTCAACGGTCGCAACTACGTCATCCCACAGGACATCAAGGATCTCGCCCCCGACATCCTGCGCCACCGCATCCTGCTTTCATACGAAGCCGAAGCGGAAGGCGTGACCACGGATGACGTGGTCAGAACACTGCTCGACAAACTGCCGGTGCCTTAATCCGCCCACACCGTGAACCGGGAAACTGCGCAGAACGACAACGACGCCAGACTCACGCGCATCCTCAAGCGCGTGCGCCGCATCGAACTGCTCACGCGTGGCATGGTGAAGGAGATGCTCGGCGGGCAGTACCATTCACGGTTCAAAGGCCAGGGCATCGAGTTCGACGACTTCCGCGAATACCAGCCCGGTGACGATGTGCGTTTCATCGACTGGAACGTCACCGCGCGCATGAACGATCCCTTTGTGCGCAAGTACGTCGAGGAACGCGAGCTGACGGTCATGCTGTGCGTCGATGTCAGCGGCTCCGGAGACTACGGCAGCCAGGAAGACTCGAAACGCGAGCGTGCGGCGGAGATCGCCGCCGTATTCGCCTTCAGCGCCGTGCAGAATCAGGACAAGGTGGGCCTCACTCTTTTCTCCGACGCCATCGAGCAGTACCTCCCGGCACGCAAAGGCGCACCTCATGCCCTGCGCATATTGCGCGACATTTTGAACAACGAACCGAAGCGGCAAGGCACGAACATCAAGCCCGCGCTCGACCTTGCCCTCGAACGCATCGCCCATCGCGCGCTGGTGATTGTCGTTTCGGATTTCATCACACCCGATCACGACTGGGAAAAAAGCCTGCGCTCCGTCGCGGCGAAACATGACGTGGTGGTGGCGCAGATCATGGACCCGCGGGAGGTCATCCTGCCGGATGCAGGCCGCGTCTGCCTTGAGGATCCTGAGACAGGAGAACAATTCATCGTCAACACCTCCAATCCACAGGTGCGGAATCAGTACGCCCAACGGATGGCCGAACGGCAGAATGCGCTCACGCATCTGCTGCGACGCTGCGGAGTGGAACGCATCACGGTGCGCACTGATGAAGACTACGTGCCGGCCTTGAAGGCCTATTTCCGCACGCGCAGAAGGAGGAAGCGCTGATGAACGCCACGTGGCTCATCACCAGTATGCTGCTGGCGCAGTTTTCTGGACCGCCTCCGCTGCCGCACCCCGAGCTTCCGCCTCCGGACAATGTGGAGCTTCCTCCGCCGTGGTGGATCCCGTGGGCGATCGCTCTGATTGTCCTGCTTCTGATCCTGCTCATCGTCGTGCTCCTGACTCGTCCAAAGCACGCACCTTCGCCGCCGCTGCGTCAGCCTTGGAGCGCCGCGTTTCGTGCCCTGAGCGATCTGCGTACGCGAATCGAATCCATTCCGCCGCACGACATGAGCCACCGGGTCTCGCAGATTCTGCGCCGCTATCTCCAGGAGCGCTACGCGGTGCCGGCCCCTGCGCGCACCACGCGTGAAATCTTCAACGGAACAGCGGAACGGCTGCCCGGCGTGCCCATTCCACGCGCGCAGGGCGTCTGGCGTGAGCGGTTTGAGCCTGTCGCCCATCTCTGTGACGACATTTCGTTCATGCCGGCTCCGCGAACGCAGGAGGAATCGACCATGCTGATCGACCAGGCGCTGGCGCGCATGCAGGAGGAAAAGCCATGACGATTCCCGGCATTCCCAATTTTCAATTCCTGCATCCGTTGTGGCTGTTGCTGGTGCCGCTGGTGCCGCTCCTCGCGATGCTGCGCGGTGCACGCGGTCGGCGTGCGGCCATCAAGTTCCCCACTGCTTCATTGCTGCGGGATCTGGGAAGACCCGCACGCAGCGGCCTGGGCGGCTTCATCTTTGGCCTGATCCTGACGAGCCTCACCTTTGGCATCGCAGCGCTGTCGCGTCCGCAGAAGGTGCTGTCGTTCGACGAAGAGAAAGCCGATGGCATCGCGATCATGCTCACCGTGGACGTGTCCCTGTCGATGCTGATCGAAGATTTCTACATTGGTGGTCAGCCCGTGAACCGTCTCACCGCAGCCAAGCGTGTGATGGCGGACTTCATCAAGGGACGTCGCAGCGACAAGATCGGCATCGTGGCCTTTGCAGGTGAAACCTACCTGCCCTGCCCGCTCACGCTCGATCGCGACTGGCTCATCAACAACCTCGACCGCGTGCAAACTCAGCGCGTTGGAGACGGCACCGCCATCGGCTCGGGCATTGCCTCCGCCGCCAATCGAATGCGCCGCGAGAAGTCGCCCAGCAAGGTGATCGTGCTGCTCACCGACGGCGCCAACAACTCCGGCCGCCTGAGCCCGCAGGACGCCGCAAAACTGGCCGCGACGCTCGGAATCAAGATCTACACCATCGCCATCGGCACGCCGGGCGTTCACAGCATCCCTGATCCGAAACGCGGCACGTTCACCCCGGTCGGGCAGCAGTTGTTTGATGAAGGGACGCTCAAGGAAGTCGCCTCCATCGGCAGTGGACAGTTCTACATGGCGCAGAACCTCAACTCACTCAGCGATGTATTTGCTACGATCGACAAGCTCGAGAAAACGAAGATCGAACGACGCAAGATCATCGAGACCCATGAACTCTTCCCCTGGCCGCTGGCGGTCTCCGCCATTGCGCTGTTTCTCGCCCTGCTGCTTTCGCTGACCGTTCTGCATTCGGCCCCCGAACCGGTCGCCACCTGAGAATGACATGACCTTTGCCCACGCCCATCTGCTCTGGTTCCTGCTGATCATTCCCGCGCTTGTGGGATTGAAGCTGTGGGTGGATGCGCACGGCTCGCAGGCTGAACGGCTGTTCACTGCAGCACGGCTTCGCCCGGCGCTCGTGATTGGTCGTTCCCGTTGGAATTCGTGGTTGGTTTACACGCTCTACGCGCTGGCCATGGCATGCATCATCCTTGCCGTCGCCCAGCCTCGCTGGGGGGAGGAAAAGCTCGAGATCCCGGACAAGGGCCGCAATGTCTTCATCGCCATCGACACCTCGCGTTCCATGCTCGCACGAGACGTGCAGCCCGACCGCCTGACCCGCGCCCGTCTCGCGGCGCATGATCTGGTCATGGAACTCACGGGGGAACGCGTCGGCCTGCTGGCCTTTGCCGGACGCGCCTACCTGCAGGCCCCGCTCACCACCGATCACGACGCCATCATCGAGTCCCTGCTTGCCTTTGATCATACGATCATCGAGTGGGGCGGCAGCAATCTGACCGATCTTCTGGATGTTACTCTCCGTGCCATCAAGACCCTGCCGAAGAGCAATTACGCGCTCGTCATTTTCAGCGACGGCGGAGATGCGGACGCCAACCTCGTCCCCTACATCCAGCGTCTCACGGCTGCGGGTGTCATCGTCGTCACGGTTGGTGTCGGCACCGAAGGCGGCACGCTCATCCCGAATCCCGAAGTCGAGGGCGACTATATTCGAGACGAGGCAGGCAACGTGGTGCGTTCGCAGCTTCAAAGCGCCGTGCTTCAGCAACTCGCCGCCGCCACTGGCGGACGTTTCCTCAAATTGGGCGTGCAGCCGCTCAACCGCAACACCATCCAGCCCGTGCTCGACCGGCTGACCGAGCAGCAGTCCGCCAACCGCCAGACTTCGCGTCCGATTGAGCGCTTTGCCTGGCCCCTTGGTCTGGGTATAATCCTGCTCATGCTCGCTTGGATCCTCAGCGCCCTGCCCCGCCCTGCCGCCCGCCCGGTCATGCTGGCGCTGGCCGCCGCCGCCTTTGCTCCTCCGCCCTCCGCCGAGGCCGCCAGTGTGCACGAGATGTTCGCCTCCATCTTCACGCACAAGGGTCCGACTCCGGATGAGGCTCGTGAAGCTCTCGCGAATCATAGTCTCGAACGTGCTCGTGATCTCTACGAGAAACTGCTGGATCAGAAAGGGTACGACACGGCGGCACGCCAGGAACTGCTCTACGGCCTCGCCACCACCGAGCATGAGCTCACCAACTACGATGGCAGTGTGAAGAACTTCAGCGAAGTATTGCACACGCAGGACAAGCCCCTGCGCGCGCGAGCACACCGCGGCATCGGCCACACGCTTTATGATCAGGGCGCCCGTGGTCTGCAGCAGCAGCCGAAGATCACCATCCAGCGCTGGACAGACGCACTGCACCACCTTGATGCAGCTCTCGAACTCGAGCCCGACAACAAAGACGTCAAAGAAAACCGCGATCACGTGGCCAAGATGCTTGATCAACTGCGCCAGGCGATGAAGCAGATGGAGGAACAACAGCAGCAGGGACAACAGGGCCAAAAAGGTCAGAAGGGTCAAAAAGGACAAAAAGGCGAGGAAGGTGAAGGAGATGACGAAGGAAACGCCGGCCAGGAGGGCAGCGACCCCAATGGTCAGGGCGACCCCAAAGAACCCAAGGATGGCAAAGGGGAAAAGAAGGAGGCGGACGACGGCATCGGCGGAAAAGACGCCAAAGAACTCCCGAAAGGCCGTCTGCAAGCAGCTGACGGAGACAAGGAAGGCCAAAAGGGCAGCCAGGGTCAGAAGCCCGGCGAGGGCGAAGGCGGCGAGGAGGAGAAGAAAATGGCCAAGGGCGATCCCTCCGACCAGCGCAACCCGCGCACCGGCTACACCCCGGGTGAGGCCGAAGGCATCATCCGCCAGTACATGGACGAAATCACAGCGCCGCTGACCAATCGCTATCACACCCCGCCCGTGAACAAGAAGGACTGGTGAGCCGCGTGCCGCGGCAATGACGAAACCCGAACGACGAGACAAGCCCGAATGACCTTCAAACTCCCACTCCCACCGGCGAAAGCCTTCCCGGCAGCCAAGGAATGTCATTCCAGCATTCCGCTTTGGAGCTTCATTCCTCATTCCTTCCTGCTGTTGCTTTTCTTCCTCGTCACTGGCTTCACCAACGCCGCCACCGTCCGCGCCTACCTCCAGCCTGATCACGCGCACACAGGCGAGGTGGTCAGCTATGTCATCACCGTGCAGAATGGCACGGTGCAAAGTGTGCCCCAGCTGCGCCTGCCGGTGCAGGTCGGCATGACTTCCGGCCTGTCCAGCTCGCAGAACATCGAGATTCGAGGCACACAGCAGGTATTCTCCACGCAGCTTGCCTGGGGTGTTGCCGGCACGGAGCCGGGTGAGTTTGTCATTCCTCCACAGGAAGTACTCGTGAACGGGGAGGTTTTAAAAACAAACGAGGTCCGCCTCATCGTCTCCGAATCTCCCGCGAACGCCGCACCGCCTGGCACGCCCGAAGACGCCAACATGCCCCTTTTTCAGATCGAAGTCGGCAAGACTGAAGTCTATCAGGGCGAGGTGGTGCCCATCAGCGCCAGGCTGTTTGTGCCCCGCAGCGTCATGCTGCGCCGGGTGGGTCTCATCGAGGTCGAAAAGAACGATTTCGCCATCGCCCGCTTTCCGCAGCAGGCAGACCAGGCGAACGAGCGCATCAATGACATCGACTACATCGTCGTCACCTATCGCAGCATGCTCTCCGCCCTGCATGCGGGCGATTTGAAAGTGGGGCCCGCCACCTGCGAGCTGTTGTTCGAGGTGTATGACGAAAACGCGCAGCGCCAGATGCGCCGTGGCCTGCCGTTTGGCATGATCATGGGCGGTACGGAAACCCGCAAGCAGGTGGTCAAAAGCCAGGAGGTGAAGGTCAAGGTGCTGCCGCTTCCCACCGAGGGCAAACCCGCTCACTTCAGCGGCGCCGTCGGCGATTTTAAAATCACCGCCACCGCCAGCCCCAACGAACTGGCCGTCGGCGACCCTCTGGCCGTGGACATCACCATCGACGGTTCGGGCAACTTTGATGCGCTCAATCCGCCAAGCCTCATGCCGCCCGACGGCTGGAAGTCCTACCCACCGCGCCGCTACAATGTGGATGGTCCGGTCGATCCCAACCTCACGCCAACGGCCCACCGCAGCATCGGCTATTCGATGGTCTTTGTGCCGGAGAAGGTTCATGCCGAGCTGCCACCGTTTGAACTGAGCTTCTTCAGCCCTTCGGAGAAGAAATACGTCACCGCCCGCACTACGCCGATTCCGCTGCACATCAAACCCGGCACTGTGATCGCCGCTGCGTCCGGCGCGGAAGGAAGCGGTGGAACCGAAGCGCCGAAGCCGCCCGCCGTTCAACAGCCGAAGCCTCAGATCAGCGACATCCTCATGAATGTTCCTGAAAAGGCCAGCTGGCTGAACACCGCCACCGTGAGCCCGCCGCTCACCACGAGCGCACGCTTCTGGGCCATTCAGTCCATCCCTGCGGCACTCGTGATCCTCGCCGCGCTCTTCTCCTGGTTTCGTCGTTACCGCGAGGAGACCACCGGCGGTCTTCGCGGCGAACTCCAGCAGTTGTGGCACGGGCTGGAAGAGAGCGGCCTCGATGATCGTGGCTTCCTGCAGCGTGCAGCACACTTCATTCACCGCAGCCAGCCGGGCGCCGTGCAGGACGACGATTTGAAGGAGATCATCCACCGCTACGAAACCCAAAGCTTTACCGCCGCCCCCACGCCCGATCAGGTGCTCGGTTCCGGCGAACGCAGCCGCATTCTCTCTACCCTTGCGCCACTGCTGAAGCGCGCCGTTCTTTTTGTCACCGCTTTTGCCACCCTCTCGCTCAGCGCCGCCGATGAATCACCCGACGAAGTCTATCGTCAGGCACGCGAGGCTCTCGAGAAGGGCAAATTCACCACCGCTCAATACCTCGGCGAGTCGCTCACAAAACAACAGCCGCCCGCCTTGAGCAGCGCAGTGTTCTCGCTCATCGCCAACGCCCGTTACCGGCAGGAAGATTTTGGCCGCGCGGCGCTGTGGTATCAGCGCGCGCAACTGCTGGAACCGCTGAATCCCGAAGTGCGGCAGAATCTGCGACACCTCGATGAGAAGCTGCGCTTCTTCCGCTTTGCCGAAGACTCGCCATTGATCGAATGGAGCCTGCTGCTCAACAAGAACACCTGGGTCATCGCCGCTTCCGCCGGTGTTTGGCTGATCCTGCTCGCCCTCCTGCGCTGCATTCTCACCTCAGGGCGCAAATCCCCGGGCGGAGCCTGTGCGCTGATGCTCACCATCATCGGACTCGTCGTGTTCATTCCTTCGGCAACCTTTGCCGCCGTCCGGCCCCCGCCCGGTGACCGGGTGAAAGACATCATGGTCGTCACCACACGCGGCGTCAGCGCCTTCACCGCCGCCACGCTGACGTCTGGCAGTGTCATCGACATTCCCGCAGGCAGCCAGATCCGCCTGCTCGAAAAACGCGGCGCCTGGAGCTACGTCGAAATCCCCAGCGGTACCGATCCCGTTCGCGGCTGGATCGAATCCACCACCTACACGCCCCTGTGGCCGTGGAATGTGATGCTCGTGCCTTGATTCCAACTCGCCCCATTGCGGGAACCATCAGGCTCAGGCCCCCGGCGAAGCAGACGAGCTCCCGCCACCGCCCGTACCTGGACGGCTGCCCGCCTCACGGTCGAGAACGAGAAGGCTCGCGGCATCGTTGCCGGCAAGCTTGAGGCGCTCGAGCATGTCACCCACGGTTTTCTCCTCCTCCATCTGCTCGTTGAGGAACCAGAGCAGCAGGTTTTTGGAAGCGTGATCTTTGACTTGCTCAGCCACCTCGAAGAGATCGTTGATCTGCTGTGTCACCTTTTGCTCCTGCTTCAAGCTGTGCTGGAACACATCGATGGGCGATTTGAAATCCGCCTTCGGCTTGGCGATGGGCTGAAGCTCGACCTTGGCGTCGCGGTCGACGAGGTACTGGTAGAACTTCAGCGCGTGCATGGTCTCCTCGCGGCTCTGGGTGAACATCCACTGCGCGAAGCCGGAATACGGTGTCTGCTCGAACCACGCGGCCATGGCGAGGTAGACGTAGCTGGAGGACATTTCGTTGTTGATCTGCTCGTTGAGCAGCTTGGTAAGTTTGGGATTGAGTGTCATGACGCGCGTCGTGGTTGAGGTTCGATGTCATTGAACCAGCAGCCTGAACACGATGCAAGGGGGCAGCTTGGCTTTTTGCCGGGCTGAGTAAGCAGATCCTGAAAGGGTTGGCGGACGATTTGCTTTCCTTTGCGCCGCCCTGCGCCACGATCAGAGTCTTCCGCGATGCTTCATTCCGCCGCATCTTCACATCACCCGCATCACCCGCAGGTCGTGCGGCGGAACTTTCTCTGCCATTGTCTCGAGGGCGGACTTTACATGGGCGGAGCAGCCTTTCTCCAGCCGGAGACTGTGATGCCGAAAATGGTGGAACAGCTCGGCGGGCGCTCCGGCGTGATCGCAATCATGCCCGCCATCCTCCCGGCGGCCTTTGCTGTGGCCGGTCTGTTTGTGTCTCCGCTGGTGGAGAAAATGACCCGGTTCAAACCATGGGTGATGAGTTTTGGGCTGCTGCAACGGCTCCCCTATCTCATCACCGGCCTGCTGCTGTGGTTCTGGCAGGATGCCGGTCCATGGCTGCTGCCGTTGGTGGTGCTGACACCCGTCGTTTCCGGCCTCATCGGCGGCGTGGGTGTGGTGGCCTGGATGGAGATGGTCACACGCATGGTGCCGGAGCGCATCCGCGCCGCCGGCTGGGCCGCACGTTACATCACCCAGGCCTGCATTGGGATGGTGGCGGGAGCGGTGATCCACACCGTGCTGACTCATGCGCCCGGACAGCGCGGCTACGCCGTGCTTCATCTGATCACGTTCGGCTTTCTATTCCTGTCATGGCTCTCGCAGTCGTTCATGCGTGAACTGCCGGCGGCCCATCATTACCATCCGCACACGGGCAGCTACTGGAGTTATTTGCGCAGCCTGCCCGGTCTGCTGGGCTCGCAGCCTCAGCTTCTAAGGCTTATTGCCGCGAGGTTCACCGGGATGGGCTACCTGATGGTCGTTTCGTTCCTCACCCTGCACGCACTGCACACCACCGGCAGACCGGAGGCGGACGAAGGGCATTTTGTTTCGTTCCAGAACATCGGTACGATCCTCGGCAGCATGCTCGCGGCGTGGCTGGGCTATCACAGCGGGGGCAAGGTGCTGATCATCCTCTCACGCATCGTCTGTGTGACGATGTGCGTCTGGGTGTGCCTCACTCAATCCTTCAGTGGCTTCACCGCGGCCTACTTCGTTCTCGGATTCGGACTGTTCCTGGACCGCGTGGGCGATCTGACGCTCACCGCCGAGCTCTGCCCGCCGGAGCGCCGTTCCACGCTTCAGGCCATCTTGGGATTCTGCAATGTGTGGTCTCTCATGCTGGCAACGAGCCTGGGCGGTGCCATCTACGCGATGAGCGGTTCGTTTTACCTCGTCGCAGGCCTCGCGGCAGTGATGTCGCTCGTTTCCATCCTGATCCTTCGTGGCATTCCCGAACCGCGCGGTCAAAGCTGAACCCTCCGCTCATTCCGCGCACTCGATCGTGGCCCGCATGGAGACCTTGCACTCCGGCACGCGTGGATCAGGACCGTACTCTTCGATCTGCTGCTGCCGCAGTTCGGCCAGCTCCTTGTGCACAGTCGCCACAATCACACGCCCCCGGTCATTCACCTCATCCGCCATGCGTTTGCCGAGCTCCCGCGGGTGGCCAAAGATCGTGTTCAGCATATCGATCACATATTCGAACGAGTGAACCTCGTCATCCAGCAGGATGACATGCCACGGCGGCTCCAACGCGGGCGGCGCAGTCTGAGGCTGCTCACGCGGCCGGTGCGGAGCTACCCGCGGTCTCGGAGCCACGGGTGAAGTGGCGCAGCGGATGTCAGCGGGGAGGATCATCGGGGCACACTATGCCCCAGCCGCATCATCTCTCAAGCGCACTCACCACGCGCCTGAGACTGCGAATTGATCCGCGATCTTTGTGCTGGAGAAAGTGAATGCTTGCCCGGAGGCGGGGGAGCATGGCAGTCTTGATGCATGAATCCTTCCATCTGCCGCACTCTCAGCACGATCTGTTTTCAGGCGGGCATGCTCTCCATCGTCCTCTCCATCTGGAGCTGGTGGTTCTTCAACGGCGACTCGCCGGAGCAGGAAGCCCATGCGGAACGTTTTGGCATCTTCATCGGCCTGTGGGCGCCCACTCTGCTGATCCTTTCGAACCGCTTTGACCGCTATGCCGACAAGGCCAGGGAACTGCCTGGTTTGAAGGACGATGACAAAACGGACGAATCCTGATCCTGTCCGCGGACGATCACATCGGCTCGCGGCCCGTCTCTTCGACGAACTGCTGATGCAGCACCTTGTAGGCCTGCTGCCACTCGTCCACCACCCGCTGCAGTTCCATCACCTGCTTTTCCAGCGTGGCAATGCGTGACTGCTGCATGACGTCTCCCCCGCCGATTTTCTCATCGTTCCTGCCCGTGCCCACAAAAGTCGTGGCCGCGCTGCGGATGTGATGCGGACTGGCCTGGAACCATGAGAGATCCGCAAGCCTTGCCTCCTTGTTGTCGAGACAGTTGATGATCGTGACGTTCTCGTCGATCTCGCCGGTGGCCAGAAACTCTTGAATCGTCGCAACGTTTGTCGGCCCATAGAGGTAGTTGTCCGGCATCTGCACCAGCAGATCCATCTGCAGTTCTGGAATCATCGGGGCCCGCTGCCAGCTCATGCGATTGTCGCTGGAGATCTTGTCGAGCGGGGAGATCTTCGCATCCGCAGCCCAGCCACGCAGGGTTTCCAGACTTTTCGCTTCGTAAACTTCTTTGTCCGAGGCTTTGAGCAGATGCCAGGTGTGCATGGGAGCATGATAATCAAATTCCAGCGTCCGCGCAAAGCTCAAAGTGTGAGCAGTGCAAAACTCCACGTGCGGACGTGGCCTTTTCGCAAGGCGGCGTCCCCGGGCATCGTTTAAACGCGCCCCACATGATTCGTTCACTTTTTGTCCTCATTGTCGCCACCGCCGCCGCCCGGGCCGTCGACCCCGCCGCTTTCACCATCAAGACGATGACGGCGCAGATGAAATACGACACCACGGAGCTGCTGGTGCAGCCCGGCCAACCGGTGAAGATCCTCTTCGAAAACGGCGACGACCTCCCGCACAACCTCGTCTTCTGCCAGCCCGGCACCGACACCGCCGCGATGGCGATGAAGCAGATGGAAAAGCCTGAAGAGGCACTGAAACGCAACTGGCTGCCCGATGATCCTCGCATCTGGGCGCACTCAAAGATGCTCAATCCGCATGAGAAGGAGGAGCTCAACTTCACCGCCCCTGAGAAGGCAGGCACCTATCCTTATGTCTGCACGTTTCCCGGCCACGCGCTCACAATGCGCGGCGAGATGAAAGTCGCTCCGGCAGGTGACATCCTCCACAACCTGAAGTTCGCCCTCTATCTCGGCAACTGGAAGCGGCTCCCCGATTTCTCGAAGCTCAAACCGCATCGCGAAGGCAAGGTCGAAGACAACCTGGTGCAGGTGAAACTCGACGATTACAAAAACGAATTCGGTGTCGTCTTCACCGGCAAGCTGATCGCACCGAAGAAGGGATCGTATCGCTTCTTCCTCGCGAGTGACGACGGCGCACGCATTCTCATCGATGGGCAGGAAATCGTAAACGACGACGGCATTCATCCCGCCAGCAACATCCGTGAGAAAGGGCTCCCCTTGGAAAAAGGCGAGCACGAATTCCGCCTCGAGTACTTCCAGGCCGCGGGTCACATCGAGCTGTATGCGGCGTGGAAGGGCGCCGATTTTCAGATCACCCCTCTGTCGAAGTGGCTGCACCCGAACTGGAAGGGCGGCGCGAAGAAGAAGCAGGAGTTCGATCCAATACCGCTCATCGTCAAAGACGAGCCCGTCATTTATCGCAACTTCATTCAAGGTGCTGGCAATCGTGGCATCGGAATCGGCTACCCAGGTGGCATTAACATCGCCTGGAGCGCCGAGAGCATGAATCTCGCCCTTGTCTGGCGTGGTGCGTTCATTGATGCGTCACGCCACTGGAACTCACGCGGCGGCGGCCATCAGCCCCCGCTCGGCTACGACGTGATTCAGCCCACGGGTGAAGTCACACCGGCCTTCTTCGTCACCGACAAACCCGACGCCGCTTGGCCGAAGTGGGAAAAAGGCATCCGCTACGAAGGCTTCGCCTGGAAGGGCTACAGCTTGGATGCCAAACGCTTCCCGACCTTCCGTTACACATGGCACGATGCGGAAGTCGAAGAGACATTCACCACGGAAGGCGACGGCAACAAGCCGGATGGCAGCCCCACCATCATCCGCACCGTCAAGGTCACAGGCACGATGCCCGAGCACGCGTGGTTCCGCATTGGGATCGGCAGCTATGAAGCCAAGGATGGAGCCTTTGTTCTCAAAGGCCCAAAACCCTTCCGTATCAAGGCCGCTGGCGCGCAGATCGCCGGCCAGAATCTCGTCATCCCTGCCAAGGCCGGCACGATGACCATCACCTACCAGTGGGCCCAGTAAAACCTCCGCTATTTGCCGTCATGAAACGCCTTTCCCTGTTCCTCGCCCTCTGCGCACCGCTTGCCGCCGCCGATCCGGTTGAAGCTGACTACTATAAGACCACCACCTTCGACACGCCCAAGGAAACCGCACTCGAAGTCGGCTCCATCGATCTCATGCCCGATGGCAAACTCGCGCTCGGCACACGCCGCGGCGAGATCTGGGTCGTCAGCGGCGCCGGCAGCAGCGATCCCTCCAACGTGAGCTACAAGCTCTTCGCCTCCGGCCTGCATGAGGTGCTCGGCATCGCCTACAATCCGAAAGACAAAAACCTCTACGCCACCACGCGCTATGAAATCACGCGATTGAAAGACGTGGACGGCGACGGCCGCGCGGATGTCTTTGAAAACGTGAACGACAGCTGGGGCGTCTCCGGCGACTACCACGAATACGCCATCGGATCACGCTTCGACAAAGCCGGCGACCTCTGGGTCACGCTCTGCCTCACAGGTTCCTTCAGCAGCCAGGTTCCCTTCCGCGGCTGGGCGCTGCGCATCAAGCCAGACGGCACCATGGTCCCCACATGCTCCGGCATCCGCAGTCCGGGCGGCATCGGCTTCGATGCCGATGGCGAGGTTTACTACTGCGACAATCAAGGGCCGTGGCACGGCGCCTGCACGCTTCAGCATCTTGTTCCCGGCACCTTCCAAGGTCATCCCGGTGGCAATGTCTGGTACGACCTCGCGCCAAACATGGGACCACGCCCGATTGATCCCATCCCCGAGGCGTTTCAGGGTGAACGCGGACGCAAAGACTCTCGTCCCGGTGGCGATCCCGATCGCATGGTGATGGAGCGCGGGCGCATCAAGCAGCTCATCCCGCCTGCCGTTTACCTCGTGCATGGCAAGATCGGCAATTCGGCCTCCGCCATCATCTGCGACCTCAGCGACGGCAAGTTCGGTCCGTTCGCAAAGCAGCTCTTCATCGCCGACCAGTCCCACAGCAATCTGAGTCGCGTCTACCTCGAAACCGTCAACGGCATCAAGCAGGGTGTCGTCTTCCCTTTTCGCAGCGGCTTCGCCAGCGGCATCATCGGCGGACGAATGGATGAGGAAGGCCGCGTCTTCGTCGGTGGCAGCGATCGTGGATGGGGTGCGCGTGGTGGCAAACCGTTCTGCTTTGAAAAGTGCGAATGGACTGGCAAAACACCGTTCGAAGTGCACGAGATGCACGCGAAGCCCGACGGTTTTGAAGTCACCTTCACCCAGCCCGTTGATCCTGCTTCCGCGAGCGATTTGAAAAACTACAGCATGCGCGAGTTCACCTATGCCTATCGCGAGCAGTATGGCGGCGATGAGATCGACGAGATCATTCCCAAGATCACGGCCGTCAAAGTGGCCGAAGACGGCAAATCCGCACGTCTCACAATCTCACCGCTCACCAAAGGACATGTCCATGAGCTTCACCTTGATGGTGTGAAAAGCGCCGAAGGCCTGCCGCTGCTGCACAAGGTCGGCTATTACACGCTGAACGAGATTCCCTAATAAGCCTCAGCGTGTCGTTTTCAGAAGCTTCGCCTTGGGCACATCCAAAAGCTGAATCGTGGCCGCAGGCACCTGCACGGCGGACGCGACGGGAACCGCAGGCTCGGCGCGTCGGATCTCGACAATGGGCACGTTGTCGGGTTCATTCGGAACTTCCGCACGACGCACCTCCTCTCCCGGGAGCAGTTTCACCGTCGCCACATCCGAAATCTCGGCCCGGCGCACCTCGACCTGCTCCTCCACGGAGATCTTGGAAGGCGCGGAGTAGTTTTTCACGGCAGCTGCGATCTTCGCCGTGCGTCCGGGCGCGAGTTCCTTCGCCGTGTTCACGATTTTTTTCACCTTCGCCGGGTCGGCACTCACCGCATCCATGGCGGCGGTCACAATCTCCGCGGCACAAGACTCGTGAATGACCAGCGCCTCCTCCAGCCGCATCTCCATTTTCTCAGGCTCCGCACGGATCGCTGCAAACAACTCCGCACAAAGCGCTTCACAGGTGATCTGCGACCGCGTCGCCTTCACGGGCTGCGCCTGCGCCGGTGATGACACCAGAGGCAGCAGGCAGAATAGACAGATCCAACGCATGGGATGAGAAAGACTCACAAGAATGACGGCTTCGAAAGGGCTTCCTTCACATTTTCTTGAACGAATCTCAGTCTTTTTGTGGGGCCGGGTTCAGAAGGTCAGCAGCGGCTCCCCGGTGCGCCCGGATGAACTGCTCCGGTGCGACTCGGTTCAGCGCCGTGTCCGCGTATCCCTGCCCCGGATTGACATAAGGCCCGACGCGAACCTCAAAATGCAGGTGGGCCAGAAAGGCCCCGTCCGCCGTCCCCACCGTGCCGATCGGATCACCGCGCTGCACGTCCTGTCCGGCACGCACCTGAAAGGACTCCAGATGCGCATACATTGTCTGCACCACCGGCCCCAGTTCATCGCCCTCCGGCAGTCGATGCGCGATAAGGATCATTTTGCCCCAGCCCGGCCCCGGGTTTCCTGCATACACCACACGCCCGGCCCCGGCTGCATACACCGGATCACCGAGATCGGAATTCTCTCCTCCGATGCCGTTCAGATCATCGCCAAGATGCCGCTCAATGCGGAACGGCCGGGCATTGTAGGTGAACGCGCCGTCCTCGGATCCCAACGGCATGTCAAACCGCGTCGCCAGTGGCAGCGTGGCCGTTTCACGCGGCGTGAGGCGCACGAACGCTGGATCGAGCGGCTTCGGTTTCACCGCTGAATCTGGCAGAGCCTCCAGACGCGGCCCGAGCCGCTGCCAGAGCACGCCGATGACCGCCGCCGCGAGGGCGAGAGTCAAAATCACGCGCATGATCCGCACTGCTTTCTTCATGCCGGAGATTCGGCAGATGCCGCAGCGTTGCAAAGGGAACGTGCCGCCCTTAAGTAGCGCCACCTCGTGAACACGCTTTCCCCTTCCTCGTTCGGCTCTCCCAAGGTCTCCGTCTTCAGCGGCAAGCCCGACTACGACGACACCTCCGCCCTCCGCCAGCAGATCCTGGACGCGATCAACGCGCTTGAACTGCCCGCTGACTTCATCAAGCCGGGCGACCGCGTCGTCATCAAACCGAACTGGGTCAAAGAACACAACGCCAGCAAGCCCGAGGACGAAAACGGCTGGCTCACGATCATCACACATCCTGCTGTCGTTCGCGAAGTCGCCCGCTGGGCTGCGCAAAAGCTGCAAGGCCGCGGCTCCGTCACGCTTTGCGACGCGCCGCAAAGCGATTCATCCTTCGACACCATCCGCCGCCTGCATCGCCTCGACGACCTCCTCACGGATCTCACGCGGGAGTTTCCCGGCATCGCCTTCCTGCTCTTCGACATGCGCTGCGAGGAATGGACGATCGACGACGGCGTCACCATCGCCAAGCGCCAGCTCTCCAGCGATCCCTCCGGCGCAGTGGACATTCACCTCGATGAAGACAGCGAGTTCATCGGCCATCCCGGCCTCGGCAAGCTCTATGGCGCCAGCTACGACTTCGCCACCACGAACCGCCAGCATACCGATCCCCATCACGAGTACCGCATCTGCCGCACGCCGATGAACGCAGACGTGCTCATCAACGTGCCAAAGCTTAAGACGCACAAAAAAGTCGGTCTCACTGTAGCGCTGAAGAACCTCGTCGGCACCACGCCGCGCACCAACTGGCTGCCACGCCACACCGAAGGGACCCCTGCGGAAGGCGGCGACCAATTTGCCGAATCCACCGCCAAACGCGCCCTCGAAGGCTCGCTCATGCGCAACGCCAAAAAAATCCTCTTTGGTCGCTTTTTCCTCTCGAAGCTCTTCGTCCCGCTCAAAAAACTCGGCCGCGTCATCTTCGGCGACACCAAGGAAGTCGTCCGCTCTGGCAACTGGCACGGCAACAACACCGCCTGGCGCATGATCATTGATCTGCACAAATGCTTCTTCTACTTCGACGGCACCGGCAGACGCCGTGAAAAGCCGCTACGCTACCTGACCATCGTCGATGGCATCATCGGCGGCGACGGCGACGGCCCCATGTCCTGCGATCCCGTCGAAAGCGGTGTCATCATCGCCGGAACGCATCCAGTGGCCGTCGATTGCGTCAGCGCCCAGCTCATGGGCCTCAACTGGAAGAAAACCAGCCTCCTCAACGACGCCTTCACTCTCAAACGCCTTCCCATCACCGGCTTTGCCCCTTCAGACATCACCGTGTCATCCAACAAACACGAATGGACCGGCCCCTTCGAGCAAATGCGCTACTGCTACGAATTCCGCTGTCACTTCGGCTGGGCCGGACATTTGGAAAGCGATGAGCGACTGGCGAAGATGCAATCATAGGCTTCCGACGCATCGAATCTTGTCCCCCATGAAGACCAAACTCAAACGAGCCACGAAACGCATTCCTCAGTGGGTGACCGAAGCCGTCCGAGGTGGAGTTTATGCCGTAGAAGTCCAACCGACGGTTTACGCCTACTTCTATGTGATCCACGAGGCAGTTGGCATCTACCCAGTTGCTTCGCAGAACGCAAAACTGCCTCTTTCATTGTTCTCACCCAAGACATGGCGTTGGTTACGCTGGCCCTGGATGTGTTTTCCGCAAAACGCGCAGTTTCTTGGCCGCTTTGAGGAACTGACCGATGACGATGTGACCGAGCCCGAATATTATGAGCATGAATTGAACACACTGGGGGGAGCAAACGCGTTTCGAATTCGCCGCCGCGGGAAAGGTTACGAACTTGTTGACGCTATTGATTGCCTGGAAGTCCCCAAATACATCCGCAGTTTCGATCTCGCCGCTGATATGCTCACCTTGCTGCCGCAGATGATGGTGATCGACGGCAACTTGTTTCCTGCGGATGTGAAATCAAAACGGTGACGCTGCCACCTCACTCAAAGTGCATCTTCCCGATGTCCGAGCATCATTGCATGCCATTGAACGAGTTTTTAACGCTCTCAGCATTCGTCACTCCTGCTTCTTCACCTCCACCTTCAGCTCCGACTTCGGCACGATGGCGATGACCCACGGATGCGTGATCACCTGGGTCACGAAGGACTCCGGTGAAGGCGCTCCCTCCGTGTAGACGATCACCAGCTTTCCGTCCTGCTCGGTGGCGTTGATGACTTTCGGAACGAATCCGCCCGTGCGGCGCTCGCCCACACCGATGTAGATCGCCATCTGTTTCGTCTCATCCAGCACCTGGGGCGCCGGGCGCCGCATGCGCTCCCAGAAGCCGGCCCACCCCACCTGCGTCTTGATCAGCTCAGTCGAAAATTGCCCGTCTCCCTCATACTGTCCGTGCCACTGCGGAAACTCGACGGGCGCCGCTGCAAAGCTGTGGCCTTTCGCCGCCAGACCATAGTCGCCGTCGGTTTCGTTTTTGCTCAGATAGGCGCGATAGCTTTTCCCCTTTTCAAGAATGGCCGCTTCACTGGGGCCGGGCTTGGTCTGCTTCACCGAGTGGTAGCCGATGCGGATTATGTCTCCTGCTTTCAGGCTGGAGGCGGAACGTTCGACCGCGGTGACCTTGGCGCCAACGGTGATCGCGCCGCTGTCGTTCGTGACTTCCTGCGCCTGAATCGTCAACACTTCAGGACTCTTCGCCTGCCACTCAGCGTACACATACGGCGGCAGTTCGGCGCGTGCCGTGAAACTGAGGCAGACACTGGTGCACACCAGCATGGTCCAACGGGTGGATGATGTTTTCGCATTCATAGTATCGCGGTTTTGACCTGATGTTTTAGTTGATCGCTCTCGAGAGGTGCTGGTGCACGACGCTGCCGTCATGAGCCGAAATATCCAAAGTGTAGAAATGCATTCCTCCGGTGCGCGGAGCGGGATCGAAAACGAAAAATTCGTTTTCACCAACCGGCCGGCTGAAACGCCAGAGCAAAGAGCCGGTCTGGCGGTCGTAGCTCATGGAGGTTTCAAAAGGAGTCTTGGCAAACCCATGCTGCTTCGCCACCTCCTTCGCCTTCTTCATCGGCACCAGAGGAAGCGCCCCTTTCTTCGTCGCAAACGCCGGCAAATCGATCTCTTCAAACACCGAGCCGTCCTCGCGCAAGCCGATCTGCGCCACATAGGATTCGATGCCGGAATCCGGCAGGCTCCAGGTGAACTGAACGTCATACATTCGGAAGTCTGAGGCGTCCTTAGCCGAATTCGTGCGTCGCATCTCCTCGGCATCCGCTAGTCTGCCGGAACTGAATTTGAGAAGCGGATAGAACTCCTGTCCCAGGCGGGCTTTGAGATGCTTCAGCAGCTTCTCCTGCACCTTGGCGGGCAGAGCTTCAAGCGAAGCCAAGGGCCGGGCCTTGTCACCCATGAAATACCAGCCCGCACTTTTGGTGACACCGGATTTCTCACCATCGGTCGCTTTCGAATCCGCGCCCGCCTGTGCGCTCGCACCGCACATCGACAGCAGGAGGATCAGAAAGAAGGGCCGGTGGTTCGTCTTCATCTTCCTCGGTCATGAGTTTTAACTGCTACGGACGACGGAAAACCGGAACGTCGAACATCCCGCGCTTTCGGGCCAAGCATGCTGGAGCCCCCCCTGAACGTCAATGGCGTTCTCGAAGCCCGCTCACCCTCTGAACATGCTACTCAAAATGCATCTTCCCGATGTCCGAGCGGCGCTGCAGGCCGTCGAACGTGATCTTCGTGCTCTCGGCGTAAGCCTTCTCACGGGCCTCAACCCGCGTTGCGCCCTGGGCCACGACTGCGAGCACACGACCACCGTTCGTTTCGAACTGACCGGCGGCGTTCTTCTTCGTTCCGCAATGATACACACGTGCACCGCTCACGGCTTCCAAGCCGCTGATCACGTCACCGCTGTGCGATGACGCGGGATAACCGGCGCTCGCTGAAATCAGGCAGATGCTCCAGCCGGGAGCGAATTGAATCAGATCGGGCTTCAAATTACCCTTCGCTGCTTCAAAGGCATACGTCGCAAAATCCCCGCGCAACATCGGCAGCACGGCCTCGGCCTCCGGATCGCCGAAGCGGCAGTTGTACTCGATCACCTGCGGACCGGTGGGCGTGAGCATGAGTCCGAAATACAGGAAGCCGCGATACTTCAAGCCGTCCTTCAAGATGCCATGCACCGTCGGCTGTACAATCTCGCGCTCGATGCGCTCCATCAACGCCGGTTCCGCGAGTTCCAACGATGCGACCGCGCCCATGCCACCGGTGTTCGGTCCCTGGTCGTTGTCGCGGATGCGCTTGTAGTCACGCGCTGGCATGAGGATCTGATACGACTCGTCACACACCGACGCGAAAACGGAAATCTCGGGACCGGTGAGGCATTTCTCGACGAGCAGATCGCCCGCGCCAAAGCAGCGCTTCTCCATCACATCCTCGACGAACTGCTCCGCTTCGGCCTTCGACGTGCAAACGGCCACGCCCTTGCCGGCGGCCAGTCCGTCAAATTTCAGCACGATGGGCAGTTCCGTCAGTGCCGCTTTCGCCTCGGCAGCATTCGTGCAGATCGTGAAATCCGCCGTCGGGATGCCGTGCCGCTTCAAAAACTTCTTCGCAAAGGTCTTCGACGCCTCAAGCTGCGCGATCTCCTTCCGCGGCCCCCAACACGGGATGCCTGCCTCGGCGCACATGTTGGAAA
>NZ_JAGRPF010000219.1 GCF_020439865.1 Prosthecobacter sp.
ATGGGCGCGGATTATTCGCGGTTGATGAACTCGTCGAGATTCATGAGCACCCGCGCCGTGGCGACGAGCGTGGCGGCTTCGACGGCTTCCGCAGGTGGAACCGATTTCTCGACGAAGTTCAACACCTTGAGCGCCTCCGGGCCGCCGCTTTGCACGCGTGCCTTCTGCTCCGCATGGAAGGCAAGCAGTCGCGATAGCTCCTCGGCGCGTGGATCGCGATTCAAAACGAGACGGAAGAGCGTTTGCAGGCGTTTGGATGTTTCGCTGCTGCTTTCATGCAAGGCGCGAAGGGCGAGGGACTGCGCGGCTTCGACAAACATCTCCTCGTTCATCATCGTGAGCGCCTGCAATGGCGTGTTGCTGCGCTCCCGACGCACGCAGGCGTCGGCGGCATCGGGCGCGTCGAAGGTGGTGAGCATCGGGTAGAGCGTACTGCGCAGGGTGATGATGTAGAGGCCGCGGCGATAGCGCTCCGCGCCGGGGCTGGCCTGCCAGCCTTTTGAACGCCCGACGTCGAACATGTCCTCCGGCAATGGTGGACGGAAGCTGGGGCCGCCGACACTGCGTGTGAGCAGACCGCTGACTGCGAGTGCGGAATCGCGCAGGATTTCGGCATCGAGACGGATGCGGTTTTGGCGTGCGAGCAGACGGTTCAGCGGGTCGAATTGCACGATGTCTTCGCGATGCGCGGAGGACTGGCGGTAGGTGTGGCTCATCACAATGAACTTGATCAGCTGCTTGCGGCTCCAGCCGTTGCGCATGAACTCGGTGGCCAGCCAGTCGAGCAATGCCGGATGCGAAGGAGAATCACCGCTGGTTCCGAAGTCGTCGGGCGTGTTAACG
Source organism: Prosthecobacter sp. (assembly GCF_020439865.1). Classification (GTDB taxonomy): domain Bacteria; phylum Verrucomicrobiota; class Verrucomicrobiia; order Verrucomicrobiales; family Verrucomicrobiaceae; genus Prosthecobacter. The sequence goes on from NZ_JAGRPF010000219.1 coordinate 844, forward strand.
ATGCCTGCGCCGAAGAGGTGGAGCCATATGTGATTCACTGCGACGCGTGCGGTGAGCGGATTCTGCGGTGAGACGAGCCACCTCGCGAGATCGAGGCGGGTGGGGCCACTTTGCGCGGGCAACGACGACAGCGTGGCAGGCGTCACGTCCGGTCCGTGACGCGTGTAATCGCCGGCGAGATGCACATAGGTCTGGCGGCGGTCCTTGCTCACCTCGGCGAGCACCTGCGCCTTCGTCTTTGGCTCGTCGCGATCCTCGGTGTTGTCGAAGAAAGCGTAGAAGCTGTAGTAATCGCGGATCGTGATCGGATCGTATTTGTGCGTGTGGCATTGCGCGCAGCCGATGGTGAGACCCATCCACACGCGTCCCGTCGTGTTCACGCGATCGACAAGGTTTTGATATCGCGCTTCCTCCTTGTCCACGCCCGCCTCGGTGTTCAGCGCCGCGTTGCGATGAAAGCCAGTGGCGATGAACTGCTCGCGGGTGGCTTCGGGCAGCAGATCACCGGCGATCTGCTCGATGGTGAACTGATCGAATGGCAGGTCGCGGTTGATCGCCTCGATGACCCAGTCGCGATAGCGCCATGCATTCGGACGCAGGCCGTCGCCCAGGAAACCGTTGCTGTCCGCGTAGCGCGCCGCGTCGAGCCAGTGCCGCGCCCAGCGTTCGCCAAACTGCGGCGAGGCGAGCAGGCGATCGACGAGTGCCTCATACTTTTCGTCAGACCAGTCGGACAGGACCGTCATGTCGGATGCAGTGGGTGGCAAACCCGTGAGATCGAGGAAGACGCGGCGGATGAGTGCGGCCGGTGCAGCTTCGGGCGCGGGTTTAAGCCGATGTTCGCGCAGCTTGTCGGCCACGAACGCATCAATCGCGTTCCTGCCCGTCGGCGCAGGAACCGAGGGATGCTGGATGGGCAGGAAGGCCCAGTGATCCTGATACTCGGCACCTTCGGCGACCCATCGACGCAGCAGTTCGCGTTCAGCCTTCGTCAGCCCCTTCGGGGACTTCGGCGGCGGCATCACATCGTCTGGATCCGTGGTCGAGATGCGATGATTGAATTCCTTCGCATCCAGATGCGCGTCTCGCATGTCGAGCCGCAGATCGCCCTCGCGCTTCTCCTCGTCCGGCCCATGACAGGCATAGCACTTCGCCGCGAGGATTGGGCGCACATCGCGATTGAATTCGAGACGCTTCTCCGCGGCAAAAATGCCGGGAGTAACGAGAAGCGTGAATGTGAGGATGAGGCGCATGCGCTAGCGAACTTGCAGTTCAGTGAACGGCACTCGCTGCACGATTTTCGCTTCTCCGTCCTCTCCGATGATTTTTGTCGTGATCGCCCCTGCGTTCCAGTCGATGTGCAGATGTCCCACGTTCGGGAGGTGATAAGTCGTCGGGACGCAGCGGTTCTTGTTCGGCGTGGGCGTGCCGCGCGGATGCTTCTGCGTCATCGAACTCGAGGTGAAGTCGAACACGCCATCGTGTGAGAACTCGCACCAATGCCGGTCGCCGCTCACCACGAGAGCTGTCTGACCTTTAAGCAGCGCCAACATGCGGCGCTTCTCATGCGGGAAATTGGCCCAGCACTCGCCGCCGTGTGCCTCGGGGGCAAATTGAATGCTGGAGACGACGATTCGCAGATCCGCGGGCTCTTGGAGCACTTTTTCGAGCCAGCTCCACTGCGCCGTGCCGAGGATGGTGGTGGATTCATCATCGGTGGGCACCGAGGTGCCGCCGAGCATGGCCTTGTCCTTCGCCACCTTCTTCATCGGGCTGCGAAAGTAACGTGTATCGAGCAGGATGATCTGCATTCGCTTTCCGGGCCGGCCGAAGGACTGCGAATGATAGACGCCCTCCTGCTTTCGGCGCGGCGAGTCCGCCGGTTCATCGAGCCAGTTCCAAAACTCGACCTGCGCCTCCTTTTTGACCGGGCATTCGACGCCGCCGTCGTTCTGGCCGAAATCGTGATCGTCCCACGTGGCGAGGACGGGCTTGTTCTTCAGTCGCTGGAAGAAGCGGCTGTTTTTGAGCAGCGCATACTTCTCCTGCATCATCGGCACACCGCCTTTGTCGGCATAGATGTTGTCACCCATGAAGATGAACAGATCGCGCGGCAACGTGAGCGTCCGATCGAGCATCGGATGGTCATGCGTGTCGAGGCACGACCCAAAGATGATGTGCTCCAGCGGCTGCTCGTCGCCCGCATGCGCGGCGATGAGTCCTATGGCGGGAAGTCCGGCGAGAAAGCGGCGACGGCTACTTGGAGAGTTTGGCATCGAGTTCCTCCAGTTTGAAACGAACACTCACGACATAGGCAGGCTCGCCTTCGGTCCAGTGACCGTAGGTGGTGGTCACAATCGTGCCGTCGGGCAGGACTTCGACACCGGGATAGGTGGTGTCCTGGCCCTTGGTGTTGTCCATGATGCGGACGCGATACTGGCCTTCGGTGCCATTGACGATGTCATCGTATTTGCCGACCCAGCCGACCCAGTCACCTTTCGTCGGGCTGACGTGCGTGGTGTCGCGGAAGCTGATGAAGAGGCGGCCGTCGGGTGTGTATTTGGCGACGTGACGATCGCCGGTGATCGCGGCGGGCAGTTCCTTCGGCTCGCTCCATGTCAGGCCCTCGTCGTTGGAGAAGATGACGAAGGAATTGTACTTCCGCGAGTTCTCGCGCAGCAGCACGGCAATCTGTTTGCCATCGGGCGAGCGGAGCGCGCCGGGTTCGCAGAGATTCGCATCGGGCAGCATCGCGATGGGCGCGGGCACGCTCCAGGTCAGACCGCCGTCCTTCGAAAGCGTGGTGTAAACCCAGAAGCGCCAGGGCTTGGCGGTGGACGACGAGTATTCCGGCACGTCGGGGCTTTTGATGCGGTATTTTTCCTCCTCTCCGCCGCGGATGAAGCGGCCGTCGTCGTGGAAGAAGGCGAGATAATATCCCGGCTTCTTCAAATCGATCACCGTGGCCATCGTGACCACGCCGCCGAAGTCGCCGATGGACTTCAACTCGCTCCAGTTCGCGCCATCGTCTTCGGTGACAGCCATGCGGATGGGATAGAGTCCGCTGAACATGATGATGCGCTTCTTTCCCGCCGCATCGACCACGCGATGCAGAGTCGGCACTTCGAGTGAAGTCTCCCAGGACTTCGGCGTCGGCAAACGATCACTCCAGGTGAGTCCGGCGTCATTGCTGCGCTTGTAAACGATCGCACCGCGTCCATGGCCCTTCGGATACACGATGAGCATCGTCTTGTTGTCTTCGAGCAACACCGTTGTCGGATGGCCGAGATACTGACCTTTCTCGCGATCCACGATCACCTGACGCTGCGTCTCGCCGCTGATGTCCACGATCGGAATCGTGTAGCCGGGGGCGAGCTTGGTTTTGAGATTCTTCGGTGGCGTGAGTGTGACGTCGGCTTTTTGCAGCTTCGTCTGCGCAAAGGACTGAGAGATGAGCAGCAGCGAGAGCGCCGCGATGGTTCGGAAATGCATGGTCGAAAGCAAACGGCCGCTGATCTCGACCCTTTGCACTCCGATGCACAACTTCAGTTCTTATCCCAGCAGCCGCGTGAACGGATGGCCTTCGTTCTGGTCGATGCGTTCGGGCAGGCCTTTGTGGTTGTAGGTTAGCTTCGTGTGGTCGAGGCCCATCAGGTAGAGGATCGTGGCGTGCAGATCGTGGACGTGGAGACGGTCCTCGATGGCATACAATCCAAGATCGTCGGTGGCACCGTAGGTCTGGCCGCCTTTCACGCCACCGCCGGCCATCCACATGGTGAAGCCGGTCGGATTGTGGTCGCGGCCGTCACCCTGTTCGCTCATCGGTGTGCGGCCGAATTCACCGCCCCAGATGACGAGCGTTTCGTCGAGCAGACCACGAGCCTTCAGGTCGGCGAGCAGACCGGCGATGGGTTTGTCGACGGCGTTGCAGAGGCGCGAGTGATTCACTTCGATGCCCTTGTGGCTGTCCCACTTGCTGCCGGCGCCGCTGTAAAGCTGGATAAAGCGTACGCCGTTTTCAACGAGACGACGCGCGAGCAGGCAGTTGCGACCGAAGACGGCGGTCTTCTCATCGTCCATGCCATAGAGCTGCTTGGTGGCCTCGGTTTCCTTGCTGAGGTCGACGGCTTCGGGCGCTTCGGCCTGCATCTGATAGGCGAGTTCGTAGCCACGGATGCGCGCTTCGAGTTCGGTGTTGCTGGTGCGTGAAGCGCCGTATTCGCGATTCAAAGCGCCGAGCAGGTCGAGCTTGTCACGTTGACGCTGACGATCGACTCCCTTCGGATTGTCGAGGAATTTGATCGGCGTGCCTTCGGAGGTGAATTCGACACCTTGATACACGGCGGGCATGAAGCCATTGCCCCAGTTGCGCACGCCGTTGACCACGGTCGCCTCGCTGTCCTTGATGACGACAAAGCCGGGCAGATTCTGATTCGAGGTGCCGAGTCCATACTGAGCCCATGCGCCGAGCGACGGACGACCGCCGAAGACGGAGCCGGTGTTCATGGAGCAGACGCCGCCGGCATGGTTGATGCCACTGGAGGCGCATGAATGAATCACGGCGAGGTCGTCGGCATGCTGCGCGACGTTTTGAAACCAATCGGAAATCCACAGGCCGCCCTGGCCATACTGCTTCCACGTGCGTTTGCACTCGAGCAGCGGAGATTTGGACTCACCCATCGCCGTGATCGGCGGCTTGAAGCTCGCAGGCAGCGACTGGCCAGCGAGTTTGTTGAGCAGCGGCTTGTAGTCGAAGGTGTCCAGATGACTCGGGCCGCCTTCCATGAAAAGGAAGATGACGCTCTTGGCTTTGGCGGCGCGTTGCGGCACGCGCAGTGGGGCGGCCGCGGCCTGTTGCTCGCCCATGAGCGCGGCCAGGGCGACGGCGCCAAAGCCGCAGCCGGCGGTTTGCAGGAAATCGCGACGTGAATGAGGAATGTCGTATCGATGGCAGCTCATGGGATTAGTGCAGGTAGAAGAATTCGTTCGTGTTGAGCAGGACCTGGCAGAGGTCGTTCATGGCCTGATGGTAAGGGTTGTTGTCCTCGACGGACTTAGTGTCCGAACCGGACCACGCAAACTGCGAGTTCAGCGGATCGGCGCTGCGCCAGGTGACGAGACCGGCGGACCACTTTTCCGGATCGTCGCTGAGCGCCTTGTCCGGAAGAACGCCGCTGACGATGCGCAGCGCCTCAATCTGGCCGTCCCACTGGTGGGAAGGTGTGCGTTTGCCGAGGCCGCCGATCACGAGCGGCGACGAGCCCATGCTGAGCTTCGAGCGGATGTCCATTGGCACCACGGCGGACTGCACGGCGGCGTCGGGCGTGTCGAGATCGCGCACGGTGAAGGTGACGTTGTGACCGACGCACGAAACGCGGGCGGCGATATGATAGCGGCGCCCGAGCTCGATGTGAATGTTCGAAGGCACGACCTGATAGCCGATATTTGCGTTTTCATCCTCGCCGACGACCTGCACGATGACGTTGCGAGGCTTGTAGCGCGATTTCACTCCGGTGACACCGAGACTCCAGCCGAAGGACTCGATGCTGTCCTTCCCGAGACTCCAGCGCGAGGCAATGGTGCGAACGGAGGCATTAACGTCGATGCTGTTGAGGCTGGCGATGGTCTCGACCGTGAATTCATCGCCTTCCTTCTCACCGCTCTGCACAAGGAGGCGCTCATGCGGCGAGTTCTCTTTGAAACCACTGCCGTTTTCGCTCGCCTCGCTGTTCGCGGATGCAGCAGGCATCGCATCACCGGCGCGCTTCTTCAAAAACGCCTCCGCTGTGTCGCGTTCGCCTTTCGATGGCGGACGTCCGAGCACGGCCAGCCATGCGTCATCGATGTTCCCGACGCTCGCAGCCAGTTTGCGCGAACGTGCGAGCAGCCAGTCGCCATTGAGCAGTTGCAGCGCCTGCGTCGGTGTGGTGGTGCTGAGACGTTCGGCGGTGCTGGAGAAAGCCGCAGGCATGTCGAGCGCGCTCAACAGTTCGTTGGGCTTGTTGCGCTTCTTGATCGTGTAGATGGAGCGGCGTGTGCCGTTGGCGTCCTCGCCCGCGCCATTGGACTTTGGATCGAGTTCACCGCTCGCGGCCAGCAGGGCGTCGCGGATCTGTTCGGCATCGAGACGGCGTGGATTGAAGCGCCACAGGTAGAGATTGGACGGA
>NZ_JAGRPF010000220.1 GCF_020439865.1 Prosthecobacter sp.
ACGGGCACGTATCCGCACGTGAACGGCATGGTCGCCAATGACCTGCGTTTGCGCGAGGAGCGCGTGACGATCGCCGAGATGCTACGCGATGCGGGCTACCGCACCGGCTTCATCGGCAAGTGGCATCTCGACGGCGGCCCGCGTGATCCGGGCTTCGTGCCGCCGGGGCCGCGCCGCCAGGGATTCGAGTTCTGGGCGGCCTACGAATGCCATCACAAGCACTTCGAGCCCGATTACTTCCGCGACACGCCGGAGCGCATCGTGGTGAACAAGTTCGAGCCCGAGGCCTCATGTGACTTCGCCGTCGAGTTCCTGAAATCGCAGCCGAAAGACAAGCCCTTCTTCCTCACCGTTCAGATGGGACCTCCGCACGATCCGTATGGCGCGCCGGACAACTACATGAAGCAGTATGACGCGGAAAAACTCACGCCCAACGTGAGCTGGCAGGCGGGCAGCGAAGGACGGCCGACACCGAAAGGCGGACTTCGACGCGGTCCCTTGGCGAATCGCTTCGTGCCAGTCGGCGGCAAAGAGGAAATAGCCGCCTACTACGCAGCGATCACGGCGATCGACGATCAGGTGGGCCGCCTGCTCGCCACGCTGAAGGAAACCGGCGCGGACGAGAATACGATCATCCTGTTCACCTCCGACCACGGCGACATGCTGGGCGACCACGGCATGCGCCGGAAACGCAAGCCTTACGACGAATCCGCCCGTGTGCCGGGCATCCTGCGCTGGCCCGCCCGCGTGCCGAAGGGACAGGTCGTGGACTTGCTCTTCAGCCACATCGACATGGCCCCCACGCTGCTCGCGCTTGCCGGACAAACCGTGCCGAAGGACATGCAGGGCGCTGATCTCTCCCGCGTCGCACTCGGCCAGACCACAGACGGCCCCGAAGCCGTGCTGCTGCAGATCTTTGTGCCCTTTCATCCCGATGGCATCACCACGCCGTGGCGCGGCATCATCACGGAGGACTACACGTATGCGCGTTATGAAAACGAGCCGTGGGTGCTGTTCGATGACAAGGCCGACCCGCATCAGATGAAAAACCTCGCCGCTGATCCTGCGGCGAAGGACTTGCGCGAGAAACTCGACGCCCAGCTCGCCGCGCTGATGAAAAAGAACGGCGACTCCTGGAGCTTCAATTCCCCTGAGCTTGTTGAAGAAGGCGGCCGCCTCTACAAGCACGGCACCTTCTACACCGTGCAGGAATACATCGACTGGGCCAAGGCGCATCCGGATCAGGTGAAGTGATCCTGGATGATCATCGGTTTTTGAAGTCAGCTGGTTGGGAACGACGTGCGTGCTTCGCACGCTGCGCCTGATTCGACGGAGTGTCCGCGAAGTCACGCTCCGAAACGGTTGTCAGGAAACCGTATGTCATCACTGCATAAACAAGGTTCAAAGCCGCCATCACGATAAGGACGACGTGTGCGATGCGACACAGCAAACCACGGCCTGCGGGCAGGCATGCCGTCCAGAGCAGCAGGATGAACCCAATGGCCACAAGGCCGAGCATGTGAGGACTGAACCAGTTTGGTCCTTGATGGGGAGATTCAAAGGGCACCAGCGGAGACATGACGCCGAAGAAGATACGGCACAAATGCTGCACCACGTAGAACGCTGCATTGATCACCAAGGCGATGCAGAGCGTTGTCTTCATGAATGCGATGCTGACGGCCTGAGAGCATTCCGTCAACAAAGACAATCCGTTGAAGAATCACGCGCGCTTCGCGTTCCCAGCCCATGCTTTTTCGCGCCATCCTGCTGTTCGCGTTCGTCTGTGCCCACGCTTGCGCTGAGCCGGTCATCAAAAACGTTCTCTTTATCGTCTCGGACGACCTGCGTGCGAGCGTGCTCGGTTGTTATGGTGACACGAGGTGCTCGACGCCGAACGTGGATCGCCTCGCGGCACGCGGGATGGTGTTTGAGCGCGCTTACAGCCAGGGGACGGTGTGCGGACCATCGCGGGCGTCGTTCATGCGCGGGCGTTACCATGGCGGCAGCGAGATCACGCTCGGCGAGCACTTCATTGCGCAAGGACGCACGACCGCACGTGTCGGAAAGATCTTCCACATGCGCGTGCCGGGGGACATCATCGCGGGAACAAACGGCGACGACGTGGAGGCATGCTGGACTCAGCGATTCAACTCGCAGGGCAACGAGGCACACACGCCGGGCAACTACGCCTGCCTGAACCTGAACATCTTCACCACCGAACTGGAGGGCCGCCAGTCCACCGGTGATCCGCATCGTCCTTTCGTCACCGTGAGTTACGAGGGCGACGGCTCCGACCAGCCAGATGCTAAAACGGCGGCGAAGTCCATCGAGCTGTTGCGCGAGTTCAAAGCAGCCGGGAAGCCTTTCCTTCTTGCTGCCGGTTTTGTGCGTCCACACTACCCGATGGTCGCCCCGCGTCCGTTCTTTGATCGCTATCCGCATGCGAAGATCGAAGTGCCATTCGTTCCGGAGCATGATCTCGACGACATCCCGCCTCTCGGCATCTCAGGCTCGAATTCGAAGAAAAACGGCCTCGCGAAGTATCCAGAGAACCAGCAGCGCATGTGGTCCGGCTATTACGCCGCCGTGACCTTCATGGACACGCAACTGGGCCGCATTCTTGACGAGCTCGATCAGCTCGGATTCGCTGACAGCACGGCCATCGTCTTCACCAGCGATCACGGCTACCACCTCGGTGATCATACCTTCTGGCAGAAGTCGAACGTGCATGAGCAGGTCACGCACGTGCCGCTCATCATCGCTTCTCCCGGCGTTCCACCGGGCCGCAGCCGCTCCATCGTGCAACTCGTGGATGTCTTCCCAACCTTGTGCGAGCTGACGGGCGCGCCGATTCCCGCGAGCGTGGAGGGAGCGAGCCTTGTGCCTGTTTTGCACGATCCCACCGCGAAGGTTCATGAGGCCGCCTTGTCTTATGACGGCCAGCAGCACTCACTGCGCTCCGACCGCTGGGCCTACATGCGCTACACTGACGACAGCGAGGAACTCTACGACATGGATGCCGATCCCGGCCAGCTCACAAACCTCGCGAAGAATCCGGCGCATGGCGCGACACTCGAATCCTTCCGCCAGCAGTTGCAGGCACTCGTGAAGCGATCGGGTGAACCGAAGCGCAAGAAGAAGGCAAAGAAGTAATCGCCGCCCCAACCTTTCATGAAGCACCTCCTCCTCATCGCCACGCTGATTTCGGCATTCGCCATTCCGCGTTCGTCCTTTTCGGCGCAGCCGAACATTCTTTGGTTTGTCGTCGATGACATGTCGCCGAGCTTTGGCTGCTACGGCGAGACGTTGATTCAAACACCTGCGGTGGACAAACTGGCGGCAGAGGGGACGAAGTTCACGCGGGCCTATGTCACCGCGCCGGTGTGCTCCACCTGTCGCTCGGCATTGATCACGGGGATGTATCAAACCACGATCGGCGCGCATCATCATCGCAGCGGACGCGGTGAGTTGAAGATCCAACTGCCGCCAGATGTGACGCCGGCGCCGGTGCAGTTTCAGAAGGCGGGCTACTACACCTGCATCGGCAGCGGACTGCCGGGTTTCGATCATCGCGGGATGCCGTTCGCCGGTGGCAAGGGCAAGAAGAAGGCAGGCGGCGGCTCGCGGCTCGGCAAAACGGACTACAACTTCGAGTGGGACCCGAAGATGTACGACAGCCACGACTGGGCGGAGCATGGCGACAAACCGTTCTTCATGCAGGTGCAGCTTCACGGCGGAAAACTGCGCGAAGGTGATGAAAAGGCGCGTGCGGCCTTCAAGCAGCGCGTGATCGCCGAACTCGGCAGCGCCACCGATCCGGAGAAGGTCACGCTGCCGCCCTACTACCCGCCTGATCCGGTGATCCTCGACGACTGGGCGCTCTACCTTGATGCCGCACGCATGACGGACCAGCACGTGGGCCGCGTGATCGCGCGATTGGAAAAGGAGGGACTGCTGGAGAACACGTTCATCATTTTCATGACCGACCACGGCATCAGCCATGCACGTGGCAAGCAGTTCCTATACGACGAGGGCACGCACATTCCGTTCGTCGTTCGTGGTCCAGGCATCGCGAAAGGCGCGGTGCGTGATGACCTCGTCATGCAGATCGACATGGCGGCGATGTCGCTCGCAGCCGCCGGCATTCCCATTCCACCGTCCATGCAGGGACGCGACATCCTCGCGAAGGATTGCCAGCCGCGCGATGCCATCTTCGCCGCGCGAGATCGCTGCGATGAGACCGTTGAGTATCTCCGCAGCGTGCGCACGGACCGCTTTCTCTACATTCGGAACTTCCTGCCACAGCGCCCGCATCTGCAACCCAACGCTTACAAAGACGGCAAAGCCATCGTGCAGACGCTGCGTTCGCTGCATGTCGAAGGGAAGCTGCCTTCCGTCTCCGAAGACCTGCTCTTCAGCCCCACGCGTCAGCCAGAAGAACTCTACGACTACCACGCCGATCCTTTCCAGGTCACGAATCTCGCTGCCAATCCCGACTTCAAAGCTGAACTCGAAGCACGCCGCGCCCAGCTCGATCAATGGATCGTCGAATCGGGCGACAAAGGCCCTGAATCCGAGGCCATGTATGACAGCGACATGGTCGAGTACACAAAGAAGAAGAATCCCGAAGTGGAGAAGAACATCGCGCTCATGAAGCAGTGGGCGAAAGAGGGGAAATGATGAAACCAGAATGATGAATGACGAATAAAATCCCAAGCCATGAAACACCTCACGCTGCTCATCCTCCTTTCGGTATTCCTCATTCGCCCTTCGTCATTTTCGGCGCAGCCGAACCTCATCCTCATCCTCGCCGATGACCTTGGGTACTCCGATCTCGGCTGCTACGGCAACACCTTCAACGAAACACCGAATATCGACCGTCTGGCACGCGAAGGCATGCGCTTCACGCAGTTCTATGCGGGACCGGTGTGCTCGCCGACGCGCTGCAATCTGCAGAGCGGTCAGGATCAGGCGCGCTTCGGCATCACGCAGCACATCCCGGGACATAAGCGGCCGTTTGCGAAGCTGTCCGATCCGGTCGTGCCGCTGCAGATGCCGCTGGAGGTGGAAACCTTCGCCGAGTGTCTCGCGAAGGCGGGTTACGCGACCGGCTATTTCGGCAAATGGCATCTCGGAGGCGCGGGTTTCAGCCCTGCGGATCAGGGATGGCAGACGGCACTCGAGTGCAACGGCAACACCCAGCCGCCGAAAGTCACCGGAAGCGCGGAGGTGCGACGCACCACCGACTTTCTCGCTGACAAGGCCATCGAGTTCATCAATGCACACAAGGACAAGCCCTTCCTGCTGCAGGTCTCGCACGGCGCCGTGCACATCCCGCTCTCCACGACGCCGGAGTTGAAGAAGAAGTATGAAAACAAATCGCCGATGCCCGGTTATCCGAGCAATGCCGAATACGCCGGCCTCACCGAAGAGCTCGATCAAAGCGTCGGTCGTGTCGTTGAGGCCGTTGAGAAGGCCGGCATCGCTGACAGCACGCTCATTCTCTTCCTCAGCGACAACGGCGGACTCGAGCACGAGCAGAGCGGACGCGTCGTCACCTCGAACAAGCCGCTGCGCAGCGAAAAGGGCACGCTTTACGAAGGTGGCATCCGCATTCCCGCCATCGCCCGTTGGCCGGGCAAAGTGCCGGTCGGCAGCCAGTGCGACACGCCGCTCATCACGATGGACGTGCTGCCCACCTTCGTCGAACTCGGCGCCGCAGCGATGCCGAAGAACCAGCCTTGCGATGGCGTGAGCCTCGCCGCCGTGTTTCGCGATCCGGCGGCCACACTCGCCCGCGACACGCTCTACTGGCACTTGCCGCACTATCATCACAGCACGCCCGCCAGCGCCATGCGCAAGGGCGACTGGAAGCTCATCGAGTTCTTCGAAAACAGCGCGCTGGAGCTCTACGATTTGAAGACCGATCCGGGCGAGGAAAAGAACCTCGCCGCGGCGGAGCCGGAGCGAGCCAAGGCCATGCACACCGCGCTGCAAGCCTGGCGCAAGGAAGTGAACGCGCTCATGCCTGTGCCGAATCCCAACTACGATCCCGCGAAGGCCGATCAACTCGGCAAAGGCGGTAAAGAAGGCGGCCGCAAAAAGCAGAAGAAGTGAGCGCGCTCATCGATGGCGCGTTAGTGCGTCAGGATGTCTTCGATGGCGCCCGGTTTGTCGTGAACACCAAGGCGATCGACGAGCGTGGCGCTGGCTTCGTTGAGACCGAGCACTTCGACCTCCTTGCCCTCGCGACGGAACTTCAGCACGACTTTGTCGAGTGAGGCAACAGCGGTGAGATCCCAGAAGTGGGCGTGTGTGACATCGAGCCGGATTTTCGAGACGGCTTCTTTGAAGTCGAAGGCACGCACGAATCCGCCTGCCGAGGCGAAGAAGAGCTGCCCGACGACGGTGTAGGTGCGGCGGGAGCCGGATTCATCGAGCTCGCTGCTGACGCGCAGGAAGTGCGCGACTTTGCGCGCAAAGAACAACGCGCTGAGGAGCACGCCGACACCGACGCCAAGCGCCAGATTGTGCGTGAGGACGACGACCAGCACGGTGGCGATCATGACCACGCTCGATGATTTCGGATGCCGCCGCATGTTGCTGAACGAAACCCACGAGAAGGTGCCGATGGACACCATGATCATCACGGCCACGAGCGCGGGCATGGGGATCTGTCGCACCCATGGGCCGAGCACAACGAGAAGGATGAGCAGAAACACGCCTGCGACGAAGGTGGAGAGACGGCCGCGGCCGCCGGACTTCACGTTGATGACGGATTGTCCGATCATCGCACAACCAGCCATGCCGCCGAAGAGACCGGCGACGATGTTGGCGATGCCCTGACCGCTGCATTCGCGGTTCTTGTCGCTCGGCGTGTCCGTCATTTCATCGACGATCTGTGCGGTGAGCAGCGACTCCAGCAGACCGACGGCGGCGAGACCGGCGGAGTATGGCAGCACGATCCACAGCGTCTTGAGCGTCCATGGCACCTGCGGCCAGAGGAAGACGGGCAGCGCGTCCGGCAGTTCGCCGAGATCACCCACGCGGCGCACGTCGAGCTTGAAGACGATGGCGATGATGGTCATCACAATGATCGCCACCAACGGCGACGGCACTGCCTTCGTGAAGCGCGGCAGGATGTAGATGATGGCAAGCGCTCCGGCGACCATCGCATACATGGTGAGGCCGGCGCCTTTAAACTCGGGGAGCTGCGCCATGAAGATGAGAATGGCCAGCGCATTGACAAAGCCGGTCATCACCGACTTTGAAACGAAGCGCATCACATCACCGATGCGTGCCAGTCCGGCGATGATTTGAAACACGCCCGTGAGAAGCGTGGCGACGAGCAGGTATTGCAGCCCGTGTTCCCTGACCAGGGTCACCATCAGCAACGCCATCGCGCCAGTGGCGGCGGATATCATGGCGGGGCGGCCGCCGAAGAAGGCCGTCACCACGGCGATGCAGAAGGAAGCATACAATCCGACCTTCGGATCCACACCTGCGATGATGGAAAATGCGATGGCCTCCGGGATGAGGGCAAGGGCGACAACAAGACCGGCGAGCAGGTCAGCGCGAATGTTGGAGAACCATTCCTGGGAGAAGTTTTTGGAAAACACGAAAGCAATGAGGGGATGAGAGATGGGGGCGACGACAATCCCGACGGGGTCGGCAGAATGCCGCTCGAACCAAGCCTTCGCGCCAGTCCGTCAGGACCGCGCACCAACCTCGGAAACTGTCAGGAAACAGCGCCCGTCTTCGTGCTGCCTGATGAGCCAGCTGGCAACCCCTTTTCGAGCCTCGCAGCGCACGATTGCCCGGCAAGACCCTCTGGCAGCCCGCGTTTCCAGCCTCATGCGGCCCTTCCTCCTGCTTTCATCATTCCTCATTTTGATTTCGTCATTGTCGGCGAAGCCAAACATCCTCTTCGTTCTCTCAGACGATCACAGCTACCCCTTCATCGGCTGCTACGGACGCAAGGAGATGAAGACGCCGAGTCTCGACCGCTTCGCGGCGGAGGGGATGATGTTTCGTCGCATGTTCACCGGTGCGCCGCAGTGCGTGCCGTCGCGTGCGACGATCATGACGGGACGCTCGCCGGTTGCGGCGCGCATTACGCGCTTTTCGTCGCCACTGCCGCGCGATGAGATCACGTTCCCGGAGATCTTGAAAAGCGAAGCTGGCTACTTCGTCGGCGTGTGCGGCCGCAGTTATCATCTCGATGGTTCCGGACGTGCACCGGCGGCCACGGAGTCGGTGTTCGAAGAACATCACATGCAGACGTTCAAGGAACGCTTCGATTTCGTCGATGCCACCGGGCAGGAAAACGTGCCGGCGAAGATGAACGAATTCTTCGACCAGCGTCCGAAGGACAAGCCCTTCTTCCTCTGGGTGAACTTCAGCGATCCGCATCATCCCTGGAACAGCGGCAAGAATCCGCCCGATCCTGCGAAGCTCGAAGTGCCGGGCTTCCTTCCCGATCTGCCCGGCGTGCGCGAGGATCTCTCGCGTTACGAAGGCGAGATCGAGCACTGCGACGGCGACTTCCAGCGCGTGCTCGACATCGTGAAGGAGCGCGCCGGACTCGACAACACGCTCGTCTTTTTCATGGGCGACAACGGCATGGCCTTTCCTGCCGGAAAAGGTTCGCTGCATGATCCCGGATTGAACGTGCCGCTGCTCGCATGGTGGCCCGGCGTGGTCAAACCCGGCGGCGACACCAGCGCGCTCATCTCCGGCGAGGACATCGCGCCAACCTGTCTCGAAGCTGCGGGCCTCCAAGTGCCGCAGCGCATCAGCGGCGTGAGTTTCCTGCCGTTGCTCAAGGGCGAATCCTTCCCGAACGAACGGAAACACATCTTCGCCGAACGCGGACCGCATGGCAGCGCCACCTTTGACCTGAACACCGCCGCCAGTGCCGTGGACTACAGCCGCTGCGTGCGCAGCGCGCATTACAAGCTCATCTACAACGTCACGCCGCATCAGCGCTACGCGCCTGTGGACAGCGCGGGTGATCCGGGCTGGAAGGACATCGTCAAAGCGCACGAGGAGAAGGCGCTCGCAACCGAGTTCGAGGAACTCTGGTTCACCAGCCCGCGTCCAGTGTATGAGCTTTACGATCTGGAGTCTGATCCGAACGAACTGCACAATCTCTACGGCCAAAAGGGCCTCGAAGAAGTCACGTTCGAGCTCAAGACGACGCTGCAGCGCAAGATGATCCTCGACTTCGACTACCTGCCGCTGCCGATCGCCGCAGATCCCAAAGGCAAGGGCAAGGCCGCAACGAAATCGAAGGCCGATCCGAAGCGCGCCGAGATGTTCAAGAAGCTCGACGCCGATCGCGATGGCAAACTGAGCAAAGCCGAGTTTGGCAAGGGCCGCAAACCCAACGAAGCCGAGGCCTGGTTCAAAGCCCGTGACCGCAACGCCGACAGCTTCCTCGACGAAGCCGAATACACCGCGAGCAGTGTGCCGGACGCTCCGAAGTTCTGACCTTCATCGCGGATCAGTGCCGTAAACGCCCTCCTTCTCCACCGTGGGCAGCCTGGGCTTCGAGTATTGCGGTTTGTCCTCGGCAAACCAGCGATTCCTCTCGAAGCGGAAGCTCTCAGGAGAGGTGCCGCCGCCGACATTCACCTCGGTCTGCACCTGCGAACGATGGAATACGATGCGGTTGTCGCGCACGACCACGTTTCGACACGGAGCAAAGCCCGGCTCGCGTGTTTCCTGCAGGATGCGGAAGATCCACTTCGTGGGGAACAAAATCGTGTTGCCGCTGAACTGCGCACCATCGACGCCGACGAATGCGGCGGCGCACAGACTGCCTTCGATGATGTTGTCGCGGGCGATCAGCCGCGCGGCTTCAAACTTCGTTCCCTGGGGACGAAAAAAAGGAAGGCCGGTGGAGCCGCCGAGATTGAGCGGGCGCTCACCGGCATTCTTGAAATGGCACTTCTCCACGATCACATCGCTCGTGCCACCTTTGAGTTGGATGCCTGCGCTGGCGGTGAAGCCGTCCTTGCCGATGAAACGACAGCCGGTGATGAGCGAGTGATGGCAGCCCACGAAATCGATGCCCTGCCCGCCCCAGCCGGTGATGGTACAGTCGCGGATGGTTAGCTTGTCGAGGCCGGAGCACTTGATGCCGTCATGATTGCCACTGGGGCCGATGTCGCTGATCTCCAGGTGATCGAGTGTGATGCCGGTGACGGGACTTGTGAGATCGCCACCGTCATCGAGGTTCAGCCCGTTTCCGGTCTGGCCGCTGACCCGCAGATTTCGCAGCGTGAGATCGGCACAACGTGAGAACTGCCAGCCATTCGTGCCTCCTTTGAAATGCGGCGGGTATTTCGGATCGAGCGCTTCGATGGTCAGTTTCGTGACATTGGCGACATGATGCCCTCCAGGATAGTCGCCGGGAGCAATCTTCAGCGTGTCCCCCGATTTGAGACCTCGAAGCGCAGTGCGCAGCGAATCGGCGTCACGAACGATGATTTCTCCCGCCAGAGCATGGGCTCCCAGAAGCGACAGGGCGATGACGGACAAAAGCGGCTGCATGAATCTCCCCCAACGCTCGTTCCCGCATCCATCATGCGCCGCCTTCTCATCCTCCTCTCGTCGTTCATCGGTCTGGCTTCGTCATTCGCTGCCGAGCAACCCCCGAATTTCCTCCTCGTCATGGTGGATGACATGGGCTTCTCCGATCTTGGCTGCTACGGCAGTGAGATCGACACGCCGAACATGGACAAGCTTGCGGCGAACGGCGTGCGCTTCACGCAGTTCTACAACACGGCGAAGTGCCACTCATCACGTGTGAGCCTGCTCAGCGGTCGCTGGTGCCGTCAGGCGGGTGATGAGAGCCTGAAGCGTGCGGTCGTCATTCCGGAAGTGCTCGCGCCTGCGGGATACTTCACGGCGATGACCGGTAAATGGCATCTGAGCAAGGAGCCGACGGACTTCGGCTTCCAACGCTACTTCGGGCACCTCTCTGGAGCCTGCAATTACTACCTTGGCGACAAGACCTTCCGTCTGAACGGCGAAAAGTGGACCGTGCCTGAGCAGGGCTTCTACACCACCATCGCGAACGTCGATCGCGCCATCGAGTTCATCGGTGAAGCACGCGCCGCGAAGAAGCCGTGGTTTCAATACGTCGCCTTCAATGCACCGCACGCGCCCCTGCAGCCGCTGGAGGCCGATTATAAGAAGTACCTCGGCCGATACGATGTCGGCTGGGACACGATCCGTGTCGCACGCGTGGCAAAACAGAAGCAGATCGGCCTGCTGCCGACCAGTTTGCAGGAATCGCCGCGTCCCGATCACGTTCGTGCGTGGGACAAGCTCGATGACGCGCATCGTGCGTGGGAAGCGAAGCGCATGGCCGCGTATGCCGGCATGATCGATCGCGTCGACCGGGAAATGGGCCGCCTCATCGGCGATCTGGAGACGCACGGTGAACTCGACAACACCGTTATCCTCTTCGTCTCTGACAACGGTGCGTGTCCCTATGATCGCGGCGCACCGCAGCCGGACGCGCAGCCGTTTGATCCGAACACGCACTGGAGCGACAGCACCGGCTGGGCTTGGGCGCGCAACTCGCCCTTCCGCTATTACAAGCAGAACCAGTTCGAAGGCGGCATCTCCTCGCCTGCCATCCTGCACTGGCCCGCCGGATTGAAGCAAAAGCCCGGCAGTGTCATCGACCAGCCCGCGCATCTCGTCGATGTGCTGCCCACCTTCGCCGAACTCGCCGGTGCGAAGGTGCCCGCGACCTTTCCCGACCGCGAGCTCACACCGCTCGTCGGCATCTCGCTTGCGCCGCTCATCGCCGGTGGTGAGATCAAGGCGCGCCCGCCGATTCATCTGCTCTTCTCCAGCGACCGCGGCCTGCGCGATGGTGACTGGAAGATCGTCAGCTACAAGAGCCAGCCATGGGAGCTCTATCACATCTCCACCGACCGCACGGAACTGCGCGACGTCGCCGCTCAACATCCCGACATTGTCGAGCGCATGGTCAGGCAATGGCATGACATGAGCGAGCACGTCCTCATGACGAAGGGCAAGGAACTCGCCCCCGTCGCCACCGAGGCCACACCGCAGACAAATCGTGAATGGACCGACTACGACAAACCGCTCATGGGCAGTGAAGCCAAACGCAAGAAGGGCAAAGGCAAGGCCAAATCCGCCGCCGCTGAACTACCCCGTGCCCGCAAAGGCACGAAGCTCACCGTCGAAGGCGATCAACTCGTCCTGACCTGCACCGGCGACGATCCCGGCCTCGCGTTCGACAAACTCGTCATCGAACAACCCGGTCCCTACACCCTCGAATTCAAACTCCAAAGCAAGTCCTCCGGCTCTGGCGAACTCTACTGGACCACCGACACCGAAACAACCCTCCCCCAAGGCAAACACCTCGGCTTCGATGTCAAACACGACGGCGAATGGCACCAACACGCGATCCGCATCGACGAACTCAAGACCATGCATGCGCTGCGACTGGATCCGTGCGGCGGTGAGGGCGAGGCCCGCATTGGAGGACTTGTTCTGAAAGCAGCGGACGGCAAGGAGCTGGCCAAGTGGCCGTAATCAAATTCTGCCATGAGATTCATCGCTCTGTTTTCGTTGTGCGCATTGTTTTGCAGCTCGCTACTTGCTCAGCAAGCCAAGAAAAAATCCAACAAGACCAACACCGTTGATATGTGGGTCACATCGCCGGTTCCCACACTGCCGACGGGTGTCACGCATCACACGTTCCGCAGCGACTCGATGAAGCGTGAGGTCGGTTACTGCATCTACCTGCCGCCGGGTTATGCGACGGACACGGAGCGGCGGTATCCGGTCATTTATCATCTGCATGGTGCGGGCGGGAATGAAACGCGGAGCGTGTATTCGGCCAGCGTGCTGCACGAGGGCATCTTGGCGGGGAAGCTGCCGGAGATCGTGATGGTGCTCCCGAATGGCGGACGTTCGACGATGTATCAGGACTCGGGCGACGGGCGCTTCATGGCGGAGACGATGATGATCAAGGAACTCATCCCGCACATTGACGCGACGTATCGTACCATCGCGGATCGCAAGGCGCGCTGCATCGAGGGTTTCAGCATGGGCGGACGCGGCTCGACAAACCTCGCGATGAAGCATCCGCAGCTCTTCGGCTCGCTCTTCAACCAAAGCGGCAACGTCTACCACGTCTCCGATTCGAAGAACCTGCCCAACGCCTACCTCGGCGACGATCCGCAGCGCCTGCGCGACAACGACGCGTTTCTGAATCTTGAGAAGAACCTCGATTACATCAAAGCGAACCTCCGCATCCAGGTCGCCTGCGGAACGGCCGACCCCGATCACCTCACGACGGTGCGCGAGTATCACGAAGCGCTGACGAAGCTCGGCGTGCAGCACAGCTACTTCGAAGTCGAAGGCCTCGATCACAACCAGAAGAAGATGATCGACGGTCGCAAAGACACGTGGTTCGATTTCCAGATCGAGTCGCTGAAGCTCAACCAAGTTCCGCTGCATTATCTCAAGCCATGAGGCTTGTTCTCTCTTTGTTTCTTTAACCCATGCGTCACGCCGTCCTGCTTCTGTTGCTGACTGTGGTGGCACGTGCCCAGTCGCTGCACGAGGTCGTTCCCGACTGGCCGCAGCTGCCGGAAGGGCATGTGCTCGGTCTTTGCGCGGGCGTTGGCGTGGATGCGCAGAACCGCGTGTTTGTGTTTCATCGCAGCGGCCGGAAATGGTCGAATCCGTTTCCGAAGGAGCCGATTGCCCAGCCGACCGTGACCGTGATCGATGGCGCGAGCGGCAAGGTGCTCAGCACGTGGGGCGAAAACCGTTTCATCATGCCGCACGGGCTCACGGTGGATCACGAGGGCAATCTCTGGCTGACGGATGTGGGCCTTCATCAGGTCTTCAAATGCACTCCGGAGGGCAAAGTCTTGATCACGCTCGGCGAGCGTGCGAAACCGGGCAACGACGACGCCCATTTCAACCTGCCCACCGATGTCGCCGTATTGCGCGACGGCTCGTTTTACGTGAGCGACGGCTATAAGAACACGCGCGTGGTCAAATTCAGCGCCGAGGGGAAGTTTGAGTTCGAATGGGGTGCGAAGGGAAAGGGAAATGGCGAGTTCAACCTGCCGCACGGCATCGCCATCGATGCGCAAGGACGCGTGATCGTATGCGACCGCGAGAACGAGCGGCTGCAGGTCTTCGATGCAAAGGGCGGCTTTCTTGATGTGTGGAAAGGCGCGCAAATCGGCAAGCCTTACGGTATTGAAACCGGCCCGAACGGCCATCTGTTCGTGATCGATGGTGGATCACCTTCGTTGAAGCCGGAATTGCGTGGCAAAGCGATCGAACTCGACATGAAGGGCACCGTGATCGACGCCTTCGGCTCGTTTGGCAAAGCGCCCGGCCAATTTCAGCTTGGCCACGACATCGCGGTGGGACCGGACGGCGCGGTGTACGTCGCCGAAGGCACGGGAGCGCGGGTGCAGAAGTTTGTGCGGCGTAAATGAGCTGCCATATCGACCGGCGGAGGCACGTAGTTTGCAGGCCATGACCAACCGTCGCCGCTTCATCGCCACCACCGCTCTCGCGCTCCCTTTCATCGTCCGGGGAGCTGCTCCGACCGCGAAGATTCTCGAAACGAAAGTCATCTCGCAGCAGCCGGAGTTTTATCATGGCTGGCCGACGGTGGCGCAGCGTGCGAATGGCGAGCTCTGGGTGACGTGCTCCGGCGGACGCGAGGCGCATGTGTGTCCATTTGGGAAGGTCGTGTCGATTAAATCGACCGATTTCGGCGGCACGTGGTCCGCACCCCGAGTGATCTATGACGGGCCGATCGATGATCGTGACTCAGGCGTGCTGGAAACGGCGAAAGGCACGCTACTGGTGACCACCTTCACCTCGCTGGCCTATGAGGACTCGTTCAAAAAGGCCGCGGCGATGGCGGAGTTGACGCCCCAGGGCTGGGTGACCAAGGCGATGCCTGCAGAGCGTTACGCGCGATGGAAGGCGGCGCATGAGAAGCTCAGTGATGAAGAACGCAAAGCGCAGCTCGGCGAATGGGTGCTGCGCTCCACTGACGGCGGCGAAACGTGGTCAAAGCCGATCCCTACGGTCGCCAACAGTCCGCACGGACCGATCCAGCTCAAAGACGGCCGTCTACTCTATGCTGGAAAGCAATTGTGGACCGGCGAGAAGAAGATCGGTGTCGCGGAATCGAAGGACGACGGTCTCACGTGGCAGTGGCTGGCGGAGATTCCGACGCGCAAAGGCGATGACACCACGAAGTCGTATCACGAGCTGCATGCCGTGGAGGCGGCCGACGGCACGATCATCGCGCAGATTCGCAATCACAACGAAGTGAACAAAGGCGAGACGCTGCAGAGCGAATCGAAGGACGGCGGCAAAACGTGGAGCGAGCCGCATTCCATCGGCGTGTGGGGTCTGCCCTCGCATCTGCTGCGCCTGCGCGACGGACGCCTGCTCATGACCTACGGCCACCGCCGCAAGCCCTACGGCAACCAGGCCCGTCTTAGCACCGACAACGGCCAGACCTGGGGCGAGGCGATGATTCTCTCCGGTGACGGCAAAGGCGGCGATCTCGGCTATCCGAGCACTGTCGAACTGCCCGACGGCACGCTGCTCACCGTCTGGTATGAGAGCATGACCGAGCCCAAACTCGCCGTGCTGAGGCAGGCCACGTGGCGCATCGAGTGACGAATCACTTTCTTCGTGGATTTTCCGCGAGGTATGCCGCCAGCGCACGACCCAGGCCTGCGCCGACCTTGCCGTAACCCTCCGCCGACATCAGCGGACTGTTCCAGCCGGTTTCAAGCGTGACTGAAATCGTGAAGTCGCCCGTGTTTGGCCGGACCCAGCCGCTGCTCATGCGACCACGTTCTTCATCGGTCTTCACATAGGTCGCGAAGCGATATTTTGAATCGACCTTGCGCGGCTCGATGATGTTCTCGGCGGCGAGGTCAATCCAGCGCTGGTAATTGCGCTGCTGGATGCCCGTCATGCGTTCAAAAGCGAAGGGACCGAAGAAAAAGATCGGATCGTTGGCTCCGGGATTGTGCAGGTCGATGAAGACATCGAGGCCGTGCTTCGTGTGAATGTCGCGGATCATGCGCTGCGCTGCGGCGACTTCGGGATAAACCGGCTCGGCGGCCCAGTCGCGATTGTGATCACGTGGGATCGCCTCCTTGCCGCCCGCGCCGAGCGCGGCGTTGTCCACGTCCATGATCGGGATGTAATGCAGGCAGGTTTGCGCACGCAGCGCCTTCGCTTCATCGCTCGCATACCAGCGGATGAAGCCGCGCCCCACCTGACTGCCGCCGGCCTCCCATGCGTGCTGACGTGAGCCGATCCACACCTGATGCGGCGCGTTTTCATCGCCGATGCGGATGCCGTTCACCGGACGTCCGCCGCGCGTCTTCGCCAGCTCGAAGCGTTTCGCCTCCGGCAGCTTGGCTGCGATCTCGGCGAGTAGCTTTTCGGCATCGCTCGGCACAAACGGCGGGCCCCATGCCACGCTCATCTGCGGCGCGGTCGCCTTGATCGTGTAACTCATCACCTTGTCAGCGCTGAGCGTGCCCGCCTCACTCGGTGTCCACGTTTCGTCATCACTGCTGAGCCACGCATGCTTCGGCTGGCACCACGAAGCGGCGAGCACTGTCTTGTCGCGAAACGGTTTCGTCTGCGCCTGCACTTCAAGGGTGAATGCCTCGCCCGCCGTCAGCCCGTCGAGCGTGAAGAACCACCAGCACGGCCACCCGCGTCCTTCACGCAACGCAGGCATGATGCGCAGCGTCTTCGTGGCTTGATCGAGTTTCACGACCTCCGCATTGCCTCCTTCGAAATCGGAGCTGACGCTCAGTTCGGCGTGGGCGGCGATCGTCAGAAGCGGAAGAAGCAGGAGCCGATGAATCATCTGCACTCAACGTCACGTTCTGGCTTCATGAAGCATCTCGGTCTCGCTTTTTCTCTTCTCGCCTCCACCTGCCTCGCTGAATCGAACTGGCCGCAGTTTCGCGGTGAGGACGGACTCGGCATCGGCACAGGAAAGCCGCCGGTGGAGTTTTCGGCGGAGAAGAATGTGAAGTGGCAGGCCGAGGTGCCGTTCGGACATTCGTCGCCGTGCATCTGGGGTGACAAGATCGCGCTCACGGGTCTCGCGGATGGCAAGCTGGTGACGTTTTGCCTGAACAAAGCCGACGGACGTGAGCTGTGGCGCGTGGCGGCTCCGGCTTCGAAGATCGAAGGCGCGCATCGCATCGGCAGTCCGGCCGCGCCGACGTGCTGCACGGATGGCGAGCGCTTGATCGCGTATTTCGGATCGTTCGGCGTGCTGGCTTATGACTGGAACGGCAAGGAGCTTTGGAACAAGCCGCTGCCGGCGCCGGTTGTCGAGTTCGGCACGAGTTCATCGCCGATCATCGTGGACGGCAAGGTGATCATCGTCGCGGATCAGGACGTGGGCAGTTACCTGCTCGCGTTGGATGTGAAGACGGGCGCGGAAGTGTGGCGCGTGGATCGCAGCGAGTTCCGTCGCGGATTCGCGACGCCGTTTGTCTGGAAGCATGACGGCATGCAGGAGCTGGTCGTCTGCGGATCGCTCTGGCTGCGCAGCTACGACATCAAAGACGGCAAACAACGCTGGTCCGCACGCGGCATGGCGCGCGTGGCCAATGCGAGTCCGGTGGCGGCGGACGGGGTGCTGCTCGTGTCGAGCTGGAACGTCGGCGGCGATGAAGGCGAGCGCATCGAGATGGAGCCGTTCGAGGCTTTTGCCGCCGTGCAGGATGCCGACAAGGATGGCCTGCTGACGCTGGACGAATTTCCTGCGGGTCCGATCAAGGGCCGCTACTCGCAGATTGATGCGGACAAAGACGGCAAGGTCACGAAGCCAGAGTACGAATTCGTGCGCGGCATGTTCGCCGATGCCGTGAACCAGATCTTTGCCATCAAACCCGGCGGCAGCGGCGACATCACGAACACGCACGTCGTCTGGCAGCAGAGCAAGCATCTGCCGTATGTGTCGTCGCCCATCGCGGTGAACGGCCGCGTGTTCACGATGAAAAGTGGCGGCCTCGCCTCGGCTTACGATGCGAAGAGCGGCAGTCCGGTTTATCAAGCGGAGCGCGTCGATGCTTCCGGCGATTACTATGCGTCGGCAGTTGCCGCAGACGGTCGCGTCTATGTCATCTCGCAACGTGGTACCGTCGTGGTGCTCGATGCGACGAGCGACAAGCTCAACGTGCTCGCACGAAATGACCTCAAAGCGCCCGTGTTTGCCTCGCCAGCCATCGTCGATGGCGTGATCTACATCCGCACGGACAAGAAGCTCTACGCCTTCGCGCAGTGATCTTCGGCGTCAGGCGCGCCGTCGAACATGTTGGGCTTCGTTTTCATCAGCAGCCAGAACAGCGATGAGCCGGCGTAGAGCGCCGTGAAGCAAATCAACACCGCATCCCAGCCACCGGCGTTGGCGAGCAGCCAGGGCACGAAGACGGGAAACGCCGCCGCGCCCAGATTGCCGCACATGTTCATCACGCCGCTGATCGTCGCAACGTGCGAGCCGCCGACGTGCATCATCACCGTGCTCACACAGGGATTGCCCACCGCCGCACAGAACATGCCGAGGCTGATGATCAGCACCGCCGTGAGCGCATGGCTGACAAACCACGCCGAGAACACCAGACACGCGCAGATGAACAACGCGATCGCCGCGAGGCCCTGACGCGCGAGCCGCTGGCTGCCGGTCTTGCGCAGCACGGCGTCGGACACTGCGCCGCCGAGCAATGATCCCGTCAGATCGCCGACGAGCGGCAGCGCCGTGAGCAAGCCGGAGGTGATCAGCTCCACACCACGCGCCTCCTGCAGATACGTCGTGAACCAGCTGCCGAAGAAGATGTAGCCCGCGGATCGAAATGCCTGCTGCACGCAGATGCACCACATCGCCGGACTCGTGATGAGCAGACGCCACGGCACGGCGGGTGGTTTTGAATGCACCTTCGCGGGGACTTTTGAATCCGCTGCAATCAATTGGGCCTCCGCTTCATTCACCGACGCGTGTTCGGCAGGATCATTGCGATACCATCGCGCGAACCACACGGCCCACACGATGCCCGGCAGCGCATACCACAGGAACATCGGCCGCCAGCCGCAGACGATGATCAACCAAGCGGTCAGCGGCGCGCCCACAATGCTGCCTGCCGACATGAATCCACCAAACGCACCGGAGGCGAGACCTTGTCCCGCACGTGGAAACCATCGCGCCATCACCGCAATCGCCACCGGCACGAGTCCCGCCTGCGCCACACCCATCAGTGCACGCGAAACGACCATCGCCGCGAAGCCGCCCATGCCGAACAACGCCGTGGCCAGCGACCAGAGCACCGCGAACAACGGCAGCGCGCGTCTTGCACCGAGACGAAGCGAAAGCGCCGCCGCCGGGATCTGACACAACGCATACGACCAGAAAAACGCGCTGCTCAACCAGCCCGACTGCTCCTTCGTGAGCCCGAGATCATCCCGAATCGTGCTCTCCGCCGTCCCGACCGCGTTGCGCGTCAAATACGCCAGCGCCGCAGCCATGCACAGACCGGCGAGGACGATGAAGCGGGCGCGCGTGGGTTTCATGAGATCACCAGTCCGTCACGGCACCATCCGGGCTGAATTCGCGGAGCACGATCTCCTGCTGGAAGGGATGCTTCTTCACCTCGGCTTCGTTGATGGTGATGCCGAGGCCGGGTTTGGTGTTCGGGCGGACGATGCGGCCTTCCTTCTCGATGACGAAGCCTTCCTCGACCACGTCCTGTCGCCACGGCACGTCGTTGTGTACGGTTTCGCAGATGATGTAGCTCGGCTGTGAGAAGCCGAACTCGAGCGACGCGGCGGTGCTGACAGGGCCTTGCGGATTGTGTGGAGCCAAGGCGATGCGATGCGCCTCGGCGAGTGCGGCGATGCGTTTCGCGGCACTGAGACCGCCGCAGTGCGTGATGTCGAGCTGGCAGATCTCGACGGCGCGTTTCTCAAACATGTCTTTGAAGGCCTCCAGATTCGTCACGCGCTCGCCGCTGGCCACGGGCGTGGTGAGCGCGGCGTTGATCTTCGCGAGACCATCGACCGCTTCCGGCCAGCATGGCTCCTCGAAAAAGTAGAGGCCGAAATCATCGAGCGCTTTGCCGAACTTGAGCCCCATCGCTGGCGAGGGCCGCGCGTGACAATCCACCATGATGTCGATGTCCGGCCCCACGGCATCGCGCATGGCTGCCACGGCAGCAGCGGCAGCGCGGACGGGTTTCATGCCTTCGATCGGCATCGTGCTGGGCACCGCCATGCTCTTGAAGGCCGTGTAACCATCCGCCACGGCCTGCTGCGCGAGTTCGGCGAAGCGTTTCGCGTTGTCAGCGGGCGTTTGATAAAAGTCCTCCATCTTCCCGCCGCCGAGATGGCAGTAGGTCCGCACCCAATCACGCACCGGACCGCCGAAGACCTTCGAAAGCGGCATGTTCGCCACCTTGCCCACGATGTCCCACAGCGCGAGGTCGATGCCCGCGATGGCTGTGGCGCGCACGATGCCGTGCCCGTGCCAGAAGTGCTGGCGATACATCACCTGCCACAGATACTCCACGCGCGTCGGATCTTCGCCGATGAGAAGGTGCGACATGTCTTCAATCGCGCCCACGATGCTGCGCGTGTGCCACTCCAGCGTCGCCTCCCCCCAGCCGATGAGGCCGGGCTGATCCGTGACGACTTTCACAAACACCCAGTTTCGCATCCGGGCGTGGCAGACAAGGGTTTCGATGGCGGTGATTTTCATGGACGGAAAGGACAGGCGTTTGAACCACTGATCAAACGCTCATCAGCCACTGATCCATCCAATTTGGGAGGTGTCGGGTTAAAACACTGTAGAGCTTGGGAGAACATGGAGAATTGAAGCCAAACAACGTCTCTGCGTCCTCCCAATATCCGCGATCCAAGTCCGTGTTCCCCGGAGGCATACAGACAACTTTCTCTCCCCTGCAATGTCTGACCTCCATTCGTATGACTGATGCAAAGATCGAAATAGTCGATTATCATCGTGGGCCTGATCATGTAGGCTGCTCGCATGAATGAAACAAAATGGCATGGCGAGTTTTGCGTCGATAATACGCGGGCCCCTGAGATGACTGAATGTTCCGACGGCCAAAAGCCGTGGAGGGACCGAAATAGAGGGCGCATTTCTCGCAGCAGAAGTTTCCTGACGGCGGAGTGGTTCGATGCCGTCTCCATGTCAGTTCAATAACCGGAGCGATCTTATGTGGTTCTTATCTCTTCCAGCAGCGATCATCGGCGGCCTGATCGGACTGGCCATTGCCTTAGTGGGGGTCATTGTGGGCATGATTCTGACGGGCCGAAGCTCACGGGTTTGGCCTTGGGCCTGGCCAACGTTTTTCGGACTTTGTTCGGTGTTTGTCCCTGGTTTCATTGGCATGGTGCATCTTTTGGCGACTAATTTCTCGACCAGTTATCACGGCGATTTTTTGAACCGCCTTGGAGAAGCGATGACCGAGTTCTGTCTAATCGTCGCGAGCTTCGTCGCCTGTCCTGGGCTGGGCTTCTTTATGGCAGGAGCGGTCACGAAACTCTGCTCCAGACACAAACTGCCACAGCCGCCTGGCGAAAAAGTGCCACACTCCAATCTGGCACGATGTCTCACGGCCAGCATCCTGGGCGCATGGATCCTGGTGGGTTGGTTTTATTTCTATTATAAGCCTCGCGTGAAGGAGGAGATGTATCGGGAAATGTACATGAAAGAGGAGAAAGAATATCGACAATGGAAAAGTCATCCGGTTCTCCCCACGAATGCAAGCAAAGTCACCCCTCCTGTAGTTGACGAGCCCTAGTGGCATTCAATGCCACCTACCGGCACTGCGATGGGCAAGCACGCAGCAGAGAGACAACAGGTATTCTCCCGCTCCTTTCGAAGCTTGTTTATGAATTCGTCACCGTGATACGCTCTGCAATCACCTCGATCAACTGCTCCAAACTTCCCGCAGCGACAATGGCGATGCTTTCCTGGTAGATGCCGGTGTCGTAGAGCTCGCGGGGCGGGAGGTAGGAGGCGCCCCAGTCGGCGGCGATGCTTGCGACGACGATGATCTTGTCGGGGAAGCGGCGGCGGAGCTCGGTTTGGAGGAGGTTGTAGCTTTCGCCCTGCACACCGAGCCAGATGGCATCGCCGATGTGCCACAACACGACTTGCAGCGGGTAGGTGTCGCCGGGCGGAAGCTGATGGAGGCGATGCAGCAGACGGTTTTTGCGTTCGGCGAGGGCGCGCAGGTCGGCGGCGCGTGTTTCATCGCCAGCGGAGCGGGCGGTGGCTTCGTCGGCTTGGAATTGATCGAGTTCGGCCTGGGTTTGCTCGATCGTCGGCTGGCCGGGACGATAGTGCAGCGGCTCGTGCCAGCGTTGGAGTTTCCATCCGGCTTTGGAGGTCGTGTCGATGGGTTGATGCTTCCACGAGCCAAGTGTCGCGCCGGAAACAACGGGACCAGCATAGACAAAGTTCGTTCCGGCGGCGGCAAGAGCGGTGAGGGCTGAAAGCGCGGCGTAACCGAGTTCGCGGCCATTGCGATCCGCCACGGCGGTGTCACCGACGAAGCCTTCACGCGGGCCGAGTTCGCCGCTGGCTCCTTGCAGGAACAAACACGGTGCACCAGTGTCGCGTTCGACGACTTCGCGCATGGCGCCGATGTAGTCGGGGCTGATAAGCGTGTTCTCCCACGCGAGTGTGGTGGGATGGCAGGCGTAATTCACGATGCTGGCGAGCATCTGGCCCGCATTATCGGTGACACGCGCGACGATGACGGTGTCGTCGGCAGGCACGCCGGGATTGTGACCGCAGACGAACTGCTTTCCGTCCCAGAAATCGCGATGCGTGGCCAGCGAGCACTTTGCTTTGCCATAAACGATGCCCGCGGGTTGCAGCGAGGCCAGACACTGCTTCACGAGCGCCCCGGCTTTCTCACCAAGTGATTGCAAGTAAGGCGGAATGAGATCACCGCCGGGCAGATTCGCCCGATCGATGCCCATGAGGCCCGCGCCGTGTGTGTGCGAGAAGGCGACGAGGATTTCTTCTCTGGCAACGCCGCCGATCTCCGCAGCCTGCGCGACGAGATTCGCATGCTCGGTGGCTCCCATCACGCAATGATCGAGCGCTAGCACGATCTGCTGCTCACTTCCTTCCATCGGTGCAAAGATGGCCACGGTCGCTCGCAGCGGACGATGCACACCGGTGGCTCGGTCATGCTTTGCCGCGCCCCACATCCGATGGTAGATGTTCGCAGGCGGTGTGATGTCGCACCACGCGAGTGCGAAACGGCAGCGGCTCTGCGGCGTGGGGTCTTCGGTGTGGGAAGGCGTCATCGGGCTGGTGGAGTGATGAAGGGTAAAATGCTGGTGAGGCTGGAATCCTTCAGAACATGAGTTTGCCCGTCATTATTTTATCATCTGTCATGCGGTTTCCGATCTCTGGTCTGTTTGTCCTACCAGCGATTATTTCACCGTCCCGCGGCGTAGTTCTGTCATGAAGCTGTTCTGCACTGCCATTCTGCTCTGTTCCTCCCTTGCGGCGGATGCTCTCGACATCGGTTCGCGTCGCGAGCTGTTCGTGGATGATCTGCTGATCGACAAACTCAGCGGCAAGGCGGAGCAGATGCTGCATCATCCGCAGATCCGTGAGATCGCGATCAAACATGACGCGCCGTGGGAGGGCAGCGGCAGCGGTTACCACAGCGTCTTCAAGGACGGCGACAAATACCGCATGTATTACAAGTCGTGGCAGCTCACCGTCACGGATGGCAAGGTGAACACGGGCGAGCATCCGCTCTTCACCTGCTACGCGGAGAGCGACGATGGCATTCACTGGCGCAAGCCGGAGCTCGGCCTGCATGAGTTCAAAGGGTCGAAGGCCAACAACATCGTCATTCCCAAAGGTATGATGGGAAAGGTGAATCCCGATGGCGGGCATCCCGCCGTCTTCAAAGACGACAATCCGAACGCGGCGCCCGATGCGAAATATAAGGCCATCCTGCGTTCAAACTCACCAAAGGGCCTGCTCGCGCTCAAATCAGCCGACGGATTGCGCTGGTCGCCGATGGCCGATGCGCCGGTGATCACGGACGGCGCGTTTGATTCGCAAAACCTCGCGTTCTGGGATGCGAACGCCGGTTTGTATCGCGCCTACTGGCGTTACTTCACCGAAGGCACGACGGATGAGAAGAACTGGAAGCCCTCCGGTCTCCGCGCCATCCGCACGGCGACCTCGAAGGACTTTCTGCATTGGGAGAACCAGCACGATTTGACCTATGTCGATTCTCCCGGCGAGGCGCTCTACACGAATCAGGTGAAGCCGTATCATCGGGCACCGCATCTGCTGATCGGCTTTCCCACGCGCTATGTGGAGCGCGGCTGGTCGGAGAACATGCGTGTGCTGCCGGAGCGCGAGCATCGCGAGTGGCGCTCGAAAGCCAGCGACCGCTACGGCATGGCGATCACGGAAGGTCTCTTCATGGCCAGCCGCGACGGTGTGAAGTTCAAGCGCTGGAACGAAGCCTTCCTGCCGCCCGGCATCGAACGCCCCGGCACCTGGAACTACGGCCATCAATACATCGCCTGGCATCCGGTGGAGACGAAGTCCGCGCTCGAAGGCGCGCCGAACGAACTGAGCTTCTACGCCACCGAAAGCTACTGGACAGGTAAGAGCAGTGAACTGCGCCGCTACACACTGCGTCTCGATGGCTTCGTTTCCATTCATGCGCCGATGAGCGGCGGCGAACTGATCACGAAGCCGTTCACCTTCACCGGCAAAGCACTCACGATGAACTTCGCGAGTTCTGTCGCCGGTGGCATCCGTATCGAAATTCAGGATGCGAAAGGCAAACCGGTGCCGGGATTCACACTCGCCGATTCCGAAGAGCACTTCGGTGATTCGATTCAACGCACCGTCGTCTGGAAAAACGGCACCGATGTCAGTTCGCTAGCCGGTAAAGCGGTGCGCCTGCGCTTCGCGCTCAAGGACGCGGACCTCTACGCGATCAAGTTCGAGTGACCGGCATGGATGTAGCGCCTGCCGCCATCGTGCATCGCACGAGATACTCATCGCGCTCCGGTGGGACTGTGCCTACAATGGCTGTGGCGATCAGGAACTTTCACCCGCGAGTCTGAGCCTCGGTTCAGACTTTCGCACCACCGAACCATGAACTCTTCCCTTCTCACCATCCGGAGTTCAACCGCACGCCTCCGCACGGCCGCGCTTGGACTGTTTGTCATCGCGCTGGCAGCCTCCAGCTTTGCCCAGCAGCCGCCTCAAAACCCGGCGCCCTCAGGCGGCCTGCCCGATCCTGCCAAACTTCCTGCGCTAAAGTTCAAAGAGGAGAAGGTTGGCAACTACGAAAACGCCCTCGTCAAAGTCGAAGGTCTGGTCGTCGGGTCATCGTTCACGATCGACTCCGCGTTCACGACCAAGTACGAAAACAACCCACCGAGCGCGCCTTTTAAAATCATCGTTCCCAAGAGCAAGAACGTGCTCGTCATTCCTGGAGGAAAGAAATCCGGCCTTCCCGAATTCGTCAAAGTGATCCTCGCCAGCGAGGACAAGAAGGCGGTGGAGATCGTCCGCTTTACCAACCTGAAGACACCCAAGCTCGCCAACGCCGAGGACCGCCTGAAAATCTGCGCCTACCTGCTGCAGTCCCAGGCACTGGACGGCATTGGAAAAGGCTACGAGAAGCGCAAGGTGCATGAAGTGTACGCCACCAAGATCCGGGGCAACGACGCCGTGGTCTTCAATGCTGAGATGACCGAACCGAAGAACTCGATCCGCTACTTTGTCAAAGTGATCGCCCTGCCGGATCCAGAGTCCGAAGGGGGCCTCATGGCCTTCAGCATGTCCGACGCAACGCTGAGCGATGTGAAAGATCCCGCCGACCTCGGTTCCAAAGGCTTCGCCCTGCGTGTGCTCCATTCCGTGGAGTTTGTCCGTTAAAGCGAGCCAAATCGTGAGTTGTCACACGATCCGTCGGCCGTTTCTCCAAACAGCCGACGGATCAAATGCAGGGACAGAATCGAGAGGACCTCGCTTCAAACCTTCGCCAAAACGGCATTGAAGGTCGCACTCGGACGAAGCGCGGCGTCAGCTTTGGCGTTGTCGGGCTTGTAGTAGCCGCCGATTTCGACGGGCTTGCCTTGGACGGCGAGGAGTTCGGCGACGATTTTGTCTTCGTTGGCGGTGAGTTCTTCGGCGATGGGCTTGAACTGGGCCTGCAGCTCGGCGTCGGCCGTCTGCGCCGCGAGAGCCTGGGCCCAGTAGAGCGCGAGGTAGAAGTGTGAGCCGCGATTGTCGATGGTGCCGAGTTTGCGGCCGGGGCTGCGGTCGTTTTCGAGGAACTTGCCGGTGGCGGCATCGAGCGTGTCGGCGAGGACCTTGGCCTTGGGCAGGCTGAAGTTTTCGGCGATGTGCTCGAAGCTCGGGGCGAGAGCAAAGAACTCGCCGAGGCTGTCCCAGCGGAGGTAGTTCTCTTCCATAAACTGCTGCACGTGCTTCGGCGCGGAACCGCCGGCGCCGGTTTCGAAAAGGCCGCCGCCGTTCATGAGCGGGACGATGGAGAGCATCTTGGCGCTCGTGCCGACTTCGAGGATGGGGAAGAGGTCGGTGTTGTAGTCGCGAAGGACGTTGCCGGTGACGGAGATGGTGTCTTCGCCTTTGACGATGCGTTCCAGCGAGAAGGTGCAGGCCTCGGCGGGCGGAAGGATGCGGATGTCGAGACCGGTGGTGTCGTGGTCTTTGAGATATTTCTCCACCTTGGCGATGATCTGGGCGTCATGAGCGCGGGCTTTGTCGAGCCAGAAGACGGCGGGCGTCTGCGAGGCGCGGGCGCGATTGACGGCGAGCTTCACCCAGTCCTGAATCGGAGCGTCCTTCGTCTGGCAGGCGCGCCAGATGTCGCCTGCATCGACGGTGTGTTCGATGACCACGTTCCCCGCAGTATCGGTGACGCGGATGACGCCGTCGGCGGGGGCTTCGAAAGTCTTGTTGTGGCTGCCATATTCCTCGGCGGCCTGGGCCATGAGACCGACGTTCGGCACGCTGCCCATGGTCTTCGGATCAAGAGCGCCGTTCTTTTTGCAGAAGTCGATGACGGCCTGATAGACGCCGGAATAGCAGCTGTCGGGGATGACGGCGAGGGTGTCCTGCTCCTTGCCGGCAGCATTCCACATCTTGCCGCCGCCGCGGATCATGGCGGGCATGGACGCATCGACGATGACGTCGCTCGGCACATGCAAATTGGTGATGCCCTTGTCGCTGTTGACCATCGCCAAAGCGGGGCCGTTCGCGTAAGCGGCCTGAATGTCGGCTTCGATCTCGGCCTTCTTGTCGGCAGGCAGTTTGTCGAGCTTGGCGATGAGATCGCCGAAGCCGTTGTTAAAGTTCACACCGATTTCGGCGAGCGTGGAGCTGTGCTTGGCGATGAGGTCTTTGAAGAAGGTCTTCACCGCGTGGCCGAAGATGATCGGATCGCTGACCTTCATCATGGTGGCCTTCATGTGCAGCGAGAAGAGCACGCCGTCGGCCTTCGCCTGCGCGATCTGCTTCTCGAAGAACGCGACGAGCGCGTTCTTGCTCATCTTCGTGCCGTCGATGATCTCACCGGCCTTCAGCGCGAGCTTTGGCAGAAGGGTCTTGGTGCTGCCATCTTTGCCCACAAACTCGATCTTCACTTCCGTGGCTTGGGGGACACAGGTGGACTTCTCATTCGAGAAGAAGTCGTCCTTGCCCATGGTGCCGACGGTGGTCTTCGAGTCGGCGGTCCATGCGCCCATCTTGTGCGGATGCGCTCTCGCGTAATCCTTCACGGCCTTCGGCGCGCGGCGGTCGCTGTTGCCCTCACGCAGCACGGGATTCACGGCGCTGCCCATGACCTTGGCGTATTTCGCTTTGATCTCTTTTTCCTCGTCGGTCTGCGGATTCTCAGGGAAGTCGGGCAGCTTGTAGCCCTTCGACTGCAGCTCGGCGACGGCGGCCTTCAGCTGCGGGACAGAGGCGGAGATGTTCGGCAGCTTGATGATGTTCGTGGTCGGCTCGAGGCAAAGCTTGCCGAGGTAGCTCAGGTCGTCCTCCTGCTGCCCGAACTGGGCCAAAATACGGCCGGCGAGGGAGATGTCGCGCGTCTCAACCTCAACGCCAGCCGCCTTGGTGAAGGCCTGCACGATGGGCAGGAAGGAATAGGTGGCGAGGAGCGGGGCTTCGTCGGTGAGGGTGTAGATGATCTTGGCGGACATGGGACGCGAGGGGCGGATTTTTTGAGAGCGGGAGAGCTAGACGCGACGATGCCCTCATGCAACCCCGAGGGGACCGCAGATTCCATGCCCGACGGGCTTTCTATCCGCCAATCCTGCGCTCAGGGCTTCTCGCGAAAATGGCGGATTTTGGCGGTAGCGGCGGGAACCCGGGTTAGTTCAAGTCCAGATCGTTGGTCCGTTTCTTCTTGGTCTTCGGCGGTGGGAAGTCGGGATGCAGGCCGGGCATGCGCGGTGTGCTGGGACGAATGGGGCCCCAGTTCAGCGAATAGGGGTGATCGGCGACGAGTTTTTCGATGGTGGTCCAGTTCTGCTTCACCCGCGCGGCGATGGCATCGTCCTTCTTTTTCCAGTAGCGGTCCATGAGCGTGATGTTCTGCATCTGCAGCTTGGTGTAAGTGAGGCCTGCCTGGATGAAGGCGACGCGCTTCGCGTGGATCGAGTCGGCTGACACTGCGGCGGAAGCGCGATCGAGCCGGGCCTGCGATTCGTTGAGCAATGCGGGCGTGTAGAGTTGTGGAAAGCTGAACACACCGGCTTCGCCGTTCTTCGCCGTGAAGACCATGCGATCCTTCTCGATGCTTTCGAAATACTCGCGCACATGTGGCGCGGCGGGACCGAAGGCGCGGTCGTAGTAGTCCTTGAGGATCGCATCGGCATCGGCGGCGGGATTCCATGCGAGCTGCGCCATGATGTAGTAGAGCGGGCCGACGGTGGCCCAGTGCTCCCACACGCCGTCGATGTAGATGCCGATGCAGTTCGCGGCGGCCACGTCTTTAAAGTCGCGAATCGTCTGCGCGACGTGGATGTCCGGCAATCCCTGCTGCCAACCTGCGGGGCTGCCGGTGTTGGGACGCCAGAACATCGAGGGCACGATCTTCGCCCACGCTTCAAACTGCTGCCGGTAAGTGTCGCCACGCGTCGAGCCGCGATCCACGAGACCCGTGCGGCCGAAGAAGTTGGCGACGATGGTCATGATGACGTTGTCCGCAGGTCGTGCTTTGACCGGCGCGGGGCGTGAATGGCCGTAGCTGAGCATCATCACGCGGTAGTCTTTGCCGGGATACTTCTGCTTGAGCAATTCGCCGAGTTTGTTGGCGAAGGTGACATCACGATCGCTCGTGGCCGGGCGCTCCTTGTTCAGGTGATACCAGTTGAACACGCGCGGTTCGCCATCTGGATGGTCCCAGGCGCTGCATTTCTCGCACACACAATGTCCGCTCGCCCAACCATCGTTCGGCGAAGCGTTGAAGACGGTGCGATGCGGGTCCTGTTGGAGTTCGGCGGCCACTTCTTCGAGCCACAACTCCCAAACCTTCGGATTCGAACTGCACAGCTTCGCATTGTGCGGACTCGGATGTCCGCTGCGCGTACCGTCCGGCTGCAGCGCGAAAATCTCGGGATACTTCTCATGATAGCGATCCCACCAATCGCCGAAACCGTGCCCGCCCTCGATCGCGAGCGAATCGAGCTGCAAGCGCTGGCGCATCGTCCACTCCTGCGACTTCCCATAGCCTTTGTTGCCGAGGCGGCAGTAGTTGAACATGCTGCCGCGGGCGCGCATCTGCGGATGATAGCGGTATTCAAGCGGCGTGCTGATCGCGATGCGTTCGCTCTTTGGCACGTCCTCGCCAATTTCGCCCGGCCAGAACCAGCGCACGCCGAGTTGGTCCTGCAGGAAGGTATAAACCGCGTTGATGGTGCCATACTCCTGCTGCACGCCCTTGATCACGCCCTCGCGCGTCTCGATGTCCAGCTTCGCCGGATCCCAGCGGTCGCGTCCGGCGATGACGACATGGTTTTCATTCGCCGCAATGACGATCTCCTCGGGATGTTTGAAATCGAAGTCGATTTTAGGGAACAACGTCCTCACCGCTGGCTGCACGCCAATCCAGATCGCACCCGATGGTATCGGGTTCGATGCACCAAGCATCACCAGCGGCTTTTTCCCGCTGATCTTCTCGATGTAGTCCGCCAGAACCGTCGCGGCTTCACGCGTGCGTGGCGGCGCATCTTGGTAAACGACGATGGGAACTGGGTGCGTGTCTTTCGCGACGAGAACGAGATCAGCGGCGAAGGATGGGCCGCAAACGAGAGCAATGAATGCAAAGAGGAAGCTGTGTTTCATGATGGGGTCGGCTCAGCACAATTAAACTTCTGCCCGTAACGAATCACGGCACTCGGATCGTGCGGCAAATGACGTCATTACTTGCGAGGAAGACGAAACCGCGATGGCATCATTGCGCTTTCAGCTCGCGTGCGAGCAGCGGAATCGCATTCTCACCATTCCAAACATGTCCGTTGTCGAAACGATGGACGAAAAAGTTTTCTGGTTTTCCCGCGGCTGAATAGGCGCGCTCCATTCGCGCGGATGCTTTCTCCAACCAGCCCGGAACCATCAGCGAATCACGCAGTCCCGCCTCCCAGATCACCGGCCGGGGTGCGATGAGCGATCCGATCTCCGGTGTGTCGCCAAACTCAAGCAGGCCCGGAATCACCTGCGCCCCGCACGAGTAGCCGGCGCCACGTACGCGCTCTTGAAACACATTCAACGCACCTGAAATCACCGCCACCCGCACACGCGAATCGAGCGCGGTCACCATCATTGTCATGCGTCCGCCGTAGCTCAGCCCCACGCAACCGATGCGATCCGCACGCGTGTCTTTGCGCGTCGTGACGTAATCCAGCGCCCACTGTGCGTCGCGCAGATTCTCCCCGAGCAAGGTGCGGCCGAGATACATCAGGCGCACAAACTCCACCGCGCAGGCGTCCATGCGCGTCGTGCGCGCCTTGGCATCGAGACGGCGTCCGAATGGCGTGAAACACGGCGCCACCGTGAAATAGCCTTCGCGCACGAGCTGACGCGCGTAGTCGTAGTTCGATTTGCGAATGGCCTCCTGTAACTCCGGTGTGTCATCCACGCCCGCGACAGGGTCATGTCCGAATTCACCATGGCCATGCAGACATAGCACGACGGGAAACGGTCCGTCGCCTTTCGGACGCAAGACATAGAGCGGCAGGCTCGGCGTGCCATCTGCCTCAAGCAGCAACTCCTCACGCGTGTGGTCGGGGAACTCGCGCGTCGAGAGGGTCCCGACCTTCCAGCTATTCGGCGGCGTGTGGGGGCCGACGAGCGAATCGAGCTTCGCACGGAATTCGCCCTGCCACGCCGAGAGATCGGCGGGCGTCGTGCCATGGAACTGCATCTTCAGCGGTGCTGCGTCGAGCGCGCGAAGAATCTCCTCGTTCACCGTCGGCAAAACAGCGGGAGGATCGCCGGCATGCAGCGTGACGAACGACGCAATGAAAAAGGCGATGGTGAGAATGCTGATGTGGTTCATAAAGATTTTCGCGTTCCCGTCACAGCCAGCCCATGCCTTTGCGAAAGAGTGCTACCTCACCATCGCATCCGTCGTCTTCAAATTGAAGCGCACGCTCACGACGCTGTTCTTCTCCGGACCGGGCGTATACTTGATGTAGGTCGTGGCGACGATGGTGCCATCAGGCAGGAGTTCCATGCCGGGATAACCGCAATCGCCCACGTTCTTCGCATAACTGTTTAGCAGCTTCACGCGATACTGGCCGGG
Organism: Prosthecobacter sp.; assembly: GCF_020439865.1. GTDB lineage: Bacteria > Verrucomicrobiota > Verrucomicrobiia > Verrucomicrobiales > Verrucomicrobiaceae > Prosthecobacter. Next base: position 31,938 of record NZ_JAGRPF010000220.1, read on the forward strand.
CTTGCCATTCTTGATGTCATCATAAGTGCCGACCCACGCGACGAAGTGACCTTTGGTCGGACTGCCTTTCGCCTGATCACGAAACGCGACCACCATGCGGCCGTCCTTCGTGAACACGCCCGCATGACGATCACCCGTGAGACCCCACGGCGTGTTCACCGGTGTGCTCCATGTTTTGCCCTCGTCTCGGCTGAACATCATGAGGCTGCGTTCTTTGTGCGTGTTCTCGCGCATCAGGCAGCAAAGCTCGCTGCCATCCGGTGAACGAAAGACAAAGGGCTCGCAGGGATTCTTGCCTTCCACGCTGGCGACGACCTTCGGTTCGCTCCACGTGAAGCCTCCGTCAGCGGTGATCGTCTGCAATACTTCGAGCGGTGCTTTGTCCGCGCCGCCGGGGCCTTTGTGGAAGAGGCCGAGATAACTGCCATTCTTGAGCTTCACGATGCTGCTGAAGGTCATGACGCAGGGAAAACCGAGCGGCGGCATTTCCTTCCACGTCTTGCCCGCGTCTTCGCTCATGATGCTCGGCATGCCCGGTCCTTTGCGCGTGTCCTTGGCGGCGGAGAAGACCCACAGGCGCTCTTTGCCCGACGGATCGGTCATGCGGTAGATGCTCGGGCAGTTCAGATGCGTCTTGTAGCCGAGTGGCATGAGTTCGTCGATGCGCGCCCACGTCACGCCACCGTCATCGCTGCGCGCCATCGGACCCGCGGCACCGCCGTGATTGATGCACCACACGCAGAAGATGGTCTTGCCGTCGGCGAGCATCGTCGTCGTCGGATGCCCTTGATAAACCTCCTCCGTGCCCGCAGCGATCACGATCTGGCGGTCTTTTTGATCCGAGATGTCCACGATCGGCAAATCGGGATGCTCTTCAGCGGAAACGAGCGAAAGGGCGGTGAGCAGAGATGTAAAAATGGCGAGGCGCATGGGAAAAGTAAACGCCAGTGCCCCGACCTTTCTGCACCTCCATTTCAAGGCAGCACGATCATCCCCACCGGATGGGTCGTTCCATTCGGATCCAGATAAACGACGGAGTAGGACCCGGGAGGATGAGCCGAAAGATCGAGGGTGCCGCATTCGGAAGACATTCCCTTTTCGAGCACGCTGGTTACGACCGACAACTGGAGAATGCTCGCAACGCGAGAGCACTTGATTCCGCGCACACCCATTGCGGAGTTCATCAGGGTAGGTTTGATGGTGACGGTCTTTAGACCTGAGACGTCGCACTCCACGAGGAGGCGATGTCCTTTCGTGGACACCTTCATGCCCCCGACTTCCTGGATGAAGCTCCAGGGTTGATGTTCCCTGGTCAGGAAACCTGCCAGTCCTGCTTCACACGGGCTGGCGATCAGCAAAGCGATCAACGAAAGAGTCAGCGAACAAAGGTTTTTCATGGATGGGTTCGGAAGAAGATGGGATCAGAATGTGTCGGCGAGTTTTGGAATTCTGCATGCCGATGCATGGAGCGTGCTCATTCTTGAGCGGCGGAGCGAGCATTGAGTGCTCGCCTCTGCATCAGGTCACTCCGCTTCCAGGCGAGCATGGTCACGATGACGATCAAGAGTGTCGTTCCGCTCAGAGCAGCAAGAAGCCCACCTCTGTCTGCTGCGGCGGTTGTCGCAGAGTCGGTCTGCGACTTCAGTCCCGACCAGGTGACCAGGATCGCGACCATTCCGGTAACCCCCGCAGCGTTTGCCATCAGCAGGAAATACTTTCTTGGCTGGCGGAAGCAAGCTGCGGATCCGAGGCCGCATGCCAGGCTTGCCGTCAGGACAATGAGCGCAAGGTCCACCCAATCGCGCATGAAAATGGCAAGAGCGGCCAGAGGAGCGGCCACCCCAAAGGTTCCGGCCGCAAATCGGGCGACTACGCCTTGCCGGCTCAAGAAGTCGGCACCATCGCCGGTCACCGGTTGATCCTCCACCCAGGTCTCCTCCTCGATGCGAATCCTTTTCACGTGCCGGCTCACGAAAGACAGGACTGCGATGAAGGGGAAGAGCAGGATTATCATCAGCACGGCGGGCCTGTAGGGGCTTTCGGCCATGAACTGCTCCAAACCGATCCATTTCGGAGCAAAGAGCGCGATGCAGTAGAGTGAAAGCGCTCCCAATCCGCCCAACAAGACCTGAATGTAGAGTCGTCTCTCGCGGGGAGACCGTGTGGCGTCGAATCCGACTTTGGCGCACCAGCCAGCCACCATCAGTTGAATCGCCGGGAGGGCTCCCATTCCTTTGAAGACAGATGTCGATGTCTTGGCCACGGTTCCCGCCGTTCCAGCGGCCGCTGCCGACTGGGGAGCAGCGAGGGGCAGTGCCATGAGAACTCCGGCCGTGAAGGTTCCGGCGGGTTTGGATTTCGTCAGAGCCGACTCCACCAGATGCGTGACTTCCTGCCGCAGCATTTCCCGCCCGCGGGACAGGCGTTGCTTCACGGTATCCGGCGTCAAATCCAGGGCTTCGGCAACCCGGCGGATCGATTGATCTTCGCGATAGTAGAGCACCAGCGGTTCCCGGTAGGTGTCCGGGATATTTTCGAGGGACTGCCACACGAGCGCCTCGTCTTCGGCACGGATTGCTTCCTCAGCCGGGGAAAGTTCGCCTCCCGCTGTCTCCGCAACCAGCTCAAGCGAAGCCGCCGTGGCGACCGGATTGCGACTCTCCTTTCGGATCGACTGGTGAATCAGATTCCGCGCGATGCCACACAGCCAGGCTTTGAACTTGTTCAGATCCTGCAGGCTTTTCAACTGCACCCAGGCGGTGACAAAAGTCTCCTGGGCGAGATCCTCGCTGCGCGAATGGTTTCCAAACGCACTGTAGGCCATGGAGCAGATCAGGTTTTGATACCGCCGCACGACCTCTTCGAAAGCAGCCCGGTCACCTTTCATACAAAGGTTCAAGATCTGGATTTCACCGGAGAGGGCCATGTTGGTTGGAAGGTTGGCAATCATGTTCGCCTCTAAAGTGGTCCTCCGACAGGAAAGGTGACAAAAAACCTGTGAGAAAGCGATCGGGGATCGTTTTTGGCCATCAAAGCGTCGGTGACTTCGTCATGCCTGCCGCAGGTAAAGGACAGCGGTATTTCAAGACCTTGCCGGTCTCAGGTGGGGATTCGGGTAGAGCGTACCATCGGTCCGGCCGCGTGGCCATGGTTAATGCAACACACGCAGAAGCTTCGTTCCGTTCAAAGCGTTTGTGAGGACATGAACCGACTTCTCGCGTCTGCCATTCTCGCTTCCCTCACTACTGTGTCCCACGCCCTCGACTACTCCGGCATCGACTCCGCCAAGTATCTAGGCCCAGTGTTGATCGAAGCGACCGTCACGAGCGAAAAGTATTTCACCGAGGGGCCGGCCATGGATGCGCAAGGGAATGTGTTCTTCACCAACACGGGTGAAATTCTCAAGTTCATCCCGAAGACGAAGGCGTTGGAGGTTTTCCGCAAGCCGAGCACTGCGAATGGATCGTGCTTCGACGCTCAGGGTCGTTTCATGAACTGCGAGGCTGGTGACGGCACAAACGGCCGTGTGACGCGCACCGATCTGCAAACCGGCAAGATCGAGGTGCTGTGCGACTCGTTCGGCGGTTTTCCGCTCGGCGGACCGAACGACCTGACGATCGACTCGAAAGGCCGCATCTACTTTACCTCGCGCCTCGCGAACACCGATCCCGTGAAGGGCAATGTGAACGCCGTGTATCGCATCGATCCCGATGGCAAAACGTCGCGCATTCTCGCCGCGCCGGAGACCGACATGCCAAACGGACTCGCCGTCTCTCCCGACGAGAAAACGTTTTACCTCATCGAGGCGGACGGACGCGAGGGGCGCTCGCGCAACATCCGCGCCTACGATCTGCAACCCGACGGCAGCGTCACAAACATGCGTGTGCTCATCAATCTCTATCCAGGCCGCAGCGGTGACGGCATGGAGCTCGATGAGCAGGGCAATCTCTACGTCGCCGCCGGTCTGCACAAGCCACGCGGCACCAGCGAGACGCTCGACACGCGGCCCGGACTGCACGTGTTCTCACCGCAGGGAAAACTGCTCGCCTTTGTCGAGACACCTGAAGACACCGTGACGAACTGTGCCTTCGGCGGCGATGATCTGCGCACGCTTTACATCACCTGCGGCAAACACCTGCTCAGCGTGCGCACCACGATCCCTGGCCAGCCGCGTTACCGTGTGGGCACGATGAAGAAGTGACGCCCACGCAGAGTTTTTCGACGACATTTGCAGATCAAACACAACCTTTCGCCCCACATGCACCGCCCTTTTGCCGTCTGGTCCTTGCTTGCTGTTTCCGCCTTTGCCTTCGAGCCGAAGGTGCGCCCGCTCATCGACGCGCATTGCATCGAATGTCATGGCGACGACGTGCAGAAGGGAGGTCTGCGGCTCGATGGCGAAGTGAGCATGGCCGCTTGGACCAAGGTGCATGACAAGCTCGCTTCGGGCGAGATGCCGCCGAAGAAGGCCGACCAGCCGCCGCAGGCGCTGCGCGATGAGTCGGTGAAAGCGGTGCACGACGCGCTCCATGCCGCGTCCTTGGAAAAACAGCGCACGCAGGGCCGGGTGCTGATCCGTCGGCTCAACGGCACGGAATACGAAAGCACCGTGCGCGAACTCGTTGGCACAAACGTGAAGCTCAAGGACCTGCTGCCTGCAGAGAGCAGCGCGGGCGGATTCGACAATGTCAGCACGGTGCTGGACCTCTCCTCGACACATCTGCTGCTCTATCAGGAGGCGGCGGTGAACTCGGCGATTCCGAAGCATCCGCATCTGCCCGTCAAAGAGCGCCGCACCGGGCGCGAGATGTCGGAGAAGGGGTCCAATTTCAAACAGACCCTCACGCGCAGTTGCTTCCTCAAAGACGACGCGCTCGTCGTTTACAGCAAGCTGCCGCGCTATGGCCTCGTCTGCACGCCGAACGTGCAAGGAACAGGCCGCTACAAAGTACGCATGTCCGCCAGCGCCGTGGGTGCGGCGGATCTGCCCGTGCCGGTGGCCTACTGCACGATCGATCGCGGACGCGAGCCGCCCGTGGTGCGTGACACGGTCGATTTCCTGCCCGGAGCGCCGCGTTTGATCGAGACCGAAATCGATCTCGAAGCAGGCGAGGCGTTTGTGCTGCAGCTTCAGCTCAACTGGGACATCCGCGCCACGAGGAAACCGATCGAGGACTACACGGGTCCCGGTTTTCTCATCGAGTGGCTCGAAATCGAAGGTCCCATCGATGCATTCCCGTCACAGGCCTATCGCACGCTCTTCGGTGACGCCGAACTGATGCCGAAGTCAGCGGTCAAAGCGAAGGCGGAAGGCCGCAAGCCGCAGGACTGGAGCAAGCGCAACAACATCTACCAGTGGCTGAACGATCCGCTCGAACCGGTGAGCGCCACGCCGAAGGAAGACGCGGACAAGTTGCTGCGCGCCTTCGTCCCGCGTGCGTTTCGCGGCCCGGTGGATGAGGCGACGGTGAAGCACTTCATTGACCGGGTTCACGCGAAGCTCGATGCGGGCGAGAGCTTCGTGAACGCGATGACCTTCGGCTACAAGAGCGTCCTCACCTCGCCGCATTTTCTGTTCTTCAACGAGACTCCGGGAACGCTGGATCGCCACGCGCTCGCCAACCGCCTCGCTTATTTCCTCACGTCACTGCCACCGGATGCGGAGCTGCTCGCCGCCGATGTGACGAAGCCGGACGAACTGCGGAAGCAAACCGAACGCCTGCTGAACTCGCCTCGCTCACGCGGCTTCACGGAAAACTTCACCGGCCAGTGGCTCGAACTCCGCAAGATCGACGCCACTATTCCGGACCCGAATCTGTATGGAGACTTCGACGGCACGCTGTTGTGGGCCATGCCGGAGGAGACGCGGCGCTTCTTTGACGACGTGCTTCACAATGACCGCAGCGTGATGGAGTTCGTCGATTCATCGTGGACCATCGTGAACCGACGCCTCGCGGAGCACTATGGCATCTCGGAAGCTTTCAGTGCTGCAAAGCCGCAGAACTCCACCACTCCATCTCTCCCGTCTTCCGCCCCGCAGTCCGAATTCCGGCGCGTGAATCTACCCACGGGATCGCATCGCGGCGGCGTGATGACGCAGGGCAGCGTGTTGAAGGTCACGGCCGATGGCACGACTACGTCGCCTGTGCTGCGCGGCAAGTGGGTGCTGGAGCACATCCTCGGCAAAGCACCGCCACCTCCGCCGCCCGACGTTCCCGCCATCGAACCGGACATCCGTGGCGCAACGACGATCCGCCAGCAACTCGACAAGCACCGCAGGATCGCCTCGTGCAATTCCTGCCATCAGCACATCGATCCGCCCGGCTTTGCGCTCGAGTCCTTCGATCCGATCGGTGGCTATCGTGAATTCTACCGCGCTTCCGCGAAGACCAAGGCCGGCATCGTGCAACTTCCCGGCTACACGGGCCGCGCGTTTTATCGCGGACCCGATGTCGAGAAAGGCGGCACCACGCATGATGGCAAAACCTTTGAGACCGTGGAAGACTACAAGCGCCTCCTGCTCGCCGATCCGGATCAAATTGCCCGCAACCTCGCCGAAAAACTCCTCACCTACGCCACCGGCGCCGAGCCACAGTTCGCCGACCGCGAAGTCGTCGAGCAAATCGTCGCCATCATGAAGACCAAGGATTACGGCCTGCGCACGCTGGTGCATGAAATCGTGCAGAGCCGCCCGTTTAAGAACAAATAACCCGATTCACCGCCATGCCACGCCACGTCCTCGACCGCCGCACGTTTTTGCGCTCCTCCGGCATTGCCATCGGGCTGCCGTTTCTCGATGCGATGATGCCTTTGAGCGCCGCTGAGGCGAAAAAGGCTGCCGCAACTCCGAAGCGAATGCTGCTGGTCGGAAGACCGCTAGGCATGCACGCACCAAATTTCTTCCCGACCGACACAGGCAAGAATTACACGCCGAGCCGCTACCTGAAGTTTCTGCAGAACCGCCGCGATGACTTCACCGTCTTCTCCGGCCTGTCGCATCGCTACGGTGCGGGGCATTACGCGGAGGTCGGACTCTTCACTGGTGTGCATCCCGATTTCATCCGGCCGAACGACATCAAGAACAGCATCTCTCTGGACCAGGAGCTCGCGTCGCACCTCGCAGGACAGACGCGATTCAATTCACTCGTGCTCGGCGGCGGCAGCGCGGCATGGAATCGTCGAGGAGTGCGACTTCCGGCAGAACAGCGCGTGAGCAGTGTCTTCAAGCAGCTCTTCATTCAGGGCACGGCGGATGAAACCGCACGCGAAATGCGCCGCATCAAGGACGGGCAGAGCATTCTCGATGACGTGCGCGACCAGCTTGGCAGCTTGAACGCCAAACTCGGCAGCGAGGACCGTGAGCGCCTGGATCTGTATGTCTCCTCGATCCGCGAAGCGGAACTCAAACTTCAGCAGGACGAGACGTGGCAGGTCACGCCCAAACCGCAGGTGGAGATGAAGCCTCCTGTCGAACTCAGCAGCGCCCAGCTCGTCGAGCGCAGCCGCCAGTGGTATGATCTGATCCATCTCGCGTTTCAGACGGACTCCACACGCGTGGTTTCATTGTGGCTCGGCTCGCAGGACAAGCCGGAGATTCAAGGCGTGAACATCGGCCACCACGACGCCTCGCATCACGGACAGGATCCGGGCAAGCTGGAGCAGCTCGCGCTCATCGAAGACGCTGAGATGAAGGTCTTCGGCGAGTTCCTCGACAAAATGAAAGCCAGCTTCGAGGGCGAACAATCGTTGCTCGACCGCTCGTCCATCTTCTTCGCCAGCAACCTCGGCAACGCGTCGAACCACGACAACACCAACCTGCCCGTCATCCTCGCCGGTGGCGGTTACAAACACGCGGGCCACATCGCGCACGACAAGCAGAACAACACCTTCCTCTCGAACCTCTTTGTGCGCATGATTCAGCAAACAGGCATCGAGCTCGACAAGTTCGGCGCGAACACGGGCGTGCTCAGCGAGGTGTGAGCAGCTACGAACCCTTCACAAAGCGCAGCGAGAACACGTCTGCGTTTTCCATTCGCAGGCGAAGTAGCACGGGTTTGCCGGCGAGCGCGGAAACGTCGGAGCCCTTCTTCCACGTGGCGATGTGGGACAGTTCGTTGCCGAAGAGCGTTTCGGATTCGTAAAGGCTGAAGCCCGGCAGCGCCTTGCCATCCATGTCGCAGAGCTCAAAGCGAATCCAACCGGTCGCGTCGGTGCTGTGATTGATTTCAAGTCGGTCGCCGCTGAAGACGAGCGGACGCGTGATCATTTCGCCGGGAGCACCCTCGGAATGCAGCGAGACGAAACCGTCGGTACGGATCACGCCACGGCGCAGCCGCATGCCGGGATGGCGGTAGTGCTCGGTCCAGTACACAGACAACTCACCGGGCGCGGTTTCGATGACATTCCATGCGGGGTAGTTGTTGCGGTCCGTCCACACTTCGGGCTCGGTGCTCGGGCGGATGAAGGCCTGCGACCAGCGGTCGAAGTGCAGGCCGTCACGGCTGCTCATGAGCACCGCGTCGCTCACACCGGGGTCTTTGCGATCTTTGATCTTGGTGCGGCCCGGCACGAAACGCGCGGGCAGTCCGAGGTAGAGATGCGGCGCACGCGGATAGGCGAAGATGCCGTTCGTGTAGAGGTGTTCTTTGCGTGGGTCGCCGTATTCGAGGAACACGGGCTCCGACCACGTGCGGAAGTCCTTGCTGGTGCAGGTCATGATGTCGCGCACGCCATCGCGGCCTTTGCGATGAAAGTCGACGTAGCACTGCCGCTGCGAATCCCAGAACGCGAGATTCTGTGAATCAAACGCGCCATTGGTGATCGCGGCATGATCGAGCAGTTCGCGCCAGTGAACGCCGTCCGGCGAGGCAAACACGCCCAGCCCGCGACCGTGATGCGAATAGCCCATAGCCTTGAAGCGCTCGTCCTTCGGCGCGGCGGGATTGGGATCGAGGAAAGGCGTGAAGTTATGCGCGGCGACACCTTTCCAGATGATGTTGTTGTCCTTCGAGCCTTCGAACTCGAACAAGCCGGCGTTCACACGCGTGAAGTGAACGCCGTCGCGGCTTTCGGCGAGACAGCAGACCTGCCCTTCGCTTCCTGGTCCTGCCTGACCGCGGTAATACATCAGCACACGCTCCCCGTCCTGCAGCATGGCGAAGTAGGCTGAGGTCTCGCCTTCCCACGGTTGATCGAGCTTCAGCGCGATCTCGCGCGGTTCCGGATGAAGCAGACGGCGCTCGATGTTGCCGCTTTGACCATCGAGCAGGAAGTCATCGACAAACAGCTCGCGACGCGTGCCGATTTCATACGCGTCCTTCTTTCCCGGCGTTGCACGCTGCAGACCTGCGGTGCCGGGCTCGGTGCCGCCTTGCACGGTGAGCTCCGCGTCATCGGCGTCAAAGGTGCCCACATCGCCGGAGTAAGCGTAAAACGACACCGTCACCTCCCAGGCATCAGCAGGCGCGGTCTCCTTCACCTCCACGCGCCGCCAGTCGCCGGAGCCGTGCTCAAGCCGCGCGAAGCGATGTGCCACGCGCTCGCCGTAGAGGTCGTAGAAATTCACATACACACCCGGCTTGCACTTGTCCGTGGTGCGGAACCATCCCGCCGCCGTGTAAACACCGCCTGGCCTTGCAGGAACGCGGCGGCATTCGAGGAACTGCCCGGCCTTCGGATCTTCGTCGCGGAACCGCGCATACGCCGCGCCCGTGTGGCCGCCATCGGTGCGACGCTCCACGGGAATGCCCGAACGCGTCGTCCAGTCATCGGCGATCACGCCGACCGCGTCCGCGTTTTCAAAGGAGGGATTGAGGGCGAGGTTGTCGCTGTCTTTGGCCGCGACCGCCGAAACGGCGGCGATGACGAGCGAGGCAATGAGAGACGGTTTCGCGATCATGATCCCGAAAGATCGCTCCACCACGAAGGAGAATTGCATCAGCGACTCGCAAAAGAGGACCCATTTCGCACATAGGAAGCCAATTGTCGCAGTGAAGGCGAGGGTGGTTCAGGGTATGAGTCAGGTGGCATGGCTGGCCGTGCCTGAAAGGAATGTCGCTGACATTCGATCCAACCGCTTCCTCAATCATGAACTCAGCCTTCGAACATATGTCTTCGGAGTCATCATCGGCGACGTGCTGCTGGAAGAGAGCTTGGAAACGAGGTGTGGCCTGCTTGCTCGCCGGCTTCTTCGTTTGCATCGCTTCAGGCGTTGGGGCGCAGACTGAAGCGCCGAGCAAATCCGCTTCGCTGCTGGCCGCCGTGGATGAGTTTGTGCAGCTCATGCGGGGAGATCCGGAACTGGCGGTCGATCTCATGATGTCCGCCGAAGCCTCCATCCGCTTCGAAGCTGGAGGTGCGATGGTGCCGGTGGCGCTCCGTTATTTCAGCCACGGCATCATTCCGTTCACGCAACCGCTGGATGGCGACGTCGCGCTGATTGGCTTCTATCATCCGTGGTCGGATGTGATCCTTCTCTCGGAGTGGCGTCTCTCAGATCCGCAGCGGTGGATGATTGTGGACTGCGAGCTGGTGCCCGCCGATTTCATCCGGGAGGGTGGTGAACCGCCCTATGACTTGTTGCCGCGGTGGCGCCGACCGGGCTTGTCGAAGCTGCCTCCCGAAGCCGTGATCAAAGCGACCGACGAGGCGGCTGCGTCTTTCGATGCAGTGTTCCGAGACGCCCGGCCCGGAGTGTGGCGTGATGAGATTCATGCCCTCCACACGCCGGAAATGCTCGCTGTGGGCAGCGCGCTTGCCGTTCGGCGGCTGCGAGACGTCATCTCCACGCTCACGCTCCTCAAGCAAAGAGGCCGGCCCACGCATCTTGGGCGAAGCCTGCAGGAGCTCCTCACGCAGGCCCTCGACTCGGGGCTGGAAACGATGGATTCGAAGACAGGCATCTCCTCCGGGGTGAAAGCCCTTCCGCGGAAGACCTGGGAACATGCCCAGCTGCTAGCCGTGGCGCCCCTGGCAGATGGAGCATTTGTTTTTCTGACGGCCCCTGGCACGCGCTCATGTTTCATCAGCGGTTGTTTTCAGGACGGCAAGGAAGGCGCGCGTCTGCTCCGGATGGATCTGCTGTCCCTCGAAGACCTTCCCACCCCACAAACTGCCAAATGAAGACCCGACCTTCGATCTGTCTGTCTGCGGGCTGGATGCTCGTCCTTTTCATGGCATCCGCGACTCCCAGCGCTGCGGAGCCTGGCCTTCTCGACCGCTACTGGGACTGGTGCGACCGCCAAAACGACGATGACGATGTTGAGGGCGTGGACGATGCCATCCAAATCTTCGACAACCACTTACGCAAGACGGATCTCGACGAGCTCACGCGAGTGCGGAGCCGTTTCAACAGCGTGCAGAAGGCCATGGACGAGCGTCTGGTCACCGCCTTGGGCCATGAGTCACGACTGAAGGCAGAGCTCCACGCTGAGTACGTGGTACAAAAAGCTGCTAATCCTGGGCGCAGTGTCGAACTCACCCTCCAGCGCGCAAAAGAGAGCACCAACTACTCTCAAAGACTGGCTTTGCACCGCGCGGATTCGCAGTCGCTTTCCGCCATGCGCGCGGAATCAGCCACGAACGCGTCACGTCTTGAACAGGTGGGCAATAAGATCGAACAAGCCGAGGAAGGCCTCGCTGCTGGGAAATCCAAATCGCCATTCAAAGTCAAAGGCTGGCTGCAAGGATTGGGGAAATTTCTGGAAGCCGCCGACCTCGTCGGTACCGCAGTCACGTGGTTTGCCGATGTTCACGGAATTTATGAGGGTGACACCAGTGTTCAGGATCTGGCCGAGCGAGTGGGCGGGGACTTGGCCAAGCGGGCGGTCCTTTCCAAAGCCGCCGCCGGAGCTGGAGCCATGGGTTCGGCCACGGGGGTGCTGGCTCCTGTGGCCATCCCGGTCTTGGTGATCGCTGCAAGTGAGAAGGTCTCCACAGATTTCGACAACTCCGTGGGGGCGCTCATGGATCGCCGCCGTCAGGAACGTGCGGATGAGCGAGCTCGTCAGCTCTATGCCATGGAGCCCGAGGAACTTGCCCGACGGAGGGCGGAAAACCGGGCACGATCGCAGCGTGAGAACGCGGAAGCGGCCGCCTTGGCGCAACGCCAGCCAAAAGGAGTCAGCATCGACCAGCTGCGTTCGGATGTGCAGGCCTGCTATGCCAGGTGGGATGAAGAAAAGAAGAAGGAGCAGCAGGCCCAGGCGGCCGTTCCTCCACCCGCGCCCGACATTGGCGCCGCTTTGCATTCGGTGGGAACGATGATCACGAGCACGTTGAGCAATTCCACCCTGAACTCGATGCTGAGTCCGGATCTGCAGGCCGCGCTTGCCTCGGTCAAGAGCCTGCTGCAACCACCCGCTGCGCCGCCTGTCCCGACCACGCCCCCACCGGCCGTCATCGCGACGTTGCAGCAACAGGCTGCCGCTGAAATCTCGACCGTGGTAGTCCAGCAACTGCAAGCCTCCACCAAGGCTGAAACAACCGCCAAATCACAACCCGTTCCCAGCAGGAAAAGCGCCGCGCCCATTCAGACGACACAATCCAAAGAGTCCTCTTCGGAGGACTTGGATGAGATCATACGCCAGATCCGGATCAAGGCCATTCAGGCGGCGAGTGACGCTGTGACCAAGACTCCGCGTTGAACCAACCCTTGCTCAGCCATCCTCATGAAAGCCATTCACATCTTGCTCATCCTCGTGTCGTTTGCCTGCCCATGCGGTGAACAGGTCATGGGGCAGTTGGTTGAACCGCCGGATGTATCCACTGCACGTTTTCGAAACCTGAGCCGCCAGTTGCATGCACAGGGGCTGCCGGAGATCGAAAAGGCGGAATGGGAAAAGTCGATCCTCGTCGTTCGCCTCCTCACGCCGCCTGACAATGACACGTCTTTGCAGGAGCCCCGGCAATTGCTGCCTGCACTTTTGCTCGGCTATGGACTGGTGCGGGATGCCGGCCTTTCTGCCAGCGCCCTTCGCGTGGCATGCCCGCTGCCGGACGGCGATCGATTGGAGGCCGAGGCCACCGTCGATCGTCTGGCAGACTTCGTCGGCAAGCGTTCGTCGCTCGACGACTTTGTCAGTCAGGCGAAACTGACCCGGGTGGCCTGGCGGCCGCCGGACGGCACGAAGGATGGGATAACGACTGCTTTCTGGGAACACGGGAAGAAGCTGTTCGAGAAGAAGCAAATCACGCAGGCCCTGACTGCATTCCGCGAGGTGGAGAAACGAAATCCGGGTTTTCCAAAACTCGCTCAAGCCCTCGCTCTTGTCCTCTTCCATGCCAGCCAGTTTTCAGAGGCCGTTCCATGGCTGGAAGCTGCCTTCAAAGAGAATCCTGCCGATGCCTCATTGCCGAAAATTGGTGTGGCGTTGAGCAACGAGCTGTTTCAGGCTGGTCAGTTGGAACAGGCGATCCGTGTCACCAATCTTTTCGACGTCGATCCGACGGACATCAATCTGAAGACCATGCGCCTCATTCGAGCCATGGCGGAGGTCAAAGGAGGAAATGCCGCCAAGGGTGAGCAGACAGCTGAAGAGGCGACCCGACTGATGCCGGAATCTTGGGAGCCTTGGTTTTGGCTGGCCAATGCTTGTGCTCAGCAAAACAAATGGCCGCGTGCCATCGAGTTTGCCACCAAGGCTTTGGAGCGAAACCCTGCGCATACCGATTCCCACTTTCTCCTCGGTCGTGCCCAGGTGGCAACCGAGCAATACGGGCCGGCCGTGCAGTCGCTTGGCAAGGCCTTGGAGCTCATGCAAAAGGAGGGAATCACCCCGCCAGAAAACTTGTTTGTGCAGTTGTCCTACGCCCACGCTCAACTGAATGACGCGGCGCAGGTCGTGAAGGCCGCCGAGGCCGGCCTCGCATGCTATCCCCAAAGCGCGAGTCTTCAGACCAATTACAAAGCGGGTTACAAAGCCATGCTGGCCAGGAAGAAGTAGGGTTCATTGCGTTTTCACCAGCCTGACGTAATCCAGGCCAACGTAGCGGTTCTGCACGGCGCTCGGATGAGTGCGGAGGCCCAGCGAGGAATGGAAGAATTGCATCAGCGGCCCGCTTTGAGCGTGGCGATCAGGAAGTCGGTGGGCGTCGCATGCTTCACGTTGGGCGCGCCGGGATAGACGAGTTCACAGGGCACGCCTTTGGCACGGCAGTGCTCCTGAAGTTTCACGCCGAAGTTCGATGTGTGCGTGGGATCCTTCTGATCCTGCCCGAGTGCGGGAGGAGCGCTGTAAATGAGATACACCGGCGGATCGCCGGAGCCGACCAGCGCGTAGGGCGAATACTCTGCGATCCATGGCAGGATCTTCTCCCGCCAGGCGAGAAACTCGGTAAATGAGGACAATCCGAACGCGTGACCGCCGTAGCGGCTGTTGGGCGTCCACTCCTTCATCTGCTGCGGGTCGAGCGTGGTCTGCGCTCCCGTCACCGCGGCGCATTGCAAACGCGATGACTCGCGTGCGACAGGATCCTCGCTCTTCGGATCGGCGAGATCATCATGAAACGCGAGCCACAGGCTCGAGCAAGCGCCTGCAGAACCTCCGGCCGCGCCCACGCGATCTTTGTCGATGTTCCACTCCGCTGCCTTGCTGCGGATGAACTGCAACGCATGCGCCGCATCATGTAACGGCGCCTTCACCGGAGGACGGATGCCTCCCGCCTCGGCTATCTTGATGAAGCGGTAGTTGATCGCGGCGACGGAGATGCCTGCTTTCAAAAGTGCCGCGACATCGACAAAGCGATCGACGCGCTCCTTGCTGCCGCCGGACCAACCGCCGCCATGGATTACAAACGCAAGCGGTGTCGGCGTGGCTGACTCCGCCTTCCAAAAGTCGAGGATATGACGCTCATGCGGGCCGTAGTGCACCTCAGTGAGCGTCGGCTTCGGCACTGAGGCAGCATAGACCTCCACTTTCGCAGGGGCTTTGGGCTTGCCGGGCGTCTGAGCTGAAACCGCCAACGAGATGGAGAGCAGCAGAGAGAGAGTGAGGAGACGTTTCATGAGCAAAAAACGGAACGACCTCTTTGCATGCCAGCTTTCGCCCAGTCGTCCCGGATTTTTCTGTGAATGCTGCCGACTAGGGGCGTACACCTGACCGCCCAATCATGTCATGACCGCACGATTTTGTTTCTGATCCTCGCGCTCGGTGTTTCACTCGCAGGTGCCGCTCCGCCGAACATGGTCTTCATCCTCGCCGACGACCTCGGCTGCTACGGGCAGAAGCTGATTCAGACGCCAAACATCGATTGCATGACGGCAGATCGCATGAAGTTCACCCATTTCTATGCGGGTGGCAGCGTGTCTTCGTCGCAGGCCGTGCTGATGGATGGCTGGAGGAAGGCGATTCGCACCGGCAGTGCGACTACGCCGATCGATCTCTATGCTCTGGCAACAATGGCTAGGTTGTCGCCTTCCCGCACGTTGTGTTCATACCGAAACCATCCAATCGGAGGCAGACACGCCATGAATCGAAAAGAATTTCTCAAGCTCTACGCTGGCATCGTCGGCGGGCTCAGCATTCCCGGAGTGCTCGGTGAGTCCGCCAGCGCGGCGGAGACCGCATCCGTCAAAGGCATCGCTCTCGACGAATCGTATCTGGTGAAGGGCCTCACAGCCATGGTCCGCGCGAGCACGTGGTTTCCTGCGCATTGGGGCGCCGGCATTCTCGCGGGCTATTATCTGTGCCGCGACAACGCCCTCGGCGAGGAGACGACGCTCGGCATCCAGAAGCAACTGGACGCTGCCATCGCGTCGCAGCCGGAGCAGTTCGCTCCGCTTCCCGATGAGCCGGCGGACAAGGCGCTGATCGAGGAGGTGCCGAAAGCGCTGCTGCCTGCCATGCAGGGCGGCCTGCGGGCTCATGGCCACGCGGTGATCTTTGCCTCGCTCTCCATTAAGGCGATGGGTGATGCGCCGCACATGGCCCGGCCGTCGTTCATCAAGGCCTTGTGCGGTCTCAGCCGGCAGATTGCCAAACACGCCCCGCAACGGCCGACCGGATCCGAAACGTCGTATGCCGACACTCAGACCATGATCGATGCGTTGTTCGACAGCCTGGCGCGCTTCGAACCGCTGCTCGGTCGTCCCTCCATCCGCCGGCCGAATTTCACGCACATGGTCACGCATACCGAGGCACTGATGAACCTCGAGATGATGGGCTATGCAGATCTTGCCAGAGCCGGTCATCCCGGCCATCACGCGCACATCGGCGCGCCCGTTCCAGCAATCGATCCCTCTCTTCCACCTGCGGCGGAGAACGTGTCTTTGGAGACGGTCATGAGCAAAGACTACTGGGCCGATCCGAAGAACCAGGAACGCTGGAATCACAAGTTTGCCATCCCGAACAACCCGAACGGCGACTGGATCGCCTCAGGGCATCTCTTCAAAGTGCTCTACAGCTATCATCGTCTAATCGGCCGAGTGAAGGACAAAGAGAAGGTGAAACTGTGCAGCCAGATCCTGCTGGAACGCTACATCAATCCCGATGTGCAGGGCGGGTGAGAATCCGTCCGCAATCACGGAAGCGAAGACGAGTCTTGGCGGCGCCGAATGATCAGGGCGTGGTGAGCTCCTTGATGAAGATGTTCCGAAACTCGACGGCGTCCTTGTGATTCTGCAACGTGATCGGTCCCTCGGCGGGGATGTCCTTCACGCGCGCGCCTTGGATGACTTGAATGCCGTTGAGCAAGACATCGACGCGATCACCACGCAGGGTGATGATGAAGCGATTCCATTCGCCAGGACCTTTGTCGGCGCGGGTGGAGGGCATGGTTTTGAGGCGTTCGTCTTTCGTTGCCGTCATGTCCTTGAACTTGGTGCCGACCTCGCCGCTGCCGCAGGGCTGGCACCAGATGTTCACCTGCGCGAGTCGTGCGCCGCGCAGATACACGCCGCTGTCGCCCCAGGTGAGATTGTCCTTCATGATCGTCTTGCCTTCGGCGTCGGTGTGAAAGGTTCCGTCGTCCTGCAGCCATTGATGCGGCTTCACATGCGGCTCGCCGGTGAGACGCCAGTCGATCATCAGCGTGAAGTCTTTGAAGTGCTGCTTCGTGGAGAGGTTGTAGTCCTGGCCCTTCACACGCGGCGGTTCGTCGGTGCGCAGTCGAATGACGCCGTCGGCGATGTCCCAGACACCATCGAGGTGCGCGGGATGATTCCACTGCGCCCAGGTCTTGCCATCAAAGAGGGCGATGAAGCCATCAGGTGCTGGCTCGTTTCCGCATGCGAATCCGGCATGCAGCAGGAGCGTCCCAACGGCGATACACAAGATGTTACGTTTCATTTCTTGGTTAGTTCCTTGAGCAGTTTCAGCACGGCCTTCACCAGCAACTCGCCGGAACCTTGCGCACAGCGGGCGCTGACGACTTCGTAATTGCCCTGCGGATAGGCGCGGCTGTCGGGAATGTAGCCGATGCTGCCGTTGGCGAGTTCAGCGATCATCGTGTGCTTGAAGGGTGACTGTTTTTTCAGCGCGAGTCCGAGTTCGACGAAGATCTCGCCCGGCAGCGCCACGATGGCGGCGTCATCACTGAAGGCGATGGCCTGCACCTCGACGCTCAGCGGTTCGTTTTGTTTCGAGATGGTTTCAAGGATGCACACGGCCTCGGCCATGGTCACCGTGCCGAGGTTCTTGGTGACCATGCGCGTCGCGATATCCTTGGCCTTGGCGATTTCGGCTTCGGAATAGCTACGGCGGTTCAGCATGACGCGCGTGGAGGCAATGCGCGGAGCGAAGGTCTTGAGCGGCTTCAAGTTCGGCCATGCTGCGTCAGTGGCATCGGCGAGCAGGGCGCCGATTTGCAGATGATTGCGGCGCGTGCCGGTGAAGTAGTCGTTGGGATTGATGTTGCCGCAGCAGCCGTTGGCGAAGACGGAGACCATGTCCGGCCCGTGGCGTTCGTTGATCAGTTTGGTGAACACACCTGGGAAGTCCGCGGAGACTTTAGTGCCCGCACCGACGGAGGTCGGATGCATGGCGAAGTTCAGCAGGCTGGCGACTGGTTTTGACGCTGCTGCATTCGAGTTGAAGACGAGCACGCCGATCTCCGGATCGACGGGGCCTGCGGGCCG
This sequence comes from Prosthecobacter sp., assembly GCF_020439865.1. Lineage (GTDB taxonomy): Bacteria > Verrucomicrobiota > Verrucomicrobiia > Verrucomicrobiales > Verrucomicrobiaceae > Prosthecobacter. Next base: position 50,011 of record NZ_JAGRPF010000220.1, read on the forward strand.
CATGGTGGCGGGATCGAAGGTCTTCGGCTGCCAGAGCGCCTGCGTGGTGCCTTCCTTCAGCACGCGACGATTGAAGCTGATGCCTTTGCCATCGCCGATGGCGAAGGCCGGTGTCACAGGCGCGAGTTTCGCTTTGGCTTCGTTTACCGACTTCGCGATCAAGTCGGGCAACGACTGCATGTAGGCCACACCCGGCGGTGAATCGGCCTGCGTGAGCTTGTCCATGAGGTTCAGTCGCGGCAAGGTCGGACCGGTGTGCGTGTGCGTCGCCGAGATCATGACGTGATCGCCTTCGATACCGCACTGCTTCTGAACCGCCGCACGCGCGGCATCGACGAGAGCCTGCGTGGTGTAGGCGACATCCAGCACCACCAGCGCCGCATGCACACCGTCCTGCTCCATGATGATCGTCTTGGCATAAAGCGGATCCAACATGCCCGCGACGGCGCGCGCATGATAGTAACCGGCGAGCGGCGTGCCGTTCTTCGGCGTGATCTCGACTTGGGACGCGGCAGCGCGGAAATCACCGGCCTGCAACGATGTGGCGAGAACGAGGAGCGTTAAGTAGACGAGTTTCATGCGGGTTGGAAGGGCTTGGAGAGTGTGAGCGTGCGTTCGGCTTTGGCGTAGAAGCCGGCGGGCGCGAACTGATCGGTGTGCAGGTAGCACTGCACGCGGAGTTCGCGTGATTGCGGCGTGAAACTGAGCAGACGCGACATTGGCAGCGTGGTCTTCGCAGCGTGGTAGCGGCTCAGCGCGGCACAGTTGATGAAATGCACTCCCCACTTCGTCTCGATGTGCGAGCGTCCACCGAGGGTGTCGTCCGGATTCGTGTGCGTGTGGCCGCCGAGCCAGAGCGCGACCGCGCCGGGATGTTCGGCGAGGTATTTCTCGAACGCGCCCGCATCCGGCGTTTCGTCGAGCCAGTAGAGATAGCTCGCGCCCTTCGGTCCGCCTTTGGGGAAGTAGCCGTGGTAGTGCGAGACCCAGTTGTCTCCTTTCTTTTTGAATCCTTCCCACGGCCCCGAAGCGACCGTCGTCTCACGCAGCATGTGATGATGCGCGCAGACGATGATCGAGTCGCGGTTCGTCTCCACCTGCTGCTTCCACCATTCGAAGGTGTCGCTCGTCACCGCGCCCGCCGGATAACCGCCCACCTCCGCGCGACCACGCGGCGGACCGCCGTCGTTGCGATCGGACATGATGAGGAAGAGCAGGTTGCCGACGCGGAAGGAATAGCGCTCCCAGGTGCCTGAAACCGGATAGCGCCGCTTCTTCGGATCGACTCCCGAAGTCGCCGTGTTTTCTCCAGTGGGATCGACCCACTTCTTGAACCACCACTGCGTCTCTTCGTCGGGACCGGAGGCATCGTGGTTGCCCGCGAGATCATACACATCCTCGCGGCGATGCTTTTTCAGTTCGCCGTATTGCTTCACCACCTCTCGCCCTTCTTTGTCATCCGGCGCACCCTGACCACCGGCGAGATCGCCGACGTGAATCGCAATGTCCCAGTCAAAAGAGGGTGCCCCCAGCTTCTCGTCGCCAAATTCCGACTGGCGAATCGCCTTCGCCAAAGATTCGCGCCCTTTCTTGATATCGGTGCCGACATGCGAATCACCGCAGGCCCAGAGATGAAACGGCTTCCGTGACTCGGCAGCGATCGACGGAGTCAAACCACCCGCGGCCAGCGCGGCGGAGGTGCTGAGGAATTCGCGGCGTGTTTTCATCGTTCGACCAGATCTTGAGCGAGCTTACGCGCAGAGTTTTCCCACGAGCCCGGCGTGTCGTTGCCGAACGCCGTGACCATGCGCCACGTTCCATTGAATCCGGCGGGCACGGTGGCGTTGTTGAAGCACTTCAGGTAAAACTTCCGGTAGGTGTCCGGCACGTTCCAGATGGTGGAGATGTGTTCTCCGAGTTCCGGCGCTTCGAGCAGGCGCGAGACACCGAACTGGCCGCTCTTCGGTTCGTACACTGCCATCCAGTCGACGCGCTTGTTGATGTAGAATTTGCGCGCCACTTCCGCGTCATCGAGAAGAGGGCCGGCGTCGTCTGCGGTGAGAAACGCTGAGACGCTGGGTGTCCACGCATGCATGAAGTGATACACGAGCTTCAGCGGCACGGCTTCGTCGGTGTGGACGGTGGTCGTTTCGTGCAGTTGGTTGTCCTTGATCTCGATGATATTCGTCAGATCAAAGGCGCGGATGCGCGACTTGCGCTCCAGGCGGAACGAAGAGCCCTTCATCTCCGCCGCGGGCGTTTCGACCTTCTTGTCATCGAGGAAGAAGGCGAGCGACTGCAGCTTCTCCGGTTCGTTTTCCAGATGCGCGGTGCCGATGAAGCCGACATCGGGAAACGAAAACACGGTTCCATAGGCGCTGCGTTCTGTCGTCATCGCGTGACCGCGATAATCAATGCGGCCCGCCGTCCACTGCGTTGCCTGCCGCAGCAGCAGGGTTACGTCACCGCAGGTGACCGTGATCGTCGGCAGATCGGGGCCGAGATTGGGTTTGAAGGGTTCTTTGGCAGGAAGAGCACCCGCAAGAACAACGAATGCGACCATCATCCACTTTTGCTTCAAGATAGACATGAGGTGACGGTTCATTGCTGTTTCCATGTGTTGAATGCCTGTTCCATTTCCGCGACGCGTTCTGGCTGCTGCTTGGCCAGGTCGTTCAGCTCGGTGCGATCGACGCTCAAATCGTAGAGCTCCCACGGTCCCTTCGGAAGCGCGACGAGCTTCCACGAGCCCATGCGCACGGCTTTCGCACCCGAGGTGGACCAGCAGAGCGACTCGCGCTGCTCACGCGTGCCGGTCTTGAGCACGGGCAGGAGCGAACGCCCTGCGAGCGGCGTGACTTTTCGATCATGAAAAGTCTTCGGATAGGCCTGACCCGCCACGTCGAGGCAGGTGGCGGTGATGTCGGTGATGTGGCTGAGTTGGTTGCTGATGCCGCCGGTTTGCGTCACGACACCGGGCCACCAGACGATGAGCGGCGAGGCGATGCCGCCTTCATGGTTTGTCTGCTTGTGTTCGCGAAACGGAGCATTGGATAGATTGGACCATGCCGGACCGGCGGTGACAAAGTTGTCCGCAGGACCAGGCTGGATCGAAGGATCATTGCCCGCACGAGTGCGCGTGCCGTCGCTGCGCCAGGTGAGATCAGGTTTGTCGAGTTTCCCGACCGCCTTGTCTGACGCACCATTGTCGCTGAGGAAGAAGACGAGCGTGTTTTTGTCCGCGCCAGTGCTCTTCAGCGTCTCCATCACGCGGCCTACGCTTTGATCTAGACAGTCGATTTGTGCGGCGAAGACCGCCATGCGTTCCGCCTCCCAGTCGTGGAACTTGGAATCTTCCCAGGCGGTGGCATGTGAATCGCGCGGCGGCAGTTTCGTTCCCGCTGGCACGAGTCCTTTTTCAATCAGCCGTTGCAGGCGCTGTTCGCGCGCCTTGTCCCAGCCGAGCTGGCGATACAGCTCGCGATACTTCGCAATGTCCTCCGGCTTCGCGTGCAGCGGCCAGTGCGGCGCATAGTGCGAAAGGTAGAGGAGGAAGGGCTTTGATTTGTCCGCACCGCGGATGAAATCGGTCGCGAAGTCGGTGATGAGATCCGTCTTGTAGCCACCGTCCGGAATCGAATAGAGCTCGCCGTCGCGGTAGAACTCCGTGTTGCGCACGTCCTTGAAGTAGTTGCCGGGGCCTTTGTGGCCCGTGCTGCCAAAGAAGCGGTCCACGTAGTGTGCGATGTTTTTTGGATCATGCCAGTCCTCCGCCGTCACCATGTCGAGCCGGCCGACGGCACAGGTGGCGTAGCCCGCGCCTTTCAGCAGTTCAAAGACGGTGACGCAGCGGTTGTTGAGCAGACCCGTCCAGCCGCTGATGCCGACTTGATGCGGATGCAGCCCGGTCATCAGCGCCGAACGCGAGGGACCACAGAGAGCGCAGTTGTAGAACTGCGAGAAGCGCAGGCCTTCCTTGGCGAGGCGGTCGAGGTTCGGCGTCTGGATCTCGCCGCCATAGCAGCCGAGATCCGAGAAGCCCATGTCGTCCGCCATGATGAGGACGATGTTGGGGCGCACGTCGGCGAAGCAGAGGGACGCGAGGCTGAGCAGGACGGCGGAGAGGAGTCGCATCTTCATCTCCAGAAAATCGCACGCAGAACCGTGCTATTTCCGGAACGACTTCAGAAAATTGAAGATCAGCCAGATTTGGGCGAAGCCGACGGCAATGAGCAGGACACCGAGTTCGATGGCGTTGTCCTCCTTTGGCACGGCGAGGCGCAAGATAAACGCCAACAGAATCAAGCTGATGAACGAAAGCACCGCACCAACCACCGAGCTGCCTCCGGAATGTGTGTCCGGGGTGGGGATGTGCGACGGCAGTCCTTCCTTCCGAGGATCGTCGGGTTGTTCACTCATGGAGGTGCGACGTGGCAGGTGGGGAAATGGAGGCGAGGGCGGGAATTGAACCCGCGCATACCGGTTTTGCAGACCAGTGCATTACCACTTTGCTACCTCGCCATGCTCGAAAGCGGGCGGAGAGTAGGGGGAAAGGCTCCCTCTGTCAACCGTCGTGGCGCAGGCGGATTTCCCCCATGGCCCAGACGGCGTGCTCGGCGATGAGCGGGTGTGGATCGGCTGCGGCGGCTTCGAGGGCGGGTAAATCCTCGGGCGAGCCGGTATTGCCGAGGGCGACGCAGACGTTGCGCAGGAAGGCGGGGCGTTTGATGCGCTTGATCGGGGATTTGGCAAAGAGGGCGCGGAATTCGTCGTCGGAGAGCGAGAGGAAGTCGCGCAACGACTTGCGGAAGAGCGTCTCACGCGCATGAAAGGAGGCCTCGCGCGACTCCTGCGCATGACGGTTCCACGGGCAGGCGTCGAGGCAGGCGTCGCAGCCGTAGATGCGATCACCCATGGCCCGGCGGAACTCGGGCGGGATGCTACCCTTGCTTTCGATGGTGAGATACGAAATGCAGCGCCGCGCATCCATGCGACGCGGCGCGGTGATGGCCTTCGTGGGGCAGGCATCGATGCAGCGCGTGCATTTGCCGCACATGTCCTTCGCGGGCGTGTCGGCAGGAAGTTCGAGCGTGGTGAGGATGTCGGCCAGGAAGAACCACGTGCCGAGATGGCGGTGAATCTGCATCGTGCTTTTGCCGCCCCAGCCAAGACCGGCCTCGCTGGCGAAATCACGCTCGAGCACGGGACCGGTGTCCACATAGCGTCGCTGCGTGCCGCCGTGGGAGATGAGAAAGTCATCGAGCTCGCGCAGCTTCTTCTCGATCAGGTCGTGGTAGTCGTCATTCCACGCGTAGCGGGCGATGCGGTAGTCAGTCTGCGGACCGGGACCTTGATAGTAGTTCATCGCCAGCACGATCACACTTTGCGCACCAGGCATCACAATGCGGGGGTCCGTGCGGCGTTCGACGTTGCGCGCCATCCAGGCCATGTCGCCGTGCTTGCCTTCGGCAATCCATTGCTCATACAGATCGCGATGCGCGGCGGGCTGCGCGGGCGCGATGCGGCAGTCGTCAAAGCCGAGCAAACGGGCCTTGGCGATGAGTTCGGTTTTGATCTCGGCGGGAGACACGGGGGAGAGAATGACAAAATCAGAATGACGAATGATGAACTCTTCCCCGGAAGAGGACAGCCATCATTTGGCGCCCGCGGGAGTCAGGGCACGGATCTGTTTGTCGAGGCCGTCGAAGGACTCGGAAAGCTGGCGCAGGCGCTCGACATGCGTGGCCTGCTCGCGCTCCAGATGCACGGCGCTGGCCTGGGCGGGGTTCAGCGTGTCGAGGAACTTGGTGAAGATCCCGGTGACGTCCTCGGTGACCTGCTTGGACAGCATCTCGCGGAGCGTGATGGAGGACTCTTCGAGCTTGTCGAGGATGGCGTTGCGGGCCGTGCTCAACCGCACCTGGGTGAGGAGATAAACGACGGCGAGCAACAGCACGCCCGCTCCGGCGGCGATGCCCGCGCTCATCGGCCCGTCCAACCAGCCGCTCACGGCGGTCGCGATTACCACGGGCAGAATGAGCCGTGGCAGCCAGCGAGCGGTCACGCGTGCGCTTTCGAGTCCGGGTTCAATGTGTTCATCAAGCTGCAGGCCGATGACGAAGCGGCGCAGCGAAGAATCGACATGGGTGCCAAACCGGCGGCGCAACTCGCTCTCCTCCTCGCCGTAGTCATGCGACGGCATGATCACATCCACGGGAAACAAAACGCCGCGCCCCTGGGCATACATGAAGCGCTCGAATTGATGCACATCCTCCTCCAGCACGAGGCTGACCTGCCGCCAGCGGTCGCCGGTTCGATGCTGCAATTCCTGAAACAGGCGGTGGTCGAGGCTCTGCTGACGCACCTCGGAGCCTTCGTCATCGAGTGGTGACCGCCGCTGAAACGCCTTGCGCGTCGCAAGCGCGTCGTTGGCGAGTCCTGCAACACGCATCACCGACTCATGATAGTCGCGTTCGGTGGCGTCGAGCGCGGGCAGGATTTTCTTCAGGGTGCGGTCCACTTGCAGTTCGCGTTCCGTCTGCAGTTCCTGCAGCACGGCTGCCTTGCGCTTCGCATTCTGCATGTTGACGGCGAAGCGATCACGCGTGGTGTCGAGAATATGACGCGCCAGCTTCATCGTACTGGCCAGCTTGTTCAGACGCGCCGTGTTGTGCCGCACGAGACCGGAGATGTGCGCCTCCAGCGCATTGAAACCGCTGTCCTGCAGCAAACGGTCGCGGTCGATGCCCGAGCTGCGCGCGAGGAAGGCTTTTTTGGCCGAGACGGCGAACAGCGGAAAGTCACGGCCAAAGCGCTGGCGTGTGAGCTGGCCCATGTAGTCGGTGATGACCTGGATCTCCTCCGGGCTGCGCAGATCGCTTTGCTGAAGGACGAAGATGACGTGACGCATCCACTCGCGGTGCACCTTTTCCAGAAACTGCCACGCCGAGGCGCCCCAGGGATTCATGGCGGAGAAGACGAAGATCACCAGGTCCGCGATGGGCACGAAGCGCTCGGTGATGAGCTGATGCTCGTTCTCCACGGAGTTCGTGCCGGGCGTGTCGACAATGTGGAAGTCGCGCAGGAAATCGACGGGCGCATAGACTTCATCGAGCGTGGGAGTCACGGGAGCCACGTGATGTTCCTCGCCGTGACGGAAGAAGAGAATCTTGCCGGTGGTCGGCATCACGCCGGTGCGTGAGAAATCCTGGCCGAAGAGCGCATTGAGGAAGGTCGATTTGCCGACGTTCACCTCGCCCACGACGACAAAGACAAACGGCTCCTTCAGGCTGGCGATGAGGTTGTCGATCGTCGAAGCCGCCTCCAGGTCGCCCCCGGCCTCACGCAGCGCCGCAGCGAGAGCCAGCAGGTCCGTGCCGATGCGTGAACGCAGTTCGAAATAGTCGTCGCCAATCATGAGGGTGGCCCAAAGTGTCGCGTGGCTCTCGCACCGCAACCTTCGAGCACAGGTTTCCGCCGCATCGCTGCTTGCCGCCGCTGCGAAGCGCTCCTAATGAACGCGGATTGACTGATTCGACGCCAGCACGTGAACCCTCACACGCCAAGCGCACGCCATGGTGGCTGTGGCCGCATGTGCTGAGTCTCGAAGCGCCCCTGGTGGCCGTGCTGTGGCAGCGCGCTCTGGCGCATGCGCACGGCATCCGGCTCACGCCGATGCTGGACGTGGGCCTCGCGCTTGCGTGCTGGGTCATCTATGTGCTCGACCGCACGCTGGACACGTTTTCCGTTCAGAGCAGCGGCGAGCTGGACACGCGGCATCTGTTTTACCATCGCCACCGCCGCGTGCTGCTGCTGGGCGTGATGCCGCCGGTGCTGCTCGCCCTCGGATGGATGGCGTTCTGGGTCATTCCCCAGGGCGTGCTGTGGCAGGCGGTCGGTCTGGCGCTGCTGGTGGCGCTGTATCTCGCGTCCTTTTCGTCGCAGGGCAGCCGGGTGTCGCGGGACGTGTTCGTCTCCTGTGCGGGGCTCGGCGGCATCATCCTCATCTCGCGCATGCCGACGCCCGCGGGCTATCGCCTCACCCTCAGCCTGCTCGTGCTCGCCGTGATGGTGCTGTCGTTTCTGCGGCAGCTGGATCTTCGCATGGGGCAGGTGCTGCCGAAGGAAATCACAGCCGCGCTGCTCTTTGCCATGGGCTGCACCACCAGCACGCGCTTTCTCGCGATGCCGGAAACGATTCTCGAGCCCATTCTCGAATCTCTGCTGCTGGCGCTGCTGTTCGCCTGCAACCTCCACGGCATCTCCTGTCATGAACAAGCCGCGGACAGGAAGAACCGGCATCCGCAGCTCGTGTTCGGCACGCTGATTTTCTGCCTCGCGGTGTTCGGCTTCGCCCGGTCCGGTGTACTGGAGAACTCGCTGCGCGGCCCGGCGCTGGCAGCTTTCGGCGCCGCGGCGCTGCATTCGATGGTGCATCTGTTCCGCCGGCGCTTGTCGATCGACGCCTATCGCGTGCTCGCCGATCTCGTGCTGATCCTGCCGTTGCCTCTGGTGTGGGTGTGATTGCGCAATTCCGCCCGCCACCCACGTTTGAAGCTGCCATGAAACGACGACTTCTTCCCCTGCTGCTGCTCGGCCTGCTTTCCTCAGTCCGCGCCCAGGACAACCCCGACGCGCTGTTTCAGCAGGGTGTGGATCTGTTCTTCGCCGCGAAGCCGAAGGAGTCCGTCGCCGCATTCGACAAACTCATCGCTCTGGTGCCGCAGTCGAAGCCGCAGCTCTGGCAGCGCGGCCTCGCTCTTTACTACGCGGGCGATTTCAAAGGCGGACGCGAGCAGTTCGAGGTGCATCAAACCGTGAACGGCAATGACGTCGAGAACGCCGCGTGGCATTTCCTCTGCATCGCCAAAGGCGAAGGCGTCGAGGCCGCGCGGAAAGTCTTCATCCCCATCGAAGGCGACTCACGCATCCCGATGAAGCAGGTGCACGAACTCTTCGCCGGCAAAGGCAGCGAGGAGGCCGTGCTCAAGGCCGCCGAGGAAGGCGAAGGCGAGCGCCTGCGCAACCACCGCTGCTACGCCCACCTCTACCTCGGCCTCTACTACGAGGCGACCGGCGACGACGCCAAGGCCAAGGAGCACATGCTCAAAGCCGCCCACGACTTCGCCATGGACCACTACATGGGCCGCGTGGCGCAGGTGCATGTGAAGATTCGCGGGTGGGAGAAGTGAGGGAGCGCACTGGCAGTCCGTCAGCGCCCGGCACTAAGGGGTGATGCATGGGTTCACACGCTTTCGGCCCCGTCCCTTTCGCACTAACAGCCAAATCGACGCGATCAGCAGAACCAGCAGAAGAACGATGAGAGGCCAACCTCGCCAGCCAGAGAGTTCGTTGCTGGCACCTACCTGAGAGATGGTCGTTTTGGCCCCCTTGAGTTCTGCCATCGGCGGATAGCCGGGTGGCAGCACCACCCCCAGATCAGCCAACTTGCGGCGGTAGGGCGCGGCTTCCCCACTCTTCAACCACCAGTGCTGCACTCTCTCAAACCAGCCCGGCGCTGATTTAGCCGCCGCTTTGATCTCCTCCGCCACACCAGGCTTGCGCCGCAACAAGCCCGTTAGATATCCTGCCACTTCGTATTTGATGGTCTTGGGCACGCCCAAGGTCAGTGGCGGCATCGGACCCGTCACATCCGGATTGCGGTCATCAAACAGAAAGCGCCCCAGCTCCACGATGCTCTCGTCGTCGCCGATCACTGAAAGACTTTCGATTAGCGCCCCTCTTTGACTGTCCTTTCCTAGTACGGTCGCCAGAGTTTCGATGCGCTCTCCGAGATAGTGCGGCAGGCCGGACAGCTGCCTTAGGCGCTCCTCCGCGCGTTGTTGCACTTCCAGGTTCAACGCCCGCCGCTGCTCATCAGTGTACTGCGTCTTCTGCACTTCCTCCGGAGTGTTCCAGCGTGGATAGCCAAACTGCCGGTTTTTGGCCAGATAGTAGTAAGTAATCAGTTGATCGGCCTCTTTTGAGGCAAAGGCCTCATCGATGGGACTGAAATCGTGCTGCTGGTTGATCAAACCCCGGGCGCGTAGTTCCTCATTGAGACGCCATTGCTTGTCTTTGGTGTTGAACTGCTGGGCGAACAGCGGAACCAAACCCAAGGCGAACAGCAGGCAGAAACTTGTGAATCGTGTTGCGGTCACAACGAGTATTCCATTCAAGGATCATTGAAGAAGAACCGGGCGATGGAGTCACGCTCAATTTTGTCAGGCAACCATGTCTGGCTGTCCCAGCCCCTCGGCTCTCATCTCTTGCGCATCATTGTTCCTGTCTTGTCAGAGTGGGCCGTGAGCGCAACAAGGCAGAGGATTGCATGGTAGGTTCGAGGACAAACCCATTCCCCTATCCATGAAAATGCACCGTCTTTGCTCCGGCAATCATAGCAACCTCTTCGCGACCGCCCAAGGGCGTCGTGACTTCCTTCAGGTGGGGGCCATGGCGGGTCTGGGGCTCACGCTGCCGAACCTGCTCAAGCTGCAGGCCGCGGAACAGACGCTCGCCATGCCGGCGGTGGAGAGCTACAAGCCGATCGCCACATCAATCATCCACATCTATCTGCCGGGCGGGATGGCGCAGCATGAGTCCTGGGATCCGAAGCCCTTTGCCTCCCCGGATTACCGCGGACCCTTCAGCCCGATCAAGGGCGTGACCGGCGAGTATGTGGGCGAGAAGTTCGCGAACATCGCGAAGATCCTCGACAAGATCAGCATCATCCGCTCGGTGACCCACGGCGAGGCGGCGCATGAGCGTGGCACGCACAACATGTTCACCGGTTACCGCCCCAGCCCGGCGATCAAGTTCCCGAGCTTCGGCTCCATCGTCTCCCACGAGCAGGGATCGCGGAACAATCTGCCGCCCTACGTGGCGATTCCGAGCGTCTTCGCACCCGAGCAGGGCAGCGGCTACATGAGCAGCGCCTTCGGTCCCTTTGCGCTCGGCAGTGATCCGGCGGACGGCAACTTCACCGTGCGCGATCTCGCCACACCGAAAGACATCGATCAGAAGCGCTTCGATCGTCGTCGCAGCCTGCTGGGAGCCGTGGACGAGCACTTCCGCAGCACCGAGAAATCGGATGGTCTCGCCGCGATGGACAAATTCTACACGGCCGCCTACAACCTGATCAGCAGCCAGCAGGCGCGTGAGGCCTTCAACCTCGCCTCCGAACCGGCCAAGCTGCGCGATGAGTACGGCCGCAACGCCGCAGGTCAGCGCTTCCTGCTCTCCCGTCGTCTTGTCGAGGCCGGCGTGCGCATGGTTTCCGTAAACTTCGGCGGCTGGGACCACCACTCGAACATCAAAGGCGCGTTTGAAAGCCAGGCGCCGCAGTTTGACCAGGCCTTCGCACGCCTGATCAAGGATCTCGACGAACGCGGCATGCTGGACACCACGCTGGTGCTCGTCAGCTCCGAATTCGGCCGCACGCCGAAGATCAACAGCACCAACGGCCGCGACCACTACCCGCGCGTCTTCTCCGTGGCGATGGCCGGTGGCGGCGTGAAGAAAGGTTTCGTCTATGGCAAGTCCGACGCCCTCGGTGGTGAGCCGGATGAAAACCCCGTCGGTCCCGAAGATCTCGCCCGCACGATGTACCGTCTGCTCGGCATCAACGCCAGCAAGCGCATCGTCGTGGAAAACGTCCGGCCGGTGGACATCGTCAACGGCGGTCGTCTGATCAACGAGCTGATCGCGTAAGCGAACCGAGAACAGACGCGTTCACAGGCTGAACCCGTTCGCTTGAAACATGTCCCGCACCTGCGTCTCGATCGTCTCGAGTGTGCGGTCTCCAAGCAGGATGTTGAGATGCTTCGCGCAGACGGCGTCCGGATCGGTGTTGTCTGGCGGTTCGGGCTCTTTGGGCGGTTCCGGTGGAGGCGCCGGTGGCGCAAGGTTCTTCGGATAGGAGAAACGGCCGTTGCCGAGATCCTGAACGCCGGGCTTCTGCATGAAGAGCTTCATCTCGGCGCGGTAGGCATCATAAGCAGGCCGCAGCTTGTCGAGTTCGGCGTTGTGGGCCTTCACCTGCTCCCAGAACGCGGGCCATTTCTTTTTCTCCTCATGCAGGGCGTCGAAGTACTGCATCAGGCGTTTGCCACCATTCTCATGCACGAAGAAATACGCCAGGATATGGGAGGAGCGGTAGCGACCTGCGAGCTGCTCCATCGAAGGAGGCAGCTGATTGAAAACCTGCCCGTTTCGACTCTTCCGGTCGGACACCTGAGTGCTGGTGATCTCGTTGCGGGTGCTGATGTCCGTGGTGTAGCCCCACAGGTCTTTCACACCAATCCACCCGGCCTGATACCGTGAACCGAGCAGCCCACGCCGGCGAGACCCAGATTGCTTCGCCTGAAAGGCAGATCCATCAGAGGCGACGGAGAACATGCCGCCCTTATAGCCGATGTTCGACGTGTACTCCGCCAGGCCCTCGATCAACCACACCGGCATGTAAGGCAGATACTCGTGCATCATCTGATGCGTGATCTCGTGAGTGATGGTGTCGTTGTTGATTTCGCCTTTTCGATAGTAGGCACCATTCGCGCCGACGGTGTCGGAGATGCCGAGTTCGGCGAAGGGCATGCGGAAGACCTTGTCTTTGCGCACATACACGCCCGCAGACCACGTCGGTGCACCCGAGGCGAGGTACTGGTCGCGTGTGGCAAACAGCTCGGCCTGAAACTTCTTCCGCCCTTCCTCCGGTCTTGGCACGATGCCCCAGGGCATCAGCCGAACCAGTTCGTAGGTGCTTTCGAAGGCACGACAGACATCCTTCATCAAAATGGCGCCCAGTTTGGCGCTGGTCTTGAACTGGAAGTGACCGGACTCGTAGATGCACTCACCCGGCTCCTCCTTCACCACCTTGATGTTCATGTAGAGCATCGGCTCCTTCACTTCCGTCGGCATGCGTCGTTTGTCCCAGGGGATGCGAGCGGCATCCGCAGGATCGACGACACTGACGACGGCTTTCGACGCGTTCAACCTCACCCAGGTTTGATCATCGGCGGAGAGGCTCGTCAGAGGCACCGAGGCCGGCTGACCGTTGGTCAGGATCAACGTGACGTTGCCGTCCTTGATGCCGCCAAACGTGGCTTCGATCTGCTTCCCCTGTGCATTGGTCCACGAGCGCGGCTCACTCATCGCGAGAGAACAAACCATCAGGCTCAGCAGAGCCAGGGTGAATGGGCGCAGGATCATGACGTGGAAACCATGCCGGAGGAAAACGGTCGCTGACAAGATCAAAATGGGGCTCCGCTCAATCATCCTCTTTTCAGAGCATCAAAAGTGCGCATTCTCCCCGCGGTTCGAATTTGAACCCCCATGGAAGCAGTCAACATCCAGTTCGCACCCGCGACAGGCACCGAGGAAGAGTGGAACGAGGCGTATGCGCGCCTCGCCGACTACTTTCGTTCCTACCAGCTTCACAACCGGATCCGGCGCACGCAGCTGATCCTCGAAACCCTGCGCAACGCCGCCAAGGCGCATTCCGACGATCCCTCGCGCACGCCGACAGCGCATTCGATCGAGCAGGCGCGCCTCATGCTGCGCGAGTGGCTGGGTTCGATTTACAGCGATCTCAATCTCAACGAAGCGCAGCTCGAGGCCACGGGCCGTCTGGGCTTCCATCTCGCCGGCGGTCCCACACGCTGGCCGCAGTTCTTTCTCGATGAACAGAACATGCCCGACGACATGGCCGAGGCCATGCGTTCCGCCATCCGTACTTCCGGTCCGGGGATGCAGGTGAGCAAAATGACACCGCGTGACATCGACCTCGGCATGTTCACCGACGTGGCGGACGACACCTTCGACCGCCTGGGCCGTCATCCGGTCCTGCGCTACTCGGTGCTGGCCGTCATCGTCGCCAGCGTGCTGGGCTACCTCTATTCCCTCTTCACATGAGCGTCCCCGTCGGCAGCCAGACCGCGAACATCGCGATGACCGTCGGCATGCCGCCAAAGCACATCTCGCGCACCCGGCGCGCGACGTTTTTCTCCCTCGTCGGCTTGGGCACCATCGTCGGCGCCTGGCTGTCCTTCATCTTCCTCTCAGAAAACGGCATGCGTCTCTCCGAATGGGCGCTGCTGCTGGTCTTCATCCCGCTCTACTATCAGCTCAATGTCGGCTTCTGGACCGCGCTCTTCGGCGTGTGGCTGATGAACCGCCCAAAGCCGGATCCCCTGAACCTGTGGCTCACGCTGAACGCGGATGATTACGAACAGCCCATCACCGCCGGCACCGCCATCGTCATGCCGGTGTTCAATGAGGACGTGACACGGGTTTACGAAGGCTTGCGCTCGATCTACCTCTCACTCGAAGCCACCGGCCAGGCGGAGAACTTCGACTTTTTCATCCTGAGCGATTCCGACAAGGCCAGCCAGTGGATCGAGGAGGAAACCGCCTGGCTCGAACTCTGCCGCCAGCTCAAGGCCTTCGGGCGTATCTTTTACCGCCGGCGTCGCAAGCAGATCAACCGCAAGAGCGGCAACGTCAGCGACTTCTGCCGCCGCTGGGGCAAGCGTTACCGCTACATGGTCGTGCTCGACGCGGACAGCCTTATGTCCGGCGGCCTGCTCACCAGCATGGTGCGCATCATGGAGAAGAATCCCGGCATCGGCATCGTGCAGACATTCCCGAAGCAGATAGCCGCCGACACGCTGCTGGGACGCGTGATGCAGTTTGCGCAGGCGCTCTACGGTCCGCCTTTCATGGCCGGACTCGACTACTGGCAGTGCGGTGAGGCGAACTTCTGGGGCCACAACGCGATCATCCGTCTCGCGCCCTTCATCGAGCACTGCGCGCTGCCACCGCTGCCGGCAAACGCACCTTTCGGCGGACACATTCTCAGCCACGACTTCGTCGAAGCTGCGCTCATGCGCAAAGCCGGTTACGCCGTGCGGCTGCTGCCCACCACGCGCGGCAGTTATGAAGAAGGTCCGCCCACGCTGGTGGACATGCTCAAACGCGACCGCCGCTGGTGCCAGGGCAATATCCAGCACCTCTGGCTGCTCTTTGCCAAAGGCTGGCATCCGATGAGCCGCATCAATTTCCTGCACGGCATCCTCAGCTACGTCAGTTCGTTGCTTTGGTTCTTCTTCCTCGTGCTGGCCACCTATCTCGCCGCCACACCGACACCGCACGAGGAGCCGCAGGCCATCCTGGCTGAACAGATCCTGCTCGGCGTCACCGCCATGCTCATCTTCCTGCCGAAGACCGTCATCCTGCTCGATGAAGTGATCACCGGACGCATGTTCAAGCCGCTGCAGCTCCGGGTGCTCACGTTCTTCAGCAGTCTGCTCGACACCGTCGTCTTCACGCTGATGGCCCCCGTGCTGATGGTCTTCCACGCGCGCTTCGTCGTTTATACTCTCATCGGCAAAAGCGTGAGCTGGGTCACGCAGCGCCGCAAAATCGACGGCGGCGTCAACTGGTCCGAAATCATCTTCACCTTTCTCAGCGTCACCTTGCTGGGCGTCGCCTGGGCAGCGCTGGGATGGTATGTCTCGACCAAGTTCCTTGTTTGGATCAGCCCCATCCTGTTCTCGCTGATCGTCTCCATCCTCGTGGCGGCGCTGGTATCCGGCTCACGCAGCGGACGCCGTCTCGGCCTGTTTCTCACGCCGGAGGAGCACGAGCCGCCCACGGTGCTCAAAACGATGCAGCAGAACTTGGAGGAAATTAAGGACCGTATTCAGCTCTCGCCAGAACTGGAGCGTCACTACGGCCTGCTGCAGGTCTGCATCGATCCTTACGTGAACGGCCTCCACGTCAGCCTCCTCCGCCGCCGCCGCACCATTGAGGTCTCACGCGGCTACCTGGATGAAATCGGCCACCGTCTGATCACCCAGGGACCACAGACGCTCACCGCGCAGGAACTGAAGGCGCTCATGCACGACACGGACACCGTCACCAACCTGCACTACCGAATCTGGAGCGCCGCAGACCATGAGCTCGCGCCGTTCTGGGCCACGGCCATCCGCCAGTACAATCTAGCCTCCACCAGCCCCTTCGCCCACACTCTCGCCAGCCAGGAAGTCGGGTGAGTGAGCGGAACAGCGTAAAGCCGCCGGGCGCCATTGTCTGTCCCACCATGAAGTCCCACCTCGTCGCCGCATTCTCCGTTTTCATGTTCACGCTGCCGGCCCCTGCTCAGAAGGCGGCCCCAGTCATCTCACCCGAGTTTCAGGACGACCATTCCGTCGTCTTTCGGCTGCGCGGGCCGAAACTGGAAAGCGTGCTGCTGCGCGGGCAGTGGGACAAAAAGCAGGTGCCGATGACGAAGGACGCAGAAGGCCTCTGGAGCATCAATGTGCCGAATGTGCCGGCGGGCGTGTGGGAGTACAGTTTCATCGTGGACGGACTCACGATCATCGATCCGCTGAATCCGGCGCAAAAACCGCAGCGCAGTCCCAGCGCAAGCATCCTGCAGATTCCCGGCGATCCGCCGAATGTGTGGGACTTCCAGGATGTGCCGCACGGCACCGTGCATCAGCACACGTATCTCTCGAAAGCGCTCGGCAAACAGCGCGGCGCGTGGGTTTACACACCGCCGGGTTATGAAACCGACACGAGCACGAAATACCCGCTCTTCGTGCTTCAGCATGGCTCAGGCGACCGTCATGAAACATGGGTCGTTCACGGCAAGGCGAACTGGATTCTCGACGACCTCATCGCCGCCGGCAAAGCGAAGCCGATGATCGTCCTGATGATCGACGGGCACCCACTAGGCCAGGTGCCGCGCGAGGCGGCGGACAAGCGCAATGAATCGCTAAAAGCCTTCCAGCGCGAGCTGTTTGAGGACGCCATCCCGCTCGCTGAAAAACTTTACCGCGTGTCGCCGGAGCGCAAACAACGTGCCATCGCAGGCCTGAGCATGGGCGGCTGGCAGTCGCTCAGCATCGGCATGACGAATCTCGACCGGTTTGCCTGGATCGGCAGCTTCAGCGGTGCCGTCGATGAAAACGAGATCAAAACCGCGCTCGATGACGCGGCGGGCACGAATGCGAAACTCAAACTGCTGTGGATCGCCTGTGGCGAGAAGGACTTTCTCCTCGAACGTAACACGCAGCTCATCTCCACTCTCACAACACGCGGCATCACGCACGAATGGCGGCTCACATCCGGAGATCACTCCTGGCCCGTCTGGCGTGACTATCTCGCCGAGTTTGCACCGAAGCTGTTTCGTTAGCTGCCAAAATTCCCCGGGGGCTTGGGTCCAGGTTCCGGCGTGACGGGTTTTTCTTTTTTCTTGTCCTCTGGCTTCGGCGTTTCAGCTGCTTCGGATTTCTTTTCCGGCGGCTTGCGGAATGAGGGCGAAGACGAAGGGCTGGCACCCGGCCGAACCCGAAAGCCTTGGGAAAGGCGGCTGTTCAGCATCTCAACCTCGTTCGGTTCAAGTTTGCCGTTCCCATTCTGATCGAGACGCGACATGATTCGACCACCTGCGATCATCTTCTGCAGTCCTTCTACTTCGTCGGCATCGATCTTGTGGTTGCCGTTTTTGTCGATGCGCTGAAATCCGGCGAGCATTCGCTCCTTGCGATCGCCAGCGGCCGATGGCTTCGGCTTTTCCACCTCGGCCAGCTCGATCTCGCCGTTGTTGTTCTTGTCGAGACTCTTCAGCGCTGTGAACGCCTTTTGCAGCGCTGGAAGCTCGTCGGCATCGATCTGACGATCTCCGTTCTTGTCGAAGGTCTTGAGGACTTCGGCAGCGACACCGTCGTGAGGTGCGGCGGATTTCTTTGGACGCTTGGCGTCCTTGGCGGCAAACGCCGCTGCGGGCAGCAGAGCTGCCACAAGCACCAGGGTGCGAAATGGGGTCGTTCTCATACCCGGTGAAACGTCCGATCCCGGGCAAGGTTGCGGGCGGAATGTACCCGCTTTGCGGTTATAGGTTATAGCATCGCCGCCAGTTCAGCCGCGAGCTGCTTCGCCTCATGAACCGGGCGATGGGCTTCGCGCTCGACCGGCGGCAGCGAAAGATCAGCCTCGTTGAAGACGCGCACCGCCATGTGGAGCTGCTGGTCTTTGATCCAGGTGTGTGCACCGACCGGCGTCTGACAGCCGGCGCCGAGGATTTTCAGGAATTCGCGTTCGGCGGTGACGCGTGATTCGGTTTCGGCGTGATTGAGCGCTCGGATCGCCTGACACGAGGCCTCGTCACCTGCTCGGCATTCGATCGCAATGGCCCCCTGTCCGGCGGCTGGAAGAAACTTCACGGGATCCAGCACGAGACCGTAGAGCGTGTGCGTGTCGATGTGAATGCGGCTGAGATTCGCATTGAGCAAACCGAGCCGCAGCAATCCAGCAGCAGCAAGCAGCACGGCATCGAGCGGTTCATCGCCGATCACCTTCTTGACGCGCGTGGGCACATTGCCGCGGATCTCGACGATCTGGATGTCAGGGCGCAGGAACTTGAGCTGAGCGGCGCGGCGCACGCTGCTGGTGCCGACGCGGGCGCCCTGCGGCAGTGTTTCCAACGTGTAAGGCTGCGCTGTGACGAGCACGTCTTCGATCGCCGCACGCGGAAGCACGGCGGCGATGGTGAATCCGGCGGCGAGGTCACTCGGCACGTCCTTCAAACTGTGTACGGCCGCGTCGATCTGCCCGCCTTCGAGGGCGATTTCGAGCTCCTTGATGAAGATGCCTTTGTCCACCTGCGCGACGTCGCTGAACTCGGAGAAGCGCAGATCCTGGCGCTTGTCACCGCTCGTCTGAATGATCTGACGCTCGATGCGCAGATGCGGGTGCGCTGTCTGCAACTCCGCGGTGACCATGTTCGTCTGCGTGAGGGCCAGTTCGCTGCCGCGGGTGCCGAGGGTGATTTTTTCGATGCTCATGAAACGATGATGCCGTGATGGGAATGGCCGGGAGGATTGAGGAAGCCAAATTTTTCGAGCTGCTCCTCGATGATGCGCTCGCAGGCGGCGAGCTGACGCTCGCGCTCGCGGCGGCCTTCATCGGCGATGGCCTGCAGCGCGTCGATGTCGTAGAGATAGACGCCTTCGATCTCGTTCACCGCCGGATCCGCATCGCGCGGCACGGCGATGTCGATGATGAGCAGCGGTTCCCAGCGGCGCTTGCGCATGGTCTGCTCGATCTGCTCCGGTTTGATGACAAAATGCGGTGCGCTGGTGCTGGAGATGATGACATCGACCTCGTGCAACGCGTGTTCCCATTCGTCGAACTTCATCGCGGTGCCCTTCATCTCGGTGGCGAGTTCCACCGCCTTGTCGTAGCTGCGGTTGGAGACGATCACGCTCTTCGCACCACGTGAGAGCAGGCTCTGCGCGCAGGTGCGGCTCATTTCACCCGCGCCGACGAGCATGACGCGGCATTCCTTGAGATCGTGGACCTTTTCCGCGAGATCGACGGCCACGCTGCCGACGCTGGTGGAACCACGCTGAATGGTGGTCTCGTTGCGGACCTTTTTGCCGACGGTGAAGGCCTGCTGGAAGAGCTTGTTGAGCGAGCGACTCGTTGTACCGGTGTCGAGCGCGAGTTTGTAGGCCGCCTTGACCTGGCCAAAGATTTCGGTTTCGCCCAGCACCATGGAATCCAGCCCGCTGACGACACGGAACAGATGACGCGCAGTCTCGGCGGAATCGAGATTGTAGAGCACGAGAGCTTCCGCGTGCTCGGGCTGCAGTTTGAAATGGGTGACGAGATATTCGCGCAGCGCTTCGTGGCCGTCCTTGCCGCTGGGCAGCCCATGGGTGGCGTACAATTCCACGCGATTGCAGGTGCTGAGCACCACGCATTCCTCGAAGCCCGGGAGTCCGCGCACCTGCTGCACCGCATGCGGCACCTGCGCTTCGGGAAAGGCGAGACGCTCACGCACCTCGACGGGCGTGGTTTTGTAGTTCAGGCCTACACAGACGAGGCCGCTGCGGTTGTCCGTCGGCTCAGGCATGCGTGACGATCCACAGGGAGATGAACGGCAGGATGAAGCCGATGACAGCCAGCCACGCGGTTTTGCGCGGCGAAGTAAAATGCTTCCACATCAGGATGGTGATGACGGCATACAGGCCCCACACCACCCAGGAGAAAACGATCTTCGGATTCGACACCGAGGTGTGCAGCGCAAAGGAGATGCCCAGCGAAACGCTCAGCAGCAGGAGACCGAGGCGAACAAGCCGCTGGATCGCACTCGCGAGACCCTGAATCGGCGGCAGCTGATAAAACAGCCCGCCGATCTGGTGACGCTTGAGCATGCGCTCCTGCACGAGATACATGACGCCGGTGATGCAGGCCAGGGCGAAAGCCGCGTAGGCGATCAAGGCCACCGCGGCGTGCAGTTCGATGAGCGCGTTGATTTTGCCTCTCGGCGGGTAAGGAGCAAAGCCGCCGATCAGCGCGAGAATGTGCATGATGCTGACCAGCGGTGCGGTGAAGAGGCCGAGCAATGACAGCCGGAACGCGGAACCGACCAAGAAATAGAGCAACACGATGCTCCACGCGATGAACACGAGGATGTCCGGCAGGCTCTTCATCGGACATTGGCCGACTTCCTCACCGCGGACGTAGATGAAACCGGTCTGCAGCGCGAATCCGAGCGCCATGAACACGACGCGCGCGCGCCTTTCCTTCCAAGCGCCGGACTTGAGCGCCAGCAGGGCCTGCACGACCGCGCCCACAAAGGTGAGCGTGGCGGCAAGAAGAAGCTGCTGGGCGGGCGTCATGAAAACGGGGGGCGGATACTCGCGGTCATGGGTGGGTTTCGCAAGGGTGAAGGCAATTCTCGCCGCAATGTTGCCATCGCTTGCGCATCCCCGCATCTCCTCCATGATCGCTGGAATGGCCCCAGACATCCTCGACAACATCCGCAGCACGATCCGCGACGTGCCCGACTTCCCGAAGCCGGGCATCGTTTTCAAGGACATCACCCCGGTGCTGGCGAATCCGGTGCTGCTGGCGCAGGCGGTGGACGGCATGATCGAGTCCACAGGCATCACCCAGGTGGACAAGGTCGTTGGGATCGACGCCCGCGGGTTCATCTTCGGCGCCCTGATCGCGGAGCGCCTGGGTGCGGGATTCATTCCGGTGCGGAAAAAAGGCAAGCTGCCCTGGCAGACGCGGGGCGTGGATTACGCACTCGAGTACGGGACCAACTCTGTCGAAATGCACCTCGACGCCATCAACCCGGGTGAAACGGTGCTCCTGGCCGATGACCTTCTGGCAACCGGCGGAACAGCGGGTGCCGCGCTGCATCTCATCGAGCAGGCGGGCGGCAAGGTGCTGGGCAGCACATTTTTCATCGAACTCACCTTTCTCGGCGGCCGGGAAAAAGTAAGCGGATCCGGCCCGGTTCACGCTCTCGTCACCTACTGAACCCAGCTGCGATGACGGAACGTGACTACCTGCGCCACCTGAACAAGAGCGCGCAGAAATTCTTCCCGCCCGACGACAAGCTGCCACGTGGCCGTGCCGAAACGCTGCGACAGGCAAAGCGGTTTCTGAAGATCAAGGAGCAGCGCATCAAACAGCGGCACCATTCGGGCAGTTTCAGCGGGGCCGAGATCTGCCGCATGCGTTCGGACATGATCGATCTCCTCGTGCGTGTCCTCTGGGAGGAAAGCGTCTCGACGCTGCCCCCTGAGACACGCGCCAAGCTCAACGTAAGCGTCATAGCCCACGGCGGTTACGGCCGCCGCGTGATGAGCCCGGGGAGCGATGTGGATCTCACCTTCATGTTTCCCGGCAACAGCGGCAGGGTCTCCTCCGAGATCGCCCAGCTGATCCGCGAATACCTGCTCTACTTCTATGATTTGAAGTTCAAGGTCGGCCATGGATCACGGTCCGTGGGCGAGTGCATCGCCTTGGCGAACGAGAACATGGAGACGAAGACGGCGCTGATGGAGGCGCGCTTTATCACCGGCCAGAAAGCGGCGTTCGACGAGTTTCGGTCCCGTTTTGACAAGGAGTGCATGGACGGCCAGGAGACGCAGTTCCTGAAGCTGCGGCAGATGGACCTGAACGCACGCCACAAAAAGTACGATAACACGCCATTCGTGCAGGAACCGCATGTGAAAAACGGCTGCGGCGGCCTGCGTGACTACCAGAACCTGATCTGGATGACGTATGCGCGGCATCGCACGCTGAACCCGAAGGATCTGGTGAGCCTAGGCCTGATCTCCAAGGCGGGCTGGAAGGAAGTGGAGCAGGGGTATGCGTTCATCCTGCGAGTGCGCAATGAGATGCACTACACGGAAAAGCGCGCAGAAGATCTGCTCACCCTTCGCCTTCAAGGTCCGGTGGCCACGCATCTGGGCTACCGCCACAAGCGCATCCTGCGCCGCATCGAAGCGCTGATGCACGACTACTACACAGCCACCCGTGACATCCTGCAGCGCAGCAACGAGGTGATGGACCGCTTTCACCTGCAGGCGCTGGAGAACGGTCCCAAGAAGGGCAGGCTCATGGGCTTCCTGGCGCGCAGCCGTAAGGAGAAGCAGCAGGAGAGCTTCGACGGCTTTATCCGCAAGCATGAGCGCGTCTATGCGGAAGGTCCGACGATCTTCAAAGAAGACCCCGAACGCCTGATGCGGCTGTTTCTGCACACGCAGAAACGCCATCTGCGCCTCAGCCCCGACCTGTTTCAGCTCATTCAGGACAACTTCCGTCTGGTGGACTCCAGCTTCCGCTACAGCAAGACCAACCGCGAGACCTTCGAGGCCATTCTCACCAACAAAGGCGATGCCGCACGGACTCTGCGGCAAATGCACCGCGTCGGCTTTCTCGGGCGCTTCATGCCGGAGTTCGGTGCGCTGACCAACCTCGTGCAGCACGAGTTTTTCCATCTCTACACCGCGGATGAGCACACCCTGCGCACGATCGACAAGCTCGACGAGTTGAGCGATCCCACCCTCAAGGGAGCGGAGCTCTACCAGCAGCTCTTCCACGACCTCCAACAGCCCTACGTCCTCTATCTCGCGCTGCTGCTGCATGATGCGGGCCGCGCATTGAACAAGAAGACCCACAGCGACGAAAGCACCACGCTTGCCGCCGCCGTCTCCCGGCGTCTGCAGGTCAAAGGCGAACGTCGTCGTCTCCTGCTCTTCCTCGTCGACAATCATCTGCTGATGTACCGCACCGCGACGACGAAGAGCCTCGATGATCCGCAGGTGATCGAAGAATTCGCCGGCATCGTGCGCACCAAGGAGAATCTCGACACGCTGCTGCTCATGACTTACGCCGACTCGAAGGGCACGAGCGACAAGAGCTGGTCCGGCTACAAAGAAGCTTCCATTCGGCAGCTCTACCACAGCACGCTGCGCTTCATGAACGCCCCGGCGGACTTCATGCGCAACGTGCAGGTGCCACTGGAGGAATTGAAGAAAGAAGTGTCACGGCGTCTTGGCGCCGGATTCGAAGCCGAAGTGGACGCGCACTTCCGCCACATGCCACCGTCGTATTTCAACTTCCGCGAAGCCGAACTCATCGCCGCGCATCTGCGCCAGTTCCGTTTGTTCTTCGAACAACTGATTCGGGAAGAAGCCGTCGCCGGCCTGCTCCCGGTCATGAGCTGGGAGGACCATGTGGACCAAGGCTACAGCGAACTCACCGTCGTCTGCTGGGACCGCCATCTGCTGCTTGCACGCATCTCCGGTGCACTCGCGGCAGAGAACATCAACATTCTCAGCGCCGACCTCTACCAGCGTGCCGACCATCTCGTGCTGGACATCTTCCGCGTGTGCAACACGAACTTCGCGGCCGTCACGACGAAGAGCGCACGCAACAGGGTCGAAGAATCCGTGCGCAAGGCCTTCCGTGGACAGGACTTCGATTTCAGTGAGGCCATTGCGGAAAAGCTCGGCAAATCCATCACCATGCTCGATGAGATCGGCGAGGAAATCCCGCAGCGCATCTACGTGAACAACCATCTCTCGCCGGATCAGACCGTGCTGGAGCTCCAACTGGTGGACCGCCTGGGTCTGCTCTATGACATCTTCATGGCCATCGGCCGCCTCGGTCACAACGTCACCCACGCACGCATCAGCACCGAAAAGGGCGTCGCCATCGACGCCGTTTACGTTCAGGATGAGAACAACCACAAACTGACCGACCGCGCGCAGCTGGAAGAACTTGAACGCATCGTGTCCGCCGCCACCCATTTGCGCCTGCATTAGGCGAAAGCTTGAACGCTGTTTACTTCAGGAGGCCGCTGTCCGTGAGCCATTCCACGAAACGGTCCGGCCACCTCGCCGCAGCACTGGGTTTGGCGTCGGGTTTGTAACCGAAGCCGTGACCGGCGTTGGCATACATGTGCATCTCGGCCTTCACGCCGGCGGCCTTGTATTTGAGGTAGAGGGTGGCCATGCCTTCAGAGATGTCGGGCCGGTCGTTGTAACCGGCGGCGATGAAGAGCGGCGGCATGCCTTTCTCGGCACTGAAGAGTCCTGAGGTGCCAGGGTAGATGAGGCCTTGGAAGTCGGGGCGGCTGGACTGCTGCTCGATGGGATCGGCGGCGTCCTTTTTGCCGGGATCATTCGTCATAGCAGCGAATGCGGCGAGTTCGCCTCCGGCAGAGAAGCCGAGGATGCCAATACGATCCGGCTGAATGTGCCATTCGGCAGCACGGCTCCGGATGGTTCGGATGGCGCGCCGGGCGTCGGCCATGGCATGATCTTGGATGGTGTAAGTGCTGCCAGGCTCGCGGGCGAGGCGGTACTTGAGCACAAAGGCGGCGATGCCGTGGTCGCGGAACCATTCGGCGAGCGCGTAGCCCTCGTGGCCAAGGCAAAGCTTGGAATGACCGCCGCCTGGGCAGATGATGACGGCAGTGCCGGTTGCCTTGTCTGCCTCGGGGACGTAGGGCGTGATCGTGGGATTGTGGACGTTGCAGACGTTGTTGCCTTCGATCTTCTCCGTCTCGGCAGTGCGGGCTTCAGAACCGGGGGCGCCGTGGGGCCAGAGCGGCAGGGCGGGAGGGGTTTCGGCGGCGAAACAGGCGACTGGCAGGGCGAACGCGGCGAGGAGGAATTTCATGGGCGAGGCATAACGCTCAAACCCGCGATTTTTAAGCGAATTGATCGCCTGATTGACAAATGGGCGGCTCCCGCTAGTTTCGCGCCCCCTTTTCGAAGGGAGGCCGTGATTTGTCCGGCCTCAGCCGACATTTTTTAAAATTTTCACCACCCCACACGCCCATGCCCAAGACCAAAAGGACCTACCAACCATCCAAACGCACGCGCAAGCAGCAGTTTGGCTTCCGCGCACGCCTGAAAACGGCGAACGGTCGTGACATCCTGCGCCGCCGCCGCCGTGCCGGACGCAAGCGTCTTCTGCCGAAGGGTGTGGAAATCCACTTCAAGCGTCACACCCAGCAGCACGCCTGATCCTGCTGCGGCGCGCTCCTCATCATGCGCCTTCCCTCAAACCTGCGGATGAAACTCGCGCGAGACTTCGCACGAGTGAAGACGCAGGGCGGCAGTCAGGCTGGAAAATATCTGGTGCTGGGTGCCTTGCGCGTGGAGACGCTGGAGGAGTTCCAGTTTGGCCTCATCACCGGGGGTAGGCTGGGCAATGCCGTGGTACGAAACCGGATTCGCCGTCTGCTGCGTGAGATCATACGTGCGCATCGTACGGAGATCGCTCATGGCTGGCAGATGGTGATCATCGCCCGCTGGCGTGCCCCTCAGGCCACTCTGGCAGAACTGGAAAGCGACTGGCTGCGGCTGGCGCGGCGTATGAATCTGCTCAAACAGGCTCTTCCTGCCCCGCCCGCACCATGAAATGGCTTATACGAATCTTCATCCGCGGCTACCAAGTGTTTATCTCCCCCGTCATTCACGCCATCGGTGGTCCCGGCTCCGGATGCCGCTACACCCCGACCTGCTCAGAGTATTTTCTTCAGGCGGTGGAAACCCACGGTGTGCTGCGTGGAAGCTGGCTGGGCCTGTGCCGCATCGGCCGCTGCCACCCATGGGGCGGGCAGGGCGAGGACCCGGTGCCGCCGCGTGACCTGAAATAAAAGCCGCCAACAACCCCACCCCGAACTCTCTTTCTCATATCATGGACCGCAAAAGTTGGATCGTCGTCATCGCATGTGTTGTCCTCATGGGCCTGAATTGGCACTACATGCAGGAAAACCAGAAGATTGCGCAGGCCGAAGCGGCACGCAAAAAGCAGGAGGAAGTCGCGAAGAAACCGGCCGAATCAAGCGCCACCCCGGCTGCAACGACACCGGCGGCCGCAGGCACCACTACCGCACCGGCGGCTCCTGCCGTTGCGGCGCTGCCCGAGGAAACACATTCGCTCAAAGCCGGCAGCGTCACCTTTGAACTGACCTCCAAAGGCGGCGGCATCACCCGCGCGGTGCTCGCTGGAACCGATCGTGTGACCTTGAACGAACACGCGCTGGAACCCGTCGGCGCCCTTCGTCGTGAACCAGGTGGTCTGGACGCGATCGCTTACAAGCTGACGGCGAAAAGCGACAAGAGCGCGACCTTCGAAGGCACCAATGCAGAAGGCATCGTGGTGACCAAGACTTACACGCTGACTGAAGGCGAAGGCAGCGACGAGCATCTCATCGATCTCCAGATCACGCTGAAAAACACCGGCGCGGCCCAGCATCGCTCCGAAGAATACTACCTCTATGCCGGTGCTTCGAGCGCCCTGAAGCATGACGACGCACGCTACGAGGGCTTCTTCTGGAATGATGCAGGCGACGTCTCCAGCGAAGCGGCGGATTACTTCGGCAAACACATGCTGAGCGACGAGAAAACCGAGTTTCGCCAGTCCTTCGGCGCGCTGCGCTACGGTGGTGTGATGGGACGCTTCTACACGCACATCATCACACGCGTTGCTGACAAGGACGCTGCAGGAAAACTATGGGCATCACGCCGCAAGCTGGCCAAACCGCTGGATGCTGCGCACGAGGGCAAGGCCGACATCGAAGACCACGCCTACGATGCCTCGCTTGGGCTGCCGACCATTGATCTGGCACCTGGTGCCTCGCACAGCGAGACCTACCAAATTTACCTCGGGCCCAAGGAATACGACCGCCTGAGCCGCATCGGCAAACAGCGCAGTTACGCGATGTTTTACGGCTGGTTCAAGCCGATCAGCATCTTCCTCTCGAAGGTGATGCGCTGGATGCACGGGCTGACCGGAAACTGGGGCGTGTCCATCATCCTGCTGACGATTTTCGTGCGTCTCTGCATCTGGCCGATCCACGCGAAGTCCACCTCCACCATGAAGCGCATGGGCCTGCTGGGTCCGCTGATGAAGGAGCTGCAGGAAAAGTACAAGGACAATCCGCAGCAGCAGCAAATGGAGGTGATGAAGCTGTACCGCGAGTACGGTGTGAATCCTCTCGGTGGCTGCCTGCCGATGTTCCTGCAGATCCCGATCTTCTTCGGCCTCTACCGCGTGCTGGAGTCAGCAGCGGAACTGCGCGGACAATCATTCCTCTGGGTGCATGATCTCTCTGCCGCAGACACCGTGAGCCAGTTCATGGGTTTCGACGTCAACCCCCTGCCGCTCATCATGGGGCTGACCATGGTGGCGCAGATGAAGCTGACACCTCAGCCAGCAACAGCGGACAAGACGCAGCAGCGCATCTTCATGCTGATGCCGTTTTTCTTCCTCTACATCTGCTACAGCTTTGCCGCCGCACTGGCTCTCTACTGGTCCACGCAGAACGTTTTCAGCATAGCCCAAACATGGATCATGAAGCTCTACATGCCGGAGCCGAAGCTGGAAAAAGTGGCGCAACGGCCGGCGCCCAAAGCCGCTCCGGCGCAGAGCCCGTTTTTCAACACACCGGGCCAGAAAGATAAGAAAAAAGGCCCCAAACCGCCACGCCTAGGAGGTTAGCACCCCACGCCATGACGCCTCTCGAACACGCACGCCACATCCTCGACACCATGCTCGGTTATCTGGGCTTCGTCGTGCAGATCGAGGAAGACAATGGACCCGACGGCCCCACGCTGCAGGTGCTCACGGACGACTCGGACGCGCTCATCGGCCGCCGGGGTGATACGCTCGAAGACATCCAGTATCTGGTGAACCGCGTACTTCAGCGCCACATCAAAGACGCACCGCGCATCCGCGTCGATGTGGAATTCTACCGCTCCATGCGCGAGGACAAGATGGTCGCACGCGCCAAGGAACTGGGCGAGCGCGTGCGGGCCACCGGCCAGAGCGCCGACCTGCCACCGATGAACAGCTACTACCGCCGTCTCATCCACAATGTCTTCGTCAATGACCCGGCGGTCATGAGCGTGAGCCAAGAAGGTGCCGCCCGTTTCAAGCGCATCGTTCTCAAACGGCGCGGCCAGTGAGCCGTAAGCCTGGAACGGAGGAAAATAAGCTTCGTTCTTTACTCAGAGTGTGGTTTTGAGTTATTTCTCAAAACCCGCGCAAATTGGCGCGCCAAAAATCCCTCGATACCACCGCCTCCACCCCCTCATTCCCCATGAAATTGAGCCGCATCCGATCCGCCTTTGTTCTCATTGCCTGCAGTGCCGGATTTTTGCATGCCGACGTGGTGACCCTCAAAGATGGCAGAAAGCTCGAGGGCAACATCCTTTCCGAATCGGCCGATGCCATCCGCATGCGCTACAAGCTGACGCCGAAGATCTGGGATGAGAAAGACATCCAGCGCAGTGAAATCGCTGAAGGCGGCATCCTCAAACAAAAGCCGGAAGAAGTCGAACTCATCGAACTGAAGAAGCTCGTCCCTACTGTGGACCTGCTGACAGCGGAGAAGTACGAGCAAATCATCCAGGATCGCCTGCGCCCCTTCATCAACCGTTATCCAAAGACCCCGGAAGCGGCAGAAGCCGAAAAAATGCTGGCCGTCATGCAGGAAGAAAAGGAGAAGGTGGTTGCCGGTGGCATCAAGCTGGAAGGAAAGTGGCTCAATCCTGATGAAACCAAGGCGGAAAGCCTCAACATCAAGGCCTACGGATTGCGTGCGGCCATGATGGAAAAAGCCGAGGCCAAGGATTACTCCGGAGCGCTCAAGGAGTTCGACAAGCTCTCCGATCCTCGCAGTGGATACATCGCCTCGATCTATTATCCGAAGGCCGTTGAGGAGGCAGTCGCCTTATTGACGAAGTACGAGGCACAAGTTGAGCAGATGATCAAAGACCAGCCGACATTGCTGAAGATGCGTGAAGACGGCATCAAAAAGCTGATCGAACCGGACCTCACACGCATGAAGGACGCGGTGAAGCGTGAGGAGGAACTCTGGAAGACAAACTACGATCAGGAGCGCAAGTCCAGCAGATGGTACACCCCCTACAAGTATGACATGCCAAGCTTGAAAACGCTCTCCCAGTCCATCATCACCGAAAAGAACCGCCTGAAGGATATCGACATTCCTGTCATCACCAAAGTCAACGAGGCCATCGCCCGTCTCATGCGCGCGGACGCCAAAGCCGCCCAGAATGCCGATGAGCTGAAAAAGATGGGCGAGGCGATTCTTGAAGGTGAAACGGCTGCCGCCAGTGCCGACAGCAATAGCATGCAGTTTTACCAAAATGTCTTCCAGGCCTATCGCCAACGCTACGCCTACGCCGAGCAGCAGCTGGCCGTGGCGACCGCTCAACAGCAGATGCCAGCGCCCGCCGCCGGCGGGGTCGCCACCGGCTCTTCCGCCATTGCTGGCACGGGTGCCGCGCCGGGAGAAGACGCCAAAATGGCCGCTGCTCTGGCGGCTGCCGCTGCAGGAAACACAGCTGCACCCAACCCCAATGCCGCAGCTCCTGGCATGCCTGCTCAAGGAACCACAGATCCAAATGCCGCCCAAGTTCCCGGAGCGGTCCCCAATGGCTATCCTGCCCAGCCGGGTGCCATGCCCGCTCCTGGCACGGTTCCCAACGGCTATCCCCAGCAGCAACCGGGTTACGCACCACAGCAGCAAGGCTACGCCCAGCCTCAGCAACCGGTTGCCTCCGCTCCCATGCCTGTCACCCCGCCGGAAGAAGAAGGCATGAGCACCACCAACATGCTTCTCATCGGCATCGGCGTGGTTGTTCTGGTGCTCCTCCTCACGCTCCTGGGGGGCGGCAAGAAGAAACAGAAGTGACCCGTCACAGGGCCTGATCACCTGCGGGTGATCTCAGACGATTTCACAAAAAAGGGAGGGCTTTGCAGCCCTCCCTTTTCTGTTTGAAACACACTGAAAAATAAACCGATCAATTCTCGCTCTGCCCCTGCTCCTTGACGGACATGGCTTCCTTGCCCTGGCGCTGACGCAGGTAGTGAAGTCGAGCACGACGCACACGGCCGGTCTTGGTGACTTCGACCTTGGCGACCTTCGGGCTATGCAGCGGAAACACGCGCTCCACGCCTTCGCCGTAGGAAATCTTGCGGACGGTGAAGGCTTCGTTGATGCCACAGCCTTTGCGGGCAATCACGATGCCTGCGAAAATCTGAATACGTTCCTTGTCGCCTTCAACGACTCGGGTGTGGACCTTGACGCTGTCACCCACGGTGAAAGCGGCAACTTCCTTCTTCAACTGCTCTTGATTGATCTTTTCGATGATTTTGCTCATGACACGCTCCTAAGCCCGCGCTTCGCAAGGCCGTGAATCAGTCAGGCCGGGGGCGAGGGGCGGGGAAGATGGACAGTTCGCCTGATTTGGCAACCTGTTTTTCCCTGTGCTGGAAACCTGCTATCTCCCACCCTATCATCAGTCCCCCATGGAATCCTCCGTTTCAGCCCTGATCCACGCCGCCATCGCCGAAGACGTCGGCACCGGCGATGTCACCTCCCTCTACTTCATCCCGGAGCAGTCCCGTTCGAGGGCCGAAATCGTCGCCCGGGAGCCGGGAATCGTCTCCGGAAGTGATATTGCCACCGCCGTTTTCCACCAAATCGACCCCGCACTCGAAGTCGAGGTCTGCATCCCCAACGGCAGCCCCTTCAAACCGGGTGATATCCTGCTCAAGGCCGCTGGCGGCACGCGCTCATTGCTCACCGCTGAGCGTACCGCGCTGAATTTCCTTCAGCGGCTTTGCGGTGTCGCCACCCAGACCCAAAAATACGTCGAAGCCGTGAAACCCCACCCCGTTCAGGTCTGGGACACCCGCAAAACCACCCCCGGCTGGCGTTTGATCGAAAAGGCCGCTGTGAAACACGGCGGCGGCACCAACCATCGCATGGGTCTCTACGACCACGCGATGGTCAAAGACAACCACCTCGCCGCCAACAGCGACCTGACCTCGCTTCAGGCCGCGATTCACAAACTGCGGGCCGAACGCCCCGGCGTCCGCGTTCAACTCGAAGCCGCCACGCTCCAGCAGGTCGCGGATTTCCTCACGCTAGACGGCGTGGACATGCTCCTGCTCGACAACATGAGCACCGATCAGCAGCGCGAGGCCGTGAAACTTGTGAACGGCAAACTCTGGCTCGAAGCCAGCGGCGGCATCACACTCGATACGATCAAAGACGTCGCCGCCACGGGCGTGAATGCGATCTCGGTGGGAGCTCTCACTCACTCCGCGCGTGCGCTCGATCTGGCACTCGACCTGTATTGACTACTTCACTGGCTCATACTGCCAAGCCCAGTCACCGAGGTACTCTGGCTTCTTCATTGAGCGAACCTCCTCCGGCTTCGTGATGTTCACCTTCCCATCATCATCTTTCCCGTCCACAGCCACGGACCACAGAACGTAACGTCCAGATTCAGTCACTCGATAACGCATGGCCTTGCCATCGCAGGGATCCTTTGGCACGGAGGTCACAAATTCAGGCACGAGTTCGTCGAGACGTAATGGATAGCGTCCCATTTTGAAAAAGAAGCGCTCTAAAGCCAGGGCCGCCTGCGCCTGCCGCTGCTTTGTCTGACTCATCAGCGCTGTCTGACTGACTTGGGCTACGGCAGGCACAGTTATCAACGCCATGACGTAGTCTGGGTGGGCCCACGGGTTGGAATGGACGCCAAGCTCTTCATGCAGTGAGTCTCTATCATCGATCGCCGCTCGAAGACCTGCAGTCTTCAATGGTTTGATCACATGCCGCATCTCCACGTCCGCCAGCACACTTTTCCAATGATCAAACAATCCACTCGGAATGGCACGAACCCAACCTCGCCGCATCCCTGAAGAATGACCGGAAAGGACCTCGTCCAGTTCCCTGCCTGCGGTCGTTCGTCCAGCGGCCACATCTCCAAGGTACTCCAGCGACCCCACAGCCACTGCCAACTCTCCACGCATTGCCAGAAGCAAAGCTGTCTCCACATCGGAAGCCTCCAATGTTTGCTGAATCTGATGCAGCTCGTCTTCCTTTAGCAACTTCGTTTCCAAAACTTCCCAAAGCAATTCGAGCGCTTGTGCATCGACTGTTACACCCACCAAAAGGCCAAGCAGCATCGGCTCCACTTTGCAGGCTCGGCCCACACGCAACATGGCCACCGCGGTGTTCGCCACTTCACGCGCTTCACCTACGGCGGCGGCGGCACGCGCACGTAGCGCCAGATTGCTCCCCAGCTTCTGTGCAATGGTGTAATGTGGCACCTGAAGACTGAACAGCATTCCCGGCAGCTTGCGCTCGTTCAAACTGGGTGTGAACATCGCCTGAGGGCGCGTGACCGCCTCGTCAGCGAGTTGCTTGAGCACAGGAAGCCGGGCATCCAACGCCGCCAGCATCTCACGGCCCGCGTTTGGAGAATCTGCGGCGACATCCGCCAGCTTCGCCTCACGCGCCACCCGCACCCAGTCCTCAAACGCAGTCCTTCTTCCGAGAGACGTTCCCAATGCTGCCGGCATTTTGGTCTTTCCAGATTCCCACGCCAATCCGGCCAGCGCCTTGCGCTTTGCACCAGGTTCGCCTTTGGCTTCGTCCTGATCGACGACTTCGGAAATGCCGCGCAGCGGTTCGATCGCTAGCAGATTCTTCTCCTCCGGTGGCGTCTCGGGAAGCAGCTTGTGGAAATCGAGCTTTTCGCCTTCGCGCTCGAGCAACGCCTTTGTGGCCGCCCAGCGGCGCTGACCGCTCCAGTTCGTCCACACGAACAGGAGTACCATGACGGTGACGAGCGTGATAAAAATCCACAGCAAAATGCGTGCGGCCCGTTTGGAAGTGATGCGATGAAACATGAGATGAGAAGGTTGGAAGTGTTGGGGTCAGTTGGCGGCCAGCAGGGCCTCAATGGCGGCGTTGTGCTGCTGCCAGAGCGCCGCCGCTGAGAGGTTGTCAGGAGAGGGCGCTATCCGCGTCTGCGGTTCCGACGGCATCGTGTGGTACATCAGGAGGATCGCCGCCCAGGCGAGACTCCAGCCGGCCACCAGCCAGCGCGGAGTACGTGATCCATGACGGGTGGTCTCTGTCGCCGCAGCCTGCAGCATCTCATCCCGCCAATGCCCGGGAAGCTCCCGCCGCCGCAAAGCAAGCAGATCGTTTTCAAATGAGTCGTGATTCGTTTTCATGAGGGTGTGAGTTCGTCGTAGAGCGGTCGCAGTTCACTGCGCAGCTTCTCCAGGGCGTAGCGATAACGGCTGGCCGCCGTGTTCAGCGGAATGCCCTGCACTTCCGCGATTTCTTCGAAGGTGAGACCGTCCCAGAGCTTCAGTTGCGCCACACTGCGCTGTTCCAGCGGAAGCAACGAGAGCGCCGCCCCGAGACGCTTTGCCAGCTCCGCCTGATCAGGATCGTCCTGCGCGGCAAACATTTCCACAGGGGCACGGGATGCCTCTTCCGCACGGCGCCGCACATGGTGACGCCGCAGCCAGTCGATGGCCTGCCGATGCGCCAGCCGCAGCAGCCACGCCCGCATGTTGTCGATGCCCGCAGGCACCGGCTGCCGTGCCAGTTTGATGAACAACTCCTGCAGCAGATCTTTCGCGTCGGCCTCCGCGCCCGTGAAACTCGTGAGATAATGGAACAGGCCGGCCGCGTGGGCGTCGTAAAGTTCGGACAATGTCGGAGCGGCGTACATTGAGAGGCAGTTTCACGAACAGGACGCACGGCGGCGAGACTTTTGTCTATCCGAATGGGTCTGCAGGGCTTTTCGACCATTCACCTCACAAAATTACCCTTGTAATCCCCGAGCGTGGGAGCATCCTCACGCCCAACTTTTTTCACGCATGTCACGTCCTCCTAATCGCGGCCCATCACGCAGCGGCCCCAATCGCGGTCCTTCACGCGGCGGCCCACCCCGTCGTGGCGGCCCGCCTCAACGCTTCGCACCACCGCCACGTCCGCCTGAGCCTGAAGATACGGGCAAGCAGAAAGAGGAAGCCATCGAACTCGAAGGCACCATCGCCGCCGTGCTCGCCGGCACCATGTTCCGTGTACAGCTCCGCAACGGCCACGAAGTGCTCGCGCACATCTCCGGCAAGATGCGCAAGAAGTTCATCCGTCTCGTCATCGGTGACGCCGTGAAGCTCGAAATGTCTCCCTACGACATGGACAAGGCGCGCATCGTGTATCGCATCGGCTAAGCTCACGCCACGCCCGCGATCATGGCCGGAGACATCGTCTATTTCGATCTCGAAACACGCCGCACGGCAAACGATGTCGGCGGCTGGGGCAACAAGCACAAGATGGGCATCTCCGTGGCCGTCACGTTCAGCACCAAAATGAACGAATACCGGATCTACACGGAAGACGAGGCCCCGGAGCTGATCAAACAGCTCAAGGCAGCCGACCTGGTCGTGGGTTTCAACCACATCGGGTTCGACTACGAGGTGCTCAAGGGACACGACATCATGTTCGACCCCGCTGATCTGCCTCACAGCCTCGACATGCTCATCGAGCTCGAAAAGGTTCTCGGCCATCGCATCAAGCTCGATGCCGTCGCTGCAGCCACACTCGGCACCGGCAAGACCGCCGACGGTCTCGATGCCCTGCGCTGGTGGCAGCAGGGCGAAGTCGCCAAGATCGCCGAGTACTGCTGCTACGATGTGAAAGTGACGAAGTGCGTATACGAGTATGGTGTCCAGCACGGCCACGTGAAAT
The DNA here is from genome assembly GCF_020439865.1 of Prosthecobacter sp. Classification (GTDB taxonomy): domain Bacteria; phylum Verrucomicrobiota; class Verrucomicrobiia; order Verrucomicrobiales; family Verrucomicrobiaceae; genus Prosthecobacter. The sequence goes on from NZ_JAGRPF010000220.1 coordinate 84,929, forward strand.
ACCACGACCGCAACGGCCGCGAGCAGATCGCCAACGTGGACTGGAAGGCATGACGCCGCTGTTTAGTCTTTTTGTGCGCGCCGGCTGGGCTCCGCTCGCGGTCTTGATCTTCCATCAGATCATTCTGCGCACGCCCTATCGTCAGCAGCTCGATTTCGTGATGCACTACAGCGGCGGAGTGGCCATCGCTTTCTTCTTCTGGCATGCACTGAACTGCCTCGCCTCCTGGTTCGGACAGCTCACTCCGTTCGCACGCCACCTGTTCACCTTCGCACTCGCCTGCACGTTGGGATTGTTCTGGGAGTTCGCCGAACTTTTTTCCGATGTCTTCTACGGCACCCACATCCAGCACAGCGTCCACGAAACGATGCGCGATCTCGTCGCCGACGCGACAGGTGCGCTGACGACGCTTGCAGGAGTGTTTGTCGTGCATTGCTTCCGTAAGCCGAACTGAGCCCCAAATCAGGAAACTTGTGGGCGAATTCCGGCGTTTCAGCAGCGTGACTCCGCCCGCCCCAGATTTCCTCGATGTTTCACGCCGCCAGTTCTTCCGCCAGTCGGGACTGGGCCTGGGGTCGATGGCATTGGGATCTCTGCTCGCGCGGGACCTGCCTGCGGCGGCGGCCATCGCCCCGCGCCCCCATTTTGCGCCGAAGGCAAAGCACATCATCTACCTGCACATGATCGGCGCGCCATCGCAGCTCGATCTGTTCGACTACAAGCCGATGCTGCAGAAGATGGACGGGCAGACCTGCCCGGAAGAGCTGACCAAGGGCAAGCGCTTCGCTTTCATCGGCGGCGATTTGAAGCTCGCTGGAACGGAGTTCAAATTTCAGCGTCACGGCCAGAGCGGGCTCGAATTGAGCGAGCTTCTGCCTCATCTCGGAACCGTGGCGGACGACATCTGCGTGGTGAAGTCCCTGCACACCAACGAGATCAATCACGCTCCGGCTCAGATGTTCCTGCACACCGGATTTGGCCAGGGCGGGCGCCCGAGCTTGGGCGCCTGGCTGACGTACGGTCTGGGCGCGGAAAATCGCGATCTGCCGGCCTACGTGGTGCTGTTGTCGGGGCCGCCCGGTGGCGCCGGGTCGACGCTTTGGAGCACGGGCTTTCTGCCCAGCGTTTACCAGGGCATTCAGTTCCGCGGCAGCGGTGAACCGGTACTCTTTTTGGGCAATCCGCCCGGGCACAGTTCCAAAGACCGTCGCCGGGTGCTTGATGCCGTGAGGGCGCTCAACGAGCAGCAGCTCGGCGTCGTGGGCGATCCGGAGATCGCCACGCGCATCAGCCAGTATGAAATGGCCTACCGCATGCAGACCAGCGTGCCGGAGCTAATGGACATCACCCAGGAAAAGAAGGCGACGCTCGACATGTATGGCGCGCAGCCGGGGAAGGCCTCCTTTGCCAACAACTGCCTGCTCGCCCGGCGCCTCGTCGAACGCGGCGTGCGCATGGTGCAGCTCTTTGACTCCGACTGGGATCATCATGGCGGCCTCAAACAGCGCCTGTCAGCCAAGGCCAAAGACGTGGATCAGCCAATGGCCGCGCTCGTGCGCGATTTGAAGCAGCGAGGCCTGCTGGATGAGACGCTAGTGATCTGGGGCGCCGAGTTTGGCCGCACTCCGTTGCGCCAGGGCATCAACGGCGACGGCACCAAGACTTCCCCGGGCCGCGATCACCACAAGGACGCCTACACCATGTGGATGGCGGGTGGCGGCATCAAACCGGGGACGGTGTATGGCAAAACCGATGATTTCGGCTTCAACATCGCCGAAAACCCGGTCCATACCCACGACCTGAACGCCACGGTGCTGAATCTGCTCGGCCTCGATCACGAGCGCCTCACCTTCCGCTACCAAGGCCGTGATTTCCGCCTCACGGACGTCCACGGGGAACTGGTCGGTGGGATCATGGCCTGAGTTGGACGACTTCGTTCCAATAAAGAAAAATGCCCCAGGCATGAACTGCTGGCGTGGGTTCTGCGGGGCGGTATCGTACCGGCCTGTCATTCGGCAGAACCTGTTTTACCCCCTTTTACTTTCTCATGTGCGGAATCGTTGGATACATCGGCAATCGTCAGGCCAGCTCGATCCTTTTGGACGGACTGCGGCGCTTGGAATATCGCGGCTATGACTCGGCCGGGATGGCGCTCAATGGCGGCGGCGAAAGCCTGCGCATCGTGAAACGCGCCGGCCGGATCGACAATCTGCGTCAGGCGGTGACCGCTGCGAACCCGCTCGGCACGATGGGCATTTCCCACACCCGCTGGGCCACTCACGGAGCAGCCACGGACGTGAACGCCCACCCACACCCCGACCAGTCCGGCAAGCTGGTGCTCGTCCACAACGGCGTGATCGAAAACTATCAGACGTTGCGCGATCAAATGATCGCCAAGGGCCACACGTTTCAGTCGCAAACCGACACCGAGGTGCTCTCGCACCTGGTTGGCACCTACTTCGACGAATCGACCGAGAAGGACGGCACGCAGCGGCTCGTCAATGCCGTGAAAGCCGCTCTGGCGCGTGTGAAAGGAACCTACGGCATCGCGGTGATGCATGGAGATCTGCCCGGCGTGATCGTCGGCGCACGACTCGGCAGTCCGCTCATCGTCGGACTCGGTGATCACGAGCATTTCCTCGCCAGCGACGTTTCCGCCGTCGTCAACCACACCCGCGACGTGGTTTACCTCAACGACTACGACATCGTCGTCATCACGAAGGACCGCTACAGCGTGCAGTCACATGAAGGCGTCCCTGCCGAAGTGAAAGTCAGCCGCGTCGAATTCAGCGCAGACGACGCCGAGAAGGGCGACTTCCCGCACTACATGCTCAAGGAGATCTACGAGCAACCAACCTCGCTGCGGAACGCGATGCGCGGCCGCCTTTCCCGTGATGAATGCACCGCCATCCTCGGCGGGCTGAACATGACGCCGCGTGAGCTGGCGCAGATCGACCGCATCATTCTCGCCGGCTGCGGCACGGCCTACCACGCCGCGATGGTGGGCGAGTATTTGATCGAAACCCTAGCCCGCGTGCCGACGGAAGTCGAAATCGCCAGCGAGTTCCGCTATCGCAACGTCCCCGCGAACAAGAACACGCTGCAGTTTGTGATGAGCCAGAGCGGCGAGACCATCGACACGCTCGCTGCCATGCGCGAAGGCCAGCGCAAAGGCATTCGCTGCCTCGGCATCGTGAACACCGTGGGCAGCACGATTGCCCGCGAGAGCGACGGCGGCGTTTACATCCACGCCGGACCGGAAATCGGGGTGGCCGCCACAAAAACCTTCACCTCCCAGGTCACCATCCTCACGCTGCTGAGCCTGCTGCTGGGCCGCATTCACCACCTTTCGAGTGTGGATGGCCTCGAAATGATCGATCAGCTCGAAGAGCTGCCAGACAAGATCGTCACGATCTTGAAGCAGGCGGACAAGATCAAAGCCATTGCCGAGAAGCACGCGCATGCCGAGGGCATGCTTTTCATGGGCCGTCAGGCGAACTATCCCGTGGCACTCGAAGGCGCGCTGAAGATGAAGGAGATCAGCTACATCTACGCCAGCGGCCATCCGAGCGCGGAGCTGAAGCATGGCGTCATCGCCTTGGTGAAGCCGGACATGCCTTCCATCTTCATCGCACCCGACGACGCCGTGTTCGACAAGAACGTGAGCAACATCGAGGAAGTCCGCGCCCGCAAGGGTCCCGTCATCGCCGTGACGACCGAAGGCCGCACCGAGCTCGAACGCATCACGGACGACGTGATCTACGTGCCGGATTGCCCGTCCTACCTCACCCCCATTCTCAATGTCGTGCCGCTTCAGCTTCTGAGCTACTACACGGCGGTCGCCCGGGGTTGTGATGTGGATAAACCGAGAAATCTCGCAAAAAGCGTGACCGTGGAGTAGAGTTAGCCGTCCGCTCCCTGTCATGCCAACCTCCCTGCTTCGCTCCAGCCTAACGATCTGCATCGCCACGCTGGGGCTGTGCCTGTGCGGGATGCCTGCAATGTCCTCGGGCGAGCAGGGCCCGGAAGCTGCCGTGGCCGACCAAACTCCGGCCGATTTTCTCGATTGGGTGAGCCAGCACACCAAGGCCCGCTGGCGCCTGCTCTTTCGGCCGCCGCCGCCCACGCCACCCACCGACCGCGGACACGCCTCACTGATTCTCGGCAGCCTGCTAGCGGACAGTTTCCTCGTCTGGCAGGCGGGAGACTCACAGCAGTTCCGCAACAACAACCAGGACGTGCTCAGCTACTGCCGCATGCTCGGTCTCGGCGAAAAGCTCATGCCCCGCCTCATGGCTCAGGGCAAAATGGCCGAGATGAACGAGTGGAAGGAGCTGCGCCACGAAATTGTGGACAGCCATCAGGAGCTGATCCGCATGCTGAGAGAGCAGCGGGATGACGACCTCGCGGTGATGATCGATCTCGGTCTTTGGCTGCGAATGCTCGAAATTGTTTCCACCGTCGTCGCCGAAGATCCGGCCGTGAAGATCCGCCCGCTCTGCATCGGCTCCCCGGAAATCCTGCAGGATGTTCGCGAGCACTTCAGCAGCCTCAATGCCTCCAAGCGTGAGGAGGCCCTGGTCAAGCGCATCGGCACCGCGATTGATGAGATCAGCACCCTGTGGAAAAACGTGGAAACAAGCCCGCCGACTGAATTGCAGGTCAGCCAGACCCACGAAAAGCTCAAGCGGCTCCTGCTGGCCATCATGACTGAGCGGTAGGCCTGCCGCTGCTGTCTTTCGAAGTGACTGGAGTGGATTTTTTTCACGCTCTTTCACGACTTTCGGCTATCAACTTGCGGTTCATGTCACCCCGCATCCTCATCATCGGCCAGGGCCTCGCCGGCACCGCCCTGGCATGGCGTTTGTGGGAACGGGAAGTGCCCTTCGTCATTGTCGATCGTGATGAAGCGATCACCTGCTCGAAAGTGGCCGCCGGCTTGATCACGCCCATCACCGGCATGCGTCTCACCGTAAGCTGGCGCTATGCCCTGTTTTATCGCGAAGCGCTGCGCTTTTACCGCGGGTGCGGCAGACGCTTGAAGCAGCGCTTTCTCTTCCCACGCGGCTACGTGCGCCTGCTGAAGAACGAACAGGAAATCGCCAAATGGGAAAAGCGCCGCCGCGATCCCGACATGCAGCCCTTCCTGCATCGCCAGCCACCGCAACTCAACGCGGACGTGGTTCACAATCCACAAAACGGCTTTCAACAGCGCCACGCCGCCTGGCTCGACACCACCGCCTATCTTCAAGCCAGCCGTGCGTTCTTCGAATCACTCGATTCATGGCGCAAAGCCGATGTGAAACCTGACGAGGTTCATGATGACGCTCAAGGCGTCACTTGGAACGATCAGAGCTTCACCCACGTCATCTGGGCACAGGGGTGGAGCGCACAGCATCATCCGCTCCTCCACTGGGTTCCGTTCCAATCCGCCCTCGGCACCATTTTGACCGTCACCGCCGATCTTCACGGCGAGAAGCGCATCCTCAACCGCGGCTGCTGGCTCCTCCCGCGCAACGACGGCACCTTGCGTGCCGGCTCCACCTACGAATGGTCGTTTGCCGATCAGAACACACCTTCACCAACGCAGGTGCAGGAGCTTGAAGCCACTCTGCAAACGCTGCTCAAAACTTCCGCCCAAATCACTGCCACGCAGAGCGCCGTTCGTCCCATCATCAAAAACCGCCAGGCCCTCATGGGCACGCATCCCAGTCATCCACGCGTCGCGTTCCTCAACGGCCTCGGCTCGAAAGGCTCCCTCCGTTCCCCGTGGCTCGCTCGTCATCTCCTCGAACATCTGCTGGATGGCACTGCGCTTGATGAAGCGTTCGATCTGCAGCAAAACTCGGTATGACTGAACGCCCTCCCCATCTCGCCAGCCCCAACGGTGGCCTGCCGTCGTCTGTGCTGTGGGCGCAGTTGATTTTGAAGGACCGTCTTCGTGCGGGCGACGTCGCGATCGATGCGACGATGGGCAACGGACATGACACGTTGTTTTTGACGCAATGCGTCGCGCCAGAGGGCCATGTGTTTGCTTTCGACGTGCAGGAAGCCGCCTTGATCGAGACACGGAAGCGTGTGCCGGCTGAAATGACGACGTTGATTCATGCGGGCCATGAAACGATGCGCGCTCAAGTGCCGGTCGAGCTGCATGGAAAGATCAGCGCGGTCATGTTCAACCTCGGCTACCTGCCAGGCACGAACAAGGCGCTCATCACACGCACGGAGACAACGATGATCGCGGTGCGCGAGGCACTGGATCTGCTCAAGCCATCCGGCGTGCTCACGATCACGGTGTATCCTGGCCACGAAGGCGGAGCCGACGAAGGCCGCCACATCGCCGAATGGGCTGCCACGCTCGATTCACGGCGATTCGAGGTGCAGCACCTGCGGCCCGTGAATCGGGCGGCCTCACCGCCCGAACTATGGGTGGTGTGGAAGCGCGGTTGAGCACTTTATCACGCTGAAGTGTGAGCAACGTATGCATGGCATTGCTTGCACTCCGCCACATCACTGCCTAGCTGCCGCACCCCATGTCGAACCTCGACTTCCTCAGCATCCTGTCCGTCGCCATACCCGTGTATCTCACGATGGCCGCGGGGGCTGTGGCACGGCGCACGGGCTTGCTGAAGCCTGAAGCGGACGTGAGTCTGATGAAGCTTTCCGTGATGCTGCTGACGCCTGCACTCATCATCGAGCGCGTGGTGGGCAATGAATCGGTGATGAACATCGGTCCCGTCGCTGTTGCGGCCGGTCTGGGCTTCACACTCGTGGCGCTCAGCATCGGCTTTTCGTATTTTGTGGCACCGATCATTGGTTTGAAGCGAGGCGAAGGCCGCCGCACGTTTGGCGTGGCCTGCGGTTTGCAAAACTACGGCTTCGTGGCCATTCCGATCGTCACGGCGCTGTTTCCGGACAAAGGCACGCTCGGTGTGCTGTTCACCTTCACGCTTGGCGTCGAAATCGCCTGCTGGACGGCGGGAGTCGGCATGCTGACGGGTTTTGACAAAGCACCGTGGCGTCTCGCGCTGAACGCGCCGGTTATCACGATCCTGAGTTCGCTCGCGCTGAACTTCACCGGCCTGCACGGCTACATTCCGGCGATGGCGCACAACACCTTCACGATGCTCGGTGCATGTGCGGTGCCGCTGGCGGTGTTGCTCATCGGCGCATCAATCGCCGATCTGATCGGCCAGGAGCGAATGCAGTGGAAGGTGGCGGTGCTCAGCCCGGTGCTGCGGCTCGGCGTGCTGCCGTTCGGGTTCGTGGCGGCGGCGTATTACCTGCCGGTGACAACCGAACTGAAACGCATCCTCATTGTGCAGGCCGCGATGCCTTCCGCTGTGTTCAACATCATGATCGCACGCATGTATGGCGGTCACGCACCCACGGCAGTGCAGGTCGTCATCGCCACCACGGTCGTGAGCTGCGTCACCACGCCGATCGTCATCGCGTGGGGATTAAAACTCGTCGGCGCATGAACCTGCCGTGGTATCTGCTGCTGCCGCTGGGCGCTGCTGTGGGCTACTCCGTCGCGTCGCTGTTTTTGAAAAAGGCGCTCACGGAAGGCGCGCATCCGATGGCGTGCTTTCACATCAACAACTGGGCCTCGTCGCTCGTGTTCCTGCCGCTCGCGCTGCTGGAGAAGCAGCCGGTGGCCTGGCATCAATGGTATGTGCCCGTCGGGCTCGGCACGCTGTTCTTCATCGGGAGCTGGTTTACCTTCATCGCCATGCAGCGCGGCGATGTCTCGCTCGTCACGCCGGTGCTCGGATCGAAGGTCGTGTTCGTCGCTTTGAGCGCGAGCCTGCTCATCGCCGGCAGCATGAAGCCGCTCATGTGGATCGCCGCCATCATCACGACAGCGGGCATCTTCCTCATGAGCGCAACGGATTGGAAGACGCCGAAGGGTGCGCGTTTCGCGGGGCCTGTCGTCATGGCGCTCATCAGCGCGGCGATCTTCGCGTTTGCGGATGTGATTCTGCAAAAATGGGCGCCTGCCTTCGGCCCGCGCACGTTTCTCGCCATCCTCGCTCTCACCACCGGCGGGCTTTCGTTGTTTGCCATGGCGCTCATGCCCAAACCGCCGCCGATGCCGTGGAATCGCGCCACGCAATGGTCCATCGGCGGCAGTTTGCTCATCGCGGCGCAATCGGTGGTCATGGGCATCTCGCTGGCGTTCTTCAATGACGCCATCGGCGTGAACGTCGTTTACGCCACGCGCGGTCTGTGGAGCCTGCTGGCCGTGGCCTGGCTTGGACCGCTCATCGGCAACCGCGAGCGCCACGAATCCGGACGTGCTTACGGCATCCGCATTCTTGCCGCCACACTGCTGCTGGCAGGCGTAATCTTTGCCGTGGTCGCACGGATGCGAATTTGATTTGATCAAATCCACGCACGCAGGCGTCCAAACAGGTCAGCAAACCTCAAGCCTCCGACTGCCATGCACTTTTCCCTGCGACTCGCGATGATCGTGCTCTTTGCGGCGTTCACCTGCCGCGCAGCCACCACGACTTCATCTTCGGAAAAAACAGCCTCCAAATCTGAAGCGATTGGTAAAAAGGAATCGCCCGCCAAGCCGGATGAAAAACCGGTGGAACCCTCGAAAGCCGCAGTCTCCACGATCAGCATCGAGGACCTTCGTGACTTCGACAAGTATCCGAAGCAGGTGCAAAGCCTCGTGCAGAGCGCGCTCGCGCTCACGCATCTCGAACTCGGTTACCTCTATGGCTCGCACGATCCTGCGAAGGGCGGCATGGACTGCTCTGGCACCGTGTATCACATGCTGCACTTCCAGGGCTTGAAGGACGTGCCGCGTCAGTCCGACGAAATGTGCCAGTGGGTGGAAAAGAAAACGCAGCTCCACCTCACACCCACCGCCACTGCTTTCGACAGCGACGAATTCGCCGACCTCAAACCCGGCGACCTGCTCTTCTGGACCAACACCACCGAGACCAAGCGCAAGCTGCCCGTCACGCACGTCATGATCTACCTCGGCAAACTCAAGAAGACCGGCAAACGCGTCGTCTTCGGCGCCAGCGACGGTCGCAGCTTCCATGGCGAACGCCGCAGCGGCGTTAGCGTGTTCGACTTCAACCTGCCCAAAGCCGAAAGCCCGTCACACTTCTACGGATACGGCCACGCTCCCGGCCTCGTGCCGAAGGAACCGAAACCTGTCATCGTAGCCGCCTCCAAAGCGGCGGATGACACGAAACCTGCAGCGGTTGAAAAGCCCGCGCCCAAATCGGAAGCAAAACCAGAGCTGCCCAAAGAAGAAGTGCGCAAGGCCGTCGCCATCGTCTCTGAAGCGAAACCCGAATCAAAAACCGACTCCACTGCGAAAACCACCAGCGCCGGGACCGAGGACAAAGTCGAAGTCAAAAAGGCCACCGTGGCCGACGCAACACCGAAGACCACCACGACCACCACGACCACCAAGCCCAAGACAACGACCACGAAAAAGAATACCACCACGGCTTCGAGCACGTCGACCAAACGCCGCACACCCGCTCCGCCACCGAAGAGCGTCTTGGAACGCAAAGTCGATCAGGCGGTGAGTTCGATCAGGCGGTTTTTCCGGAATTGAAGGATTCAAGAAATGTTGCGAGCGGACATGCGACCTTGTCCCAAGAAGTAAAACTCCAGAAATGCGCTAAAACTAGGCCAGTCAGGTTCCAGAGTTCCTTCCCGTAACTTCTCATCACTCCCTTCAAAATCGACGTCATACATTTCGTCCTTTAGCGTGTCATAGACAAGGACTGCATCAGCAACTTCGTCCGACAAAACCACGCATTGGTTGGGGAAACCATGAACATCACGGCATGTCTGCGTCAGTTCTTCGGCATGGCCGACAATATCCGCGAGCTCGAACGAGATATGTCGGCTGCCGAAACCGCCTTCGTATTTCCGAAAAAACTCAACAAACTCACGCGGCGGTGTTACTCCAAGGCGCGTCAGCGCTTCATCAACTTCCCAAGGCCGATTTCTGAAGTAACAGCCTTTTGAATCGAGATACGACGTGATTTCGGGATTCATGGAATCGAAGAACTTTGAGAGCGGCCCAGTCATCGCAGCCACTCGTCGCGATGCGCATCGACGAAAACGTCATCGCTCAGATGCGTATAGGCGCGGCAGACGCGGTCGATTTCTTCGAGCTGGCCGGGGCTGAGGGATTCGTGCTCGTCGAGGCACCAGAGACCTTCGAGCAGGCCCTGACGGCGGAGGATTTCATGCAGACCGGCGATGCAGCCGCGGAAGACGTTCGCGGCGTCGAAGAAGGCCGCGTTGCTGTCGGTGACCTCGATGCCGAGACGCAGCAGCTCGGGTGTGACGTCGGCATTGCGGCAGCGTTCGAGCAGTTCGACCGCGCGCTGCGTCCACACGGACCAGTGGCCGAGCAGGCCGCCGACGATGCGGCGTTCTTTGCCGTCGAAGCGGAACGGCGTTAGGAAGTCGGTGACGATGCTGTCGTCGTTGCCGGTGTAGAGCGCGATGTCATCGCGTCCGGCCTCGATCACGGCACGAACGACGTCGAGCGTCTGGTAGCGGTTGAATGGCGCGATCTTGATGGCGACGACGTTTTCGATTTCGGCGAAACGACGCCAGAACGAATGACGCAGCACGCGTCCGCCGACGCTGGGCTGAAGATAAAACCCCACAACCGGCAGCACTTCGGCCACGGTGCGACAGTGCGCGATCATTTCGTCCTCGGAGGCATCACGCATCGCGCCGAGGCTGAGCAAACCGGCGTGATAGCCAAGCGAACGCAACAACTCGGCCTCGCTCGCGGCCTGCTTCGTCATTCCGCAGATGCCGCCGATGCGCACGAGCGGTTTCTCGGCACGATCCATCTCTTCCTTCGCGAGTTCGAGCACTGGACGAAACAAACCGACTTTTGGATCGCGAATGGCAAACTGCGTCGTGTGCACGCCGACGGCGAGTCCGCCGACACCAGCGGCGATGTAGTAGCGCGAGAGCGCCCGCTGACGACGTTCGTCGAGTTTGCGCTGCGCATTCAACGCAAGCGGATGCGCGGGAATGGCGATGCCGTGTTGTAGCTGCTGGCGGAAACTCATGGCGGGCTGGCTTTGATCCAGCCACGGAGCATGTCGCGCAAGACGCCCATTTCACGGAAAAGCTGTGCGAGGTCGTTGTGAAAATGCTCGAAGCACCACGGCCCGCG
>NZ_JAGRPF010000221.1 GCF_020439865.1 Prosthecobacter sp.
GGCGGCATTCCCAATTTCTAACGCGTGACCTGCGAACTCGCGCCGAAGGGCATCCTCGACCGCATCAGTGTCTCGCCGAGCGAGACGAAGATCTGCTTCGAATATCAAACCGGCTTCAAATACGCGTTTCCGGGCCGCACGCTCTACGTCGCGGACTTCGACGTGAGCACGCGCACGATCACGAACCTCAAAGCGTTTGCGAACGCGGAAGGAAAGAAGGTGTGGTTCGCCTATCCACGCTTCACGAAAGGTGAGTCATCCATCGTCTATCACGCCGGAGGCAAGCTGTTCCTCTACTCGCTCGCGGACGGCTCGACGAAACAAGTCTCCACCGACGGCAAGGCCGACTACCGCTACCCGCACGGCGAAGCCACGCCGAACTGAGGCGTCGCCTCGCGATGCCGGATGCTTTAAGGAACCTCGTAGGTGCCGAGGGCCGCGACGTCGAAGCGGGGGGAGCCGATTTCGTCGGCGATTTCGTTGAGGGCTTCGACTTCGGCGGTGCTGAAGAGGAGGCCGCCGGCCTTGGCGGTGTGGGCGGCATTCTGCGCCTCGGGCTGGCCGGGGAGCATGCAGTTCTCGTTGCCGTGACCGAGGATGTCGTCGATCACCGCCTTGACGTTTTCGGAGAAGCTGCGGCCGTTGGAGAACAGACCGGTGCTGATGGCATCAGGATGGATGACTTGGAAGTAGAAGGATGAGGTGCGCTTCTCGCCGGCGGGGAATGGCTTCGATTTGATGTCGGGATGCGCGCCGCCGCCGCGCAGGGTCGGCAGACCACCGCCGATCATGCCGCCCATGATTTCGATGAGGAGGGAGAGGCCGTAGCCTTTGTGCGCACCGAAGGGCAGCAGCCACGCGGCTTCGTTGGCGTCGGTGGTGGGCTTGCCGTCCTTGTCGACCGCAGCACCGGGAGGCAGCGGTTTGCCTTCGCGCTTGAGCTGCTGCACGCGGCCCATGGCGACGGTGGAGGTAGCCCAGTCGATCACGACGGGGAAACCGCAGGCGTCCTGCGTGGGCAGGCCCCAGGAGTGCGGATTGGTGCCGAGCACGGGGAACTTGCCGCCGAAGGGCACGACCTCGCCGAGCGTGGAGGTGCAGTTCGTGTAGGCGATGTAGCCCTTCTTCGCGGCGTCCATGACGTAACCGCCGCCCCAGAGATAATGGAAGGCGTTGTCCACGCTGACCTGGCCGATGCCGAATTTGTCGGCCATCTCCATGCAGCGCTCCATGGCGCTGAAGGCGACGCTTTGACCGAGCTTCAAGCGGCCGTCCCAGGCCTCGCTGGCGGCGAAGGGTTTCTTGATGACTTCAATCTCCGCGCCGGGTTTGCAGCCGCCTGTGCCGCTGCCGTAAAGATGGTCGAGATGCAGGGCCTTGATGGCGTTGTGCGTGCGAATGCCATGCGCGCTGGCCATCTCGCAAAACCGAGCTCCATCGGCCGCCTCGGCTGCCGTGTAGCCGCGATGCTGGTAGGCGGCGCGGACGAGTTCGTTGTGAGCTTCGGTGGGAACGATGTGATAGGTGGTTGGCATGGTCATCGGATGATGTCGAGACACGCGCATCGCGCAAGAATCAGAAATGCAGAAGGCTCCGCCTTTGCAGACGGAGCCTCCCGGAATCGAAAAGGCGGTTACTTGCCCTTGTGAACGCTGTGGCAGGCTTTGCAGTCGATGGCCTTCTTGAACTCAGCGGGGCCGGCCGCTTCCTTGGCCTGCACTTTCTTCAGGGCGCCGATGACCGCGGCGGTCTTCTCCTCCCATGAACCGGCGTCGCCCTTGGAGGGTTTGGCGCCCTTCATTTCCTCGTAGGATTTGAGCAGTTCGGCCAGTTCAGCATCGCTTGCCTCGCCCTTGCCAACCTTCTTGGCAATGGCGTCGTCGGGCTTGTGATACTTTTTCATAGACTGCTTGATGATGGCATCAGCCGAGGCGGAGGCGATGCCAATGGCGAGACACAGGAGGGTGAGCGCGGTTTTCTTCATGGGTGTGTGGTATGATGTCGATGGCTGCCAGAGATTTTCGGGCCAGCGGGGCGGATTCAATCGGGACACGCCCTAAACCGCAATTAAAAAAAACGAGCTGCTTACTATTTGGAGTAAAAAGAGCCCGCGAATCTCACCAGCAGACGCCTTCGTAGGCCCACGACAGTAACTTCAGTTCAGACCATCCGTTCACGTCGATGACCGACTTCCCTGCCCAGGCAACCCTGCGCAGCGACTCGACGTCCGCACATTTCTGGGAGGCGACGATTACGTCGCTCTCGCGTACGACCTCCTCGGCGCTGGAGCACAGCAACTGCGCCAGATGCGGCATGCGACGCTGGATTTCAGCCTCGTTGGCACCGATGAGACGCGTGAGATTGATCGACGGATCGAAAATGCGGAGCTGGTAGCCGCGTCCGAGCAGCGTCTCGGCGATGGACACCATCGCGCTGCCACGCATGTCATCGGTATCGGCTTTGAAAGCGAGACCGAGGAGACCCACGCGACGCGAATCCTTCGACGTGATCTGTTCCAGCAAGGCATCGAGGTGTGCCTGATTCGATGCAATGACATGATCGAGCAACGGCAGGTTCACGCCTTCGATGCGGGCCAGGCCGCTGAGCGCGTTCACATCTTTTGGCAAACATGAGCCGCCGAAGGGATTGCCAGGCCGCAGATAGTAGCGTGAGATGTTCAACCGCTCGTCGTGGCAGACGACGTCCATCACGCGCGCGCCATCAACACCGAGATGCTTGGCCATGCGGCCGATCTCGTTGGCAAAGCCGACTTTGAGCGCGTGGAAGTAGTTGCAGGAGTACTTGAGCAACTCCGCGCCCTCCCATTCGAGGATCTGTGCGTTCGCCCCGAGGAGTTCGAGCGCTTCGTTTGTCGCCGGGGCCTTCCCATCATGGGTGCCGACCGCGGCGAGTGAGGGATCACGAAAATCGCGCACCGCCGTGCCTTCGCGCAGGAATTCAGGACAGCAATAAACGTTCAGCAGGCCGGACTCGATGAGGTCGGCAAAGAACTCGCGCACCATCGAACGCGTGCTGCCGGGAAGCATCGTGCTGCGCAGAAGAATCGTGTGCGCCTGCTTCTTCTCACGAATCGCCGCGGCGATCTGAGCGCACACATTGCGGACGAAATCGAGATTGAGTCTGCCCGCCGCCTGAGAGGGTGTGCCGACACAGATGATGCTGACTTGCGAGGTTTGGACGGCTTCCGCGGCATCGGTGGTCGCATGCAGTCGGCCTTCACGCTTTGCAGCCTGCAGCAGTGACTCCAGTTCCGGCTCGATGATCGGCGAGATGCCCGATTTGAAGGCATCCACCTTCGCCTGCTGCACGTCGGCGCCGGTGATGTGATGTCCCTGCTCCGCCAGACAGCCCGCCGTGACCGCCCCGACATAGCCGAGACCAAAGATGCTGACGTGGTGCGCGCGGGAAGGTGCCATGAGGGAAATCAAGCATGCTCCCGCCCCTCAAACAATCTTCTTCCCATTCAGAAGCGAGATTGGCAGAATGACTTCGTTACCGCCCCTTCCAGCCATGAAACACACCCTCCTCACGCTCTCGTTGCTTGGTAGTTTTGCCGCTGCGGCAGACATAGGCCTTTTGATTCAATTTGGCCTCGGTGACACGGAGTCGACCGTCTGGGACGGCTCCATCACGGTTTCTCCCGGCGAAGTGAAGCGTGTCTCCGGCTATCGCTTTGAACAGAAGGATGCCATCGTGAACAAGACTGGCTGGAAGGCTTCCACACGCACGCCGCAGGGCGCGGTGAAGCCGCGCGGCAACAATCCGAAGAAGCTCGGCATGGCGAAGCAGATGGGCCCCATCTTCGAAAACGGCGTCTATGTGAGCCTGCAGGAAGTGACGGCGGACAGCGTGATCGAACTGACGACCGCGCCGGGCAAGGTGAGCTTCAAGGTGGGCGATGTGAAACGCGGCGAGGTGCTGCCGCTGATGGACGGACGCGTGGCCGTGCGCGAGACCGCCTTCACGCTGCGCCAGATGTCGCAGGAGCGCACGGATGATGATTTCCCGGCGCTGGCCGCCGGAGCGGAGGGTTCGTTCCTTGTGTATCAGAGCTACACGCCCGGGATTGACCGCGATGAACGCGCCAAACGTCTGGAGGCGGAGCCCGAGGATTTCTCCTTCCTCGCCAAGCCGTCCGGTGGCGACCAACTGTGGCTTCATGCCCGCAAAGGCAATGCGTGGACGGAGGAGCGCATCGCGGTGACTGAACCGGGACGCGACATCTACAAATCGTCCGTCACACTCGACGGCAAGGACAGCGCGTGGATCGTCTGGAGCGAGCGCGTGGACGGCAACTTCGACGTCTTCGCGCGTCATTACACCGGCGGAAAACTGGCCGATGTGGCGAAGCTTTCGGATTCCAAAGGCAACGATCTCTGCGCCGTCGCCGCCACCGCTGCAGATGGCACGGTCATGGTGGCGTGGATGGGCGCGAAGGACGGACTCTTTGCGATTCAGACACGCTCGCTGCAAAACGGCCAGTGGGGCGAAACGAAGACGATCTCGCAGAATGCCGGCAACTGCTGGAACCCCGCCATCGCCGCGCACGAGAACCGCTTTGCCGTGGCGTGGGACACCTATGCGAAGGGTGACTACGACATCTGGATGGCCTTCAGCGATGGCAAGCCGCAGCCCATCGCCACCTCACCCGACTACGAAGCACGTGCCTCGGTGTCCTTTGACAAGGAAGGCGCTTTGTGGATCGCCTTTGAGAAGAGTGGGCCGACCTGGGGCAAGGACTGGGGCGCTTACGATGGCAATGACGGCATCGGTTTGTACAAGAACCGTGAGATCGGCCTCGTCGTCGTCAAGAATGGCGAACTGATGGAACCGGTCGGCAAGATCGCCGATGCCCTTCCGGGTGCGACCGCCCGCGGCCCACGACAAGGCAAAGGCAAGAAGAAGGCGAGCGCCGATGAGCAGGCGCCAGCTCCGCCGAAGAATCCCGAGGAGGCCGACGGCGTCGCCTTCCTGCAACCTGCGCTGCGCAAAGGTGCGCCCGGTGCGCATGCGGAGGCCACTGGCCCGCAGACTTACAACAACCTCGGCCGCCTGCTATGCGATGCCGAAGGACGCATGTGGGTCATCGCACGCACGCGCTTGAACAGTTTCCGCGGACCTGTCGGCAGCACCTGGGGCAGCGTGGCGGCTTATCTCGAAGGCGACGAGTGGGTCGGACCGATCACCATTCCGCACAGCGACAGTCTCCTCTACAACCTTCCCGCAGTCGCCTCGGGTCCGAAGAGCGTCTTCATCGCCCACAGCAGCGACCATCGCATGGACCGCATGGCCGAGTTCAACCGCGCGCGCGATCCGCGTGGCAAAGGCGGCAACGCCGCGCTGGATGCGAGCAAGGATCCCTTCGACAACGATGTGTATTTCAGCCGTCTCACGATGACCGGCGAAGTGAAACCTGCGGAGTTGCAGCCGCTCGCTGAAATGCCGAACGCCGACGCTGCACCCAGCAAGCGAACCCAGGCCGAACGCGCCGAACTCGCCGCCATCCGTGGCTATCGCGCCAAGGTGGACGGCACCGAACTGCGCATCCTGCGTGGTGAATTCCATCGCCACACGGAGATCAGCGGCGACGGTGGCGGCGACGGTCCGCTGGAAGACATGTGGCGCTATGCCATCGACGCCGCATCCATGGACTGGATCGGCAACGGCGACCACGACAACGGCAACGGCCGTGAATATACCTGGTGGCTCACGCAGAAGACGACGGACGCCTTCATGCTGCCGGGCGCCTTCACGCCGATGTTTAGCTACGAGCGCAGCGTGAGCTATCCGGAAGGCCATCGCAATGTTGTCTTCGCCCAGCGCGGTGTGCGCACCCTGCCCCGCCTGCCGATCAGCGATCCACGCGTGTTTGAACCCGCGCCGGACACGAGCATGCTCTACAAGTATCTGCACAAGTTCAACGGTGTCTGCGCCAGCCACACGAGCGTGGGCACGATGGGTACCGACTGGCGCAACTGGGATCCGGTCGTCGAGCCGATGGTCGAAGTGTATCAAGGCGCCCGCCAGAACTACGAATACCCAGGCTGCCCGCGCTGCCCCACTAAGGAAGATGCCATCGGCGGCTGGGAACCCGCCGGCTTCATCTGCAACGCCTTCGCCAAAGGCTACAAGTTCAGTTTCCAGAGCAGCAGCGACCACGGCAGTACGCACATCAGCTACGCGATGGTCTATGCCGAGGAATACAATCGCGAGGGCATCCTCAAGGCCATGCAGAAGCGCCACACCTACGGCGCCACCGACAACATCATCGCTGACAGCCGCTGCACCGCCGCCGATGGCAAGGAGCGCATGATGGGCGACGAATTCAGCGTCCAAGGCGCGCCCACGATCACGCTGAAGCTGATCGGCACGATGCCGTTCGAGAAGGTCACGATGATCAAAGACAACGTCGAAATTCCCATCGAAGCGCCGAAGGAAAAAGAGATCAACATCACCTGGACCGATCCCAAGCCCGACAAAGGCAAAACCAGCTACTACTACTTCCGCGGTGAGCAGACGAACGGCGAGCTTGTGTGGGTCTCGCCGATGTGGATCACGTTGGAATGAACGTGAAATGACGAAACCAGAATGGCGAGCCGAGCGTGGCGAGACAGACTGCCGTTGGCAGCCCGAAGGGAAGCGCAGCGCATCAATGACGAATGACTGCATGAAGTGCGCGTTGCTTCCCTCATTCGTCATTCTGTCATTGCTCATTTGTCATTCCGCGTGCGCCCATCCAGCTGATCAAAGCGAGATGCGCGTACGCCCATCGCCGCACCAATTGGAGATCCGGCTGACGTTCAACATCCTCACCCTGACGCGCTTCGTAGGCATTGATGCCAACCGGGACGGCAGTCTCAGCATGACTGAACTGGACGCGGCACAGCTTGCGATCGTCGAGTATTTGAACCAGCACATTCAGTTTGAGATCAACCAGCAGAAGGCGGCGCTGGGCAGGCAGGCGCGGTTTGAATATCTCTGGCCGGACCCGATGAAAACTCCACCGATGTCGGAATACGAGTATGCGGCAAGGAATGTGGATGTGACCTTCACTCATAGCATCACAGACCGCCTGCTGGAGGACTTTTGGATCGGCTTTGAGATCTTCGAACAGACGGGCCCCATGCAGACGATCCGCGGAATCTACGAGCAGGACGGACAGATCGAAGAGGTGCCGTTCAGTGTTCAGGAGCCCGAGTATCTTTACGACACCGGCTTTGCTGACGACCCGTTCGTTCAGGAGGCGGAGAAGAAACCCGCACAGACATCGAACCAACAGGTGCAATGGCCGTTCTGGCCGGTGTTTCCGGCTCTGGTGGCGCTCATCTTCCTTTTTCGCAGAACAATCGCACGCCATCGGCGCACATGGCAGTGAGATTGGCGCTCTCGCACTTTTGCCAGAGAGCCTCATCGCCCCCGGCCCGCATGGCGATCTCGTGCTCGTCGGCCGCATAGCGTCGGCGATTATCCTCCTCGCTGACACCCGAACGATAATCTGCGGCGACGCGCGCATAGACTTCGTTGATGCGCGCTCGGTAGGTGGCAAGATGCCACTCCACGTCGTCCACGCGTCCATAATGTGTAAGGTAGAGCGACTTGAAGCCAGCGGCGGCCAGGCGATCCACCGAATGGATGTACGCGTCCGGATCGAACTGCGGCGGAGCTGCGGTTACGGAGATGTAGTGGTTATTCTCGAGACGTGCACCGGCCACATCGCCGGTGAAGCACACATCGCCTATGACGAAAGCGTGATGATGGCGCGCATGGCCGGGTGTGTTCCAAGCCACGACCTCCACATCGCCGAACTTCACCCGTTCTTCGTCCTGCAGGGGGATGACCAATCCGGCCGGCGCCGGCAGCATGCAGCCCCACAAGGCATCCGTCTGATCGCCATACACCATGCGTGCGCTTGCCATCAGTTTGCTGGGATCGATCAGGTGACGCGCAGCGTTCGGATGACAGTAGATGGTGGCACCAATCTGCGCCCACCACCCCGCAGCGCCGGCGTGGTCGAGGTGGATGTGCGTCACAAAAACTTTCTTGATGACTGATTCATCGACACCCGCATCCCGAATGGCGCTGCGCAGTGTTTCCAGCGTTGATCCCGGACCGGTTTCGATCAGGGCGTACTCGCCTCCACTCTCAACCAAGTAAGCGGCGATAAGCCCCGGGACCCCAAGGAAACCAAGATCAAGCGTGTGAATGCGCATGAAACATGAAAAGCCGACGAACGCCGGCTTTCCACAGATTTATTGCTGTTTGAACGATCGAGGCGGAATCAGCGCATCATTTCGAGGCGCTTTTTGAGGACCTCCTTCTGGGACAGTCCTCCCAGCTTGGCCTGCGTACCGTCGATCCACTTCTGCTCCATGGCGTTCTTGGTCGGGCGATCGACTTCGTAGTAGACGCCAAACTTTCCAGGGGAGGGCAGGTCGGCCATTTTGAAGGCGGCCACGTCATCCTTGGTGTCGTGCTGAGTTTCGTCGATGATGTCATACACGCCGCCTTTGCGCGGGGTGCTGTCATCGAAGGAACCTTCGTAGAACATCACGCATTCGCTCAAGCACTCAACGACGCTGAATCCGTCGTGTTTGATCGCACGTTCGAAGACGTCCATCATGTGCTTCACCTGCGCCGCATGCGTGCGGGCGATGAAGGTCGCGCCGCTGGCGAGAAGCTGCTTCATCGGATTGATCGGACGGTCGATGGCGCCGGTCGGGTCCGTCTTGGACTTGAATCCCTGCGGGCTGGTCGGGCTGGTCTGCTTCTTCGTCAGACCATAGACGTAGTTGTCCATGATGACGTAGGTCAGCTTGATGTTTTTGCGGGCCGCATGATTGAGGTGATTGCCGCCGATGGAGAAGCCGTCACCGTCACCGCCGAAGACAAACACATGCACGTCAGGACGGCTGAGCGAGATGCCCGTGGCAAGAGGAAGCGCACGGCCGTGGATGAAGTGAATGCCGTGGCTGTTCACGAAATACGGGAAGCGCGAGGAGCAGCCGATGCCTGCGACGCAGACGATCTTTTCGTGCGGGTATTGGAGCTTTTCGAGCACCTTGTAAAAGGCGGCGAGCACGGCGAAATCGCCGCAGCCGGGGCACCACGTCGGATGATCGGCGGTGAGGATTTTTTTCGTGAGTTTGCCGTCGGCAGGGACTGCGGCGGGGGCTTCCAGAGTGGTGGAGGACATGATGGTGGGATGCAAAAAGGGTTGGAGAGAACGGGGAGGTGAATCAGTTCGCGGCCATGACTTTTTCCACGCCGGTGACGATTTCACGGATGCGATAGGCAAGGCCGTCGGTCTTGCAGACTGACTGGATCTTTGGCTCGGCGTAGGCCGCGCGGAGCAGCATGGCGAGCTGGCCATGGCCATACACGCCGTAGTCGTTCATCTCGACGACCACGACTTTCTTGAACTTGGCCCACAAACGGTCGAGCCCGGCGGGCATCGGGTGCAGGTGGCGGATGTGAGCCGCTCCGACCTTGTGGCCTTCGGCACGCAAACGCTCCACGCTCTCCTTGATCGGGCCGTAGGTGCTGCCCCATCCAATGAGAAGCACATCGCCTTCCTGGTCGCCGTAGATCTCGGGCAGCGGAAGACTCTTGCTCAAGTCGATGAGCTTGTTGCGGCGTTTGGCCGTCATCGCGGTGTGCATCTTCGGACTGCCGGACGGATGGCCGTATTCGTCGTGCTCGAGACCGGAGACGTGAGGATACTTGCCTGCAATCTTGGTGCCGGGAGGCGCATGACGCGTGATCTTGTCGAGCGGGTACGGTTTGAAGTCAGCCCCGCGATCGGACAGATCCAGTCCGGGTTCCACCCAGCATTTGTCGAGATCCGGCTCGGTGAAGGCCTCGATACGGCTGCTGAGCGCCTGGTCACTGAGAATGATGACCGGGCAGGAATACTCCCGCGCAAGCCTGCCAGCTTCGAGCGCGATGTAGAAGCAGTCTTCCACGTCCTGCGGAGCGAGCACGATGCGCGGGCAGTCACCGTGACTGCCGTAGATCGCCTGAAGCAGGTCGGACTGCTCGACGCTCGTAGGAAGGCCGGTGGAGGGTCCGCCGCGCTGGACATTGATGACGATGAGCGGGATCTCCGCCATGCTGGCATAGCTGAGCGCTTCCATCTTCAAGCTGAGGCCTGGGCCTGCACTGCCGGTGACGGCGAGATGGCCGGCATAAGCGGCACCAATGGTCATGGCAACAGCGGCGAGTTCGTCCTCCGCCTGCACGTAGATGCCGCCATACTTGGGCAGTTCGCTGCGCAGCGTTTCCATGATGCTCGACCAGGGCGTGATCGGATAAGCGGAGCCGTAGCGCACGCCTGCGGCGATCAGTCCCATGGACATCAGCGTGTTGCCGTCGGTGCTGAGACGATGCTCGTCCTTGTGTTCGCCTTCCTCAAAAATGAAGGTGCCGATGTCGCCGACAGGATAAGCGTAACCGGCATCAAAGGCCAGCATCGCGTTGCGCAGCACGCTTTCATCCTTCTTGCCGAACTGACGCTCCACGATGCCTGCGAGCTTGTCACGATCGAGCTGATACACAGCGCAGAGCAGACCGAGCACGAACATGTTCTTGCCGCGGTCACGGGCACTGCCGCCGATGGCCTCGATGGTGGCGGCGGTGAACGGAATGCCGATGTGATGAATGCCGCGCTCATTTTTGAACTCGGTCACTTCGGCGCTCTCATACAAACAGATGCCGCCTTCACGGAGGGATCCAATGTGGCTGTCGTAGCTGTGCTGATAAAAGGCCACCAGAACGTCTGCTTCATCGCCTGCGGTAAGCACATGCCCGGAACCGAGGTGAAGCTGGAAAATGGACGGACCGCCCGAGATTGTGGACGGAATCGTCATGTAAGTCATCACATCGTGCTGGGTGCGGCCTGCGAGGCGCGCGAGGAATCCTCCGATGGATTGGATGCCGTCCTGAGAATTTCCAGCGAGGCGGATGACGGCGTTGCGCAGGGTACTAGACGGGGCAGACGAGGCGGGAGCAGAGGCTGTGGCGGTTGACATGGTTGGATGCGGGCACGGAGGACCCGCGGGTTGGTGACTGAAGGAAACGCGATTCTAGGGGGTCTTTTGCAGTCGTCCATCGTGATGAGCGGCTTTTTTCTGGCGAAGGTCCACGGGGTGCCTCTTCGATCAAAGACCTTGCTATCTCCCCTATTGATGGGACTATGGCCGCCCTCAAAACCCCCGGGGGACCGTTTTATGAGTACACACACCTTCCCAGAACTGGGAATCGCCCCTGAGCTTCTCGAAGCCGTCAAATCTCTCGGATTCGAGCAACCCTCGCCCATCCAGGCTGAGGCCATTCCCGTGGCCTTGACCGGACGTGATGTCGTGGGCCAAAGCCAGACCGGCTCCGGCAAGACCATGGCCTTTGGCATTCCTGTGGTCCAAGGTGTTGATGGCTCGAAGCGCCACGTCCAGGCCCTGATCCTCTGTCCCACCCGTGAGCTCGCCATGCAGGTCTGCGCGGAGATCCACAAGCTGGCCAGCTTCAAGGAAGGCGTGCGCGCCACGCCGGTTTACGGTGGTGCCTCCTATGATCGCCAGATTCGTGCCCTGCAAAGCGGGTCCCAAATCGTCGTCGGCACCCCCGGACGTATTCTCGACTTCATGGAGCGCGGCCTCATCAAATTCGATGGACTCAAGGCCCTCGTGTTCGACGAAGCCGACGAAATGCTCGACATGGGCTTCGCCGAGGACATCGACCGCCTCATGGCTGCCGTGCCGGAAGAACGCCAGACGATCTTCTTCTCCGCCACCTTCGAACCGCGCATCCGCCGTCTCGTCGAAAACTACACGCGGAACGCCGCCACGATCACCATTCAGCAGAAAGCGCTGACGGTTTCCACCATCGAGCAGCGCTACTACGAAGTACAGGGCCGCTCGAAGCTCGAGGTCCTATGCCGCGTGATCGACATCGAGGCTCCACGTCTCACGATTGTCTTCGCGAACACCAAACGTGCCGTCGATGACGCTACCGATGCCCTCGTGGCCCGCGGTTACGCCGCCGACCGCCTCCATGGCGACATCAATCAGACCATGCGTGAGCGCGTGATGCGCAACTTCCGCAACGGCAACGTCGAAGTGCTTGTCGCCACTGACGTGGCCGCCCGTGGTCTTGACGTCAATGACATCGACCTCATCGTTAATCTGGAGCTGCCCTACGACGCTGAAGACTACGTCCACCGCATCGGACGTACCGGTCGTGCCGGTCGCAAAGGCAAGGCTGTCAGCCTCGTCGCCGGTCGCGAGATCTATCTGATGCAGCGCATCCAACGCTTCATCAACATCCGTGTCGAACGCGCCCGCGTGCCTTCGCAGGAAGAGCTCGAAGCCACACGCGTGGACAAGACCTTTGAGAAGGTCAAAGCCGTGCTCGAATCCGCCAGCTACACCTCCCACGAGCACAGCATTCAGCGACTGCTGGACGCCGGATTCACCGCCACCGAGATCGCCAGCGCCCTGATGGATCTTCTCATGAAGGATCAGGTCCGCGAGACCGAGCAAATCGTCGAAGATCGCACGGCAAAACGATACGAAGCTCCCCAGCGTGAGTTCAAGCCACGCCCGCAGGCTGTGGAAGGTCGTTCAGCCACGCCAGCACCAGCCGCTCCGGTTCAGGTTGCCGAAACACCAGCGCCCGCTGCTCCTGCACCTCAAGTGGAAGCTCCGGCTCAGGAACAGCCCGCTGCATCGGAAGCACCCATCAGCACCGAAACCACAGTGGCGGAAACGCCCAACGCAGATGCGGTGACCGCTGAAGCTTCCACTCCTTCGGCTGAATCCGCCACGAGCGTACCGGCTGTGGAAGAAGATGCCGGTCCGACCAATCATCAAGCCACTGAAGCCGCCCCTGCCCCGGCTCCAAGACCCGCACCAGCCAAGTTCGACAACGAATACGACACCTCCGACGACGAACGCCCGCTGCCAAAGAGACAGAGCAGCTACGTCCAAAAAGGCCCGCGCTCCGGCATGGTGCGTCTGTTCATCAATGTCGGCGGCATGGACCAGGTGCGCCCACAGGACATTGCCGGCATGCTCTACAACACTATTCAAGATCTCCGTCCCGGCAGCATCGGCGCCATCGACGTGCTCGAGAAGTGCAGCTTTGTTGAAGTGCCGGACGACTCCGTCGAGGCCGTCCTCGAAGGCGTGAAAGGCGCGGCACTGCGCGGGCGCGACGTTCGCATGGACTTCGCCGATCGTCCCGATGACATCAGCGGCGTTCGTCCAAAGCGCTTCGGTGGCGGTGGCGGATTCAAGAAGCCCGGCTTCGGCGGTGGCTTTAACAAAGGCGGCTACGGTGGCGGCGGTGGTGGTTTCAAAGGCTACGGCGGCGGTGGATTCAAGAAACCCGGCTTCGGCGGTGGTTATCAGGGCGGTGGAGGCGGCGGCTTTAAGAAGCCCGGCTTCGGCAGCAAACCCTGGCAGAAACGCGAAGGCGAAGGTCCCAGCCCCGGTTATGGTGGCGATGAAGGCCCGCGTCGTGAAGATGCTGGCGGCGGCTATGGCGGCCCTCCCAAGCGCCCCTTTGGTGGTGGCAACCGCTTCGGCGGCGGTGGCTTCAAAAAGAAGTGGTAGCGGAATCCGCTGCGCATTCGCGGTCCCGCATTTGATGCACGACGTTGTGCATGGAAGCACCGTGCACGCATCGTTTGTTGCGACGATTTGGATGCCAGTTTCATGCGCCAAGAAATCATTGGCGGCACGCTCTGTGCGCTCTTAAATCTCAGCAGGATTGTCCTTGCGGCTGTCTCACTCTTAAAACCATGCCAAACTCCTCCGCTCTCCGCGACGCCCTGACGCAGTCACCGAACAATCTTTCGCTGCTGTTGCTTTATGGACGCGCCTGTTTGGAAGAACTCCATCTGGACGAGGCACGGGAAGTTTTCACACGCGCACTGGACCTCGATCCGGATCAGACCGATGCCATGCTTGGAATCGCCAAAGTCCTGTTCATGGAGGGAAACACGTCCGGCGCGGCCGTTCGTGCTGAGCGTGTTATTTTCCTCGAACCCACCAACGCCCAGGCCCACCTGCTCCTCAGCCGCGTCTATTTGAGCGAGGGCGATCGCAGCAAGGCGATCGAGCACTTTGACCGTGCCGCGCAAATCGACGGCACGATGAGCGACCCTGCGCTGGAGCGTGAACTGGGCCGCACAGCACGTGATGCGCGCAAAACAGCCCCTGCCCCGGCCCCCGAGCCTCCCAGTCAGGAAGCGCCGGTTTCCAATGGCGGTGATCAGGATGAATTCTTCGACGATCCCTTCGACGATCCTCCCTACGACTGGCGTCCTGAAACCTTCTACACTCCCGGCGACCCCGAACGCGGCAACGTCACCTTCGCCGATGTCGGCGGCATGGAGGAATTGAAGGAAGAAATCCGCCTCAAGATCACCTATCCGCTTCAATTCCCGGATTTGTACAAAGCCTACGGACGCAAAACCGGCGGCGGCATCCTGATTTACGGCCCGCCCGGCTGTGGCAAAACGCTCATCCTCCGCGCCGTCGCAGGCGAGGTGCCCTGCAACTACCTTTCCGTCGGCCTGCACGAGATTTTTGATCCCTATTTCGGCAGCACCGAACGCAATCTGCATCAGATCTTCGAAACCGCGCGCGCCAACGCGCCCTGCGTGCTCGTCTTTGACGATATCGACTCCCTCGCCATGGACCGCCGCCAGATTCGTGAGAGCCAGATGCGCAATCTGGTGAACCAGTTTCTGCATGAGATGGACGGCATCCGTAGCGAAAACCAGCGCATTCTAGTCATTGGCGCAACAAACCAGCCATGGGCGCTCGATCCCGCCTTCCGTCGCCCGGGTCGTTTTGATCAGGCTATCTTTGTCCCGCCACCGGACGCTCCGGCGCGTGCACAAATCATCGAACTTCTCGCCAAGGACAAGCCGATCGCCGAATTCAACAACGCGGAACTCATCGAGGCCACCAACGGCTTCTCGGGAGCCGATTTGAAGTGGGTCTTTGACCGCGCTGCTGAACTCGCTCTCTCCGCTGCCATCCACACCGGCCAGCCGGTTCCGATAACCCTCGAACTCCTCCTCGCCGTCGCGAAAGCGCACGCGCCCAGCACGCGGGAATGGTTCGAAGGCGTCCGCACCCATGCCCAGCAGCAGGAAGGCCCGGACAGCATCTTCAACGACATGCGCAAGTTCCTCAACGCGCCGTCGAACACGAAGAAGGAGCGTTAGGAAGCACGGACTTTTCAGTCCGTGCCTACCTCAATCAAACATGGACTCGAAAGTCCGTGCACCCCTCACCGCTTCATCTCTCCATCCACGATGCGCATTGCGCCGCGAGGATTGGCATCCTGCAGCAGTTCAGGCAGCGCTTCTTCAGGGAAGCCCTGGTAGCAGACAGGACGCACAAAGCGGTAAATGCTACCGGTGCCGATGCTGGTGAAGAAGCTGTGGCTCGCGGCCGGATAGGGACCGCCGTGATGCATCGACGGGCAGACTTCGATGCCCGTGGGGAATCCATTGAAGATGATGCGGCCAACCTTGCGTTCCAACACGCGAACGAGCGGTGCAAAGTCGCGCAGATCCTGCTCGGTGCCATGCAGGGTGGCCGTGAGCTGACCTTCGAGACTGTTGGCGTAGCGCAGCATGTCTTCGAGGCTCGTGCATTGCGTGATGATCGAACACGGACCAAACACCTCGCGGCGCAATTCTTCATTAGACTCCAGCACGTCAACCGTGGTGGTGAAAATACGACAGGCAGCCTGGGAGGCGGTCTCGCTGGGAGGGGTCTCTGACTGCCCGATCAACTGCAGGCCACTGATGGTCTGCCACACGGCGGTGCCTGCATCATAGGCCTCGCAGATGCCGCGATGCAGCATCGTCTGCGGCGCCACTTTACCGGCCAGCGTTCCTGCGCTGCTGATGAACTCGTTCAATTCCGCGCCCTTCATGCCCAACACCACGGCGGGATTCGTGCAGAACTGGCCCACGCCCATCGTCACGGAACCCACATAGGCTTCCGCGATCTTCGAGGCGCGTTCCTTGAGCGCCCCCGGCAGCACAAAGACCGGATTCACCGAGCCCATCTCCGCGTAAACCGGAATCGGATGAGCACGGGCCGCCGCCACATCCATGAGCGCACGCCCCCCGCGCAGCGAGCCTGTGAAGGCCACCGCCTGGGTGAGCGGATGCTTGGTCAACGTTGTGCCGATGTCGTTGCCCTTGCCATGCAGGAGCGAGAAGCAAGCTGCCGGCAGACCCACTTTGTGCAGAGCCTTCCAGACCGCACGCGCGAGCATCTCACAGGTCCCCGGATGCGCTGGATGGCCTTTGACCACGACAGGGCAACCTGCTGCCAGCGCACAAACCGTGTCCGTGCCCACCACACCGATGGCGAAGGGAAAATTGCTCGCGCCAAAGACCACTACCGGACCAATCGGCAGCATCACGCGTCGCACGTCCGGCTTTGGCAGCGGTTGGCGATCGGGAATCGCATGGTCCACACAGGCGTTCGCCCAGGAGCCTTCACGGATCAGCGAGGCGAACAGCTTGCACTGGCTGATCGCACGACCGCGCTCGCCGGTGAGCCGCGCCATCGGCAGCGCACACTCCGCATGCGCGCGTTCAAGAAGCGCATCGCCGAGGGCGGTGATTTCATCGGCAATCGCATCCAGCAGCGAGGCGCGGGTTTCCGGAGTTGCGAAACGCAGCGCGTCAAAGGCACCGTCCGCAGCACGCATCGCCTCGTCTGCTTCCGCATGCGTCGCGTCGCCAAACGCCGGTTCAAGCTGGGCGCTGGTTGAAGGGTTGAAGGCGTGAAAGAGATGGCCTTGAGGAGCCGCGTCGCGGCCGGCAATGAGGTGATTTCCAGTGAGTGTCATGGTGGGAGAATTTTGAACAGAAGAAGACAATTATGCCATCGGATTCACGAGCGTGCCGATCCCGTCGATGGTGATCTTGACGACATCGCCGCTTTGCAGAGTGAATTCGTCACCTGGCACGATTCCAGTGCCGGTCATGAGAAAAGTCCCGGTCGGAAAGGTGTTGTCGCGGAAGAGGAATCCGGCGAGTTCCTGAGGGCTGCGTTTCAATTGAGAAACTGTCGTTTCACCTTCAAAGACGCAGGCTTCATGGCGGTCGATCTGCAGATGGATGCGCGTAGCGGGATCAGGAGCATCGCTTTGAACCAGCAGTGCGGGTCCCAGTGCGGCGCAGAGCTTGAAGCATTTCGCCTGCGGCAGATAGAGCGGGTTTTCTCCTTCAATGTCGCGGCAGGAAAGGTCATTGCCCACGGTGTAGCCGACGATCTCGCCGCGTGAGTTGAGGCAGAGAGTCAGTTCCGGCTCGGGCACCATCCACTTCGAATCACTGCGCAGATGCATCGGCTGGCCGGGATTCGCCACGCGCTGCGGTGTTGCCTTGAAGAAAATCTCCGGGCGCTCCGCGGCATACACACGGTCATAGAAACTGCCCCCGCCAGCATCCTTGCTCTCTTCCATGCGCGCGGTGCGGCTGCGGAAGTAGGTCACGCCGGCCGCCCACACTTCCTGAGAAACGATCGGAGCGAGAATGCTCTCCGGCTCCGGTGCGTTCACCTCCGGCGTTGTATCAACGATCTGCGTGAGGTAGGCGGGCAGGCCCACGAGTTCGAGCAGGGCATCCCAGTTGGTCTCGGGCACAGCGTGCCAGGAGGTCGCAGTTTGAATGAAGCAGCCGGTGGTTGTACGATAAAGAAGCATATCGCGCGAAGACTAGAGGGGGCAGAGCCGCGTGCAACCCACGTCACCGTTGATTCTTGCAGAGAGCCTCATCGAGTCCGTGCAGACAGCTCACCCATTGAATCCGCACCTCCGGAAGACGCGCACGATAGCCCTCCGCTGCACGCCCCCCCACGATCAATCGCATCCCCTCCGGCAGCAATTCGCGCATACGGCGAAGTTTTTCCTCGATGACCGGACAGTTCTCCGGATAAACCACGCTCAGCGCCACGGCAGTGGCATGACGGGCGACGGCGCAGGCGGAAATCTCCTCCACCGGCAGGTTCGGTCCGAGGTAGGTCACATGCCAACCCAAATCACGCGCGGATGCGGCCACGATCAACGCACCCAGTTCATGAAGTTCTCCCGCTGGAGTAGCAACAATGAGCTCCGGAGCATGCGCAGCAGTCTGGCTGCCTGGCACCGGAGTCATCAACAGCTCACGAATCACCGATGTCGCGATGTGTTCGTGACTCGGCCGGAGACTGCCATGTTGCCAGCTGTTGCCGATTTGAACAATCAGCGGGCAAATCACCTGATGCAGCATGCCGCGCTGTCCCAACTGGCGCCGCGCCTGCAGCAGCAGCTGCCGAAGACCGTCAGAGTCGTACTTCTTCGAAGCGGCCACACAGGCCTCCACGAACGCTTCTGGCTCCATCGCATTCTCGGCCGGTGCGGCGGTTGCCAGCACTAAAGGCGTTTTACTCACCAGTTCCTCCAGCTCGGCGGTGGAAAGCCCCGCCACGCGTCCGATACGGTGTCCGTTCTCCGTGAGCACCTTGAGCAGTTTCAGGCGCTTCACCGCCTCGTCACAATACATGCGGCGGTTTGTCTGGGTGCGGCTCGGACTCAGCGCATTGTAGCGTCGTTCCCAGATGCGGATGACATGCTGGCTGAGACCGCAGAGCTTGCTTGCGAGCTGGATTGGACAGGGCATGGAAGGGAGTAAAGACAGTTGCCTCTTGAGGCTTGAGCATGAACGTTTACGCATCGCCGCCGCCTCTGGCTACCGCGTTGTTGTCATTTCCTCCGCATGCTGAACTACATCTGGTCCTTCCTCCTGCTCGCCGGCCTCTGCGCCGCCGCTCTTTTTGGCAATGTGTCGGGAGACTCCGGCATCGTCGCCGCCATCCTTTCCAAATCGAAGGCAGCCGTGATGGACATCGCGCTGCCCCTGGCCGGGCTCATGATTTTCTGGCTCGGCGTCATGCGCGTCATGGAAAAGGCCGGGCTGCTGGAGCTCGCGGCGCGCGCCCTCTCCCCCATCATGCGCAGGCTCTTTCCTGATGTGCCGCGCGATCATCCTGCGATGAGCGCCATGATCATGAACCTCGCAGCCAACATGCTCGGCCTCGGCAACAGCGCCACGCCGCTCGGCCTGAAGGCGATGACGCATCTGCAGGAGCTCAATCCGAACAAGAACACCGCCAGCAATGCGATGGTGACCTTCCTCGCCATGAACACCGCCGCCTTCACGCTGATGCCCATGACGGCCATCAACTACCTCAACGCGGCGAGCATCAAGGGCGCGCATCAGATCATCGTGCCGACCATTCTCGCCACCGCCTGCACCGTCGTCACCGCCGTCGTCGCGGCAAAGCTCTACGGCCGGCTGCCCTTCTTCGCTCTTCAGCCTGATGATCTGGTGGAATCCGCCGCCGCAACCGCGGATCAAACCA
The DNA here is from genome assembly GCF_020439865.1 of Prosthecobacter sp. Taxonomy (GTDB): domain Bacteria; phylum Verrucomicrobiota; class Verrucomicrobiia; order Verrucomicrobiales; family Verrucomicrobiaceae; genus Prosthecobacter. The sequence goes on from NZ_JAGRPF010000221.1 coordinate 19,458, forward strand.
GCGGCGCCACCGGCACGATCACGCCAAAGCGGAAGTTCTGGATGATCGCGCTGTTCGTCCTCTTCGGCGCCTGCGCCACGCTTGAGTTCCTCCCCGCCACCGTGCGACAGAATGTGCTGCAAACCACCGGCCTCAGCCAGGTCGTGGAGAAGGCGAAACACAAACCTGCCGCCGCAAAAGCTTCCGCAGATGCCACCGAGACACAGATCGAGCCCGTGTGGAAGCGCTTTATGAACGGCGGCTCCGGCCTTGCCATTCCCATCGTGCTCGTCGTCACGCTTGGTGTCGGAATGGCCAAGGGCGTGAAGGTCTATGAAGAATTCGTCGAAGGAGCGAAAGAAGGCTTCGCCGTCGCCACGCGCATCATGCCCTTCCTTGTCGCCATGCTTGCCGCGCTCGCGGTGTTTAACAGCTCCGGCATGCTGCTGCTGCTCGAGTACGTGCTGCGGCCCGTGCTCGGCTTCATCGGCTTTCCCGTGGAACTGCTGCCCATGGCCCTCATGCGTCCCCTCACCGGCTCCGGCTCGCTGGGCGTGCTCAATGACATTCTCCTGCGTCCTGAGATCAGCGAGCAGCTCAAGTTCACCGCCGCCATCATGTATGGCTCCACCGAAACCACCTTTTATGTCCTCGCCGTTTACTTCGGCAGCGTCGGCATCCGCCGCGTCCGCCATGCGCTCGCCGCGGGACTGACAGCTGACATAGTTGGCATGGCGATGGCTGTCATTCTTGGAAAACTCCTCTTCACATGAAAGCGCTCGCCGTCCTGCTGCTGTTCGTTGGCCCGCTTCACGCGGGTGATCTCATCGAACATGTACGCAGTCATCCCGACGGCAAAGCCGCCTTCACCTTCGAAGCCGGCGCCTGGAGTGATGCGGAAGCCACACGCCATCTGCCCATCGGCGTGTTCGACTCCGGCATCGGCGGCCTCACCGTGCTCGAGGCGCTGCTGACGCTCGACGTTTTTCACAACGACACACTGCAGCCCGGCGCCGACGGCGTGCCAGACTTCGCCCAGGAGCGCTTCATCTACTTTGGTGATCAGGCCAACATGCCCTACGGCAACTACAGCGCCGTCAACCGCACCGACTACCTTCGCGAACTCATCGTGAAGGACGCCATCTTCCTCCTCGGCCGTCGCGCCTGGCCCGTGCAGGGCGAGACACCGCTCTACACGAAGCCGCCCGTCAAAGCCATCGTCATCGCCTGCAACACCGCCACCGCTTACGGTCTCGAGGACATCCGCAAGGCTCTCGCCGCATGGAAGCTTCCCGTCATCGTCGTCGGTGTGGTTGAAGCCGGAGCACGGGGCGTGCTCGAATCGAACACCACCGGTGGCATCGGAGTACTCGCCACCGTCGGCACCTGCGCCAGCGGCGTCTATCCGCGCACCATCACGCAAACGCTCGGCCTTGCGGGCAAGAGCGTCCCCGTCATCGCCCAGCAGGGCAGTCCTACCCTGGCCGGTGCCATCGAGGGCGACGCGGCGTTTCCTGACTCCGTCGCCGCCTACGCCTTGAAGGAAGCACGCGCCCTTGCGGAAGCTTACCGCGATTCCAAACCGCAAGCACCGCTGCAGACCATCGTCCTCGGCTGCACGCATTACCCGCTCGCCAAAAGCGAGATCGACACCGCCTTCGATTCGTTGCGCAAGGAAGCCGCCTTCAGCCAGATGATCGCCGAACAACGCCTCTTCGTGAATCCCGCCGAAGCCACCGCCAGGGAGCTGTTCCGCGAACTCGCCCGATCCAAGCTCCGCCTCAAACCCGGCGAGACCTGCGCCCTCGACCGCGGCCAGTTCTACCTCTCCGTTCCACGCGTCGAAGAAGTCGGCATCCAGCTCACCGCCGACGGCAGCCTCGACAAAGACTACAAGTACTCCCGCTCTCCCGGCCAAATGGACTTCGAGGACACCAAAAACATCCCCCTCACTCCGGACCTGCTCCCCGCCAACAGTCTCAAGCTCGTGCGTGAACGGCTCCCCGCCGTGTGGCAGAGCCTCACACGCTGAGTCATCCCACAAGCGAGCAAGTCAGCCGCCTCCCGAGAATCGCCACTCACCCACACCGGGCGACTCCGACCCGCCACCTCGTTTGAACTTCAGCTAACGTCATTTGTAGACTGGATTCAGAACCCTCCATCCTTCGGGTGTCTCCGCCACCAGCAACTGCTGCTGGAAGACGCCGCCGTCAGGAAGACGCCGTACTTCGGTCACAAGAACCACTTTGTCAGCGTGCGGCTCCCGCTTGGTGAAAAACGACTCCCCCCCCTCAACGTCCGGCCAGCTGGCGGTCGTGCTCATGCGGAATCCCGAAGCCAATGCCTCCGAGGTCCTGGCAATCATCCCCTCGTCAACGAAGTCCTTGTAGCCAGCCCTCTGCAGCATCAGCCTCGCCTCCGTTTTGAAATCCTTGGCCGCAACCGCCGCCTCAATGTCGTGTCGGCGGTAGGCGTCCTCCAGGCAGAGAATCGCTCCCTCTGGCGATGTGAAATCTCGGGCGACGGGAGGCAGGGCTTTGAGTTCGGCGTATGCCTCTTCTCGCGCCTGCTCCACGCCGGATTGATGCAGCGCACGATAGGCGACGTTGGCGACAACAGCCAGGACAACGATGACAAGGGCTCTCTTCATTTCAGCGACGGTGTGGTCTGACGGGTTGATGAGAACCAATTCCGCCGCACACGTCAATCCTATTGGAAGCAACAGCCGTAGCCCCCTCCATCTCCGCTCTTCGAGCTCCGACGAACCAGGAACCAGGAACAAAGAACCAAGAACTCTCCACGTCTCCCCATCTCAAAGTCTCCCCCCCCGCTCATGGCTCACGCTCACCACGAATCAGATAAACAATCCCGGCAGCGAGAAACACGGCGGCAAACACCCACGGCACGATCCCGACGTATTCAAGCAAGGCGTTAAAAAGCTGCTTGCTCCAGCTCATGCGCGGTCCTCCGCCATACCAGAGGGCGAAAACGTAACGCGACAAAAACAACACCACTGCCAGACAGCAGAAGGCAACACCGGCGGATCGTTTGCTCATAAAAGGGTCGAATTACCTGATGTTTTACGCGGTGGCGACGGCGAGCGCAAGACTCCGCTCATGCGACCGACTGCTACGAGCCGTTGCCACCAGCGCTTTGTTCGGCTGTAGCGATCCTCTGGGTGAGGGGAAAAATGGACGGTCTGGCTTCAGGATAGATATCTCCATCATCAACGATGGTCCGAACTCCACTTTCCAGGTCCGTATGGACATAACTTTTTGTCAGTGATCTGAGCCCGTCCAGCCTCTCAAGAATGAACAAACCACCCTCGCGTGCGAGACGTAGTCGAGGCCAGATTTGACGGTCCAAGGAAAGCTCAATTCCATTGGGGTCCGTGAATGCGTAGGTGCCGGAATAGTTGGAGAAGCCGTTGCCCCATGTATACAGCCACACCTTGGAATCAGGCAGGAAATGCAAGGTCAGAATGGATCCATCCGAGTCAGCTCCGAGATTTGAGCTGTCTTTAAATACCATCTCCCCATGTCGGTTGATCGCCTCGTGAAACAGCTTCGAAAGGCCGGCCTTTTCGGTGACTGACTGGCACCCACCGAATAGAAATCCCAGCAAGAGAGGTAAGACGAATTTCATTTTAAAGCCGAACGTTCAAGACCTGCCACCCGCTACTGGGAGCGCCCTTCCGGTTCGGGTTTGGTTTTTTTCTTGCCCTCAGCATTCGACTCCAAAGAGGTGGCGGGTCGGACAGCGTCGCCTTGTTCGGCAGTTGGTTTGATATTTAGCCTATGAATCACCAAGCAGGAGAATTCCCGGGGAGTTTTATCAACCGGCATCCCTAGCGCGGTCAGAATCTCATCAGGATTCATTTCCTGCGTGAGAGTCGACAAGCGGTATCGGCTGAGTTCTTTATCCTTCGTGTCGAGTATCATTTGAAATTCGTCAGTCGCCTTCCGTGCGCATCGATGCAGCACGCAGAGAACTGGGAGCTTGGAGAGAAGACCGTTCGATCTATAGTAGTCCGCATCGGGCGTCCATGTTTCTGGATAGGGCTTGGCGATATCGCTAACCAACCGGCAAGGGAACGTCTTCTTCTTCAGCTCAAACTTAAGTCCCAGATCTTTGCCGAGATCCCGCAGGAACTTCAATCGGCTCTCCATGTCATCATAGGGAACAACTGCAGAGAAGAAACGATCCTCGGGCAAATTCTCCGCGCCGACATAAATATACCGCGTGTGCGCTTTGTTGAGATAGTGAACACCTTGGTGTCTGGGGAAGAGCTCTTGCAATATTCTGCCAGGATTGGCCTCGACGATCTTAAAACATCCCGCAGAACTATGCCAAACCTCATCTTTGGGCGCGGGACTTATGATTTGCCCCTGATAGTCATACTGCACCTTATCTTTAGCGGACAAAAGTCCACTGAGCATGACAAAGCCAACAGTGGTAATCGCGTGCCTTTTCATTGCCGACCATCTAAGCCGTGGCCACAGCGGACACAAGGCTTCCTTCATGCCGCCTGCTCCCGTCTCAGAGTCTCCCCATCTCCAAGTCTCCCCCTCTCAGAACAACCCCAGATCCCCCTGCTCCGGCACAATCGGCTTGATGCACTCGGGACCGTCGAAACCCCTCTGGTTCACCCGGCGTGTCACCGGGTAGGCTTCCATCAGCTCCGGCGGAAAGCTCGTGAGCATCGGTTGCAGCTCTTCGGGCCGCGCCTCCGGTATCAGCCAGGAGCGCCACAGCGGCTGCGGCAGGATCACCGGCATGCGGTCGATCACCCGGGCCACCACGCGGTTGGCCGGAGCGCTCACGATGGTGAAATTCTCCGCATCCGGGCGCTCTTCCCACAGACCGGCGAAGCACATCAAAGAGTCGTCCTTCAGGTGCAGGTGCCAGGGCTGGCGGTAGCGGCCCACATCCTCCGAATCATAAAAGCCGTGGGCCAGGATCAGGCAGCGCTGCTGCCGGAAGGCCTTCTTGAACATCGGCAGCATTCCCACCGTTTCTCCCCGCGCCATCATCTGCCGTCCCCGCGGCGTGCTGAAGCCGAAGTTCATCATGCTGATCCTCGCCCTGCCTTCCCGCACCGTGATCACCGGCGCCGGCGCGGACGGCGGCACGCGATGGCACACCTTCGGCTCGATCCGCACGTCGCTGAACTCCCATTCAGCAAAGGCCTGCTGCATCCGGTCCTTGTAGCGCAGGAGATTGCACATGGTTCACGCCGCCCCTCCCCGGTCCGCTGAACCGGACGGCCGCCCCGGTGCCTGTTCATCGGCGTTCAGGCCGGCCCATGGCAGCGCGGTGGCAGTGGCGGTCATCATCTCAAATCATGGCCCACCGCCTCCGGCCCTGTCAATTCGGGAACAACGGCGGTCGTCCCATCTCCCGGTCTCAAAGCCTCCTCGTTCATGTGCTCCGTAGCCTGAGAGAAGGACGCATCCCCCTCCTCCCGCCTGTCACAGATCGTCCCCTTTCCCTTGCCTTTCAGCCAGTTGCTCACCGCCCTACCCATTTCCCTATTCCGGCCCGATTTTTGGGGTTCGCTTCACAGGCCAAAAGCATCCAAAACAATACGATAAAATTCAGCCATCGGCCTAGCCAAGTCTCTCCGCAATACTTTCCTAATGTTGGCCTGTTGAGAGAGATTCGTTTCGTTGATCTCTGCGTGCTTATCCGTGTAAATTACTATGGGTATATCACTTAGATCGGGCTCTGCCTGAATAGCTTTTGCCAATTCCACCCCCGCACTTTGAGCTTTCCGATCAAATAAATCGATCAAAAAACCGGCAACCACCCCACCGTCCCCTTCGATCTCCTGACGCTGCCTATCTACGAAGTCCAACGACTTAGCAATCAGCACTCCGCATATTGTTGCAACGCCAACATTTCCATGTGTATTTCTTTCAATAACCACTTTAAGCAGATTGGGGAAACTAGCAGGGGAATCATCCATATCGTCAATGATGATAATCCATTTTCTAGGCACCGATGGAAAAGAATTCACGGTGATGATTCTGGCACAGGTAGAAATAGGCAGCAAGTCGTATGTGATTGATCCGAATGAATTGTCAATGATGCCCCCCCACCGTGCATTCTCGCCGCACACCAAATAATGACCGACCCCCAACCCAAACCCGGCAACAATGAAAACTCTCCCACATCGGTAGCGAACAAAGTGTTAACTGCTGCTACAATCCTCCCGTCTGGTGCTTTCCCATTATGAGACACCGAAATCTCAATCTGCGAGTTTACTTCATCTCGGAAAATTGAAATCGAAACTTTTCCATCTTTCTTTTCCGATCCCCATTCTAATCCATGCTCAATCGCATTTTGGATCATATTGAAAATTGCGTGTCCGATCAATACCTCGTCTCCATGAACATTTAGATCGGTATTTTCCTCAGAACAGATAATTTCGATCTCCACAGGGAGCCCCCTTCGCAATGACCCTACAACGTCCTCAGTGGCATCTTTACACAAACGCTTTACATTCACCATCTTACCTCTGCTTCTTATTAAGGGCTGATCTTGAGGTGCGCTGCATCGCATTAGATAACCCAAAGTCGCACACACATCCGCCCAGTTTGATGCACGCATCATAAAATCCATTGCTGAAGCCAACAATGAACGTTTATGGTCCTCGTCTAAACCGACAGAGTCGCCGGATGATGATTCAAGGATTAAATCAACGGCACATGTTGCCGATTGTAGAGATTTACGCAGGTCATGCGCCTCCATATATAACGACAACAATGATGCTGTTGTGAGTTGTCTTGAATCAAATGCCTCGGCCAATCGAATTGCAATCGCAACTTGCTCCGAGTAACGCACGATGCCCTTTTCTATCACAGCCACATGTCTCTCAGGGAATTTACCGAAGTCAGTCTCGCCACTTGGGAAAATGTCACCGCCAAACACAATCATCACCCCCCATATCTGCTGAGGACCGTTTGGATTTGTTGGTGGCTGGCCATAGATTGGAACAACAATCAGCGAACCTAGATTTTTTCCAATATCAGGAAAATCAACCTCAGCATCTCTTAGCACAGAAAACGCTTTGCGATCATCCTGCAATCTCATGAACAAAGCGCTGTCTGGACCAAAAGAGTCGTGTATCTGAATTTCTTCAAATTCAACCTTTGTTCTCGCGGCATCCACAGAAACGTCAGCGAGTTTAGTAAAGCAGTCACGAGCTATTTCGAATTTGAAAATTGCTACTTTTTGAAATGGCCCATCACTTACCAAGTGATTTTTGATTAGCCCATTGGAAATAGTTTCAGCCAATCTGGCTAAGCTATATCCAGGCTCCCTTAACATGTCTAACAAACTCTCAGCTTCACCGATTTCTCCCGCCAATTGAGTGATGTTGGCGGACAAACCTACAAGACATTCATTGAAATCGGTCGCCCCAATTGGGCCCCTTATGTGATTTTTATTAGTTGCCAAAATGATTTTTTCACCCGTGTCAGGCTTTGTGAAGACCTCCCTGGGAATATTACTTGCTTGCCCTGAACTCAGTACTGCCTCGTCCTGCGCCCAAAAAAACCTATTCTCAACTTTTGCATCCGGACGCAATTCCTCGTCTGTCCGGCCTATAACTTGACCTTTGGATTTTTTTAAAGCGTCTGCCAAGGTCTTGTTTACATATATGAACCGATGATCTGCACTTTTTGCAAAAGCAAAGCCCGAGAATTTGTCGAGAAAGCGTTCAAAAAAATCCAACTGATTGATGACATCATTTATGTTAAGGTGAACTCCTGTTATCGTGTTTGCACTTTTTGAACTGGTCACCAATACTCGTCTCGCGAGCACGCAAGTCACCCAAAGGTATCGATATGAAAATTGGTTCCGGTTATAAACTAATCGATATTTAATCTGCCCTTGGGATAAGCGCCTGTTTACAATTCCCTCAAAAGCAGCAACCACATCAACTCTGTCTTCTGGATGGATCAAACTGGCAAATGTTGAATCCTCATTAATGTTTGATAGGCGCAAATGCTCTAAGAAGGCTGCGGTAACATACAGTGTCGGTTCTTTCGATGAATAATCGAATACAAATAGAGGTAAAGACCATCCATCCAAGTCTCTGATCGCTTCAATATTTGCACCGGCTGCTTTTCGAATCGGAACGGAATCGAGTTTCGGTATAATCGCCATACAGAATCTTGGATCTTCAATTGGTTGTTCAAATCAAATATTTAAAACTGATTTATCCGCAATTGTTGTAATACATTAGTACATTTTAACGAATGCCTGAATCTCAATTAACCTTTCCAATGGCTCGCTAGCTCTTTCTGAGGGACGGCGTCAGCCCCTCGGCAACCAATTAGAATGACCTTCGGTACAGCGACTTTCGCAATAGCGCGACCAATCTTGCGTTGGGCTTCGGTAGCCTTGTCGCCTTCGAGCACTTCGCGTTTGATGACTTTGGTTATCAGGGCTTGACGGATATTTTCGTTGTCGAAGCGTACGCCGGGCGAGACCTTTTTCAGTTCAAGCCGCATCGTATCCACCACTGAATCGCTGACAACCATGGCACCGAAGAGGAAACGGATCACAGCCTGACGCTGAGTGTGGTACTCGTAGAGGGAGGTCGCCAGACGTTCGGAGACTTTGGAGGGAATGGCCATGGCCGGAAGGGAGTGAATCAGGTGGAGAATCGAGCTGTCCGTTCGAAATGATCGTGATTTAAGCCCAAAAGGACTGCTCCTGTCTATTGGCAGACCTGCCAATACCGGTGATTTTTTGAGGTGCCTCTCAAGAATGCCGGCAGGCACTCAAGCATGGAAGGGGTCTAATTCCCGGTCTGACGGGGACCGGAGATCCCCGTTCCTTGAGGGAGCAGGCTCCGTTTTCGTGAATCCACTCATTCTGAGCAACTCAGGCAAAGCGTTAAAGATGCCGCTCAATATTACCTAGGTCTTCGATTCACGCTTGAATCAGTCAATGGCCAATGGACGGGACGGCAGGGCGTGGGCAGCATCGGCGCGAACGATCCCAGCCAGGACCTGATCTCTGCCTGCCATGAAGCCGAAGGAACGTCGCGGTCGACGTGTCTCCTGTTCACCTCCCGTAGATTCCTTCGTCTCCCCGTTCCCGAGGGCGCGGCGCAGGCCGGTGTTTGAGCTGACGCCGCAGCAGGTGATCGAGCACTGCCGGAGGAACGGGCACTGCCTGAGCTGCGCGGGGCAGGCGCTGGCCCTGCGCGCCTGCATGGAACGGCTGGGCTGGAGCATTTCCGAGCTGGCGGAGCACTCCGGCGTGTCCCGTTCCCACCTCTCGGAGATCCTCATGGTGAAGACTTCGGCCTCCCTGGACGTTCTCGACGCCCTGGCGGCGAGCGTTGGTTTGCAGTTCTTTGAGCTGTGTCTGCTGGCGGCATTCTGCCTAAGATCTGAACTGTCGGGATAACGCCATTTACCGGAACCGAGGGGCGTGGGAGGATCGGCCCATGACTGCGGCACCCACCAGCCAGCCTTTCCGCCAAC
>NZ_JAGRPF010000222.1 GCF_020439865.1 Prosthecobacter sp.
GCCTGCGCGAGCAGCGGCGGCATGTATCGCAGCTACGCCGTGCTTCAAGGCATCGACCAGCTCATTCCGGTGGACGTGTACATCTCCGGCTGCCCGCCGCGTCCCGAGGCGCTTCTCGAAGGTCTCATGCGTCTGCAGCACAAAATCGAAACCGAACATTCCTTCGTCGAACAGAAGAAGGAACTCATCGACGAACTCACCGCCTAATTCTTCACGATCATGAACGCGGCAGAAATGGTACAGGCTTTGAAGCAGAAGTTCGGCGACGCCGTTCTCGAAATGAAGGAGTTCCGCGGCGAGCACACGCTCGTCGTCAACCTTGCGAGTGCGAAACCGCTTCTCAAATACTGCCGTGACGAACTGAACTTTGACTATCTGGTCGATGTTTCCAGCCTCGACTACATGGGCAAGGAGCCGCGGTTTGAGATGGTGTATGAGCTCTACGGCTACGGCCACCTGCAGCACCTCCGTGTGCGTGCTACCGTGGCCGAGGATGAAGAGGTTCCCACCGTCAGCGACATCTGGCCCACTGCCAACTGGCATGAGCGCGAGGTGTATGACATGATGGGCATCAAGTTCAGTGGTCATCCGGATCTGCGCCGCATCCTCATGTGGGAAGGCTATCCCTTCTTCCCGCTGCGCAAAGATTTCCCGCTCGAAGGCAAGCCCAGCGAAATGCCCGACGTCGGCTTCACCAAAGTCGCGCCGATGGCCGACGGCCCGTTCGTCACCTGCGCAGGCCCTGGTGACACCGTGACTCGCGAACCGCGCTCCCACCGGCCGGTGGAGTGACACTCGTCACATCATTGAGCTTGGAAGACAGGGGAGAAATCAGTTAAAAACAGCATTCTCCGCGGTCTTCTCGTTTTCGGGCTGCAAAAGATTCGTTCCCTTGCCCGTTCTCACCCGCCCGCAGCTTTCTTCTCATCATGACACGCACCCACCTCACCACCGCACTCGGTCTTGCTTTTGCGACGACCGTCTTCTCCGCTGAATCCACCGACTGGGCCAAGTTCCGCGGCCCAGCGGGCAACGGCGTTGTCCCCGCCATCGACGGAGCCAAATGGAGCCTCAAGCAAGTTTGGAAATCGCCGACGAACCTCGGCTTCAGCAGCTTCGCCGTTGCAGGTGGCAAGGCCTACACGCTTGTCACCGGTGAAACCGATGGGAACACCGGCGAAATGCTCGCCTGCTTCGACGCCGCCAGCGGCAAAGAAGTCTGGAGCAAGCCCCTCAGCGTCATCCCGAAGTATGACGGCGGCGGCGATGCCGGCACCGGCGACAACAAAGGCGGCGACGGCTCCCGCAGCTCGCCCGTGATCGACGGCGACAAAGTTTATGTCATCGACAGCCTTCTGCACGTCTTCGCTTTCGATGCCGCCACCGGCAAAGCCGTGTGGGATCACGACGTCATGAAGGAAAACAAAGGCGAGATGATCAAGTGGCAGAACGCCGCCTCCCCGCTCATCGATGGCGACATCCTCATGCTCGCTGGGGGCGGCAAAGGTCAGGCGCTCATCGGCTTGAACAAAAACACCGGCAAAGTCGTGTGGAAGGGTGAGGACGACAAGATGACGCACGCCACTCCGATCATCGCCGACGTGCTTGGCGTGCATCAGGCGATCTTCTTCACGCAGAGCGGCCTCGTCGGCGTCGAGCCGAAGAAGGGCGACGTGCTCTGGCGCGCCGAGTTCCCCTACAAAGTGAGCACCGCCGCCTCGCCGGTCGTGTTTGAAGACATCGTCTATTGCAGCGCCGGTTACGGCGTCGGCGCAGGTGCCTTCAAGCTCAGCAAGAAAGGCAGCAAACTGTCCGCCGAGCAGATCTGGCGTCGTGAAAACGAGTGCTTCAATCACTGGAGCACCCCGGTCGTGAAGGACGGTTACCTCTATGGCATGTTCAGCTTTAAAGAATACGGCAGCGGCCCGCTCGCCTGCGTCGACATCCGCACCGGCCAGGACAAATGGAAGGAAGCTGGCTTCGGCCCCGGCCAGGTCATCCTCGTTGGCGACAAGATCGTCGCCACCAGCGACAAGGGCGAAGTCGTCGTTGCCACGGCCAATCCGGAAAAGTACAGCGAAGTCGCCCGCAAAGACGTCCTCGAAGGCAAAGTGTGGAGCTACCCTGTCCTCGCCGGTGGCAAGATCTACGCCCGCAGCACCAAAGAAGGCGTCTGCTTGGACGTGAACTGATTCACCGCACCTCAACTCACTCGAAGCCCGGAGGGAAACCTCCGGGCTTCTTTTTGTGCTGTGGTCGTGCAGCCTTGACGCATCCGGCCCTCTCGCCGACTCTCGGCTCCCCTCTCTGGCATGAAGTGGCTGCAACGTGTGATCCAGGCCTGGCAAAAGGCTCGTGAACTCCCCTACCTGGGACGGAGCTCCTTTGGCATGGCCATTGCCGTCCTGGTCGTTTCAATGATGCTGGGCTGGCACCGCACGCATCCGGATGATGCGGTGGGCGTGGCGATTCAGCAGGCACAACAGGCGCAGATGGATGTACCGAGAAGCATCCTGGTGCTCTCCGGCGTGCTGCCTTATCTCAACCTCTGGGTCACGCTCGGAGTGCCGGTGCTGCTGCTCGTCATCTGGCGGTGCTGGGGAGACCTTCGCCGTTTGATGCTTCCCGTGAGCGTGGCCTGTGGGTCGGTGGCCGTCTGGGCCATCGCGAGCGACTTGGTCGACTACATCGCGCATTCGCAAATGACGGAGATTGGCGAGCCTCCCGCTCCGACCGCGTTTGCCTTCAAGCTGGTGTTCATCGCGCTGGCGCTGATCTCGGTACCGTTCGCTCTGCAATACTACCGACGCATCGGCATCATGGAGCGCTACACGCTCAGGACGTTCCTGCATCCGCTGGTCTTTTGCTTCGTGTCATTCTTCACTCTGTGGATCATCATGGATCTGCTGGACAATCTGAAGGACTTTCAAGACTCCAAGTCCAGCGTGGGAGATGTGATCCGCTTTTACCTCGGCGTGCTGCCTTTTATTTACACACAGATTGTGCCGGTGGCTCTGTTGCTCGCGGTGCTTTACTCGCTCACCCGCATGTCGAGGGCCAATGAGCTCATCTCCATGCTGGGCACGGGGCGCAGTCTCCTTCAGGTGCTGCGGCCGATCTTTGTCTGCAGCGTGTACGCCTGCATGTTGAACATGGTGGCCAACTACTACTGGGCGCCCCGTGCTGAAGGCAATCGTGAGGCCATCTTTCGAGCCATGAGCCAGCATGCGCCGGATTCGATCATGGCGTCCGCCATCATGTTCCATAACGAACAAACGCAGCGCACCTGGTATGTGGGCACTTTTCCCTTTTCCCTGCGCAGTGGCCGGGAGCGCCTGCACGGCGTCCAGATTCGTGAGGTAAATGAGCAGGGCCAGCCGTCACGCACGATCATCGCGCCCACTGCGGGATGGACGCCGCAAACCGGCTGGCGTTTTTATAATGGCAAGGAACTGGTCTATCAGAACGGCGTCGTCACGGACTTCCGGCTGTTTCCGGAAGACAAAAACCACCAGCGTGTCCTTCAGGTTCCTGAAATCGACGAGACACCCTGGAGCATCGTCAGCTATGCCCTGCAGGCGGATTTCATGAGCGTGCCGGAGATCATCTCCTACCTGCGTGCGCATCCCAAGGCATCGGACGACAAGCTCGCGTCCTTTCGCACGCATTTCTGGCATCGTTTTGCCCTGCCCTGGCAGGCGCTGAGTCTGGTGCTCGTCGCCGCGCCGCTGGGTGTCGCCTATTCGCGGCGTGGTTCGGTGGGGGGCATCGCCGTCAGCGTGTTCATCTTCTTCATCTACATGTTCGCGAACAATCTGTTTCTCAATCTGGGCAAAGGCGGGCACCTGCCGCCCTGGCTCACGGTTTGGATGCCGCACCTGCTGTTTGGCTCGCTCGGTCTCGTGCTGTTCCACTACCGCTCGCAAAACCGCGACCTGCCCAGCTTCAAGTTCAAGTTCTCCAAGCTCAAACCTCAGATCGCGCGTCCGCGCAATCGCAGCGGGGATGCCTCCCTGCCCGGCGCCTCCGCAACTTGAAACTTCCTACCTGAAACTTTAAACATCGTTGATGCAGCAAAACTGGTCCATCCGCAGCCGCGCGCATGAATGCGCGCTCACCGCACGCCCCTTCGAGGACGGAGAGAGCTTTCACACCGCCATCTACTTTGATCCGGATGAAAACGGTTATGTGCGTCGCGACGTCTGTGCCGAGGCCTGGGCGCAGGAAATCGAGCAGCGCAAACCGATCGCCTCCTGGAAGACCGTTTACCAGAAAGTGATCGTCGAGGCCAAGCCCGAGATCGCCCCGAAGGAAACCGCGCATGAACTGCTCCAGCGCTTCATCGAGGAGGGCGATCCCATGACCGAAAACGCCCGCTACATCCTCGCCCTGATGCTCGAGCGAAAGCGCCAGATCGTACAAACCGCCGAGAAGGAAGTGGATGGCGCGAAGATGCTCTTCTACGAGAACAAAAAGACCGGCGAGATTTTCATCGTGCGTGATCCTGAGCTGAAGCTCGACGAAGTTGCGCAGATCCAGGAGGAAGTCGCCACCATCCTCGCCTTCGGCGGTCCCGCCGCAGAAGCGGCGAAAGCCGTGGGCGTCACTCTCACCGTCGATGGCGTGGTGCCTGCGACCGATGCTCCGGACGAGTCAGGCGAGGTTTCCAGCGCAGAGCCGGAGCAGTTCCCCGAAGAGCCCGCCGACGCCGAATCCGCTGATCCTGTCAGCACCGACGAATCAGATCCGACTCAAGAAGCCCTTTCCGAAGGCGAAGCAGAACCTGCCGCCACCGAATCCAGCAACGAAACCTCCAGCCTCTAGCATTCAAGCCCCCATGTCCCTCCAGCAAGACCGCGAAGAACTCCGTCAGCTCCTCAAAGCCAAGTCCGTCAAGACCGGCAAATTCACCCTCGCCTCCGGCAAGGAGAGTGATCTGTATGTCGATTGCCGCGTCACCACGCTCGACGCGCGCGGAGCCGTCCTCGTGGGTCGTGTGCTGCATGGTCTGATGCGCGCCGAAGAGGAAAAGCGCGGCGTCCAGGTGCAGTCCATCGGCGGACTGACGATGGGAGCCGATCCCATTTCCCTCGCGGTGGCGATGCAGACGATTCACGCCGGCGATGCGACTCCGGTACCCGCCTTCACCGTGCGCAAGGAGCCGAAAGGCCACGGCCGCGGCAAGCGCATCGAAGGCAACTTTGCCGAAGGCCAGCTCGTCGTCGCGGTCGATGACGTGATCACCACCGGCGGATCGACCTTGAAGGCGATCGAAGCCATCGAAGAAGAAGGCGGTAAGATCGCTTTCGCGCTCATTCTCGTCGATCGCGATGAAGGCGGTCGCGAAGCCATCGAGAGCAAAGGCTATCCCGTCGTCGCCGCGTTCACGCGTGCGGATTTGGTGTGAGCTCGCCAGAACGGGTCTCCGTTCAATGGTTGAGTGAAGCGTTAACTGACAGCTCTGTCGGATATAACATTGTTGTCCTGTTCGACGGAATTGCTTCTCACCTACTGGTTCTGTCAAGAATATGGCTCAGCTCGAATGGCCGCTATTTGTGTTTCGCGAGGACGGTGTTCTCCAGCTTTGCGAAACACTGGAAGACGCACGGCGTGAATTCGAAGGAGTGGACGTTGAGGCGCGCGTGTTTGAGTTCTACGACTTCTCGGGCTGCCCCGTGAAGCCAGTGTTTCTCCAGCTCAACGAGCACTCCTCCTTCCTCGGATTGATTCACACCGTTTCGTCTGCGGTTTTCGAATTTCGCCGAGATCCTGACCTCGAGACTGATCCGATCGACGTTGCTGTTCTGGAGACGGCAATTCTCGAAAAGAACGATCGATTTGAAGGCTTGATTCAGGTTCGCAAGCACCTTGAAAATCGGGGGTGCTCAATGGAACTCTCGCGACTACGCCAAGAAACTGAAGCGGCAGAACAAGTCAGTGGTGGCGGTGGCGGATAACACCGCTAGTTCGCTTAGCTCTGGACGCTCTACTTCCGCCGCGCCATACTTCAAACGTCAGACCACCTACTTGATCCGCACCCGTGCGTAATAGATCGCGGCTTTGCCTTCGTGGCTGGAGTAATAGGTCACGTGCAGCAGATCATCGTGCCAGTAGAGGCCAGGATAGCTGCAGTCGCCGCCGCTGGGGAGTTCGAGAATCGGTGTGAGGCTGGTGGGCGTCATCGCGAACAGCACCATATGCGGACCGGGCGTGGCGCCGAATCCGCGTGAGCCGGCGATGATCTTGCCATCCGGAAGCTCGATGAAGTTCGGGCCACCGAGCGGCAGTCCCGTCGCCGCCCAAGTCCATTCACGATAGGGAGCCTTGGCCATGCCGATCACGCCTTTGCGGTCGCCGCCCTGACGCGCCACCAAGGCGAGCGCGCTGCCGTCCTTGAGGAAACGCAGTGTCGTCTCCGCCGGCTGTCCCGGCACGTTCATGATCGAGGAAAGCTGCCACACGGAGCCATCGCCGCTCGCATAGGTCTTCAGCGACCACTCCTTCTCGGGTGCGGGCCCGCCAGAGTTCGGGTGAATGTTGAAGCTGGCGCCGTAAAACCGTTTGTCGGCCGGATTGACCGACACGCGCCAGAGCCAGTCGCCTTTGGCCAGCAGCTTTTGCATCGGCGTCCACACCTTGCCGTCCATGGAGGTCGAGTAGCGCGGCTGCACGCCCTGGGAGTCGGACTGGCCGCCGCAGAGCAGGTACAAGCGCTTTTCATCCGGTGTGACGATGAGCTTGGGATCGCGCAGATCGGTTCCAGGTTCGCTGACCAAGGTGTTGTCGATCCAGTTGCTGCCGCTCGCGGAAATCAGGGTGCGGATGGAGCCTTCGCTCTTGGTCGCAGTGGCGCCTTCACGGAAGCAGCAGTAAAACAGGTTCTGGTAGCGCGTGAGGTCGGTGTAGCCGTTGTGCGGGGCCTTGTCCCAGATCTTTTCCACAGACACAAGTTCCGCCACGGGCGCCTGCGCGTGCAGCAGGCCGGCGGAGATGATAACAGCAGCGGAGATGAGGAAGGAGCGGCGCATGATGTTCAATCGTACCCAATCGCCGCCGAGTTTCATCGTTTCTTTGGCCGGGTGGCAAAGAACAGCGCGATGCCGAGGCAGGCGACGAGGAAAATGCCGAACGTCACCACCGTGAGCACCAGATCGCGCGTGTCCTTGTCCCGGATGAAACCGAGTTTGTGGAGGTTCGTGAAGATCGTCGCTTCAAACTGACGCTGCTTGTCGGTGTGGCGCGTCACGCTGCCCGTCGTGGTCGAGACATAGACGCGTGTGTCGAGCGCGTCGCCTGCATCGAAGCGATACACCGGCAGGATGCGGAAGATGTTGATGTACTCCGTGTTGAAGGCGGTGAGGAAGTCCGTCTTCTTCACCTCCGCTCCGGCGAGGAAGTTCTTCGCGATCTCGGCGGCATAGGCTTCATCCATCGCGGGATCGACTTTGCCATCGACAGCGCTGACGTACTGCGGCGCACGCGTGCTCTTGGTGTAGATCTGATACCACGGCACGCCGCCGATGCCGCGCAGGTTCACGGCCTGCACTTCGGGATTTGCCTCGCTGAGTTTCGACACGGCTTCCGCGACGCTGAGCTGGATCGCATTCACGTCCATGCCGCCGCCGGAAGGTTTCGCCTGCGGCGGCGGTGCCTGCGTGCGTGTCATCACATTATGGATGACACCACTGCCGGAGGCGATGAGCACGGAGACGCTGAAGGCGAGGCCGAGCCAGCGATGGAGTTTGCGGATGAGACGGGAGTTCATGAGCAGAGGGCAAAGAGCGAAGGGAGAAGAGTTCCGCAAAGGACTTTGAGCGGGGAAGAACGAATCGTGCCTCTTCGCCCTTTGCGGAGCACAACGCCTACCATTTAAATTCGATGCCGCCGTAGAACGCGCGGCCATCGCCGGGAAGGAAGACCGCCGGCCCGCCGAGCGCAGGAACACTGGCGTTTTGCACCACGTTGGTGGTGGGGCTGTACACCTCGTCGGTGAGGTTGCGGGCCTCGATGAAGAAGGAGAGGCCTTTCTTGGTGCGGTAGCCGATCTTCAGGCCGAGCAGCGCGTAGGGGTCTGCGAATGTGGTGCGTGCGAGGTCCGCGGCATAGCGATGCGGCGACCACTCGAGATTGGGACCGCAGTAGAAGCCACAGGGGTGCTGATAGACGAGCTCGGCACGGTAGTAAAACGGTGCGAAGCCGGGCATGAGGCGGTCGCCGAAGGTGGGATCGTCTTTGAAACGGAAGTCGTTCCAGAAAAAGTTCTGACGCAGGGTGACACGGTCGAAGTCTGTGTCGCTGGCGGTGGTGAGATTGCGCAGCAGATCCGCGCTGAGACCGAATTCAACGCCCTGGTGGATGGTTCTGCCGACGTTCGTGGTCGTTGTGGCCCCAACGCCCGGCACACCGAGGGCGAGCAGCTCGCGGTCCACCCATGCATAGTAGTAGCTGAAGTCCCAGGAGACGCGATCGCGGTCGCCACGGGTTCCAATTTCGAGCGTGGTGGCCTTTTGCGCCTGCAGCGGCAGGATGCCGCCGGCTCCGACCGGCACGGCCTCGCCAAAGGTCGGCGGTTCGAAACTGCGGCTGGCATTGAAATAGATCTGCGTCTGCGGATCGATCTCGTAGATCAGCCCCGCTTTCGGGCTGATGCCGGTGTAGGAGATGCGGTCGGTGTTGTCCGGCCCGAACAGGGTCTGCTCGTTCAAGTCGCGGTTGGCATAGAGCCACTGAAGGCCTGCGGTGAGGGAGAATCGCTCCGTGAGGTGTAGGACGTCGTTGAAGTAGAGGCTGTAGTTGATGGCTTGTAGCTCATAGTCCGCCACCTTCGCGCCACGCTGACCACCGACGTTGAGGAAGCGCTGGTCCTGCGTGTTGCCATACATGAAGCCGGTGCCAACGGTGAGGTCGTTCTCCAGGCCAAACAGGCGGTTGTGCCCGTCATACCGCAGGTCGAAGCCGAGGTCGTTGCTGAGCTGGTCGATGACTTGGAAGATGGGATGATCGAGGTCTTTCCAGCTCCAGAACGTGGACAGGGTGAGCGACTGGTCGCCGTCGGAGTAGGTGAGTTTGTCAGCGAGACGGAAGAGCCGGTAATCACGACGCTGGCGGCCGGCGAGGTTTGCCGCGGCGGCCTGTTGCGGATTGTTTTCCATCTGCGCCTTCGTCAAATTGCCCGGGAGCTGGGACTTGCTGTCCACCCAGGTGATGTAAAAGCGGTTTTCAAGGTTGGGGCTGATCTTCGTGCCGATGTTGGCGAAGACGCGCAGGCTTTCCTGCTCGCTCCAGTCCCGGAAGCCGTCGGTGTGCGCCGCGGTGATACTGACATAGACGTCCGTGTTCCCGCTCACAAAGCCGGAGGAGATCTGGGCACGCCGTGTGTTGAAACTGCCGATTTCAAAGCGCGCTTGAAACGGCGAGGCGGTGTACCCGGTGTTCGAGATGAAGTTGATCGCACCGCCGAGCGTCGCTGCGCCATATTGCAGCGCGTTTGCACCGCGGAAGATTTCCGTGTACTGCGCAGCCATCGGTTCGACCGCCTGCATGTCGAAGCCGCCGTCGGCGAGGTTCAGCGGCATGCCGTCCTGCATCAGCCACAAACCGCGGCCGTGGAAGGTGCGCTGGATGCCGGAGCCACGGATCGCGATGCGCGCCTCCTCCGCACCGAAGCGACTCTGCACGAGCACGCCGGGCGCGAAGTCCAGCGCGTCCTTCAGCGTGGCCGCACGACCGGTCTTGTATTGCTCGGCATCGATCACGGCGACACCGCCGGGCACAGTCTTGGCGAGCTGTTCTTTTTTTTCCTCAAGGCTGGGAACCGTGAGAGAGGGGGATTTGTTTGCGTCGATGATGACTTCCTTAAGCGGAGTCGGCGTGGTTTTCGTGGGTGCGGCGTTTTGTGTGAACGCTGTGCTGGTCAGAGAAAGCAGGAGGAGAAATGGAAATGGTTTCATGAAAACGAAGCGGAAAGTGGAAATGAAAAGTCGGTGCGCGATGTGGCGCGATGTGAGTTTTGCGCCCCCGTCCGGAAAACGGCCGGACGGGGGCGTCTGATGGAAACACAGCTTGCGCCGTGTCACTCTGCTCACCAGAAAGGGCCTCCACGGCAGTCACGCATGAAAATCCACAGGCCCGTGTGCCCGTGGCGCGATGCTGCCGCTTCTAAGGAGGATGGCCGGGCGCGAGATCCATCACGACCGTGTGATGCGATCGTGCGTTCGAGCCTCAGGCCACTTCGCGTCTGGGCGGCGGCGTCTCCGGCAGCTTGCTGCGTCGCACCAAAGTTTCGTGAGTCATCACGAAGGAAACAGTTTCTGCCGCAGGAGCGATCAGGCGGGTAATAGGCACCAGCACCGCATCGATCTTCTTCACGGACTGGCCCGTTTGCTGAGGCTGGCTGGGATCCGCATCGCGGCCTTCCTTGACCTTGTGACAGAGAGGACAGCCATGCTGGCCGTCGAAGGTCTTCTGCACCGCTTCCATCACCGCTCCTTCGCGGGCAAAGGAAATCAACATCCCCGTCCAAGCGATGCCCTGCAACAGCGCCCAGTGCATGCCGAGCGACAGACAGATCGCACCCACAACCACCAGCCGCGCAATTCGCGGCAGCAGGGAAGGCGTGGTTCGGTGAGACATTGGGACGCGAGTATGGGAAATGCGCTGATACGTGTCAACTAAGGAGAAGTCGTTTCACTTCATCGCCTCAAACCACGCGAGCAGGTCGAGAATCTGGTCGGCCTTGAGCGTGTTGAGCAAACCGGCGGGCATGGGCGAGACATCGGAGATCGTGCGTTCCTTGATCATTGCCTTGCCGATCTCGCTCTTGTCCGGCGCGAGCGGATTCGGCTTCAGCACCACGCGTTCATCGTCCTCGCCCTCCAGACTGCCGGTGATCGTTTTGCCGTCGCTTGTTTTCACCGTCACGAGCCGGA
>NZ_JAGRPF010000223.1 GCF_020439865.1 Prosthecobacter sp.
AGCAACTCAAGGTGATGGCGCGCTATTCCGACGGCAGCAGCCGTGACGTGACGAAGCTCGCGCTGTTTGAAGCCAACGACCGTGCCATGGCCGAGACGAGCGAGCAGGGCCTCATCAAGACGCTCGATATTCCCGGCAATGTGGCCGTGATGGTGCGCTTCGGCGGCAAAGTTTCTGTTTGCAGCGTCTCGGTGCCGCTCGGTGCGCCGGTTGATTCACTGCCGCCGGTGAAGAACTTCATCGACCAGCATGTCTTCGCCAATTTGAAGCAGATCGGCGTGCCGCCATCGCCCATCTGCGATGACTCCACCTTCCTGCGCCGCGTCTCGCTCGACATAGCCGGACGTCTGCCCACGATGGAGGAGACGAAGGATTTCCTGGCCAGCAAGGCGCCTGACAAACGGGACCGCGTCATCGAAGCGCTGCTGAACAGCCCCGACTACGCCGACTATTTCGCGAACAAATGGACCGCGCTTCTCAAGAACCAGCGTGCGGACAATGCGGACATCACCGCGAACTTCGCCTTCCACGCCTGGATGCGTGACAACCTGCTGGCCAACACGCCTTACGATCAGATCGTCCGCCAGATCCTCGCCTCTACCGGCACGATCGTTTCAAATCCGCCCGTCGCATGGTACAAGCGCGTCAAGGAGCCGACGACGCAGCTCGAGGACGTGGCCCAGCTCTTCCTCGGCGTGCGCATGCAGTGTGCGCAGTGTCACCATCATCCCTTCGAGAAATGGACGCAGGCGGAGTACTACCACCTCGCTGCGTTCTTCAGCCAGATCGGTCGTAAGCCGACCGCCATTGCCGGTGAAGACCTCATTTTCCACAAGCGCGGCGTCGCACAGACGGAGCATCGCAAAACCCGCGTCATGCTTAAGCCCGCCGGTCTGGGCGAGCCCGAACTCGACATCGCACCCGATGACGATCCGCGTCTCGCGCTCGTCGACTGGATGAGCAAGAAGGACAATCCCTTCTTCGCCAAGTCGCTCGTGAATCGCTACTGGAAGCACTTCTTCAAACGTGGTCTCGTCGAGCCCGAGGATGATCTGCGCGACACGAATCCACCAACGAATCCGGAGCTGTTCGACGCGCTGGCAAAGAGTTTCACCGACAGCGGCTACGATCTCAAAGCCGTCGTCCGTCTCATCACGCAGAGTCACACCTACCAGCTCAGCGCGATGCCGAACCAGTACAATGCCGTCGATCTGCAGGCCTTCTCACATTTCTACCCGAAACGCATGACCGCCGAGGTGCTGCTCGACAGCATCGACACCGTCACCGGTTCAAAGACCGACTTCGCCGACCTGCCACCCGGCACCCGCGCCGTCTCGCTGCCTGACAACAGCTACAATCGCGCTTCGCCCTTCCTCAAGGTCTTCGGTCGCCCCGAAGGCGCGAGCGTCTGCGAATGCGAGCGCGTGCAGTCCGCGAGCCTCGCGCAAAGCCTGCATCTCATGAATGCGTCCGACGTGAAGGCCAAGCTCACCGCCAGCGGCGGTCGCGCCGAGATGCTCACCAAGGCCGAGATGCCCGAGCCCAAGCGCATTCGCGAACTCTATCTCGCAGCGTATTCCCGCGAACCCACTGCGGACGAAGTGAAGATCGCCGAAACGCATCTGCTCAAGCCCCGCACCGACTCGGCCGGCAAGCCGCTCGATTCCCAACGCGCCAAACGCAACGGCTACGAAGACCTTCTCTGGGCCCTGCTGAACACGAAGGAGTTCCTCTACAATCACTGAGGCGTTGAATTGCTCTTGTCTGACGTAAATCGAGCCGTCATTATCGCTCGTGATGTCACAAAATAAGCAGCCATTTGATAATGAATTTGCCGCTGCGGCGGCTGCCTTGACAGCATCGGTCGCCGAGATGTTGTCGCAACGGGAGTTGTTTGAAAAGCGGGCTCGTGAATGGCTCATCTCACCCGCCTTTGAAAAGGTTTACGGAGAGTTGCATGAAGGGCTGCTCATCAAGACAATCCTCACGGTCATGAGGAAAGGGCATTTCATGAAAATGCGGAGTGCCAAATTGCGAGAGGGCTACCGGCGTCTGGCAACCGAAGGCGAACTTCTGTTTGCCGGCATGGTGATAGGCAACACGAGAATTTCCGAAGACCTCAGTCGTCGTTGTCCTGTGGCCGTCGTCGCATCACGGAAGCAGGACGTGGACTCCGTCGTTCACGCGGCCCTTCTTGGAGAAATGATTGCCGAGGCATACATGGAAGGCGGTTCGAAAACGATGCCGGAATGCGCCCGCATCATCGCCAATGACAGTTATCGCGCCTTGCGCAGGCAGGTGCTTCCCGTCAGGGAAACTCAGAGACTACCAGCAGCTTTGTTCGACATACGAATTTCAATGAATGAACTGGTTGGTGACGGAGAATCCTGTCCTTTTGTTCCATTGATGGTCCATCCGGGCGGCGGCCCGTTTGCCGTGGTGCCTTGGCCGGTGCTGCATGGCAAGCCTGTACCGACGCGCAAATCGTTGCCGCCACCCATTCCACAAGGCCCGTCTTCATCCCCCAAGAGGCCGCCTCCTATTCCTGAAGCTCAGGCCGATGTCACGCCAGGAGGAAGCAAGGTTCTCCGTCACAAGCCATCCGCCCACGAGTTTCAACTGGCGGTTGGTGGGCCTGACATCCAGGTGATCGAGGCCCATGTTGAGAAGCACATCGGTGCAGTTTCGCATGTGTTTCACGAAATCATTTCAGACCAGGTTCACCTGGACGTGCATTTCGTGCCGCCGACGCCGGACCGGCCATTCCACACTCTTGTCACATCGGGCATGAGTGACAGACCCATGACTGTTCCTTCCGGAGCCGAAGAATTTCGTCATGCGGAGTTGATGATCTGCCTGCCGGCCGAATGGAAGCTCGCGCAAAGCCAAATGGGGGAGGTTGGTCCGGCGGATTTCAACGACGAGAGAAACTACTGGCCGGTGCGCTGGCTGAAGAAGCTCGCACGGCTTCCTCATGAGTATGACACATGGATCGGGCCGTCTCATACCATCCCCAATGGAGATCCGGCCGAACCGCTGGCCATAGGTCTGCCGTTCACCGGGTTCTTGGTCTTTCATCCTGCCATGGTCCCAGATGGATTCCACCGGCTGTGCGTTTCAGATGAAAAAACGATCAACTTCTACGCCATCATCCCGATCACCACGAACGAGATGGATTTCAAGTTGCAGCATGGTGCAGCGGCATTGTTGCAGAGACTGATGGAGCACGGGGTGACGGAGCTGGTCAATCCACTCAGAGCCGAGGTTGTATGACGGGCTCAATCCCGGATCGTGCTAATGGCGGTGTATAGATGCCGCCTTTAGTGACGTAGGTTTGTGGTCATGTTCCCCCGCATCCTTTTCCTCCTCTCCCTCTTCGCCGCCACGGCCTTTGCCCAGCAGGTCACGCTGCCGTTGCCTCGGTTGCTCACGGTCATGCCGATGGGCGGACAGGCCGGGCAGACGGTGGAAGTCACGATCACGGGTGAAAATATCGAGGATGTGACGGCGCTGACCTTCTCCTCGCCGAAGATCACGGCGAAGCCGGTGGCGGAGAACAAGTTCGCGGTGAGCATCGCCGCGGATGTGCCGCCGGGCGTCTATGATGCACGGGTGATGTCGCGGCTTGGCGTGTCGTCGGTGCGCGCGTTTTCGGTGAACACGCTGCCGGAGGTGGTTCGCACAAAAGCAAACAACTCGGTCGAAACTGCGATGCCGCTTTCGATGGGCTCGATTTGCAACGCGACCATGACGACCCGCGCGGTGGACTTTTATTCGTTCCAAGGCGTCAAAGGAAAGCGCGTGGCGATCGAATGTGCCGCGGCGGGGATTGATTCGCGTCTTACGCCTGTGCTGATCCTCGCTGACGCGAAGGGCGGCGATTTGAAGGTGAATCGCACAGGCGGTTTGATCGACTTCACGCCGCCTGCGGACGGCACCTACCTGATCAAGGTAAACGACCTCACTTATCAAGGCGGCGCACGTCATTTCTACCGCCTCGCTCTGCAGGAAGTGGCAGGAACCGGTCCTGCACCACGTCAGCCGCAGACGGCGACCGTGAGCCGAATGTCCTGGCCGCCTGTGGGTCTTGCCGCGACGGCCGCTGCGAATGAAACCGAGCCGAACAACAAGCAGGCGCAGAAGATCACGCTGCCATGCGACATCGCAGGCTCCTTCTTTCCGGCGGCGGATGTGGACACCTTCGAATTCACCGCCAAGAAAGGCGAGACGTGGTGGGTGGAGGTCGCGAGCGAGCGTCTCGGACTGAACACCGATCCCTTCGTGCTCGTGCAGCAGGTAAAGGACGGCAAGTTCACTGACGTGGCCGAGCTTTATGACATCGCGCCGCCGATGAAGACGACGAGCAACGGCTACTCCTACGACGGCCCGCCGTATGACGCCGGTTCGCCGGATGTGAACGGCAAGTTTGAGGTCAAGGAGGACGGCACCTATCGCCTGCAGGTGCGCGATCTCTTCGGCGGCACGCGCAGCGATGCGAACAACATCTATCGTCTCATCGTGCGTCAGGCCGCGCCGGATTTCTCCCTCGCCGGCTGGGCCGTGCACATGACGCTGCGCAACGGCGACCGCGCCGCGCTTTC
>NZ_JAGRPF010000030.1 GCF_020439865.1 Prosthecobacter sp.
CACGAAAAGGCCAGCGGCTTTGGGTTCATCACCTTCGATACGGTGAAGAAGACCTACTTTATCGAGTCCTTCCGCTTCCTCATTGATGCGACCGATGGCAAGCCGACGAATCAGTTCCCCGGCTGGCCCCTGACGATCCAGCAGAAGGAAAATCGCGGGGAGAACCTGCTGGCCTAGCCTCAGCCCATGGTTCTGGAGCCTGCGCGTGGCGCCACGCGCAGGCGGCGGTAAGACTTCGCCGAAAACTCGGTGAAACGGCGGCGTTTCAGCGTGACCCCCACGTATGATCCGCTCCGCTGCTCCGCTTTTGCTCCTCACCCTCGCCACCGCCCTCAACGCAGCGGAAACGAAACGTGAGGCGACGGCCAAAGGCACCGCGTTTTTTGAGAACAAGATTCGCCCGGTGCTCGTGGAGCATTGCTACAAGTGCCACTCGGAAGCAGAGGGCGAGCGCAAGGGCGGGCTGCTGCTGGACCGGCAGTCGGGCTGGCTCGATGGCGGCGATTCAGGCCAGGCGGTGGTGCCGGGTGATGTGGAAGGCTCGCTGGTGATCCAGGCGGTGCGTTATGGCGATGAGGACACAGCGATGCCGCCGAAGTATCAGCTCGACGCCGAGGTGGTGGCGCTGCTGGAGCAGTGGGTGAAGATGGGCGCGCCGGGTCCGAAGCAGGACATCGGTGAGACAGAATTCTCGAAGCTCGGTGACCAGGATGCGATCTTTGAAAAGGCGAAGACGCACTGGGCCTTCCAACCGGTGCGAGCGGTGGAACCGCCAAAAGCGGACGACGCGGCGTGGAACGAGCATCCGATCGATCGCTTCATCTTTGCGAAGCTGAAGGAGCACAAGCTCACGCCATCGCCGCAGGCCAAGCCGCACATCTTGGAGCGCCGCTTGTCGTATGATTTCACCGGACTGCCGCCGGACGCGGAGAAGCCTGCCTCGGTGGATGATCTGTTGAAGAGTCCGCACTTCGGCGAACACTTCGCGCGGCTGTGGCTCGATGTGGCGCGCTATGCAGACACGGCGAACACCACCGTGCCAGCCACGAAGATGGTGAGCTACTATCCTTACGCGTTCACCTATCGCGATTACGTCATCGCCGCGTTCAATGCGGACAAACCGTATGATCAGTTCATCAAGGAGCAGCTCGCCGCCGATTTGATGGGCCTGAAGGATCGCTCGCCGGAGCAGGCCGCGCTCGGCTTCATCGCCGTCACGCCGTTTCTGACCAATCCGAATGACTTCGCCGACGACATGATCGACACGACGATGCGCGGCTTCATGGGACTCACCGTGGCCTGCGCCCGCTGCCACGATCACAAATTCGAGCCCGTGCCCACGGCGGATTATTATTCGCTGCACGGCGTCTTCACCTCCACCGACAAGCCGCCGCCGCATCTCATCGACGAATTTCCGCTCATTGACGGTTACGACGTCACCGCGGAGCAACGCGCCGACTTTGAGTCGAAGGAGAAGATCATCGACAAGAAGGTCGCCGCTGCGAAGAAGAGCGGAAAGCTTGTAGGCGCGAAGCAGAAGCTCTCCGAGGTCATTCAGAAGAGCGATCTCGCCGAACTCATCACTTACAACGACGGCGCACCGGTTCGTGCGATCATCGTGAAGGACAAAGAAAAACCGGTCAGGTCGAAGATCTTCCTGCGCGGTGAGCCGGACACACGCGGCGATCTCGTTCCACGTCGCTTCCTGAAACTGCTCGATCCGAAACAGGAGCCGTTTCCTGCGAACAACAGCGGCCGGCTCGCGCTCGCCGAGCACATCGCCAGCAAGGACAACCCGCTCACCGCCCGCGTCTTCGTCAATCGCGTTTGGGGCGCGCTCATGGGCGGTTATCTCGTGGACACGCCGTCGGACTTCGGCCTGCAAGGCGCCGCGCCCTCGCATCCGGAGCTGCTCGACTGGCTGGCGGCCGATTTCATGGACCATGGCTGGTCCTTGAA